>JAZJXO010000001.1:0-144644 GCA_040390855.1 Pseudomonadota bacterium
CACATCAAGCCACCGCCAGACGCGCTCATCTCAAGTCAAAAATGCAACTGTAATGTTAGGGTGCACTTTCCGACGCAAAACAACAGGCGACCGATTCTCATGTCCAGTGATTTACAGCTCACGCCCGAAAATATTCATATGATGAAGGACGTGCTCATTGAGCATGTGCCTCATGCCCGCGCACTCGGCCTTACCATCAAAGACGTCAAACCGGGCGAAAGCTGGCTCATGGTTCCCTATGACAAAAAGCTCGTCGGCAATGCTGAAACCGGCGTCATCCACGGCGGCGTCATCACGGCCATGCTCGACAATGCCTGCGGCGTGGCGGTGCAACTTGCGCTGCCCGAGCGCATGTCCATCGCGACACTTGATCTGCGCATCGACTACATGAAACCGGCAACGCCCGGCGAAACGCTACTGGGCCACGCCCATTGCTACAAGGTCACGCGCAACATCGCCTTTGTGCGCGGCACGGCCTATCACACTGACCCCACTGACCCCATTGCCACCTGTGTCGGCACATTCATGCTGGCGGCGAACCGCGCCATGCCGGTAGATTACAAAGATGTACTCATTAACAAGCAGGAGGGTTGATCCATGAGCGAAGCCCTCAACAATCCGCCCGCCACCGACCTCAACCGCTTTCTTGAGGCGATCCCCTATGCGCAGTTCCTCAACATCACCATCGACCAGAAGGGCAATGAGATCACGACGGTCATGCGCTTTGATAACAAGCTCATCGGCAATCCGATTCTTCCGGCGCTCCATGGCGGTGCCATCGGCGCGTTTCTCGAAATGACGGCGATCATTCAGGTCGCGTTTGAGACCGGCATCACCGCGATCCCGAAACCCATCGGCCTCACGATTGACTATCTGCGTTCCGGCAAGCCGCAAGACCTTTATGGTCGCGCCCAGATCACCAAGCAGGGTCGCCGCGTTGCTACAATTCATGCGGAAGCCTGGCAGGATGACCGCGCCAAGCCCGTGGCCGCCGCGCATGGTCACTTTTTGCTGAAGGCAGCAGAAGAATAAGCGGGAGACCATGAACCGGTCTGTTTTCGTCGTCTCGCGAAGAAGATGGCGCGACGAGGTGCGCGTCGAAGACGCGGCGCTTACGAATCGGTAAAAAGATCGAGCACATTTTCGGGCGGACGACCCAAGGCTGCGCGCCCGCCATGAAAGACGACGGGACGTTCGATGAGGATCGGGTTTGCCACCATTGCCGCGATGAGCTGACCTTCATCGGCATCGGCGAGGCCCAGTTCCTTGTACACGTCCTCGCCCTTGCGGATGAATTCACGCGCCGTCAGATGCAGCTTCTTCAGCGTGGCTTTGATCTCGGCGGCGCTGGGCGGCGTTTTCAGATATTCGATGACAGTCGGTTGCAGCCCGTGTTGTTCGAGCAAAGACAAAGTGGCGCGTGATTTCATGCAACGCGGGTTATGCCAAATGGTGACTGCGGGCATTGATTGTCCTTACTTTACATCGACGCCGATGGCGTCTTCTACATGCGGGAAACCGTCCCGCTTCAGGTAGCCCTCCAACTCGCGCTTGATGCGCGTGACGAGCGCCGGACCGTCATAGCTGAGTGCAGAATAAAGCTGAATGAGCGACGCGCCGTTTCTTATTTTTGTGTAAGCGTCCGCGCCGCTCGCAATACCGCCAACGCCGACGAGCGGAATCTTTCCGCCAGTGAGACGGTAAATGTCGGCGAGCACTTTTGTCGACATCGTAAAGAGAGGCTTGCCGGAAAGCCCCCCTGTTTCTTTTGCATAGGGGCCACTCACCAGACCGTCGCGTTCGATTGTCGTGTTCGAGACAATGAGGCCGTCAAGTTTCAGATCAAGCACAACGGCTGCAATGTCCGCGCGGTCGGCATCGGTGAGGTCCGGCGCGATCTTCAACAGGATCGGCACATGGCCCGTCCGCGCTTTTAACACGCGCGTCATCAGCGCTTCCAATTCACCGCGGCCTTGCAACGCGCGCAGGCCCGGTGTGTTGGGGGATGAAATGTTGACAGTGAAATAACTCGCCAGATCTTCGAATATCGTGATGCCGAGTTCATAGTCGGCGATGCGGTCGCTCGCGTCTTTGTTTGCGCCGATATTGACACCGACAATGCCGCCGCGTGCTTTACGAAGCTCAAGTCGACGGCGCAGGCTGGCATGACCTTCATTGTTGAAGCCGAGACGGTTGATTACCGCGCGCTCGGCGCTCAACCTGAAAATGCGCGGGCGTGGATTGCCTTGTTGCGGGCGCGGCGTCACAGTGCCGACTTCGGCAAAGCCCATGCCCATGGCAAGCATGGCGTCCGGTACTTCGCCATTTTTGTCAAAGCCGGCCGCGATACCAAGCGGATTGGTGAAATGCAATCCGAAACGGTCGATGCCCAGCGAGACGGGATCAAGCCCATGATCGGTCGGACCGAAGCCGAGACGTAGGCCCAGCAGCGTCAGGCGATGCGCACGTTCGGGATCAACAAGACCGAGAGCCGGACGGACAAGCGGAAAAAGATTCATGCGATCATTCCGCTATATCGGGGAAACGATGTTCGCCGCTGGCGCAAAGCGGCAGGTCCACCACCCGGCGCACGGCACTCATTGGCAGAGGTTCATAAAGATGCGGAAAGAGAGCCCCGCCACGCGAGACTTCCCATTTTAGGTTGAGCGCCTCGGCATTGATTTCAACGAGCAGCAGGTCTGCCACACCGGCAAAGTGCTTCGATGCTGTTTCTTTGGCCTGCGCCGCCGTTGAGAAGTGGATAAAACCGTCTTTAACGTCCACAGCCGACCCTGTGAAGCGACCGACCGCTTCTGCCGCCCGCCATTCCTTTTCACCCACGATTTTGTAAATGCTGGCCATCTGTCCCGTCGTTCGCCTTGATGAGTTGCGCGCACCATAGCGGCGGGGACCGGAGCGAACAAGAAAGAGCCATCCATTTTTCACTGGTGAAGGCGGATAAATAGGCTATAGTTCCTAGGAATATCAACCTACTTCAAGCATCATGCCTTCAAATCTCTCTCATCCACGCCTTTGGGCTGCTATTGATGCGCTGGCTTCGCGCCATAGTCTTTCCGTTTCGGGGCTTGCCAAAGCGGCGGGGCTCGACCCCACGTCGTTCAACAAATCCAAACGCGTCACCAGTGAAAGCCGCCCGCGCTGGCCTTCGACAGAGAGTTTGGCGCGTATCCTTGATGCTACCGGCGCTAGTCTTAATGAGTTTGTCGCCCTTGTTGACGACAACAGCGCAGGTGCGCGGACAAACCCCGTACCACTCATCGGTTTTGCTCAGGCCGGTAATGGCGGCTATTTCGATGATGCGGGCTTTCCCGTCGGCGGCGGCTGGGACGAGGTGCGGCTACCCGACCTGAAGGACGAAAACGCCTATGCGCTCGAAGTCGCAGGCGATAGCATGATGCCGGTTTATCGCGATGGCGATGTGATCGTTGTCTCGCCTGCCGCCTCGGTCCGTAAAGGCGACCGCGTTGTTGTGAAAACCATTGCGGGGGAGGTGCTGGCCAAGGTGCTGGCGCGGCAAAGCGAAAAGCGCATCGAGCTGCATTCGCTCAATCCCGCGTTTGAAGCGCGTGTGCTGAAGCCTGAAGAAGTTTTGTGGATAGCGCGCATCGTCTGGGCCAGCCAGTGATCAACGCTTGTGCGCAGGTGAAGACGGCATCGGTGTGGTTGCGCCTGCGCCTGTGCCAAGCCCCTCGCGCAGGATCGCTTTGAGCGCCAGCGTGTCGCGCATGTCGAGCGCCAGTTTCAAACGCTGCGCACGGCCGCGGGCCAGTTTCTCGGCGGCGTTTTCGTCCTTCGGTTTCAGCGCATGGACAAGGGCGCGATAGGCCTCATCGCGATAGGAAAACGCATTCGCTCCTAAAAGCTGCAGTGCGAACTGATAGGCGATGGCGGCGTTGCCGGGTTCGAGTTCCAAGGCCCGGCGATAGGCCGCAACACCTTTGTCAAAGGATGCGCCGTAAATCGTCTCGCCGATAATGCCGCCACCGCGCACAATCTCAAGGTTCCAACCGCCATCTAGCGCATGACCCCAGGCATTGTCCGGCTCTAGCACCAGAGCACGGTCAATGTGACTTCGGGCGTCATGCGCGAGCCCGGCAAAATGCGCAGCAATATATCCGTCGAGCCTGCCGATGAAACCGAGTGCCAAAGCGAGATAGAGATGGCCATCTGCCTTGTCAGGCGCGAGCGCCACAGCGCGGCGTGCGTCGGCCTCTGCATCAACAAACAATGCATAGCGGTCTTTTGGTGCGGCGATGAAATCGCCTTGCACGAGTTCGGCACGCGCGGCGAGCGCAAAGGCATCCGCGTTGTCCTCATCACGCGCCAGACGCGCGGCGGCAATGAAATCACCCGACGTGAAAGCCGCGTGCGCAGCATCAAGCTCATCAGCGAATGCGGCTTGTCCTTGCATCCCACTGATGAGTACAAGAAAAAAAGCCACATATTTCAGGGTCTGCGCTATCATGGTGCGAGATTCACAGAAGCGTTGCCACTGATGCAACCACACAAACTCAGACTTTGGACAAGTCCTCGCCTGCAAGCGCCCGACGCAGGAGACGTGCGGTTTCCCTGATGCCGTAAAGCGCAATGAACGAGCCGAAACGCGGCCCTTGCGCTTCACCGAGCAACACTTCATAGAGCGCTTTGAACCAGTCGCGCAGATTTTCAAAACCATGTGCCTTGCCGACTTCATAAACAAGTGTCTGCAACTCTTCCGCCGTCAGAGGTTCGGCATGTTCGAGCGTTTCAAGCCTGTGCGCGAGATCGGCCATGGCGGTGGCTTCCATATCGGTTGCCCCGCGATAGGTTTTTGCGGGCTTCACGAAATCATGAAAATAGTTGACCGCATAGCCGACAAGCTGATCAAGCTTGGGCTGGTTTTCCGGCGTCGCGTCCGGCGCATAGCGCTGGATGAAACCCCAGAGCACCGATTTGTCTTCAGCCTGACAAGCGCTCGCCAGATTGAGCAGCAGACCAAAGCTGATCGGCAATTCGGTCGAGGGCGGATTGCCCGCATGGATGTGCCAGGCCGGATTGCCGAGCTGCTCTTTGATCTCCTGCTTCGGGTATGTCGAGACAAAGGAGAGATACTCGTCGACATTCTTCGGGATCACATCGAAATAAAGCCGCTTGCCGGTGCGCGGGCTCTGATACATGAAGAGTTGCAGGCTTTCGGGGCTCGCATAACGCAACCAGTCTTCAATCGAAAGACCATTTCCCTTCGACTTCGAAATCTTCTTGCCCTCATGGTCTAGGAACAATTCGTAGTTGAACCCTTCTGGCGGATTGACGCCCAGTACGCGGCAGATTTTTGATGCGAGCTTGATACTGTCGATCAGGTCCTTGCCCGCCATTTCATAGTCGACCTTGAGCGCGGCCCAGCGCATCGCCCAGTCGGCCTTCCATTGCAGCTTGCAATTGCCGCCCGTCACCGGCACTTCGACGATTTCACCTGTGTCGGGTTCGGCATAAGAGACCGTGCCCTTTTCAACATTGCGCGCTGTGAGCGGCACGAGCAGCACATGGCCGGTCTTTGGGCTCACCGGCAGGATGGGGCTGTAGGTCTGCTGGCGTTCCTCGCGCAGGCTCGGCAGCATGATCGCCATGATCTCGTCAAACTTTTCGAGCACCTTCAGCAAAGTCGCGTCGAATCGGCCCGACTTGTAATAGGCGGTCGAGGAGGCGAACTCATAGTCAAAGCCGAAACTGTCTAGGAAGGCACGCAGACGCGCATTGTTGTGCTCGCCAAAGCTTGGATGCGTACCGAACGGGTCCGGCACTTTGGTCAGCGGCATATTAATGTAGTTCGCCAACATCTCCTGATTAGGAACATTGGTCGGCACCTTGCGCAAACCGTCCATATCGTCGGAAAAACACAGAAGGCGGGTTTTCACGCCCGGTGCCAGTATTTCAAACGCATGGCGCACCATGGTCGTGCGGGCGACTTCGCCGAACGTACCGATATGGGGCAGTCCGCTGGGTCCGTAACCCGTTTCAAAGAGCACTGTTCGGTCGGACGGGTTTCCCTCTTTTTCGAGCCTTGCCACCAGTTTGCGGGCTTCCTCAAAGGTCCAGGCTTTTGATACTCTGGCGGCGTCTAGGAGGGCACCATCTGTGGAATTGTGGCCGATTGTGGACATGGTCGTTCCGGAAAAATGCTTTAGGGTTTGTAAAGTGATCGGACCCTAAGCTCGCTCACCGATCCAGTCAACGCGACTGGACGAACGCCTTATGCTTGCCTGCACCTACCCAGAAAATCCGTCCATAACACAGAGTGTAGCCGCACACGTCTCATGTCAGAGCCGACCACGCCGCAGAATGCCAGAGGCCCCGACGCCGGGAGAGACGGTGCGGGCGTAAACGCATCTGCGAAGCCGACGGGTTACAGCTCGACATTTGGTACAATCCGCCGCAAGCCGGACATCGCCACCCGAGTCACAGCGGAAGAAATCCGGCTTCTCATTGATCTTGGCCAGTCGAGCAGTATGCCGATTTTTATCGGTATTCTTATTGTCGGTTTCGCCTTCTGGGGCGCGGCGCCGCTCTGGGTCACGGGCATCGTCCTTTCGATCCAGATCATCGCGCAGACTTATTTCAACCATGTGCGCGCCGGTTTTCGCGCCGACCCTGACGTCGTGCCCAATGCGCTTGTCTGGGCGCGGCGGTATGCAGTGGGATGCTTCCTCTCGGGTCTCACATGGGGCGTCGGCGGGCTTTTGTGGCTCCAAAACGCCACGTTCGCACAGCAAATCTTTTATGCACTCGTCCTGTCCTCGGTGAGTGTTGCCACCGTCATCACGCGCTCGACCTATCTGCCTGCCGCCGTCACCTATATCAGTACCGCCGTCACGCCCACAATTATCATCATGCTGATCCAGCACGACCCGTTGCAGCTTGCTACTGTCGGTCTGTCCCTGATGTTTCTCTATACGCTGGTCGCCTGGACACGACACATCAGCCGCGCCTATCGCGAGGCGATCCGCCTGCGCTTTGACAATGCCGATCTCGTCGAGCGCATGGCGCGCGCCCATGCTGCGACCGAGCAAAAGCGTTTCGAAGCAGAAGCCGCCGAAATACGCGCCAAAGCCGCCGACCGCGCCAAGCGCGAATTTCTCGACATCTTGGGCAAGGAAGTCAGCCTGCCGCTCGAAACGCTGAGTGCGATGGCTGCACAGTTGAGCCGCGAACCCTTGAGCGAGGCCCAGAGCAATCTCGCACAGGCCATGAGCGCCTCAAGCGACCGGTTGCAAGGTCTTTTCCATGACATGATAGACTTCTCGCAAATGGAAGCGCACACGCTGACGCTGCATCTGACGCATTTTGATCCTGTCGATTTTGTGAAAACCATTGCGCGCGATCTGCGCCCGCTTGCGGCCCGGCAACATCTGTCGCTTGAACTTGATGTGGTGCCCTCCTCGCTCACGTCTATCCGCGCCGATGCCGAGCGTCTGCGGCAGGTGCTGACCAATCTCATCTCCAACGGCATCAAATTCACCGAAAGCGGCGGCGTCATCCTGCGTATGCAGAGAGCCGACCTGCCGGACGGCAAAGCGGCCTTGCGCTTCTCGGTGATCGACACCGGCATCGGCCTTACGCAAGACGCCCGCACCCATCTGTTTGAAGGCTTTGCTAAAGGCAGCGACAAGGCAGCGGGCGGCATGGGACTCGGTCTTGCTATTTCCGATCGCCTCGTGCGCCTCATGGGTGGCCATATCGAAGTGGACAGCGCACCAGGCCAGGGCAGTACATTCTGGTTTCTGCTGCCTTGCGAAACATCAGATGCCGCACCGCTGACAGTCCCCGCACCTGCTGCCGAAACATCCTCACGCGCCCGCTCTCAACGCTTCATCGACCAAGACTATCTCTATGAGATGGAGCGCGAGTTGGGAGCAGAAAAAGCAACCGACCGCATGATTGAAGCCTTGCACAACATTCTGTCGCTCTACGAGAAAATCGAGCAGGCACGGCGCGAAGACAATTCGCAAGACATGGCAGTTCACGCCCAGTCCATGCAAACTGTCGCCAACATGATCGGCCTCGTGGCGATTGCCGATGCCGCGCGCGCGATCGAGACCCGCGAAGACGACAAGCGCTCCAAGGAAGTGCCTCATCTCCATAAGTGCATCAGCGAAACATGGAGCCAGCTTGCCCGCGCTTATCCCGGCATCGCGATGAACGAGCCTGATGCTTAAATCCGGTGCCTGCCGCTATACTGGCGGGCCATGACTGAAACGCCCTTTCCCGATTCGCCCGATGAGGCATCAACTCTGCCGCAGGAGTTGACGGCAATCGTGCCTGCGCGTCTTGATGCACCGCTCGGCTGGGGTGCGGTCGCGGTAAGTGCGGATGGTGAAATCGAAGAGCTGGGAGCCACCGAGGCGCTGGACCGCCTGTCGCGTGCGGCTGTCCTCTGCGTCCATGGCGGCTTCACGGCACGGCGCATCGCGCTTGGCCTCACGTCCCGCAAAGCCCGGACCCTCAAAGGCACTGTGGTCGGCCCGCAAGTCTTCGACCTTCTCGATCTTTTTGCCTTTGTGCATCCCGCCTCACCCTGCCTGCCCACGCCATCAGGCCTTATCCGTGCGCTGGGCCTCAGCGCTTCGAGCCCGCCTGAAGATCAGGCGCTCACACTTCATGTCGCTGCCCATCGCCTGCTCGCCACGTTGCGCTCGCCGCATTATCCCGACCGCGCAAGCGCGGCGCGTATCGCCATCCGCATGGATGAAGCCCGCTGGGTCTGGGGCCCCGCCGTCAAAGCGGCGCTTGCCGACATTATCGCGCGTGACGGACGCCCGCCTATCGGACGCGGCTTCGACGTCTGGAACGATCTGGCCGAATGGGAAGATGACGCGCCGCGGCCTACCCCCTCCTCGCTTCCTGTCAGCGAAGATGAAGCCCGCGCGCGCCTCGCCGCGCTTGTCGGACCTGGTGCCGAAGCACGGCCTGCGCAGTCTGATTTTGCCGCTGCCACCGCGCGGGCCTTCAACGCGCGTGAAGCGGCAGGCGCACCTAATATCGTCATTGCAGAGGCAGGCACCGGCATCGGCAAGACGCTTGGCTATATCGCGCCCGCAAGCCTCTGGGCCGAACGGAACAAGGGCACGGTCTGGCTATCGACCTACACGAAAAATCTGCAACGCCAGCTTGATCAGGAACTGACGCGGCTCTATCCCGATCCCGCTGAAAAGAGCGAAAAGGCTGTGATCCGCAAAGGTCGGGAAAATTATCTCTGTCTTTTGAATTTTGAGGAACTGGCGGTACGCGCCGCCACAAGCGGCCAAGGCGTCACTGTGGGCCTCATCGCGCGTTGGGCGCGGGCCAGCCGCGACGGCGACATGGTCGGCGGCGATTTTCCCGCATGGCTCACACAGCGCATGAATGTGAGCAGCGAGCCACGCGGGGCGCTGACCGACCGGCGCGGCGAATGCATTTATAGCGCCTGCACCCATTTCAAAAAATGCTTCATCGAAAAAGCGATCCGCAAAGCGCGTCGCGCCGATATTGTTGTGGCAAACCACGCCCTTGTCATGCGGCAGGCGGCACTCGATCAGGCAGTCGCACTTCTTGCGCCCAAAGCCAATGCGCATACAGCGGATGCCGCTGGCAATTCAGAAGACGAAGAGCCGAGCGGACGCGAAGCCCGATCGCGTTTTGTCTTTGACGAAGGGCATCATATTTTCGATGCCGCCGACAGCGCATTTTCCACGCATCTTTCCGCGCTTGAAACAGCCGAACTGCGCCGCTGGATCAGAGGGCCTGAAGGCGCACGCGGCCGGCGCGGACGCGGGCTTGAAGACCGAATTGCCGATCTCGTCAGCGGCGACACCGCGAGCGAAGAGGCGCTCTCGGCCGCCATGACCGCCGCCCTGACGCTGCCGTCGACAGGCTGGGGATCGCGCCTCAATGAAGGTACCCCGAAACGCGAGGCCGAGTTTTTTTTGGCGCTTGTGGATAAGCAGGTTCACGCCCGCACCGAAAACGACGACACGCCCTTCTCGCTTGAGGCAGATGTTGAACCGCTGGTTGACGGATTGGCGCTCGCCGCCCGCGCTTTCGATCTGTCATTGCAAAAGCTCATTACGCCGCTCCTGAACATCGCCGATGGGCTGCGTACCAAACTCGACAATCAAACGTCAGACCTTGACAGCGCCACACGCACGCGCATGGATGCCGCCGCCCGCGGGCTTGAGCGCCGCGCAAAAATTCTAATCCCTTCATGGCGCGCGATGCTTGCTGCGATCGGCCAGCCGACGCCGCAGCATTTTGTTGACTGGTTTTCCATCGAGCGCGTTGACGGGCGCGATATTGATGTCGGGATGCATCGCCACTGGCGCGATCCGAGCGAACCTTTTGCCCAAAGCGTGCTGGAGCCTGCGCATGGTGTTGTCATCACGTCGGCCACCTTGCGCGACCGTCTGCCCGATGATGAGGCGGATGACGATAACTGGCAGTCGGCTGAAATCCGCACCGGCGTGGTACATCTCGCCACGCCTGCGCGTCGCGCCTTCATGCTCTCGCCGTTTGATTATGCCAGACAGGCACGTATCTATGTTGTGCGCGACGTTAAAGGCTCCGACATGGATCAGGTGGCCGCTGCCACACGCGAATTGTTCCTCGCGTCAGGCGGCGGCGCATTGGGCCTCTTCACCGCCATTCATCGGTTGCGCAATGTGCATGAACGCATCCTCGCGCCGCTTGAGCAATCCGACATTCCGCTTTACGCCCAGCATGTCGATGCACTCGACACGAGTACGCTTGTCGATATTTTCCGCGCCGAGGAAAATTCCTGTCTGCTCGGCACGGATGCGGTGCGCGACGGTGTCGATGTACCGGGCCGGTCGCTGCGCATGATCGTCTTTGACCGCACGCCCTGGCCGCGTCCGGACATTTTGCACAAGGCCCGGCGCAGTCAATTCGGCGGCGCACGTTACGACGATATGCTGACGCGGCTGCGACTCAAGCAGGCCTTTGGCCGCCTCATCCGCAGCCAGTCTGACAAAGGCGTTTTTGTCATGCTGGATGCGCGTCTGCCCACGAGACTTACCTCTGCTTTTCCTGACGGTGTGGTGGTCGAGCGCGTCGGTCTGGCGGACGCCATTGCCGGTGCGCGTGCATTTCTCGCAACGCCGCTCTAGGCCCTTGCCCATATCGGTGGCGCAACCTAAGCTCGCGCCACTTCAAACCGCCAAGGACAAATGATGTCAACGATCTCGCCCGAACACGCCCTTATCTATGTCATGGTCACCATGAGCGCCGTTGACAGCGCCATGTCGGACAATGAATTGCGCACCATTGGCGAAATCGTGCAGCACCTGCCTGCCTTCCGTAATTTCGATGCCGACCGCCTCATTCCGGTTGCCAAGGAATGCGCCTCCATCCTGCAAGAAGATGGCGGGCTTGATGCGGTTTTCGGTCTGGTGAGTGATGCGCTGCCATCGCACTTGCGCGAAACAGGCTATGCGGTCGCCGTCGAAATCGCGTCGGTTGATCTGCCCGTCCGTCAGGAAGAAGTGCGGCTGTTGCAACTGCTGCGCGATGCACTGAGCCTCGACAAGCTCGTTGCCGCGGCCATCGAACGCGGTGCCCGTGCGCGCTTTATGACGCTTTAAGGCTTGGGTGCGGCCCCGTCCTCGCATGGTCCGGTGCCGGTTTTTTTCAACTCATCTTCGATACGATCATAGAATGTGCGTGTGCAGGTGCTGCCTGCATAAGTATCTGTCTCGCGGTGAATGAGCACAGGCGTTGTGCCGTCATAAGTATAAACATCTGCACCGCTTTCGGACACGCTGCTTCGCCATTCGCTGTTGATCTCCTGCGCATCGGCGTCAAATTTCGGCGAGGTAATATCGTCGAGGCCCGGATTGGCAAGGAACTTTCCGTCTGCCTCCGACCAAAGCCAGTTCTGATAGGGCATGTTCGGTCCCGCAGGCACGAAGCGCACGACGCGCATATCGAGGAAGCCGTCGAAATTCAGATCCGCCAACTCAAAGCCGTTATGCTCAATGCTCGAAGGCACGTTTGATTCAACCGGCGCAATCGTTTGAAAGGGTGCTGTCTCGCCCTTGCGGGTGATGTCGATACGGTCGATGATGCTCGCGCCTGAAGCAGAATCGACATGGCGCGTGAGCTTCATCTCAAACGGTGGCAATGACGGGTTGATCGTGCTCTGACATATAAGAGGCACATCGAGCGCCGGATCGTCGCAGAAAAAACCGCCCTCAAAGGTTTCGTCGCCGACCGGCCCGTCCGTCTCCGCCGCAAGGACTGCGCCAGCCCACATCGCTATGGCCGCGATGCCAAGAAACATTCCATGTTTTGCGCTCATCATCGTTCGACCTCACGCCTGTTCTTGTGACGCCCAGTCTAACCAATTTGGCGGACCCGGACTGTTACGTGTTTGCCGCAGGCGCATGCCGAAGAGCGGCCTTTCCTCCCCCGCCGTTTCGTTTCACACTTTATCCATGCCGAGCACGACCATATTTATAGCAAGTGAACCCGCGATCCGCCTGACGGGTTTCGCGCTCGCCTTCGCCGTTCTCGTCGGTCTTGAATTTTTGTCGCCTGCGCGTGGGGTGCCGCATCGTTTCACCCGCTGGCGCTCCAATTTGGGCCTCATTGTGGCAGGCACAATTTTGCTGCGCCTCACCTTTCCGGTCGCGGCTTTCGGCACAGCCATCTGGGCGGAGGCACACCATGTCGGCCTCTTCCATCTCGTCAACCTGCCCTATGCCTTGGCCTTCCTCCTTTCGCTTATCGCGCTTGACCTTCTCATCTATGGCCAGCATGTCGTCTCACATCATGTGCCTCTCCTCTGGCGGCTCCACAAAGTCCATCATTCCGATACAGACCTTGATGTCACGACGGCGCTACGCTTTCATCCCTTTGAAATCGCACTCAGCATGATGATCAAAATGGCCGCTGTCGCGGGTCTTGGTGCGCCGCCTTTGGCCGTGCTCACATTTGAAATTCTGCTCAATGCTACGGCTATGTTTTCACATGCCAATATCGCGCTCGGGCCCAAGGCCGACCAGCTTTTACGCCGCGTCATCGTCACGCCCGACATGCACCGCGTCCATCACAGCGACGTCGTCACATTACAAAACAGGAATTTTGGATTTAATCTGTCACTCTGGGATAGGATTTTTGCTACATATCATAGCGTGGACAAAGCCGGTCTTGCCACGATGCGTATCGGCCTTGCCGGACTTGACGACAGCAAACCCGGCCGATTTTTCTGGAGCCTTATCTTGCCGTTTCTGAACAATGATACGAAAAGCGTGGCCGACGGAGACAAATTATGAAACGCCTCTGTCTCATGCGTCACGCCAAGTCCGATTGGTCCGATCCGGCGAATGATGATTTCTCGCGTGGGCTGAACGAACGCGGTGAAGTAGCCGCCGCCTTCATGGCAAACTATATTGCCCACTCGCCCTATCGTCCCGATCATGTGATCTGCTCGACCGCACGGCGCGCCTCGCAGACCTGCGAACCGCTCGCTCAGGCGCTCGGCCCCGATGTGCCAGTCACCTATGACGACACGCTTTATCATGCCATGCCGGATGTCCTGATCGCACACGCCCATAGCGCACCTGAAAGCGCCTCGACCCTTCTCATCGTCTCGCATAATCCCGGCCTCGTGCTGCTGGCCATGGCGCTTGCACGCGACCCCGACGAAGAGATCGCGCTGCGCGTTGCCAATGGCGTGCCGACAGGCGGGTTCATGGTATTTGATTTTCCGGAAGCAGAAAGCTGGGCCGATATTACCGAAGGCAAGGCCGATGCGATTTTCTTCGGCCGTCCGCGCGATCTGATGGCTGAGGCAAAAGCCTAGCGTATAGACTGGCCGAAATAAGGCCGCGCGATTTTTGGCTCCGTGCCGTCCTGCACAATGTCGGCAATGGCCTTGTTCACATCCGCCCGCAGCTTTGTGTCTGCTGCCCGCAACGCAATGCCCGCGCCCGTGCCGAAATAAGCCGCATCGACATAATCGCCACCGATCATCCGGCAGCAGCCGGAACCGCCGCCGCGCTTCATCCAGTAGAGCAACGCATTGCGGTCGCCAAAGACAAGATCGGCTTTGCCATCGATAAGAGCTGCCTCCGCATCATCCAGTGTCGGAACAGTTAAAAGTTTAGCACCGGCAAACCGCACTTTCAGAAAAGCCTCATGTGTGCTGCCTGCCTGCACAGCGATCATCTGCGTGGCGAACGATCCGGCGCTTAGTGCTTTCGCATCGCGACGTCCTGCAAAATGGCCCGGCGTCTGATAATAGGCATCGGAAAAAGCGATCTCCTTGCCCGCTTTGACACCAGACCCTGCTTTGTCGGGAATGAGCATGGAGGCCACAACCATATCGGCCTCGCCCCGCTTCAACGCTACGAGCAGCGCCTTCCAGCTCCGCGTTTCAATTTCACATTGCCGTTCGAGCCGCATGCAAATCGCATGGACCATATCAATGTCATAGCCGACCAGCGCACCGGCACCATTGCGTCCGTTGAAGGGAGGATAGGCACCCTCGGTCAGTACGCGCAATGGATGACCGCCCGCCGTCGTCGCCACAGCAGCAGCCGGTTTTTCAACCAACTCCGATTGGGGCTTCGCCAAGGGCGTCACGGCATCTTCAGGCCGGGGTTCTTCGGCAATAGTAACTTTGCTCTCAGGCTTTGCAAAATACGCCGCCCCTACGTCGCCCCGCAGCCAGGGCAGCGGCATTCCCTGATACATCTGGGCGAGAACCCCCGAAATGATCACGATGGCCAGCAGGTTGATATAGAACAGCGCGCGCATTCTGTGCCTGTCTCAGACTTGTTTCAAAATGAAACAGCGCGAAGCGTCCTCTGTCCCGCAGAAAGACGCAATATGCGAGTTCCACCTCATTTCATCCACAGAAAAGCAAGTCTTGTGCCCCATCAAAGCGATCATCCTGACCTTTGGTTTTATTCCAAACTGAACTTTCCGTTTTACTTTCGTGAAATTCATCCGTGATCTGATTGTTTAGTATCGCGTGCGTGTAACCCTCGGAATGAGGATCGCGATGTCACCGAGAGATAGCTGGACACAGAACGGCTCACGCCGTTCTGAAGGGAAAGTGTCGGCAAAAATCCCCCGCTTAAAGACGATGGTCGGCCTGAAGAGGTTCGCGTCGGTGGCTTTTCGGAGAATGCTTCACCGTTCAGGTGGCACAGTTTCCGGCCGCGCCGTCCGCTTCTGGGCGAGCTTGCGGTCAGGACGGGGTTCATCGCGCAAGCACCGCTTGACAGGCTGCTCCGCCGCCAGCATTCCTCCGGCGAAAGCTTCGTCAGCTCAGACGGCCTACACGCCATTGACACCGCCCGCCTTATCTCCATCCAATCGCAATCGCCTTTCATTGATCTCACACACCAGCCGATTGATCCGACACTTGCGAGCACCGCTGATCTTGATGACTATATCGCGCATCAATATATGCCGTGGCGCTGGATCAATCGCGAAGTCGTCTATGTGGCGACAGATCCCGACCGGGTGCGGGCGTGTATTGAAGCGCACGAGGACCGGCCCTGCCTCATCTATGTGGTGACGCCAAAAGCGATCCGTCTGGCTATTCAGGAGCGGTTCCACAACGCACTCAATGAGCGTGCCCGGCTTCACCTTGCCAAAACCTCGCCGGAAAATTCCGCGCAACACCGCTTCAGACCGAAACAGTCCGCCGTTCTCCTCGCACTCCCGGTGCTCACCATCGGCTTGGGGGCTCTCTCACCCTATCTGATGACCGTGGGCATTAGCCTCGTCTTCGCGCTGTGCTTTCTATCGATCGCGGTTCTCAAAATCATGTCCATTTTTGTCGGGCGCGGTATGAACGATTTCGCGCTTCCCGATGCCGGTCGCGCACTCCGCGTCCATGACGACCGCGACCTTCCGGTCTATTCCGTGCTTGTACCGCTTTTTCGTGAGGCGGCGGTGCTTCCCATTCTTATCGAAGCGCTGAACCGTCTCGACTATCCGGTCGAGAAATTGCAGATCATGCTGATCTTTGAAGAGAGTGACAGTGCAACGATTGCCGCTGCTAAAGCTCTTAAACTGCCTGACAGCATTGAATTCATAAGCGTACCCCACAGCCTTCCCCTCACCAAACCGAAAGCCTGCAACTATGCTTTGAGTTTTGCGCGTGGCGACTACCTCGTGGTCTATGACGCAGAAGACCTGCCGGAACCCGACCAGCTTCGCCGGGCGCTTGCCGCTTTCGACAAGGATGACGAAAGGCTTGCCTGTGTGCAGGCGCGACTCAATTTCTACAATCAGTTTGAAAACTGGCTGACGCGGCAGTTCACATTGGAATATGCCGCCTTTTTCGATCTCCTTCTGCCGACACTCGAAAGGCTCGGTCTGCCTATACCTCTCGGTGGCACATCCACCCATTTCCGCACCCGTACATTGCGCGAGGCGGGCGCGTGGGATCCCTTCAATGTCACAGAAGATGCCGACCTCGGGATGCGCTTTGCCATGCTCGGCCTTCGCACCGGCATCATCCGATCAACCACTTTTGAAGAAGCCAACTGCCGCATGGATAACTGGCTGCGTCAACGGTCGCGCTGGATCAAAGGCTGGTTGCAAACCTATCTCGTGCGGATGCGCCATCCGGTGCAGCTCTGGCGCGCGCTCGGACCGCGCGGCTTTATCGGTTTTCAGGTCGTCATCGGTGGGTTCTGCCTTGCCAATCTGGTGCACCCTATTTTCTATCTGGCGCTCTCTGCAACACTTCTGAAAGCCTATCTCGAAACCGGGTCCGTCGCTTCCGTCTTCCGGACCGACATAGTGACCGACTTCAATCTTGCCGTTCTGGCGCTCGGCTACATCGCGTCGATCGCATCGGGCATGGCGGCGGCTTCCGCTCGCAGCTTGCATCCGCTCATCTTCTCGGCACTGTCCATGCCTGTCTATTGGCTTCTCATTTCATGGGGCGCCTACAAGGCTCTCTACCAACTTTTCTCTGCGCCTTTCCATTGGGAGAAAACTGATCATGGCATTTCGACATTGTGGGCGGAACGACACGCCGGTGCGATGAAAGCGATCGCATATCGCAATGCCGTCAAACCAAAGCATCTCGGTAACGTCTCGTTCAGAAATTCGGGTGATGCTGGGCACCTGTAATAGAAATGTTCCTCCAGCGTATTGTCTGCCATGACCATCGAAGAAAAAATCATACCACGGCCGAGCCAGAATGCCTTCGACAAGAGGGTCTACGCCTCCCTCAACGTGATGGTGGTGGAAGACACGACACATATGTCGAGCCTCATCTGCGGCATTCTCAAATCATTGGGCATCGGGCGTATTTTTGAAGCCCGCAACGGGGCAGATGCGCTGGATATTATGAACAACCAGGCCATCGACATGATGCTGATCGACGACCTTGCGCCTCCCTTGAGCGGTCTTGCTGTTGTGAAAGAATTGCGGCAGTCCAAAACATCCTCATGCGCCGTGCCTGTGATCCTGCTCACCACCAAATCCCAGAAAAGCGAAATTTTTGCCGCGCGTGATGCCGGTGTGACCGAAATTCTCTCCAAGCCCTTTTCCGCCGCTCAAATGATAACGCGGATCGAAACCGTGCTCGCAAAGCCACGTCCGCTGATCAAAGCCCCTGCTTTTGTCGGGCCGGACCGTCGCCGCCGCGAAAAAGAAGCACCGGAAGCGCGTCGCGCTGCCGACCGGAAAATCGAAGTCTGATCTGGCTTAACGAATGATTTATTATCTTTCCTAACCTTTTGCATACGTTTTGCGCCCATAATGCAGTCCTGATTTCAGAATAAGATGAACATCAAGGATGGTGAACATCATGGGCGGAAATCTATTTGACGAAAGCGCGACCCTGACGGAACTCGGACCTGATCAGATCCGTATACTGAACACACTTGTCATCGTTGACAATCTTCCGATGTTCCAAATTTTCCGCGGCGTGCTCGAAGAGCTTGGCATTCACAATGTCACGCATGGCCGTTCGGCGCAGGTTGCCATTCAATCCCTGATGATCGAGCCCGTTGACCTTGTTATTGTCGATGATTACGCGCCGCTTGACGGTGTGAAATTCCTCAACCTTCTGCGCAAGGGCTCGAACAAGCTGCCTCATGCGGTGCCTGTCATGTTCGTGACCGCGCGCGCCGAGCGCGAGCGCATCGTGGCCGCACGCGACGCCGGCGCCAGCGAAATCATGCTGAAACCGTTTACTGCCGCGCAGCTTCTCATGCGCCTCACAACAACCGTGAAGAAGCCGCGTTCCTTTGTTGAGTCCAGCGCCTATGTCGGGCCAGACCGTCGCCGTCGCGCCGATGACGGCACCGCAGTCGAGCGCCGCTCCAGCGAACGCGGCAGCGACCGTCGCCAGATGATCAATCCGGTCGTGCTCGACTGAATTCTATTTGCACGCGTCTTTATAGGTCTCGCGCAACAGGTTCTTTTGCACTTTACCCATCGCGTTGCGCGGCAGGCTGTCGACAAAATAAGCGTGCTTGGGCACTTTATAATTGGCCATTTTCGCCTTGACGCGGGCGATGAGCGTCGCCTCATCAAGCGTCGCGCCCTTGTTCAGCACAATAACCGCCACGCCTACCTCGCCGAAATCGCGATGCGTAACACCGACAATGGCGCTCTCCAGAACTTCCGGCATATCGTCGATCAGTTCCTCGATCTCTTTCGGATAGACATTGAAGCCGCCGGAAATGATGAGGTCTTTGGCGCGACCAACGAGATGCACATAGCCGTCAGCGTCGATAAGCGCGACGTCGCCTGTTCTGAACCAGCCACCATCTGCAAATTCTTCGGCCGTCTTTTCCGGCATACGCCAATAGCCCGAAAACACGTTCTGCCCGCGCACCTGCAAATCGCCGATCTTGCCCGTGCCGCAAATCGCGTCATCACCTGCCACCACGCGCACCTCTACGCCGGGCAACGGAAATCCCACCGTTCCTGCGCGCCGCTCTCCGGCATAGGGGTTCGAGGTGTTCATCCCCGTCTCGGTCATGCCGTAGCGCTCAAGGATCGCAAGCCCCGTGCGTGATTTGAACTCCTCGAACGTCTCGGCAAGCAGAGGGGCAGAACCGCTGGTGAAAAGCCGCATATGGCGCACGAGATTTTTGTCGAACTTCGGATCGTCGAGAAGCCGCGTATAGAAGGTCGGTACGCCCATGAAGACGCTCGCATCGGGCAGATGCTCGCGGACCTGAGCGGTGTCAAACTTTGCCAGCCAGATCATTTTCGCGCCGGACAGAAGCGCGGTGTGACAGGCCACAAATAACCCGTGGGCATGAAAGACAGGCAGAGCGTGGAGCAGTACATCGGTCTCGGTGAAAGCCCAGGCATCGCGCAGCGCCAGACCGTTGGCCGCAAGATTGCCATGTGAAAGCATCGCGCCCTTAGGCTTGCCGGTTGTGCCTGAGGTATAAAGGATCGCGGCCAGATCTTTCGACGCACAATCAACCGGCGGCAGCGCATCGCGCACACGGGCCGCACTTTCAGCAAATGTGCCGCGCCCTAGCGCGTCGAGCGTCAGCACCTGCATATGGCCGTGCCTGCGGGCGATCTCCGCCACCTCCGCCTCGCGCGACGGGTCGCAGACCATCAGCGCCGGTTCGGCATTATCGACCAGATAGTCAACCTCGTCTGTGTGATAGGCCGTGTTCATCGGCAGAAAAACAAACCCGCCGCGCAGACAGGCTAGATAAAGAAAAAGCGCTTCGGGCGATTTTTCGACTTGCACGGCGACACGGTCACCGCGTTTCAGCGTCAACGCGCCTATCAGGCTCGCATATCGCGCGACGACGCTTTCGAGGTCGTTGTAGGACCAGCTTGACCTCACCGTCCGGCCCAGCCCCGCGCGGTCCGGCGCTTCCAGCGCCACGCGTTTGCGATCATCGGGAAAGGCACTCTGGAACAGCGTGTAAAGCGAGGTCGGCATGGGCGCTCAAATTCGTTGCGATAAAAAATTACCAGCGGTTCTGCACTTCTTCGGCAAAACCCAGAAAGCGGTTGATCTCCAGTTTACGTCCGTCGTCCAGAACCACAAAGCCCGAGAAATGCCCGAAGACCTGATGCTGGATGGACCGCAGGACTTTGATGTCAAAGGCGGCGGCGCGGCCATGGCGTGTGCCCCCGGAGGTTACGTAACCGGCTCGATCACGCGACCCTATCCGTCCAGCAGATCGCCTGCGTTCAGTTCATGCTGCATCTTGTTGGCCGACGGGATTTGGAGAAGGTGAAGGGAACCGGACCCCCGCTGCGAACGCAATGCCAGAAAAAGCGAGGGGTCACCGGAATGAGGCCTGGAGCGGGTGAAGGGAATCGAACCCTCGTCACTTGCTTGGGAAGCAAAAGCTCTACCATTGAGCTACACCCGCTGCGTCCCGCTTTACTAGCCTTTCCGCCCCGTCCAAAGCAAGCCTCCGGCCTCGTCAAAAACCATCAAACTGAGGGTTTCCCTTCCCGCCTTTAGCGCATTATGTTTGATCCGCAGCCGGACGGGGAGAGTTGTCCGGCGCTGATCTGCAAAGCGGGGGCTTATGGCGGATAGTTTGCGACCTTTGAGCGAGACACGTGCCAATACTTTTTCGCAGGCGGGCGAGGACGGGGTGCTGGCTGAGATTTTCGACCGGCTCGGCATTGCGCAGGGCTCGTTCTGCGAGTTCGGCGCATGGGACGGTCAGCATCTGTCCAACACCTTCGCCTTCTATAAAAAAGCTGGAACGGCGTTTATATCGAAGGGGAAGAAGACCGCTTCCAGGACCTTGAACGCAATGTGACACGGGCGGGCACGGATAATATCTGCGCCTGGGTGATGCGCGAAGGTCCGACCTCGCTTGATGCGCTGCTCGACAAAAGCCATGTCGGCAAAACAGGCGTGCTTGATCTTTTGTCCATCGACATTGATTCAGATGATCTTGCCATCTGGAAATCGCTGAAAAAATTCCGACCCAAAGTTGTCGTCATCGAAATCAATCCGACAATCCCGATTGATGTCTATTTTGAAAATCCCCAAGGTCAATTCATGGGCAACTCAGCGCGTTCGACTTTTGAGTTCGCTCGCAGTCAGGATTACGGTCTCGTCGCCACAACGGCCTGCAATATGATCTTCATTGATCTCAGGCTGCCGCACCAGCCGCTGCCGGTCCTCGATCTCACCGATCCCTCGCTCACCTTCGGCCCACGCTATTTCTTCGGCTTTGACGGTTCACTGGTGATAAAGACCGCGAACGATCAAGGGGCGCATGCTATCCCTGATGTTATCCGCGTACCATGGAACGGTGCGCGTTTTGCGCAGCCTGTGTCCCGCACGTTCCGTCTTGCCTCAAACAGCAAATGGAAACGCCGCTTTGGTCACCTGCTGTCGCGCACGCGCCTGACACTGATGCATCCGATTGCAGCGCTTACCGGCAGCGTACATCGCTCCTAGGCGAACCAGAGCCACAACAACGGCAGCACAATCGCTGTGATGATGCCATTGAGCGTCATGCCGACGCCGGAGAAGGTGCCGGTGAGCAGACTTTCTTGAAAAGCGCGCGCTGTGCCGATGCCGCCTGCGGCCACACCGAAGGCAAAGCCGCGCGCACGTTCGTCTTTGATACCGACAAGCCGGAACAGAAACGCCGCCGACACCGCACCAATGATGCCGGTAAAGATGACAAAGGCGGCGGTGAGTTCCGGAATGCCGCCGATCTCGCGTGCGATGCCCATGGCAATCGGCGTCGTCACGGTCTTGGGTGCCAGCGACCTCACGGTCTCCATGCTCGCCCCCAGCAGATGACCGATGACGATGGATGAGACGACCGCCACGACGGAACCCGCGACAAGCGCCACCGCCATCGGCCGCCACGCCGCCCTCACATGGGAAAAATTCGTGTAAAGAGGAATGGCAAGCGCCACAGTTGCCGGTCCCAACACCCATAACAGGATTGAACCACCCAAGGCGTAATGCGCGACCGGCACATCAAATAAATAAAGCAGGAGCATGATCGGCAATGCGGCGACGAGCACCGCATTCACCAACGGATTGCCGCCGCTCTTTTTCTGCAAGGCACGGGCAACCATATAGAGCCCGATGGTGAGCACCAGCCAGAAGGCGCCCTCACCCACCTTCACCCAATCCATGAACTGAAAACCAGTATAGCTCATCGGCTTTTCCCCGCCGCCCAGCGAAAGGCGAGCGCAGATGCAAGCGTTGCGAGAAACGTGCTCAGGAAAAGCGTCACGACAATGGGCCAGAAGTCTTGTGCGACCAGCGCCACATAGCCCATGACGCCGACACCGGCAGGCACATAGAGAAGATTGAGGTGCCCGAGCAGCCAGAGCGATACATCGTTCAAAGTATCCGGCACATGGCGCAACGCCGCCAGTCCCAGCAGCAAAATCAGAATGCCGATAACTGTGCCGGGCACAGGCAGCCCTAAACCCCAGACCATGAGATTGCCAAGTTCAAGACAGAGAACGAGCGCGACGAATCCCAATACCCGTCCGCCGATGCGCCGCGCCTTGAGCCCCGCCATCGCTCAGAGCGCTTTGAAATGTTTGGAGAGCTTCAGGCCCTGCCGCTGATAGCTGGAGCCGAGCCCCGCGCCGTAAAGCACTGTCGGACGATCGGTCAGGCGCTCCAGCACGAAACGCCCGATGATCTGCCCGTGTTCGAGAATGAACGGCACTTCATGGCTGCGCACTTCAAGCACAATGCGGCTGCCCGTGCCGCCCGCTTCGCGCGCGCCGAAACCGGGATCGAAAAAGCCCGCGTAATGGACGCGGAACTCACCGACCAGCGGATTGTAGGCGACCATCTCAGCCGCGTGCGTGGCCGGAATATGCAGCGCCTCGCGGGAGGCGAGAATATAGAACTCGTCGGGATCGAGGATCAGCCCCTTGCCGGGCCGCACCTTTACTGGATCCCAGAAATCCAGAACCTCATATTCGCCGACTTTATCAACGTCGATGACACCCGAATGGCGCTTGGCGCGGTAGCCGACAATGTCGTGTTCTTTATCCGGTATGAGATTGACGGTCAGCGCAATGCCGCCGTCAATGTCCGCGTCGCCGTCCACCAGTTTGATGTCATCATGCAGACGCTGCATCTCCGCATCCGAGCTTGTATGCGAACCACGACGGAAACGGATTTGTGCAAGGCGCGATCCGGGCCGCACGAGTATGGGAAAGGTACGCGGCGAAATCTCCAGATAGAGGTGCCCCTTGTAGCCCGCGACGACCTGATCAAACTCGGTGCCGAAATCGGTGATCAATCGTGTGAAGACATCGAGCCGCCCTGTCGAGCTTTTAGGGTTTGCCGATGCCGATGTGCGCTCCGACAAAGCCAGCGCTTCCACCAGCGGCACGAGATAAACGCAACCCGTTTCGAGCACCGCGCCGCCGGTCAGATCAATCTTGTGCAGCGTCAGCTCTTCAACACATTCCATGACACCGCGCGTCGGGCCGGGAAGAAAGCTCGCGCGCAAGCGATAGGCTTGCGGGCCCAGCCGCAGGTCAAGGCTCGCGGGCTGCACCTGATTGGCGTCAAGCTCGCGCAGGCCCCAGATTTCCTGTTCGCGGATCAGACCCTCGATGCCGTGGGCAGGCAGAATGCCGGTCGCGTGCAACTGCCCCGGCCCGCGCCGAATTTCGAGCCCGTCATGGTTCGGGAAAAGGTCATCCGCCGCTTTGGTCATGTCTCGCCTTTATCGGGGCCGTTTCGGTCCGCCCGCCCGTTATAAGTCGCCCTTTAACCCCCCGCCAAGCCCATTTGACAGTTTGCCCCAAACTCCGTAATACTCAGCCACTTCTCAGATAGCCGCGCCGGATGGGGCGGCTTTTTCTATTGGGTTCGGACCCTTTTTCGGGAAAAGACCCTCTAAACGAGGCGCGGAGAGATCTAGATGATCCTGCACGGGACACGACGACGCTGACGACCTGACCCCTGATGTTTCAGGGTGTTTCGTCATGCCTGCGACCCGTTTTCCGTACCCTCGCCGGACCTTTGGGCAATTCCACCGCTTCATTTCAGCGGCGCCCGTCGGTCCCCGACTATTGAGAAGGACTTTTGCCGTGATTACCCCAGTTTTGCCGACCTATGCGCGGGCCAACCTCGAATTTGAGCGGGGCGAAGGCCCTTATCTCTTCACCAAAGAGGGCACGCGCTATCTCGACTTCGGCGCAGGCATCGCCGTCAACGCTTTGGGCTACAGCCACCCGAAACTGATCGCCGCCCTCATGGAACAGGCGCAAAAGGTCTGGCACCTGTCCAACATCTACCGCATTCCCGGACAGGAAAAACTCGCCAAGCAGCTCATCGACGCGACATTCTGTGATACGGTCTTTTTCACAAATTCCGGTGCCGAAGCGCTCGAATGCGCGATCAAAATGGCGCGGAAATATCACTATGCCGGCGACCATCCGGAGCGCACCGATCTCATCACTTTTGAAGGCGCGTTCCACGGGCGCACTCTGGCGACCATCGCGGCGGGCGGCAATCCGAAATATCTCGAAGGCTTCGGTCCCGCCATGCCAGGCTTCGTGCAGGTGCCCTTCGGCGACGTAAAAGCCCTTGAAGCCGCCATCGGTCCGAACACGGCAGGCGTGCTCATCGAACCGCTTCAGGGCGAAGGCGGCATCCGCGTTTTGCCCAACGACGCTCTGCGCACCATCCGCAAGCTCTGCGACGATAACAGCATCCTGCTTATCCTCGATGAAGTGCAAACGGGCTTTGGCCGTACCGGCAAACTCTTTGCGCATGAACTTGCAGGCATTACGCCCGACATTATGCCGGTGGCAAAAGCGCTGGGCGGCGGTTTCCCTGTCGGCGCATGTCTTGCGACCGAAGCTGCCGCACGCGGCATGGTCGTCGGCACGCATGGCTCGACCTATGGAGGCAATCCGCTTGCCATGGCAGTCGCCAGCGCGGCGGTTGAACTCATGGTCGCGCCAGAGTTTATCGCGCATGTGAACGAGATGGGCGTCAAGGCCGCGCAGAAACTGGCACAGCTTGCCGATGAACATCCGACTATCATCGACAGCGTGCGCGGCGCCGCGCTGATGCTCGGTATCAAAACCAAAGTGCCGAATACCGAACTTGTCGAAGCGTTGCGGGCCGAGCACCTGCTCACCGTAGGCGCGAGCGACAATGTGGTGCGTCTGCTGCCGCCGCTCATCATCACCGAGGCGCATCTCGATGAAGCGATGACCAAACTCCACGCCGCCTGCAAGGCGTTGGAGGCCAAGGCCGCCAAAGCTCAGGGGGCCGTGGCATGACCAGACATTTTCTTGATCTCGATGCGGTCACGCCCGTCGACATAAGGCTGATGCTTGATGACAGCGTGAAGCGCAAACGGCTGCGCAACGGCATGGCGAAAGCGATGCCCGACGCTGACAGCCCGCTCAAGGGCAAGCTCCTTGCCATGCTGTTTGAAAAGCCGTCCACCCGCACGCGCGTCTCATTTGACGTTGCCATGCGCCAGCTCGGCGGCGAGACGCTGCTGCTTAACGGCAATGACACACAGCTTGGTCGCGGCGAAACCATTGCCGATACGGCGCGTGTTCTCTCGCGCTATGTGGACGCCATTATGATCCGCACGACGGATCACAAGCACATCACCGAACTTGCCGAATACGCAACGGTGCCCGTGATCAACGGTCTCACAGACCGCTCGCATCCCTGTCAGCTCATGGCCGATGTGATGACCTTTGAAGAACATAAAGGTCCGATCAAGGGGCGCAAAATCGCATGGGTCGGTGACGGCAATAATATGGTGACGTCATGGATCCATGCCGCCGTCCAGCTTGATTTCGAATTGGCTATTGCCTGTCCCGATGAATTGTCGCCCGACGCCGACACGCTCGCATGGGCCAAGGCCAAGGGGGCCAGAATCCTGGTCACGCGCGATCCCGCATTGGCCGTTAAAGGGGCCGATGCCGTCAATACCGACACATGGGTCTCGATGGGGACGGAGGCCAGTGCGGCCAAACATCGCCACAATCTTCTGGCACCTTATCAGGTGAACAAGCGCCTGATGGCGGCAGCAGGGTCAGACGCGATTTTTATGCATTGCCTGCCCGCCCATCGTGACGAGGAAATGACAGCAGATGTCATTGACGGACCGCAATCGGTTGTCTGGGACGAAGCTGAAAACCGCCTTCACGCACAGAAGGGCGTTTTGGCTTGGTGTTTCTCCTGAAGCAACGGTAACGGAACTGAGTGATTTGATGGGCGATAGCCACGTGAGTTTGGGCGACGATCTTGTTTTGCCGTTTCAGATCGAGGATCTCGGCATTCGCGGCCGCATCGTGCGCTTGGGTCCGCTCGTTGACCGCGTCTTGCGCCAGCACAATTATCCAGAACCCGTCTCCCGTATGCTTGGCGAAGCGCTAGCGCTCACCACCATGATCGGCTCGGCGCTCAAATTCGAAGGCCGCTTCACATTCCAGACGCAGGGCAAAGGCCCCGTGCATATGCTCGTCGCCGATTACGCAACGCCCGACACGGACCATCCGCATGGCCGCATCCGTGGCTATGCGCAGATGGATGAGGCACGTCTCGCCGCGCAGCTTGCCTCTGGCAAAAGCACGACCGCCGATCTTCTGGGCGAAGGCTATCTCGCACTCACCATTGATCAGGGCGCCGACATGGAACGCTATCAGGGCATTGTGGCCCTTGCGCCGGAAGGCCTGTCGGCCAGTGCGCATGAGTATTTCCAAAGCTCGGAACAGGTGGCAACCACCATCCGTCTCGCTGCCGGTCCGCTGATGCAACGCGGGGCGGACGGTCACACCGAAACCCATTGGCGCGCCGGTGCCATCATGCTCCAGCATATTGCAAGCGACGGCGGGCTGACAGGATTCCGCGAACAAGACGAAACGCGCGCGCCGACCACGCAGGAAGAAAACTGGAACCGCGCTTCAATCCTCTTGAACACGGCTGAAGATCACGAGTTGCTCGATCCCGCCCTTGCGCCATCGAAACTTCTCTATCGCCTTTTCCATGAAGACGGCGTGCGCATGTTTGCAGAAAACGAAGTGCAGTTTGCCTGCCGCTGCTCGCGCGAACGCACGCGCTCGGTGGTCGCCTCCTTTGACGACGATGAGATCGCCGACATGGTGCAGGACGGCAAAGTCGAAGTAAAATGTGAGTTCTGTAGCGAAATCTATCTATTCGAGACAGATGAATTGAAAGAGGCCAGAGAGAGTGAGTAAGAAAATGAAACTGATTGCCCGCGCTTTTGTCGCCGTATCGCTCCTTGCCGTCGCCGCCTGCGCCGACACGCCGCCGCCCGCCCCCAAAAGCGACATCGGCTTCACCGGCGCGCCGATCCGTCTCGATGTCGAGACGACAGCCATCGACAATCATTATTCGCCATCCGGCAAAGCACCCAATATCGAGCAGCTTCACGAGGTAACACCCTCCGCCGTGGCCGAGCGCTGGCTGACCACCCGCGTCGTCCCCGTCGGCACGCAGGGTCAGGCGATCCTCAATGTCTATGACGCCCGTGTTGTCGAAGAAAAACTGAAAACCAAGGGCGGGCTCACCGGCTTTTTCGGCGATCAGGTCGATACGAAAATTATCGGCACGCTGCGCGCCGAACTCACCGTGATGCAGCCCAAATCCTCAGGCGGCGTTGCGACCTATAAAGCGGGTGTCACGGCCACCAGCGAGCGCACGCTGCTCCAGTCGGCGACACTCAACGAACGCGATCAGGCCTATTTCGATCTGACAAAAAAACTCGCGGAAGAATTTGACCGGCTGATGACCGCGCAGGTCAACCGCGCCATGGTCGGCGTGATCAAATAACGCTTGCCCTTGTTCCAGCCCTCTCATGGAGCGAGGGGTTGGGACAACAGGAACACTTGCTAGCCCACATGCTCTGCCAACCGCGCCATGAACCGGTCGCATTCTGCAACCTGTGACAGCGCGATAAATTCATCGGGCTTATGTGCCTGATCAATCGAACCGGGCCCGCAAATGACGGTCGGAATATCGGCGAGCTGAAACAAGCCCGCTTCCGTATTGTAGGATACGGCCTCCGTCTCGTTGCATTGCGCCAGCCGCATCACCAGCGTCTCGCCGGCATCGCCATCGCGCGCGGCAAGACCGGGGCTTTCGGCCCGCACTGTCGTCTCGATATGCGCATTAGAAAAAACCGCGCGCATCTTCGGCAGAACGACATTCTCCGCAAACGTATTGAAGCGCGTCAGCACTTCCGTCTGGTCCGCATCCGGCAGCGAGCGGTATTCCCAACCGAAGACGCAGCTGCGCGGAATGATGTTCACCGCCGTACCGCCCTTGATATGGCCGATATTGATCGTTGTATAAGGCGGCGCGAAACGACAGCCCGGCGCCTCGCGCAAGCGCATCTCTTCTGCAAGCCGCATGAGTTCGGCAATCAGTTCCATCGCATATTGAATGGCACTGACGCCCTGCTGGGTTTGACTTGAATGAAATTCGAGCCCGGTGACCTTGGTGACGTAAGAGCGGATGCCCTTATGCGTGTTCACGACCTTCATACCGGATGGCTCGCCGACAATGACGACCTGCGGGCGCGGCAGCTTGCGCATGATTGCGTCGATCATCGGCCGCACACCAAGGCAGCCGACTTCCTCGTCATAGGACAAAGCGAGATAGACGGGCACCTTCGGCTTTGCCGCAACAAAACGCGGCACGGCAGCAAGCGCACAGGCAAGAAAGGATTTCATGTCCGATGTGCCGCGCCCGAAGAGGCAGCCGTCGCGCTCGACAACGCTGAACGGTTCCGACTGCCAGTCCTGCCCGTCGATCGGCACCACATCGGTATGCCCCGACAGAACAATGCCGCCCGCCTTGTCGGCAGGGCCGATTGTTGCAAAGAGATTTGTTTTGGTGTTGTCCTCGTTCGCCACGCGCTGCGAGGCAATCCCGTAACCGCTGAGATAGCTCTCCACGAAACCGATCAATTCCAGATTTGAATTGCGGCTCGTCGTGTCAAAGCTGATGAGTTTTTCGATCAGCTCGCGTGTGGAAAATATTTGACCCATGTCACGCTCCTTCATGCGGAGGCGACTATAGCGCATCGGATTGATTTTGTTTCTGTATTCAATCAGTCAGACGACGTCGTGCGCGGGTTGGACGCGCATATCCGCGGCTTTGCGCTGAAGGCAAATCCCGAAGACATGGATCGTGGCCTCTTTTGAGTCAGAGACGGTGCCGACCATGACGATTGCAATGGATGTCAGAAAATCAATTCGGCAGTTGCGCGCCAAACGGGCAATCGAGCGAGAAGGCGGGGATGGAAACCTCAAGCTTTTCGCCGCCGTCCGTTTCCATCTCATAGGTACCGAACATGATGCCGAAGGGTGTCGCGAGCGGTGTGCCGGATGTATATTCGAAACATTCGCCGGGTTTCAGCACGGGCTGCTCGCCGACAACGCCGGGGCCGCGCACTTCATGCTGGCGGCCTGCCGCGTCGGTGATCCGCCAGTGACGCGAGCGCAGTTGCACGGTCCGCTCGCCGCGGTTTTCGATGATGACGTGATAGGCCCAGACAAAATAATCCTTCTCCGGCTCGGACTGCTCGGCGAGGAAAGTGGGTTCCACTTCAACATGTATAGAATGACTTGTGGCGCTAAACATTGGCGTTCCTGCCCGAATGCGACGTTAGATGTGATCCGTGCCGGGACCGCAACCGTTCTGGTTTGTCGTCGGCACGCGAGAGACGCTCTCACTGCGAAGCGGCCGGTAAAAACAGGCCTCTTCAACCAACAACAATACCGATCAGGCGCTAATCCTCTCTTAATAGATAGACACTGAAAAGATTAATGCGCCATTTAAGCATGGATAAGAGCCGCGTCCAGATCTTCGATCAGATCCTGAACATCCTCCAATCCGACAGAAAGCCGCACCGTTCCGGCATTGATGCCGACCTCCGCGCGCTGCTCTTCGGTGAGGCGCTGATGCGTTGTTGTCGCGGGGTGGGTGATGAGGCTTTTCGAATCGCCGAGATTATTGGAAATCTTGATGACCTTCAGCGCATTGGCAAAGCGGAACGTGCCTGCTTGTCCGCCCGCCACATCGAAGGCGACAACGCCGCCGCCCATATCCATCTGGCTCATCGCAAGCTCGTGTTGCGGATGGCTTTTCAATGTCGGGTAAAGCACCCGCGCGATTTTCGGATGCGCCTCAAGGAAGTTCGCCACAGCCTCCGCATTGCGCGAATGCTCGCGCACGCGCAGATCAAGCGTCTCAAGACTTTTCAGCATCACCCAGGCATTGAACGGGCTGATCGAGGGGCCTGTCTGGCGCATGAAATTATGGAGGTTGTCGGCGATCCATTCTTTCGACGACAGAACAACGCCGCCGAGGCAACGGCCCTGACCGTCAATATGTTTTGTCGCCGAATACACAACTATGTCCGCGCCCTGTTCGAGCGGACGTTGCAGGATCGGCGTGGCGAACACATTGTCGACCATCAGCAAAGCACCGACCGAATGGGCGATGTCGGCGACCGCGCGCATGTCGATGATTTCGAGCATCGGGTTCGACGGCGACTCCAGAAAGACGATTTTGGTATTGGGGCGGATCGCCGCCTTCCACGCCTTGAGATCGCGTCCGTCCACCAGCGTCGAGGTGATGCCATAACGCGGCAGCAGGTCTTCAATGACAAAACGGCACGAGCCGAACAGGGCCTGCGAGGCGAGCACATGATCGCCTGCCTTGAGGCAACACAGGAGCGCCGACGTCACGGCCGCCATGCCGGTTGCGGTGGCGCGTGCATCGCCCGCCCCTTCCAGCAGCATCATGCGCTCTTCGAACATGCGTATCGTCGGATTGGCAAAACGCGAATAGATAAAGCCCGGCTCTTCATTGGTGAAGCGCTTTACGGCCGCTTCCATCGTCTCATAGACATAGCCGGACGTGAGAAACAGGGCTTCGCTCGTTTCACCGAACTGACTGCGCATTGTTCCGCCATGCACAAGGGCTGTTTTGGGCCTGAGGGTCTTGGTCATGGTGTTCACCTGCGTCTGCTTGGATAGGGCATGTCATCCGGCCCTGAAATACAAAAAACCCCGACCGGCAAAGGGATCGGGGTTCTGAAACCTCCCGACCCTTTAGCGATTTATTTAACGTGGCCGCAAGCCGGTCGGCTCAAATCACCACGGGTCTAGTGGGGCGAAATCTAGTGCCGGAATACCCCGCCCGTCAAGCGGGAGGCTTTGCCGCCCTCAGCTCTTCAGCCGGTAGCCCTTGCGGAACAGGCGGTCCGATATGAGCCAGAAGACCGCATTGATGCCGATGGTGACGAGCACGCCGGTCATCACCGAGCCGTCGGCCTGACCGATAAAGCCGTAGCGGAAACCGTCGATCAGATAAAAAACGGGGTTCCAATGGGTGATCGTATGGATCAGCGGTGGCAGTTGCTCGACCGAATAGAACGTGCCGGAGAGAAATGTCAGCGGCAGCAGCACGAAGTTTGTCACCGCCTGCAAATGATCGAATTTCTCCGACCAGACGCCGGCGACAATGCCCATCAGCGACAGCATGAGCGAAGCGCCGACCGAGAAAAACAGCACCGCCCAGAGATGGGCGATGCTCATATCGACAAAGGGGGTCATGGCAATGGCCGTTGCAAGACCCACAACCACGCCGCGCGAAACGCCCGCCGCCGCGATACCGAAATTCAATTCGCCCGGCGACAGAGGCGGCATCAGATAATCCACCACATTGCCTTGCACTTTGGAGATCAGCAGTGCGGAAGACGTATTGGCAAAAGCGTTCTGGATCATCGTCATCATAATGAGGCCGGGCGCGAGGAATGTGATGAAATGCACACCATGCACATCGGCCCGCAGACGTCCCATCGAGAGCGAGAAGACGGCGAGATAAAGCAGCGTCGTGATCATCGGCGCCATGATCGTCTGCGTTTTGATCTTGGTGAAGCGGCGCACTTCTTTCACGTAGAGCGTCCACATGCCAAGCCAGTTCACCGCGCCGAACTGGCGCACGCCATGTTGCGGAAAAGCCTTTGCCGCGCTCTTCACGTCATCTGCGATCACGTTCATATCAGGTCCCGTCTTCTTCTTTATGCTTTGCGCTTCATATAAGAGCATCGCGCCCGCTTTGCTCCCCCGAAATGCGGCTCGCACAATTTTCCGCCGTTTTCTGTGGATAAGGGAACAGACGGAGGCCCGACGGCGTTGCGACGCCTTACCCTCATATTGTATATTTTGACTTAAGGCCCACGAAATATAGTGTGGCCGGAAAGCTATGGCCGGAATCTTTCGGCCAGTATGGACGGGTCGGATGCGGGCCGTCCATACGCCTGATGGGTGCTTTTGGGGGCTGTCCGCCGTTGCGGACGTGGCTCACCGGGCTTGGCGGAGGGGAAACCTCATGTGGACCGACGAACGCGTTGAACTCTTGAAAAAGCTTTGGGCCGAAGGCCTCAGCGCCAGTCAGGTCGCCAAGCAGCTTGGTGGCGTGACGCGTAATGCCGTCATCGGCAAGGTGCACCGCCTGGGGCTTTCGGGCCGTGCCACACCGAGCCGTCCGGCCCGGCCCCGTGCCCCGACACCCCGCACATTGACCCATGTGCGCGGTCGTCCCGATCCGCTGGTCGCAGACCGGGCACATGAAATCGACGAAGCGGAAGTCACGATGAAGCGCGCCGCCGAGGCCCGCGCCGAAGCCGAAAACGTCTCCTCGTCGAAAGAACTCACGACGGTGCTCACGCTCACCGAGCACAACTGCAAATGGCCGATCGGTGATCCGGGCCGCCCGAACTTCCACTTCTGCGGCCGCGGCGCCGATCACAACTCGCCCTATTGCGCCGAGCATTCCAAACTCGCCTACCAGCCGATGCAGCCGCGCCGCAACCGCGAACGCCGCAAGGACTTCGCGTAAGGTTTTCTGGCCGCGCAAAAAGAAAAAAACGGCATCCGCAAGGGTCGCCGGTTTTCTGTTGTCCGCTTCAGACCTTACTTACTGAAATGCTCGTCCAGCGAATATCCCGCCGAGCGCACGGTGCGGATCGGGTCGCGTTCGCCCTTTTCTACCAGCGCCTTGCGCAAGCGACCGACATGCACGTCAACGGTGCGCGCCTCGACATAGACTTCCGAGCCCCAGACCGCATCGAGCAGTTGCTCGCGGCTGAAGACGCGCCCGGGATGCTGGATGAGATGATCGAGCAAACGATATTCCGTCGGCCCCAGATGCACCTCGCGATCACCACGACGCACGCGATGGGCGGCACGGTCAATCACGAGATCACCGAAAGTCACCAGATCCTCGGACAGAGCAGGCCGGATACGGCGCATCACTGCGCGCACACGCGCCAGCAGTTCCGTCATCGAGAAAGGCTTTGTCACATAATCGTCCGCGCCCGTATCAAGGCCACGGATGCGGTCGCTCTCTTCGCCACGCGCGGTGATCATAATGATCGGGAGATTGCGAGTCTCGGAACGCCCGCGCAAGCGGCGGCACAGTTCTATGCCGGACAGGCCCGGCAGCATCCAGTCAAGCAGCACAAGGTCGGGAGCTTCTTCGCGGATCAGCAGTGCGGCTTCCTCGCCGTCTGCCACTGTCGTCACCTTGTAGCCTTCTTTTTCGAGGTTGTAGTGAAGCATGGTGGACAATGCTTCTTCATCCTCGACAATCATCACTGACGGTTTCATGCGACGCTCATAACTTTGCGGGGCATCACGTTCATTGGCACGATCGGCAGCACCACGACTTGCAAGCTGTGACTGCATGAAACTTCACATCCTCTCATCAAACCCTCAAATCAGACTCCGACCGGCGTAGAGCTGGTCGTGTCGCCTTTGGGGCGGTTGTCCGACAACGTTTCACCGGTAGCAACATAATAAACCGTCTCGGCCACATTGGTCGCGTGATCGCCGATACGTTCGACATTCTTGGCAATAAACAGAAGATGGGTGCAGACGCCGATGGTGCGCGGATCTTCCATCATATAGGTCAGCAACTCGCGGAACACCGAATTGTACATTTCGTCGATTTCTTCGTCGCCCTTCCAGACTTCGACAGCAAGCTGTGCGTCGCGGTTGGAGCAGGCGTCGAGCACGGATTTGAGCTGGCCCTGCGCCAGACGGCCCATGCGGGCAATGCCCTGAATAAGACGCTGCGGCGTGTCGAAATCGCCTTGGATGACCAATGCGCGTTTGGCAATATTCTTGCTCAGGTCGCCGATACGCTCAAGGTCAGCCGCAATCTTGATCGCCGAAATCGCTTCGCGTAAATCCGACGCCATAGGCTGGCGCAGCGCAATGACGCGCACGGCGCGCGCCTCGATTTCGCGCTCCAGCGTGTCGATGCGACGGTCCTGATTGACTGCCATATTGGCAAGTTCGCTGTCGCGGCGGGAGACCGCTTCGATGGCACCGGCAAGCTGGGCTTCGGTCAAGCCCCCCATCTGCGCAATGCTCGCAGCAATCGCGTCGAGTTCTTCCTGAAACGATTTTACAGTGTGGTCAGTCACGTCACGTCTCTCCCTGATGCCGCCGGCTGATCGGGCTTGCAGTCCCGATCTCTGTCAGCAAAGACCTTAAGCAGCACGCCAGAGCTACCCTTGGTCTGCGAATTGTTTACGACACTAGCATGTCGGTTTTTTGACAGTGAGAAAATGGCTTAAATACGCGCTTTTTATCGCGTCGATAGCCGGTTCAGGCTGCGATTTCATCGCCTGCGGCGGGAATCAGCACCGAGAAAGTCGCGCCCTGGCCAAGCTCGCTGTCGATGGTCAGCGTGCCCTCGTGGCGGTTGACGATATGCTTCACGATGGCAAGGCCCAACCCCGTGCCGCCCTTGGCGCGGCTCGCCGCCGCGTCCACGCGGTAGAAGCGCTCCGTGAGACGCGGCAGATGCTCGCGCGAAATCCCTTCGCCGAAATCGCGCACCGACAGGCGCAGCATCGGCTTGCCGCCGCGCGTATCGGGCGCAAGGCTCACCTCGACCCGCTTGCCCGAGCGGCCATAGCGCAGGGCATTGTCGACAAGGTTCTGCACGACCTGCGCCAGCTCCTCCGCCTCGCCTTTGACGCGGGGCAAAATGGCGGTCGAGGTGACGGTGAGGTCCATGCCGTTTTTCTCGGCAACATGGGCAAGCCCGTCGGTGACGTCGGAGACGACGGCGAGCATATCCACGATCTTATGGGGCCGCACATGCTCACGCAGTTCGATGCGCGACAGCGACAGCAGATCCTCGATCAGGTTGCGCATCCGGCTGGCCTGATCGGCCATGATCGCCAGAAAGCGCTCCTGCGCTTCTGGGTCATCTTTCGCGTGACCTCTGAGCGTGTCAATAAAACCCGACAGTGAGGCAAGCGGTGTTTTCAGTTCGTGGCTGGCAAAAGCCACGAAGTCGACGCGCATGTCTTCGACGCGGCGCGCCTCCGTCACATCGCGCAACACGACCAGCACGGCGCGCGCGCGCCGACGCTTGATCGGGTCCGACAGTTCGGCGCCTTCCCGCGCATCGGCCTCGATCGGCGTGATGAAGGCGGTGTAATTGCGTTCAACAGGTACAGGCTGGGCATAATCCACAGTCGATGCCTCTCCGCCTTGCAGCACTTCATCTATCGCCGTCATCAGGGGGGCCGAGCGCAGCATGGTCGCCACATGCTTGCCGCTGGCATTGGGACCGATGAGGCGTTCGCCCGCGCGGTTACAAAAGATGATGCGTCCGCCGCTGTCGAGCACGACAACGGGATCTGGCATTTCGATGAGGATGGTGCGGCCCGCGCCACTCGCAAGTTCGGCAAAGCCGCCAGGCGGCTGGGGGGCCGACACGCGGATACGGCCGACTGTCTCTCCAAGCAGCAGACTATGCGTGATGACAATGGCGGTGAGCGCGATGACCGAGGCGAAAGCGATCCAGGTGGCGACAGCGCCAGTGACGGCAAGGAGCGCAAAGAGCAAAGCGGCCGCAACCACAAAAGTCCGCCGACCGCTCCAGCGTTCTGCGCGGATGCGCAACAGCTCCCACCAGTCGTCCGTATCTCTACTGCCCACTTCCATCCCGCCGACTCACCCTCAAGCGCCGAAATCCCGACTCATGCCATCGTGGTAGCATCTGAGAGCGCTGCGCGCGATGACAATCCAATGAATCTCGTCCGGACCATCGGCAGTCCCAAACGTGCGTGTACCGAGATTCATGCCCCCCTAACGGTTTGTCGCCCGAAACGCCCGGAAAGCTCCACGCACCCGCGTCTCGTCGCTCACCGAAGAATCGTGATTTATCTGTTCAAATCATAGGGGAGCAAAAGACATCGGGCCAATGCTCTGCGCGTGACTTTTTGGGGAATTCCCCTAATTTATCGGGCATTATCCAAACTCACCTTCAAAGGACAGACGATGACTGAGATCAGGGGCAAGCTTGCGGTGGTAACAGGGGCGGCCAGCGGTATCGGACGCGCAACCGCCGTCGCGCTCGCTGTCGAAGGTGCCCGCCTTGCCATTTGCGACGTGGACCGCGCAGGCCTCGCCGAAACCGCCAAGCAGGTCGAAGCTGCGGGCGGCAAAGCCTCCACCTATCTCCTTGATGTCTCCTCGCGCGAAGCCGTCTATTCCTTTGCGCAGGAAATCGACGCGCAGGGCGGCGCGGACATTGTCATCAATAATGCCGGTGTCGCGCAGGTTGCTTCCATCGAAGACCTGGCTTACGAAGACTTCGAATGGGTGATGAATATCGACTTCTGGGGCATGGTCTATGGCACCAAGGCTTTTCTTCCCCAGCTCCGCAAAAAAGGCAGCGGCCATATCGTCAACGTGTCCTCGGTCTTCGGCCTCTTCTCGGTGCCGACACAAGCCGCCTATAACTCCGCGAAATTCGCCATCCGCGGCTTCACCGAAGCCCTGCGCCACGAGATGCGCGGCAGCGGCATCCAAGTCTCCTGTGTCCATCCCGGCGGCATCAAAACCAATATCCTGCGCAATGCACGTTTTCTCCAGAGTGTGCAGACGACCGAGCGCGAGACAGCCGTATCGGGCTTTGACCGCCTCGCCCGCACGACGCCCGCGCAGGCCGCGCAGGTGATCGTCAAAGGCATCAAGAAAAACAACCCGCGCATCCTCATCGGCCTCGATGCCAAAATCATCGACCGCTTCATTCGCCTCTTTCCTGCCTCCTACGGCAAGATCATGTTTCGCGGTAAGGGCGGCGCAAGCGGCCTTCTCGGCACAATGGGGGGCGAGGACATCGCGGGCACGGAGAAAAGCGTTTAACGGCTTGGTTCCATAACAACCAAGCCCCTCACTTCTTGTCTTTTTTCTTCGCCAGCCGCTTCAGCGCATCGAGCGTTGCATCCGACACGGGAGCCGTCAAAAACCCTTCGAGCGAATCCAGAAGGTTCGCTACGAACAATTCGCGCGCTGCCTCCTCGTTCACGCTGTCATGGTGACGCGCCCAGATGGAAAGCGAGTTCACTGTCATCTCGACCATGAAGCGCTGGCGCTGAATAGCAATTTCGGGCGCGAGGTCGCCGAGAGCGGCGACAAGCAACAAATTGGCCCGATTGGCACCGGGAAGCCGCCCGCTCATCGCCAGATTGGGCAAATCGAAATCGGGATCGTTCAGCACCTGCGACAAAAAGCGGATGAAGCGCACCCCTTCTGCTTTTTCCAATAAATCCGCCATCGGCAGGAAGGTCGCGCGCAAAATCGCACCGAGGTCTTTTTCCTTGCCCGTCGCCAGCAACGCGTCGACGCGCTGCTGGCGGTCGGCATCTATGTCGGAGGATCGGTGAATCAGGATCGCCTCGACAAGCGCCGCCTTGGAGCCGAAGTGATAATGCAGCGCGCTTTCATTGCGCTGGTCTGCTGCCACGTTGATTTCTTTTAACGTAACGCTGTGAATACCCTTTTCACCAAAGAGTTTCTCGGCTGCCACGATAAGACGCGCGCGCGTGTCATTGCGCGGGCGGGCCTCATTCCGTTTCTCCTGAGGGCTGCGTGTCACGCCTTGCGAACCGGTTGTTGTCTCATCCATCACCATAAAACCACTCTAATTCCAAGCAATAAAATCTCAAATTGATGCCGAAGTCAGACGACGTGGCCGCGTTAATCCCTGTATGATCTCGCTCTACAATCAAGAGGATCAGTCGGCCTTTGCCTTTGCGCGATCTACATCTTAAAGCCGGAATTGCGCAGTACGTTTCAGCGTTGCAGGTACGCCTGCATCCAGTCTCCGCATCTCTCAATTCGGCAAAGTTGTTTTCTGTCGACACGATCCTTCCGTTCACGGCGCTTTTGATCTTTGCCGCCATCGTCCTGCTCGCGCCCGCATCGGACGCCGCCGCAAAAGACGGGGTTGCAAAAGCAACATATCAGAAAGCCGGTCGAGCGCCCTTTGTCCCGTCCATAACATTGTCACAAGAACAAGTGTCCGCCACCGGCAAAGAAAAATCAAATGCGCCGGACAAAATAAATCCGGACGCCGCCACTCGCTCGTCTTTTGATTTTGACGTTAAAGTTATGGGCGAAAAACTCCCTGACGACATAAAGGCGCAGATCGTGGATACGCTCTCGCTCGGAAAAGTGAAGGACAGCACGCAGCCGACAACGCTCGGCCAGTTGCGCCGCCGCGCCAACACAGAAGCCGAGCATCTCAATAAAGTGCTGCGTAGTCAGGCTTATTTCAACGGTCGCATTGATCCGGTGATCGAAGAAGCGCAAGGCGGACGCTTTGAATTGACCTATCGCGTGACGCTCGGGCCGCGCACCATGATCGAAAGCTTCCTCATCGAATATGCCGATCATCCATCCGACGAAGCCACGTTGCCGCATGACGGCAAGCCGCTCGGTCTCAAATCGGGACGAGCGGCACGTGCCCAGCGCATCATTGATCTCACCGGCGATGCGCTTACATGGCTTGAAAATCACGGCCATCCACATCCCAAATTGGACAGCCGTAATGTGATCGTGGATATGGCCGCCCATCAGGCGCGTGTGACATTGATTATCATTGCGGGTCCGCCGCAGGTTTTTGGGGCTCTTGCCATCAACAACAAAACAGCAGGCGGCGAACCGACGCGCACGGACGAAGCCTATATTCAAAGCCTCGCAACCTTCAAAGCGGGCGACCTTTACGACCGGCGCAAGGCCGATGAAACCATCGCGGCCCTGCGCCAGTCCAACCTGTTCGATCAGGTGGCGATTGATGTCGCGCCCGCCCCGGGCCCTGCTGTCACGCCCGCACTCTCCTTGTCGGAACGGTCGCCGCGCTCCGTCGGTGGTGGTGCCAAATGGTCGTCCGACGAAGGTGCCGGTGTGCAGGCATTCTGGGAGCACCGCAATCTTTTCGGTCAGGCCGAAAAACTCCGCACCGAACTCTCCATCGGGACGCTTGAACAAAGCGCCAGAATTGATTTTACCAAACCGCGCTTTCTCCGCCCCGATCAGAGCTTTCTGGCGACCTATGATTTCGCCAATGAAGACACTGACGCCTACAATGAATTGAGTTCCAAGCTCGGCGTCGGGCTGTTGCGGCAGTTCGCGCCGCAGCTTCAGGGCTCCGCCGGTGTCTCGTTTGAAATCTACCGCACCGAAGACAGTATGGGACTTCACAACTACCGCCTCATCGGTCTGCCGCTGACGCTGCGCTACGATGGCACAGACGATCTTCTCGACCCGACAGAGGGCCTGCGCCTCGGTGGGGCAATGACGCCCTATGGCGGCGTCGCGAACGGTGATCCCACCGCCTTTGCCAAATTTGAAGCAACGGGGTCCACCTATATCAGCTTCGGTCGCAGGCCCGACATCACACTGGCTTTCCGTGGCCGCTATGGTTTGACACCGGCGCAGAACGTGGCCGACATACCGGGCTCGCTGCGCTTCTATGCCGGTGGCGGCGGTTCCGTGCGCGGCTATGCCTATCAGCTTGTCGGCCCGCTTGATGCCCAGAACAACCCCGTCGGCGGGCGTTCGGTTGTCGAGATGAGCAGCGAAGCCCGCTGGCGCGTAACCAAAACCGTCGGCCTTGTCGCTTTTGTCGATGCGGGCCAGGTCTACTCCAGAGTCACGCCGGATTTTTCCGACGAATTGCAGGTCGGCGCAGGCATAGGCTTGCGTTACTACACGCCCATAGGCCCCGTGCGCGCCGACGTCGCCATGCCCGTCAACCGCCGCCATGGCATTGACGATGCCGTCCAGTTCTACTTCTCACTGGGGCAGGCCTTCTGATGTCAGACACACGCGCCTTCTGGTCCTCGCCCGTCCATCTCATGCGCAAGCTGACGACATGGACGATATGGGTGCTTGTCTTGCTCGCCTTGCTCGTCGTGCTAGTGGTGGCGCTCCTCCAGATCAAACCATTGCGCCAGACGGTGCTCGTCTTGGCGCTTGCCGAAATCAATCAGGGTACAACAAAAATCACCATCGGCGATCTTTCTGGCCAATGGCCGCGGCACCTCCACATCACCGATCTCTCCCTCGCCGATGAGTCCGGTTCGTGGCTCACATTGCGCGAGGCCGATCTCACATGGTCGCCTATGGCGCTTTTGAGCGGGGATATTTCCATCTCCCAACTCACCGCGTCAGGCCTCACGGTGACGCGCGCGCCTGCGGACAAGGAGACGGGGAAAAATACTCCCGAGGAAACAGGTAGTCCACTCACCTTACCCCTGCTTCCCTTCGGCCTCGAAATCGGTTCAGCCAGAGTGAGCGACGTTATCCTCGGCCGGGCATTGGTCACGCCTAATGCAACAGGTCAACTCGCACGTCTCGATCTCGACGCAGCCATCAGTCTCAACAGGGAAACGCTCGATCTCTGGCTCGAAATCAACAGAACAGACAACGTAACAGGGAAACTCCTCGCCTCTGTTCTGTCCTCTCCCCGCTCTCGGACCCTTGTCGTGAAGCTCGATCTGAAAGACGGCGACGCCGCCCACAAAGGCCTTGTCGATGAATTGTCGGGCGAGACGTTCGGTCCCTTGGAACTCACCGCCAACACCAGTACGCAAGCGGGAAAAGTGACGGGAACATTGGCGCTCATCGCCGGAAAAGCCTTGAAACTGGATGCCACCGCAGAAGGCTTCTGGGAGCGCGATCTGGCGTTGAAGCTCGATACGCGGGCGTCGGGCCGCCTTCTCGATCCGACGCTCGCAGATCTGGGTAACGGCTCGGATATTCATCTGTCGACGGACCTTGTCTGGAGCGCCAGAGACGACCTCACCCTCGACAATCTCGCCGCCATGACGGGCGATCTGGTCGCAAACGGTCATGCCTCTTTCGCAAATATATCGCGCAATAGCCGCCACACATTCCAAAGCACCGGCACTGTTTCGGGACTTGCGAAGGCTCTTGATCTGCGTGACGAAACGACGCTCGCCACCGCGCATTGGGAGATAACATCCCTCCTCGATTTTTCCCGCTCCTTTTCCGACAACACATCACTCATCGTGACGACGGACACGGGCATACTCACATATGACGGCGATACGGCGTTTGATCTTTCCGACATCAAGGGCGCTGCCACATTTGAAACAAAAGACCTGGCCCGCCTCAACAAGCTCGCAGGGCTCACGATGACCGGCGGGGCCTCTGTCGCGCTCACCGGTATCGACACCGACGACAAGGGCAATATCAGCGCCGATGCCTCCATCGAAACCAGAGATGCCACCTTCGACGATCCCTCCCTTGATGCGCTTGCAGGCAACACAAAAGCCACAGCCAGACTGGTCCTTGCAACCAATGGCGGCTTTGCCCTCTCGTCGCTCGTCGCCACTCCGGCATCAGGCGATTTTGCGTTGAAAGGCAGTATCAAAATCCTCGCCGATGATGTCCTGTCGGGCGACCTTCACTTTGCCTCCTCCGCCATCGAAAAAATCCTGACGACGGGCGAGGCAACCGGCGCGTTCAAAGCCGATGCCGATCTCACAGGTACGCTCGACATGCCGCAAGGCCATCTCGTCGCCACGCTCACCAAAGGCACATTGGCCGGCATCCGCACGGACGAAGCCGTCATCGACGCCACCGCCCAGCAAGGCCGCTCCGGCCCCCTTACCTTCCGTTTCAAAGGGGAGCCGGGCAATGCCGAGATCAATGCTGTCATGCATGTGCCGGACGATGGCGGCTTCGAAATTGACGACATAAAATCAAACATTTTCGGTTCGCGCCTCTCCGGCTATGTCCTCATCGACAAAGCCTCATTCATCACCGCAAACCTTGCCGGCGAACATGTCACCTTCGCCCCCCTCGGCATCGTCGCGGGGGTGTCGATCACCGGCAACGGTTCACTTCTGGTGAAAGCCGAACCCGTCAAGGGCAAGCAATCCCTCGCTTTCAATCTCACCTCGCCCCGCACCGATATTGAAGGCATGACGCTCGACAATGTTACTGTCGGCGCAAAGCTCACCGATCTTTTCGGTACCGCCAATCTCGACGCGACGCTCACAGCAGCGTCCGGCCAGCTTAATCTCACCCATATCGAAAAAGTCGAAATATCTGCCAACGGACCTTTTTCAAAGCTCGCCCTCAATGCCGATCTGAGCGGCCAGCATGAAGGCTCCGTTGCACAAGCCATCGCGCTCACCATCCGCTCCGTTCTGCACGCGACCAAGACCACATCGCTCGATGTCAATGTGCTGAACCTCACGCTCGGTAAAACAGGCGCGGCGCTTGCCAGTCCTGCAACACTTCAGCTTTCCAATGGCGTAAGTAGCAAAGCCCTGAAGTTCGAAATGACAGGCACATCCGGCACCGGCCTCATCACCGGCAACATGGCAATCACCAATGCCGCACGCATGAAGTTTAAATTTGACGCCGTCCCCGTCGATCTTGCCGCCCTTGTCATGCCCGCCGGTCGCATGACCGGTTCTCTCGATGGCGCTTTCGTTCTCGACACGGCGCAAGGGACGGCCAAGTTCGGCTTCTGGATGAAGCAGGTGCGCCTTTCGCCCGACCTCGACAATACCCAACCGCCATTCGACGCCAATCTCGACGGGCTCTGGGCAAAAGGCCGCCTCGACGTCAACGCCACCGCACATGGTGTGTCCTCGCGCCCCTTCACGCTCAAGGCATCGCTGCCCGTTACGCGCATTCAGGGCAGCGCCTTTCCGGCCCTTGCAAAACAAGGCAGCCTCTCTGCCTCGCTCGATTGGGACGGCGAACTTGCGACAATAGGGGCGCTTGCCGATCTCAGCGGCCAGCGTGTGAGCGGCAATGCCAATGTCGCGATCCGCGCGTCGGGCACCATCAACAAACCCGTGATCAACGGCTCTGTCATTGTCACTGGCGGCACATATGAAAACTTCACGACAGGCACGCATCTCAAAGACATCAACGCGCGCCTCACCGGTCACAGCAGCGAGACGCTCGACTTCGTGCTCGCTGCCACTGACGGGCAAGCGGGCCGCCTCGCAGGTCAGGGCACGATTACGCTTGATCCGGACATGCTTCAGGCAATTTCCATTTCAACGAAGCTTGACAATATGCGCCTTGTCCATCGCAGCGAAATCGACGCGACACTGGACGGCACTCTCTCGCTCACCGGCCCGGTCTTCCCGCCGACGCTTGAACGCCCCGCGACACTCAGTGGCGCCTTGACCACGCGCGCCATGCACATCACCATTCCCGACAGCCTGCCCGCCGACGTTCCGCTGGTTGAAGTGACCGAGATCAATGGCAGCAGCGTCGCGCAAGGCGCGTCGATTGACGGCAAAACCGCGCCTCTTCCTCTGCTTCTCGATCTGACGCTCGCAACCTCGAAACCCGCCCGCATCACCGGTCGAGGACTAGACTCGCTGTGGAACGGCAATCTCGCCGTTGGCGGGCGCATCGACGAACCGCTCATCAAGGGCGATCTCGTCAGCGAACGCGGCACGCTCGATTTTGCCGGCAAGACTTTCACGCTCACCAAAGGCAGGGTCAGTTTTCCGGGCACCTATCCCATCGCGCCCGATTTCGTTGTGACGCTCGTTTTCAAGCGCAATGACTTCACCGGCAACATCAATGTGGCGGGCAATGATGCGAAGCCGAAGATCACGCTGACGTCAACGCCGTCACTCCCCGAAGACGAAATCCTGTCGCGCATTCTCTTTGACAAAGGCGTCGGCGAATTATCGGCGATGGAAACCTTGCAACTGGCGCGCGCGCTGGCCGAACTTTCGGGCGTCAGCATCGGCGGCACGGGCGGCGGTATCATGGATCGGGTGCAGGAGACCCTGTCGCTCGACGTCTTCCGCATCGACAGCGGCGCGTCAGGGGCCACAACGGTCGAGGCCGGTAAATATATTCAGGAAGGCATCTATGTCGGCCTTGAACAAGGCGCGCTGGCCAGTGACAGCGCAGTCAAGGTTGAGATCGAGGTCACAAAACAGATTTCGGTCGAAACAAATATCGGCCAGAACTCGTCCGGTGATGTCGGCGTCAACTGGAAATGGGACTACTGATACACCGTATAAGGATCAATTTTTCGGCCAGGGCGGATTGTCGTCGATAAGACTGTCCGGCGAAGAACGGCCCATGCTGTCGAGAAGCGCTTTGTCTTTCAGCTCTTTCTCGGCCTTCTCTTTTTCATACTGCTCGGCATACATTTCCGCGTCATGCTGCTCCGGCGTTGCATAACGCTCGTCTTCGTTCGAGCGATAATTCAGGGGTGGTGAGTCCTTGGCGTCCTCGACCTTGTAGGACTTTACCGCCGAGGCCGCGTCCGACGACTCGTCTGCCATGGCCGTGCCGGAAAGCGCCAATGCAAGGATAGACGTGCAGATCATGGCTGCCGCCGCCACCGTCAATTTTGCTTTGCCGTTTTTCATATCCGTCACTCCCAACTTGGCTTCCCCTTCCTTTTACAATGTTTTCGTGGATCGCGGGCGTCCTAAATTGAACAGGACGTGGCAGACCCGGCACAGTTGCTGCCAATTTTAATGTATCCGCGCCCTAAAACCTCCGCTTATTGCTGCGACAGGTCCGCCACTTTGACAATCAGCTTGCCCATGCTCCACCCGTCGAGGAGATCGCTCACTACGGTTGAGGCACCCATAGATCAGGGCATGACGATTTCAAACCAGAAATTGAAATAGTCGAAAAGCGCGACAAGCTCGCTCACCGCTTGCGGGCGGCCAGTGACTTTCGCTTTACCGCTCGCGACGAGATCGTCAATTTTTGCTTCGCCCAGCACGAGTTCGACAAAAGCCACCCGTGTCAGCGATAGCGTTGCATCGGCCTTGACGTCCTGCTTGTCTTTGACGTGATGCAGCACAGCGTTTTCGAGCGTGACAAGATATTTTTCGCGTGTGTCGGTGAACTCGAAATTGAGTGCGATATAAGCCGCGCCCGCTTTCGGTCCGTTGAGGCGCACCGATAATGAATCCAGCAACTGCTCGACAGGCAGTTCGCGGATTTGCCCCGCGCCGCCGATGCCCTGTCCTGTCGCGGGCGCACGCGGATTGCGCAGTTCCATCGCGGCGGTGAGATAAAAGCCGCGCCACGGGCCGCTTTCGGCCTGATAGCCAAGCTGTTCCAGCGCGTCGGCCTGTAAATGCCGCGCATCGGCATTCGCCGGATCGGCAAAGACGAGATGATTGCCGATCTCGGCGACCCAGCGATAGTCACCCTTGTCATAAGCGGCGCGCGCATGGGCGAGCAATTTGTCCGGCCCGCCCGCAAGCTCGACATAGCGCTTGCCCGCTTCAACCGGCGGCAGCTTGTGGAGGTTTGCGGGGTTGCCATCGAACCAGCCGAGATAGCGCTGATAGACAGCCTTGGCGTTGTGATTGAGCGTCCCGTAATAACCGCGCGTATACCATTCTTCGGCCAGCGTCGGCGGCAGCACGATTTCTTCTGCGATTTCGGTCGGTGTCATTCCGTGATTGGCAAAACGCAATGTCTGGTCATGCACATATTTATACATGTCGCGCTGCTTCTTCAAAAAATCGATAGCGACATCGCAGCCCCAGCGCGGCCAGTGGTGGCTGGCAAAAAGCACATCCGATTTCGCACCGAAAAGCTCGATCGCCTCGTTGATGTAATAGGACCATGATTTCGCATCGCGCACCTGCGCGCCACGCGGCGTATAGATATTGTGCATATGGCAGGAACAGTTCTCCGCCATGCAAAGCGCTTTCATCTGCGGAAAATAGAAGTTCATTTCTGCGGGCGCTTCGGTGTCGGGTGTCATCTGGAAGATGATCTCGACGCCGTCGACCACACGCTTTTCGAGCGTCTCCTTGATGAGAACCGTCGGCGGCACAAGACTCACCTTGCCCATCGACACGGTCTTACCGAGGCCGGCATCAATATGGCCTTTGGGCCCGCGCGGCAGCAATGCGCCATACATATAAGTTGCGCGTCGGCCCATCGCCACACCCGCCAGCACATTTTCGCTGACCGCTTCCTTGAGGAAGCCGTCCGGCGCGATGATCGGAATATCGCCGCGTTCAAGGTCGGCATCGCTCAGCACGCCTTTGACGCCGCCATAGTGATCGACATGGGAATGGGTGTAGATGACGCCGGTCACGGGCTTGTCGCCGCGATGAGCCCGCATAAGATCAAGACCGGCGCGCGCCGTCTCGGCCGAGATCAGCGGGTCGATGATGACATAGCCCTTGTCGCCTTCGATGAAGGTGATGTTGGACAGATCGAAATTCCGTACCTGATAGATACGCTCCGTCACCTTGAAGAGACCGTGGATTTTGTTGAGCTTGGCCTGACGCCAGAGACTCGGATTGACCGTGTCGGGAACAGCGTCCTCGTCCTCGAAGGCAAAAGCCGACATATCCCAGACCGGAAAACCCGCGTCGTTCAGAATTTTTGCATCGGGGATCGTTGCGATGAAGCCGCGCATCGAATTTTTGAAATCCTCGTCCGATGGCGCAGGCAGTTTTTCGCGCAAATGCGCATGTGCCTGACATGTGGCGTGAGTAGCGTCTTTCGGACCCTCCATGATCTCCCCTCTTCATATGCCGATTATTTACCGACTTAAGGCAAGTCTAGCCAGAACGGAAAGGCACACCAAGCCTACATCCGCACTTGACCTTCCAGTGACAGGAAGGACTAGAGTGCGTCCAATGCGAACAATGCGACAAATGAAAGCAGCGAGTTCGATATGGATCACCATCACCACGATCACAGCCATTGCGGTCACGACCATGATCATGCGACGGGCAATGCGACGGACCCCGTCTGCGGCATGAGCGTGACGATTGAGGGTGCCAAGCATCATCTCGTTTATGAGGGCAAGCCCTATTACTTTTGCAGTGCGGGTTGCCGGAAGAAATTCGAGACAGACCCGCAGGCCTATCTGGAGCCCAGACACGACGTAGCGCCCGTGCCTCAGGGCGCGATCTATACCTGCCCGATGCATCCTGAAATACAGCAGCCGCAGCCCGGCACATGCCCCATATGCGGCATGGCGCTTGAGCCGGTAATGCCGTCGCTGGAACACGGACCGAATCCCGAACTCGTCGACATGCAACAGCGGATGATCGTGAGCATCGTGCTCGGTGTGCCGCTCGTGATTTTCGACATGGGCCTCCATGCGGGGTATTTTCATGCCCTCATGGCCGAGGCCCATTGGATCGAGGTCATGCTCGCAACCCCCGTTGTGCTCTGGTGCGGTGCGCCCTTCTTTCAGCGCGGCTGGGCCTCTCTCGTGACGCGTCATCTCAATATGTTCACGCTGATCGCGCTCGGCACAGGGCTTGCCTGGGGCTATAGCCTTGTCGCCATGCTGGCTCCGCAGATTTTTCCGGCGGGCTTCCGCGATGCGATGGGCGAGGTACCGGTTTATTTCGAAGCTGCCGCCGTCATCACGCTTTTGGTGCTGGTCGGTCAGGTGCTGGAACTCAAGGCGCGGGAGCGGACCGGCGATGCAATCCGCGCCCTTCTCGATCTTGCACCCAAGGTCGCGCGGCGCCTTGCGCCAGACGGCGAGGAGCATGACGTGCCGCTCGCCGAAATTGTCGCCGGTGATCAGTTGCGCGTGCGACCCGGCGAGCAGGTGCCGGTCGACGGCACGATCCTCAGCGGCGAAGGCACGATCGACCAGTCGATGATGACGGGCGAACCCGTGCCCGTGCGGCACGTCACGGGCGAGACTGTCATGGCGGCCACGCTCAATCAGGCGGGCAGTTTTGTCATGCGTGCCGACAAGGTGGGCGCCGAGACAACGCTGTCGCGCATTGTGCAGCTTGTCGCCGACGCCCAGCGGTCGCGCGCGCCGGTGCAGGCCCTGGTCGATCAGGTCGCGGCCTGGTTCGTACCGCTGGTCCTCGGCATTGCCGTTCTTGCTTTCATCGCATGGATCGTCGTGGGGCCGGAGCCGCGCTTTGCCCATGCGCTTGTTGCCGCGATTTCCGTTCTCATCATCGCCTGCCCTTGCGCATTGGGTCTTGCCACGCCCATGTCGGTCATGGTCGGCATGGGACGTGGCGCACGCGCGGGCGTGTTGCTGCGTGATGCCGAAGCATTACAGGTGATGGAGCGCGTCGATACGCTGGTGATCGACAAAACGGGTACGCTGACCGAAGGCCATCCCTCGCTCGTCGCGATCAGCGTCGCGCCCTCGTACGCAGAAGAGAATGCGCTGCGCTTTGCCGCATCGCTTGAACGCGGCTCGGAACATCCGCTTGCCGCCGCCATTGTCACAGCGGCCACAACGCGCGGGATCGACATTCCATCTTGCACGGACTTTGCCAATGTCAACGGTATGGGCGCGAGCGGCCTGGTGGACGGACAACGCGTCCGCATCGGCAGCGCAAGATTTCTAAGCGAAAATGGCGTGGAGGTTTCAGGCTTTGACACAAGTGCAAAAACCTATGCGGAAGACGGCGCGACTGTCATTCACTTAAGCGTCGATGACAAAGCCGCCGCCATCTTCATGCTCGCCGACAAGATCAAGACAAGCGCGGCTCAGGCCCTTCTGCAACTGCGCGAGCAGGGTTTGCACGTCATCATGGCGAGCGGCGACGGCAAGGCAACGGCGGAGGCGGTCGCCCGCACGCTTGGCATTGACGAGGTGCTCGCCGAAGCTCTGCCCGATGACAAGGCGGCGCTGATCAAAAAGCTGCGGAACGAGGGCCGCGTTGTCGCCATGGCCGGTGACGGGATCAATGACGCCCCTGCGCTTGCCGCCGCCCAGATCGGCATTGCCATGGGCACGGGCAGCGACATTGCCATGCAGTCGGCGGGTGTCACGCTGCTGCACGGCGATCTCAACGGCATCGTGCGGGCGCGCATTCTCTCACGCGCGACAATGAGCAATATCCGCTGGAACCTGATTTTCGCTTTTGCCTATAACGCTGCCGGTGTGCCGGTGGCGGCGGGCATTCTCTATCCCGCATTCGGACTCACGCTCACGCCTGTCATGGCAGCGGCAGCGATGGCGCTGTCTTCTGTCAGCGTCATCGCCAATGCCTTGCGTCTCGCGCGGCTCAAACTTTAGTTAGTTCACGACGCGCCAAGAGCCGTCAGGCTGCTGACAGGCTGTGCCGTAGCCATAGGTCATGCGACCTCCGATATTCGCCTGTGACTGATACTCACGGCAATACTGGCCCGACTGCGCCTGATAGACGTCCGAGGTCGGCACGGCCTGAAGCGGCTGCTCATAGCCATAGGGTGAACCATAGGATGAGCCATAGGCCGGTGCGGGCGCATAGGTGGGCTGCTGATAGACCGGCTGCTGGTAAGCGGGTTGCGTCGCCGCCGACATGAAGGCCGCGCCGAGCACGAGACCGCCGATCAGCGCGACGGCTGCCAGGCCATCATTATTGTCGTGACCGCCGCGATAGCCGCCACCGCCATGATGACTGTAACCGCCGCCGTGATGGCTGTATCCGCCGCCGCCCCAGCCGCCGCCACCGCCGTGACGACCGCCGGCATAAGCGGGAACTGTGGCCATTGAGGCTGCGGCAACAAGTGCGGCGGCCATGGCCGTCGATTTCAACAGCTTGCGGGATGTAAGAAAAGTGCGCATCGGACCAACTCCTGGGGACCAATTCGGGCAAAAATGCCTTCGGGCGGGTGCCGGTTCTGGGGGTTCAGGTGCCGGATCGCCTTTTGTCCCTTCGGTATAGACCCGCCTGCCTGAATGCCACCTGAACGAAAAAGGCCGCTCCGGATTTCCCGAAGCGGCCTTTTGTGCGGCTTTCAGCACTTAGCGTGCGACGTTGATGACCTGCAACTGGGTGAATTCAGCCAGACCTTCCTCACCGAGTTCGGTGCCGAGGCCCGAAGTCTTCGCCCCGCCAAAAGGGATATTCGGCGCGAGTTCGGCGTGCTTGTTGACCCAGACGGAACCGGACTCCATCTGCAAGGCCAGCTTGTAGGCGCGGTCGGGGTTCGATGACCAGATCGAGCCGCCAAGACCGTAAGGCGAAGCGTTGGCGCGCGCGACCGCATCCTCGGGATCGGAATATTTGATCACGGGAAGCACGGGGCCGAACTGTTCCTCGTCCACCAGACGTGTGCCATCCGTGATGTCGCGCACAATGGTCGGCTGAATGAAGTAACCGGCACCGGATACTTTTCCGCCACCCGCAATGACCTTGCCGTGTTTTTTCGCATCGGCAATGACTTCGCTCACCTTGTCATATTGCATCTTGTTCTGGAGCGGCCCGAGCTGCGTGCCCTGCTTCAGGCCGTCGCCGACAATCGCGGCATTGGCCAGGATCGCCAGTTCATCGCACATTTCATCATAGATTGATTCATGCACATAAAGCCGCTTCATCGCGATGCAGACCTGACCATTGTTCTGGAACGCGCTTTGGAACAAAGCAGGGGCCATCTTTTTCGGATCGACATCGTCCAGCACGATGCCTGCATCATTGCCGCCAAGTTCGAGCGTAATGCGCTTCAGCGTCGCCGCCGCACCAGCCATTACTTTCGAGCCCGTGGCGGTTGAACCCGTGAACGATATCTTGCGCACGTCGGGATGCGCGGTCAGCGCACCGCCTAGATCGTTGGCATCGGTGATGATGTTGAGAACGCCTGCGGGCAGAATGTCCTTGATGAGTTCGCCGAGACGCAGCGCGGTGAGCGGCGTTGTCGGCGCGGGTTTCAACACGATCGTGTTGCCCGTAAGAAGTGCGGGCGGCAGTTTGAATGCCATCAGCATCATCGGGAAGTTCCACGGCACAATCGCGCCGATGACGCCGAGCGGTTTCCTGTGCAGTTCCACCTTGCGGCCTTCGCTGTCGTCAATAACTTTGACAGGCAGATCGAGCGCGGTGAAATAGCGGAAGAATGCGGCGGTGCCATAGACTTCGCCGGTCGCATCGCCGAGCGGCTTGCCCTGTTCCTGCGTCAGCAGACGCGCAAGCTCCTGACCGTTCGCCTCGATCACATCGGCAATGGCTTTCATCGCTTTCTTGCGTTCGGCCATCGGCGTCTTCGACCAGGCGGGAAAAGCGGCCTTGGCGGCAGCAACCGCATCGTTCAACTGCGCGAGCGAAGCGCGCGGGCATTTCGCCAGCACCTCCTCGGTCGCGGGATTGATCACATCCATCGTCTGATCGCCTGCGACGAGCTTGCCGCCGATCAAGAGTTTGTAGTCGCTCATGTCAATTCTCCCTGAATGTTTTTTTAGTCCGGCAGCTTGGAAAGCGCGTCGGTATCATGCACGTGGTCTGCGCCACCCGAAAGCATGGCAAAAACCATATCATCTCCGCGCGGCCTGCGCTCGACGATCATCGGGGTGACCTGATCATTTGGACAGCTCCCGCCATCGCTCTCTGGGGACCCCCGCGCCGCCTTCACAAGCAATCTTTCTCCCGCATGTTAGGTTGGCTTTTTCCGTTTTGCCTCCTACATACCGCTCAGATTGTAATTTTCCCTATTTCACACCCAAAGCGAGATAAATCCATGCCCACATTGTTTGACCCGCTGAATCTCGGCGCTCTGACTCTTCCGAACCGCATCATCATGGCCCCGCTCACACGGTCGCGGGCCGGTGGCCCTCGCATGGCCAACGCGCTGATGGCCGAGTATTACGCGCAGCGCGCGACCGCCGGTCTCATTATCAGCGAAGCCACCTCCGTGACGCCTGCCGGTGTCGGCTATAACGATACGCCCGGCATCTGGTCGGACGAACAGGTCGAAGGCTGGAAACTTGTCACTGACGCCGTCCACAAAGCCGGTGGCCGCATTTTCATGCAGCTCTGGCATGTGGGCCGCATTTCCGATCCGATGTTTCACAATGGCGAACCGCCGGTCGGTGCCAGCGCCATTGCCGCTGAGGGCCATGTGAGCCTGCTGCGCCCCGAGCGGCCCTATCCCGTGCCCCGCGCGCTTGAAACGCATGAACTGGCCGGTGTGGTCGAGGCATTCCGCAAGGGTGCCGAGAATGCGAAGAAAGCAGGCTTTGACGGCGTCGAACTCCACGGTGCCAACGGCTACCTGCTCGACCAGTTCCTGCAGGATGGTTCCAACAAGCGCACCGACCAATATGGCGGTCCGCTCGAAAACCGTGCCCGACTGATGGTCGAAGCGGTGGACGCGACCATCTCCGTTTTCGGAGCCGACCGCGTCGGTCTCCACATCGCGCCGCGCGGTGACGCGCATTCGATGGGCGACAGCGATCTCAAAAAGACTTTCCTCTATGTCGCAACTGAAATGGGTAAACGCGGCATCGCCTTTCTCTGCGCCCGCGAACACAAGGGCGATGACTGGCTCGGACCCCAGCTCAAAGCGGCTTTCGGCGGCGTCTATATTGCCAACGAAGGCTTCGACAAAGCCTCAGCCACAGACGCTCTTGCCAAGGGCGAAGCCGATGCCGTGGCTTTCGGCAAAGCGTTTATTTCAAACCCCGATCTTGTCGCCCGCTTGAAAGTGGACGCGGAATTGAACAAATGGAATTTCGCAACCTTCTACGGGAAAGACGCGACGGGCTATACCGATTATCCGGCGCTCGAAACAACCAGCGCCTGACCACTGACCCTGATCTGCCGACCAAGCAAAAGGGTGGCCCCGCAAAGGGCCACCCTTTTTATGTTCTGAAACTCATTATGTTCTGAAACTCAATGCGCGTGATCGGGTTTTTTCATCAGTTCGACCAGCACGCCGCCCATGTCTTTGGGATGCAGAAAAATCACCGGCACGCCATGTGCGCCCATGCGTGGCTCGCCTGTGCCGAGCACCGTTGCGCCCTTGGCGCGCATCGCGTCGCGGGCGACGATAATATCATCGACCTCGTAGCAGACATGATGCTGGCCGCCTTTGGGATTTTTCGCCAGAAAGCCGTGAATGGGCGAATCCGCGCCATAAGGCTCGATCAGTTCGATCTGCGAATTGGGCAGGTTCACAAAACACACCCAGACGCCCTGTTCGGGGATAGCCCATTTTTCGGTGATGTCGCTGACGCCGAGCACGTCACGATATAGTTTCACCGCATCGTCGATCGAGGGCGTGGCGACGCCAACATGGTTCAATCTGCCAATCATTGTCTTGTCCTGAGCGCGTAAAGATGGATGGAACGGCCCGTTTCAGGCGTCCTGTCGGGGGCGAGCCTACAATTTATCGGGGGGTCTCGTCACCTTTGTTGCAAACGCTGCGTCAGCATGGGCCTTGCTCCCTTGGTATTCGGCTCCGGTCCCGATAACGTCGGGCAAAACAAAATCCAGAGGGAGGGTCGAATGGAAGACCGGATCAAAACCGCTATCACCGAAGGCGTGGCCGATGTGCGCCTTGTCCGCGCTGACAAGATGAACGCGCTCGACGATGCGATGTTTGCCGCCTTGATCGAAACAGGCGAACGGCTCAAGGCCGATCCCCATATCCGCGCCGTCGTGATCTCGGGCGAAGGCCGCGCCTTCTGCGCCGGTCTCGACATGAGCAATTTCGGCAAGATGGCGAGCGGCGAGAGCAAGAGCGACAGCTCGTCGCCAACCAACCGTCTCGCCGGACGCACGCATGGCTTGAGCAACCGCGCGCAATATGCCGCGATGGTCTGGCGCGATGTGCCCGTGCCCGTCATCGCCGCCGTTCATGGTGTCGCCTTCGGTGGCGGCTTTCAGATCGCGCTCGGTGCCGACATGCGCTATGTCGCGCCCGGCACGCGCATGTCGGTCATGGAAATCAAATGGGGCCTCGTGCCCGATATGGCGGGTATGGCGCTGATGCGCACGCTGGCGCGCGATGACATCCTGCGTGAGCTGACCTATACAGGGCGCATCTTCTCAGCCGAAGAAGCGCTCGACTATGGCTTTGCAACCAGGCTCGTCGATGATCCATATGCGGCAGCGCTTGCGACCGCGCATGAAATTGCCGACAAGAGCCCGTCGGCCATCCGCGCAGGCAAGCGCATCCTCAATGCCATTCCCGATTCCGACGCCGCAGCGATCCTGCTGTCTGAATCCGTCGAACAAGACAAGCTCATCGGCGGGGCTCACCAGAAGGAAGCCATCATGGCCAATCTCGAAAAGCGCCGTCCCGTTTTTAAAGGCTGAACAGGAACACAAAGAATGAAAACACGTATTACAGAACTCTTCGGCATCGAGCATCCGATCATTCAGGGCGGAATGCATTTCGTCGGACTCGCTGAAATGGCCGCTGCTGTGTCCAATGCCGGTGGTCTCGGCATCATCACAGGTCTCACACAGCCGACGCCGGAAGCGCTCGCCAAGGAAATTGCCAAATGCAATGCGATGACGAAAAAGCCTTTCGGCGTAAACCTCACATTCCTGCCCGGTTTCACCAATCCGCCTTATCCTGAATATATCCAGGCGATCATTGAGGGCGGCGTACGCATCGTCGAAACGGCGGGCCGCAGCCCCGAAGCCTATATGCCCGCGATAAAGGCGGCCGGCATCAAGGTCATTCACAAATGCACTTCCGTGCGCCACTCGCTCAAAGCCGAACGTATCGGCTGCGATGCGGTCAGCGTTGACGGTTTTGAATGCGGCGGTCATCCCGGCGAAGACGACATTCCGAACATGATCCTGCTGCCGCGTGCTGCCGAAGAATTGAAAATTCCCTTCGTCGCCTCAGGCGGCATGGGCACAGCCTCGCAGCTCGTCGCAGCGCTCGCGCTTGGTGCCGACGGCATCAATATGGGGACGCGCTTCATCGCCACCAAAGAAGCCCCTGTCCATATCAACGTCAAGAATGCGCTGATCGCGGCATCCGAACTGGATACGCGCCTCATCATGCGTCCGCTGAAAAACACCGAACGCGTGCTCACCAATCCGGCCGTTGAAAAGATCGTCGAGATCGAACACGAAAAAGGCGCGAGCCTCAGCATCGAGGACATCCGCAAACTGGTCGGCGGCGTCTATCCGCGCGTCATGCAGGATGGCGACATGAATGCAGGCGCATGGAGTTGCGGCATGGTCGCCGGTCTCATCCATGACATTCCGACCTGCAAGGAACTGATCGACCGCATGATGGCGGACGCCGATCAGATCATCCGCAAGCGTCTCGGCAGTTTCCTCGCCGCCTGATCACGATGACCTGCTCTTGCGTAAGGCCGGACTCCAAATCTGGCCGGAGAAAAATCGTAAGGGCAGGACACGCGCCCACGCAGACAAACTCCTGTCTCCGTTGTTCACAGGGTGCCGCGCACCAAAACACGCCGAACTCAAAGTCGCCGAACTCAAAGCCTATGTGATCTGTTGAAAAATTTGGTGCACCGAGAAGGATTCGAACCTCCGACCCTCAGATTCGTAGTCTGATGCTCTATCCAGCTGAGCTACCGGTGCAGGCCCGAAAATGATGTGCGGCCAAGGCCGCCCGTCTCTCGGGTGCGCTCTTATTAAAGGGAAGATCGGAGGAAGGCAAGGGCTCTTGATGATTGTTTCCCGCCCTTGTCACGCTTTTGTCAGGTCACGGTAAGCGACTGTATCGCCTAGGGTTTCCGCCTCATAAACCGCGCGGGCAACAGCACGGGCAACACAGTCTGCGGCAATCGCACCCAGGCGCATGATCTGGCGGGGGCGCGCGTCTGCGTCCAGAGGCTTGCGGGCCGTCGCCAGAACGAAGAGCACGTCGCCATCAAAGGGCGTGTGGATAGGGCGAATGGCACGGGCAAGCCCGTCCTGCGCCATGATGGCGACGCGGCGGGCTTCCGACGGTGTGAGATCGGCGTTCACCGCAATGCAGCCGATACTCGTGTTGGCACCCGCGCGTGCGGCCTCCTCGCCTTTGGTGCCGATGAAGGGATCAAGCGTGGCGACGGCGCTCATGTCGGCGGGCAAGCCCAGTCCGCCGAACTCTTTGTCCAGTTCATATGGCGATGCCCAGAACTGACGGCTGCCCTGCACAAGAACGGAGCCATAGGGGTTCACCGCGATAAGTGCGCCGACCTGAAAGCCGTCATCGGTGACGGCCGAGGCCGAACCCAATCCGCCTTTGACCTGCCCCGCCCGCGCGCCGAAGCCCGCGCCCGCATTGCCAAGTGCGAAATCCGTTGCGCAAGCGGCGCAAGCGCTGCGGCCCAAGGCATTATAGGGCGGCTCCTCGCCCCAATCTTTGTCGCCGCCATTACCGAGATCGAAAAGAATTGCCGCGGGCACAACAGGCGCGGCTTTCGGTGCTGTGCCGACGCCGTAGCCGCGCCCCCGTGCGCCGAGCCATGCGGTCACGCCCGATGCGGCATCGAGCCCGTAGACCGAGCCACCCGACAGCACAATCGCATCAACCGCATCGACGAGGCAGGTCACATCGAGCGCATCCGTCTCGCGCGTGCCCGGCGCACCACCTCGCACATCGACGGCGGCAACGGCGCGTTCATCGGGCAGGATAACGCTGACGCCGGAGCGCGCATGTGCATCATGGGCATTGCCGATCTTGATTCCGTCCACATCCGTAATGAGATTACGCGGGCCCTTGCGGATGCTGACGATGGTCATAAGCTGTACTCTGTCGATAAAAGGCCGAAGGGCCAGCAAAGGAACTCAGGATGCCGGTGAAGCGCATAGTGCCATTGCTCGTGGTAAGCGTCATTATTGTTGTCGCCGCAGCCTGGTTCGTCTTCGGACGGGCAAAGACCCAAGAATATATGGTGGCCGCCGCAAACCCTTATGCGGCACAGGCGGGTGCGGACATTCTGGCCAAAGGCGGCAGCGCGGTTGACGCTGCTATCGCCGTGCAGGCTGTGCTGACGCTGGTGGAACCGGAATCATCCGGGCTTGCGGGCGGTGCCTTTATGATGCACTGGACCGCGTCGGGCAAAAAACTCGATGCCTATGACGGGCGCGAGACAGCCCCTGCGGGTGCCACACCCGATATGTTTATGAAAGACGGCACGACGCCGCTCGGCATCGTGCCTGCGATCCTGAGCGGACGCTCGGTGGGCACGCCGGGCATCGTGGCGATGCTCGCTCTCGCGCATAAGGAACATGGCAAACTGCCATGGGCCGATCTCTTCCAGCCTGCGATCAGGCTTGCCGAAAACGGTTTCACCGTCTCGTCGAAACTCGCCGCCGCCATCGCGCGCGATCCCGCCCTTACGAAGATGCCGGTGTCTCAGGATTATTTTTTCACCAAGGGAACAGATGGCAAACGTTTGCCTGTCACAGCCGGTACAGTTCTGAAAAATCCGGCGCTCGCTGAAACGATGAAGGTCATTGCCGCGAAGGGGCCGGATGGTTTTTACAAGGGCGCCGTCGCGCAATCCATTGTCGGTGCGGTTCATGCCGCACCGTCGTTGCCCGGCACATTGGCCATGAGCGATCTCGCCGGCTATGAAGCCAAACACCGCGAACCGCTCTGCCGCCCCTATCGCATCTATGCTGTCTGCACCATGCCGCCGCCCACATCGGGCGGCATCGCGACATTGCAGGTGCTCGGCATCCTGTCGCATTTCGATATGGGCGAGATCGAGCCCATGTCGCTCACCGCCGTTCACTTCATCGCCGAAGCCGAAAAACTCGCATATTCAGATCGCGGCAAGTTCTTGGGCGATCCCGATTTTGTCCATGTGCCGGTTGAGGCACTGCTCGATACGGATTATCTCGCCAGGCGCGCGGCGCTGATTGATCCGAGCGCATCCATGCGCAAGGCAGAGCCCGGCGAATTGCACGACAAGGGCGCTGACAATCAGGGCATCAACGTCTCCGTCGCCTATCCCTCCACCTCGCATTTTGCCATTGTCGATCCATCGGGCGATGTCGTCTCCATGACAACGTCTGTCGAAGCGCCTTTCGGCAGCCACCTGATGGCGGGCGGCATGATCCTCAACAATCAGCTCACGGATTTTTCGCTGGCGCCGACAGAAGACGGCAAACCCGTCGCCAATGCGGTCGCCCCCGGCAAACGACCCATGTCGGCAATGGATCCTGTCATCGTTTTCGACAGGTCGGGTGACTTCTACGCCGCCCTCGGCTCACCCGGCGGCAGCCGCATCATCGGGTATGTGACACAAGCACTTGTCGCCGTGCTCGACTGGAACATGCCGATGCAACAGGCATTTGATCAACCGCGCTTTCTTGATCGCAACGGACCGCTTGAAATCGAAGAGGGTACAACGCTCGACAAGCTCACCCGCGACCTCACGCTGCTCGGCCATGATGTGACCCCCGTAAAGATCAATAGCGGGTTACACGGCATCCGCGTGACAGCGGACGGGCTGGATGGTGGCGCCGATCCGCGCCGTGAAGGTAAAGTGATTTCGGGCTTTAAATAACCGGCCCCGTCGTGGTCGAACCCGACTATTTGTCTGACAAAGCGACGTGAGCCAGACCGGGCAGCGCGGGGTCAGTACGCGTGATGACGCGGATCGGGATCTGCGCGAGCCAGGGCTTCAACCGGCCTTTGTTGAGAAATTGGTGACGGAGAGACCTGCGTCGAACAGTTGTGTCTCCGACATTTTGTCGGCGGCAATCCATGCCGTTCCCATGTCCGCGCCCGTCAGCGTCCTAGGCAGCCAGCTCTGTTTCCACACATCCTGCTACAGAATTTATCGCCGGAATGAGAACCGTCAATGACGGCCAGAACACACGGATACCCTCATAGATCAGGATATGGCGTAGCGGCGTTTCGCTCATAATGACTTCGATAGACGTTCCCGCATCAAAATGCGGGCGCTCGATAAGAGAAATCACCCGACCATCGGCCTGAAGATAAATATTGAAGCATCGCGCAGCAGGACAAGCAGGTTGGCCTCGTGCAGATCGAAGGTCTCATCCACCGGATGCGGCAATTGTCCGCCGAGGATGAGCGAAGATTTATCGTGACGGCGCAGAATGACCTCGTACACGCCCGCATTTTCCAGAAGCTCGCAGTCGAAACGGTATTTTGCAATCACCGGCGCCAGAATGAATATCTCACTCACAATGACAAACAGAATAGTGAAAACGAGCATCCGGCGGGTGAGACTATTCAGAATATATGTCTTTATACGGATTAGTGATATATAGACCGGCGAGAAAAACCCGACTCCCAACATAAAACAACCAGTTTTCATTTACCTTTCGAAAAAATGAGATATTCCTTGAAAGGATGATATCCCGGTTTTCATTATAGAGCGTCAGCCGAAGAAGCGCAAAAAGCGGACAAGCGCGCGGGTACGTGCACCAAACAACGTAGGCGTGTAATATGAACCCGCAACCCGCTTCGATATTTCCGACAATGTGGGATATGGCACGACTGAACCCGCCATTGCGCTCAGCCGCAACCCCTGAGATTTGGCGAGAACCCAAGGCAAAATCAGCTCGCCCGCTTCCGGTCCTACAATGGTGCAGCCGAGAATGCGGCTGTGCATATCCGTGATGATTTTAATATGACCTTCGGTGCGGCGCGTTGCCTGCGCGCGATCATTCTCGGCAAATTGCCAGCGTAAAACATTTATTTTCTTGTAATGCGCGCGCGCTTCCGCCTCGGTCTCGCCGACATGCGCGATTTCGGGATCGGTGTAAGTGACCCATGGAATGGTCGCATAATCGGCCTTGGCGGGAATGCGGAACAGGGCGCTGCGGATCACAAGTCCTGCGTGATAGTTCGCAACATGGGTGAACTGCAATGCGCCTGCCACATCACCAATCGCATACACGCGACGGTTGGCGCTGCGCAAACTGTCATCCACTTTGATGCCATGTTCTGTGTAAGCCACGCCTGCTGCTTCGAGGTTGAGATTTTCAACATTGGCTACGCGACCGGCGGCGACAAGGAGATGCGATCCTTTGATGACGCGACCGCCGTCAAGCGTCACGCTGAAGCTGCCTTCGCTGCCTGCGACCGACGCAATGCGTGTGCGCTCCAGAACGTCGATGCCTTCGCGCATAAACTGATCAATAACGATGCGGGTCAGTTCCGGATCATCCTTTGACAGAGCATTGGCGGCTTCAATAACGGTGACGCGCGCGCCGAGACGCCGATGGGCCTGCGCCATTTCCATGCCGACAGGTCCGCCGCCGATGATGATGAGATGGGCCGGACAGACCGTCAAATCAAAGAGCGTCTCGTTTGTGAGGTAGGGCACATCGGCAAGACCGTTCACTGGCGGCACGGCGGCGCGCGACCCTGTGGCGATGACAAAGCGACGGGCCCGGATTTCGGTATTGCCGACCTGCAATGTGCGGCGGTCTTTGAAGCGGCCCGTCCCTTTGATAACGGTGACACCGAGCCCTTCAAAACGCGCGACACTGTCATTGGGGGCAATCGCATCAATAACGCCGCGCACATGGGCATTCACTTTGGCAAAATCGACTTTCGGTTTTGCCGCGGCAATACCGAAGCGCGCGCCGTCGATCATATTGAAAGCGTGTTTCGCCGCCGCGATCAGCGCCTTCGACGGCACGCAGCCTGTGTTGAGGCAATCACCGCCCATTGCCCCGCGCTCGACAAGGATGGTCTTCGCACCGAGTTGCGCGGCACCGGCAGCAACCGACAAACCACCGGAGCCCGCGCCGATGACGCAAATATCCGCTTTGAGTTTCTTGACCATGGATTTTCTCTGGTATCAGGGCGCGCGGCGAAAGCGGCGGATAAAAACGGGAAGAAGCGAAAGCACCGCAAGCGCAATCAACGGGCCGACGATCTGCGGCTGGCGCAGGAGGTGGAGATCAGGTGTGCCGCCCGCATCAAAGATCGCGCCGAGCCCGTTGCCGAGACTCGCAAAGACAAAAGTGCCCGGAATAATGCCGAGGAATGTCGCGCCGATGAAGGTGCGCAACGTCACGCCAAGAAAAGCGGGCGCGAGATTGACAAGCCAGAAGGGAAAGACCGGCACGAGGCGGAGGAAGAGGAGATAGCTGAACGCGTTTTGTCTGAAGCCCTCCTCCATGCGGGCAATCGCCGGACCTGCTTTGTCACGCAGCAGATCGGCAAAGGCGGTCTTCGCCGCGAGGAAAAGGATCGAGGCTCCGACGGTCGCGCCGATGACGGTGGCCGCTCCCCCGAGCCATGTACCGAAGAGGAAGCCGCCCGTCAGTGTGGCAACGAGCCCGCCGGGCAGCGAGAAGGCCGCCATCAGCGCATAGGCGATAATATAAATGAGGACCGCGAGGATGAGATTGGCTGCGACCCATTGGCTCAGGCTCGCCCGGTTGTCGCGCAATGTGTCGAGCGTGGCGTAGCGCTGGAGGCCCAGTGCGAAAAACGCGATGAAGCCGAGAACCAGAATAGAAAGCGGCCAGAACCGCATAAGCCCGCCTTTCGGCCCGTTGCCGGAATTGCTGGTGCCGGAATTGTCACTCATAGACCAGAATCCTCCCTCGTTCGGCCCGTCCGCCCAACCGTGAACAAAGATAGAACTTTTTTGGCAATTTCACGTCCTGCCCGTTCATTTTGAGATTACGCAGAAAATGCTGCAAAAAGGCACGGAGAATGCGCCGCACTGGCCATTTGGCGCGTGGCAGCAGCATTGACTTCAAGCGGTTTTATCGACTATACACCCCGCCAGATAGCCGTCAGGTCCTCACCCGACGGCTTTATATTCTTGGATCATTTAGTTAGACCCTTGAGAGCCGCGCCCATCCGGGTTGCCGTTCGGGTCTTATCGGCGGAGACAGAGACGTGAAACGGACCTACCAACCGAGCAAGCTCGTCCGCAAACATCGCCACGGCTTCCGTGCGCGTATGGCAACAGTCGGTGGCCGCAAGGTTCTCGCCGCCCGCCGCGCCCGTGGCCGCAAGAAACTTTCCGCCTGATCCCGACGGCAGCCTCTCAGGGTTGCCTTTTGCGGGATCACATGACAGCAGCGGCATGAATCTTCGCCGCGCTCGGTTCCCCGCATCAAAAACGGCCCGCATCAGGAAAACAGTCCGCATCAATAAAATAGGATGCGTCTTATGATCCGGCCTCCCGCAGTCCAGCGCCTCCAGAAACGGTCCGAGTTTCTTGCCGCCTCAAGGGCCGAGAAATCGGCTCTGGGCGGGCTTGTGCTTCAGGCGCGCGCCCGCGGCGACGAGGCCCCTCCCCGCGCAGGCTTCACCGTCACAAAGAAAGTCGGCAATGCGGTCATCCGCAACCGCGCACGCCGCAGGCTCAAAGAAGCCGCACGTGAAATCCTTCCCCTTCTCGGTAAAGCCGGTTACGACTACGTGCTTGTCGGACGACAATCGACGCTGACGCGGGCATGGCCCGATCTTCTCGCCGATTTGCGTCATGCGCTTGCCAAGATACATCGCCATACGTCCACCGGCCATACGTCCACCGCGCAAAGCCCCTCGGCTAAGAAAGACTAGAGTTCATGGGTGACAATCGTAATTTTCTGATCGCCATTCTGCTGTCAGTGCTCATCTTTATCGGCTGGCAGCATTTTGTCGTGACCCCACGCATGGAAGCGGAAAAAGCCCGTCAGGAGGCGATTGCGGCTCAGACCGCCGCGACCACCGCCGCCACGACTGCCAACGCGACAGCGACCGGCCCTGCCGGCACCGCCACACCGCCCGGCGTCAACGGCATCGGCAATGCCACGATCACATCCAACGTTGTCGCGCGCAGCGTCGCCCTCGCCAACAGTCCGCGCCTCGCCATCGCGTCCGATGCGCTTGACGGGTCCATCGCGCTCAAGGGCGCGCGCTTCGATGATCTGAACCTGCGCGGCTATCATCTCACCGTGGATGATGCGAGCCCCGAGATCGCGCTCTTCTCTCCGCCCCAGACCGACAAACCCTATTTCAGCGAGCTGGGCTTCATCGCGGCACCGGGCACCGACGTTAAACTCCCCGATACCGACAGCGTCTGGACTGTGATCAAGGGCGACAAGCTCACGCCCTCAACGCCCGTGACGCTCGCCTTCGATAATGGTCAGGGCCTCATCTTCAACCGCACCGTTTCGCTCGACGAGCATTATCTTTTCACCATCGTCGACACAGTCGAAAACAAAACCGGCAAAGCCGTCACGCTCTATCCCTACGGTCTTGTCTCGCGCACAGGTCAGCCCGAAAGCCTCGCCTTCTATATTCTGCATGAAGGCTTTATCGGCGAGTTCAAGGAATACGGCGAAGAGACGCAGACTTACGCAAAAGCGATAAAAGCAGAAGCGCCGACCACCATCACCGACACCGAAGGCTGGCTCGGCATAACGGACAAGTATTGGGCCGCGGCCCTCGTGCCGCAAGCCGGTCAGACTTTCATCAGCCGCTTCGGCGCAACGCCGAGCCCCACCGGCGATCCGAAGCACGAGCATTTTCAGGCCGACTTCCGCTATGAGGCAAAAACCATTGCCTCAGGCGCAACAATCACCGTCACCAACCAGCTTTTTGCCGGTGCTAAAGTTTCGAAGGTCATCAACTCCTATCTCGATCAGGGTATCTTCCGTTTCAATCTGCTGATCGACTGGGGTTATTTCTGGTTCCTGACACAGCCCGTGTTCAAAGGCATCGACATTCTTGCCCATGCCACCGGCAATTTCGGTATCGCCATTCTCATTATGACGGTTCTGATCAAGCTCGCCTTCTTTCCGCTCGCCAATCGCTCGTATGAATCCATGAGCAAGATGAAGAAGCTCCAGCCCAAGATGGAAGAGCTGCGCGAGCGCCATAAAGACGACAAGATGGCCCAGCAACAGGCGATCATGGCGCTTTATAAAGACGAGAAGGTCAATCCGATTGCGGGCTGCCTGCCGATCATCGTGCAGATCCCCGTCTTCTTCTCGCTCTACAAAGTTCTCTTCGTCACTATCGAAATGCGCCACGCGCCCTTTTTTGGCTGGATCCATGATCTCTCCGCGCCGGACCCGACGACGATCTTCAATCTCTTCGGCCTGATCCCGTGGGATCCGTCCGGCGTGCCGCTTATCGGTCACTTCCTGATGCTCGGCGTCTGGCCGCTCATCATGGGCTTCACGATGTTTGTGCAGCAGCGCATGAACCCCGCACCCGCTGATCCGATACAGCAGCAGATATTCCTCTGGATGCCTGTTCTCTTCACCTTCATGCTGGCGAGCTTCCCTGCGGGTCTGGTCATCTACTGGGCATGGAACAACACGCTTTCAGTGTTGCAACAGGGTGTCATCATGCGTCGTCAGGGCGTGCCGATTGAGATTTTTTCAAATCTCGGCATCAAGAAACCGGCAAAGCCCTGAACGTGGCAAAAGACAAAGAGCCTCTCCCCGTCGATCCGGAGCATGAAAAACTCGAGGGCAAAGGTCTGCTCGCCGGCGATCTTGAGGCGGGGCGCTGGCTCTTTGCACAGCCTTGCGATTTTTTGCGCGGCGCCACCTCGATTGAAAATCTGCCGCCGGTCAGCGCGCCGGAAATCTGCTTTGCCGGTCGCTCCAATGTCGGCAAGTCGAGCCTCGTCAATGCCTTGACGGGGCGCAACACACTTGCGCGCACGTCGAACACACCGGGCCGCACGCAGGAACTCAACTTTTTTACGCTAGGGCCCAAAGGCTATCCGGCGCTGACGCTCGTTGACCTGCCTGGCTACGGCTATGCCCGCGAGACGCGCTCACGCGTTGAACAATGGACGAAGCTCGTCATGGCCTATCTCAGAGGCCGCGTCGCGCTTCAGCGCGTGCTTGTCCTCATCGACAGCCGCCACGGTCTCAAAGACAGCGACCATGAGGTGATGAAGCTCCTCGATGAGACTGCCGTGTCTTTTCAGGTCGTGCTGACCAAGATCGACAAGCTCAAGGCGTCCGAAGTCGCCGCCCGCGTCGAAGATGTGCGCCTTGGTGTGCGCCGCCATGTCGCCGCCCATCCGACCGTGCTTGCCACCTCGTCGGAAAAAGGCGACGGCATTGCCGAGCTTCGTGCCGAGATCGCGATGCTGGCAGACCGCGAAGCCTTCCGTTATAAAACCATGAGTGAATAATTCGAGCGGGAGCAGGCGCTGACATGTCGGGAACGTCATCACATAATCCGGAAAACGACGCCAAAGATATTGAGCGCGCCCGTGTGCTCTCCGAGGCGCTGCCCTTCATGCAGCAATATGACAACTGCACCATCGTCGTGAAATACGGCGGTCACGCGATGGGCGATGAAGCGCTGGGCGCAGAGTTTGCCCGCGACATAGTGCTGCTCAAACAATCGGGACTCAATCCCATCGTCGTTCACGGCGGCGGACCGCAGATCGGAGCAATGCTCACCCGTCTCGGCATCAAAAGCGAATTCTCCGGCGGCCTGCGCATCACCGACAAGGCAACCGTCGAGATTGTCGAGATGGTGCTGGCGGGCTCGATCAACAAACAGATCGTCGCCCAACTCAATCAGGCAGGCGGTCGCGCCATCGGCCTCAGCGGCAAAGACGGCAATCTCATCATCGCCCGCAAAGTACGCCAGAAAATCCACGACCCTGAATCCAATATCGAAAAGATATTGGACCTCGGTTTTGTCGGCGAGCCGGAAACCGTGAACCCCGAAATTCTCAACACGATCATCGCCTCTGACATCATTCCGGTAATCGCACCTGTCGGGATTTCCAGAGAGGGCGACACCTATAATATCAATGCCGACACAGCCGCCGGTGCCATTGCAGCGGCCATGGGCGCGACGCGTCTGCTCTTGCTCACCGACGTGCGCGGTGTGCTCGACAAGGACAAAAATCTCATCGAAGAGCTTACTGTCGAAGAGGCGCTGGCGCTCATGCATGACGGGACAATCAACGGCGGCATGATCCCCAAGGTCGAGACCTGCCTTGATGCCGTCGAAGGCGGCGTCGAAGCCGTCGTCATTCTCGATGGCCGCGTGCGCCATGCGGTCTTGCTCGAACTTTTCACCGAGCACGGCGTCGGCACACTCATTCAGAAAGCCCAGACCCCGAAGGATCCGGGCAAGTGAAACGTGGCGGCATCTCCTTTGCCGCTTTTGCTTGTGCCCTGCTCACGGCATTGATCTTCATTTGCGGAACCGGACCGGCGCGGGCCGACTATAAGTTCTGCAATGCGACGAGTTATGCGTTGCTGGGCGCGATTGCCGTGCCGCAGACCACAGCCGTGCTCAGAGAATCGGACGACGACACATCTGGCGCCGAGCTTGCAGGTGGTACAAATAGTTGGACGACACAGGGCTGGACCGAAATCCTGCCCGGCGATTGCGCCTCGGTTGTCGCAGGCCCCGTCGTCAAAGGCGACTACTATGTCTTTGCCCGCTCGATCGACGCGCATAAAGGCCCGACCAAATTTTTCTCCGGCAATTTCAGTTTTTGCACGCTCCCCGACACGTTCACAATTTCTGTCCGCGATAATTGCGCCGCGCATGGGTACGATGCCTTTGATTTCATCCGCGTCCCCGTCAAGGCCGGCGAGACATGGACAACGACTTTCGGCGAGCCGCGCGATTTCTCGATGGATGAGGCCCGCATTGCAGGGGCGCAACGCCTTCTCATCGACAACGGGTTTCGTGTGCCCAAGATCGACGGCTATGCGGCGAAAAACACCGGACGCGCTGTCATGGCCTTTCAGCGGGCGGGCGGACGTCAAGTAACGGGCACCATTGACGATGCTTTGACCGGCGATCTTGTCGCAGGGGCCAAACGCGAACAGGCAAAATTCGGGCTTACGCTCTGCAACAAGACAAAGCATCTCGTCTGGGCATCCGTCGCCCTTTCACGCGCGGATGACGACACATCCAGCGGCTGGATCCGCATTGCGCCCGAGGTCTGTGCCAAAGCCATCAAAGACAAGCTCGAAGCCGGACCCTATTTCATCTATGCCGAGGCCACCGACGACAAAGGAACCATCGCCATGATAGATGGCAAACGCATGATCTGGTCGGGTCGCGACACGTTTTGCGTCAAGACGACGCGCTTCGACATCAATGGTCGGGAGGCCTGCACCATGCGCGGTTATGACGAACGGCCGTTTATGAAAGTGGAAACAGGTGGCAAGGCAGGCTTCATTTACGATCTCAAATGAGCCCGCAAGCCTTCAAAGCGTGATGCCGAAATAATTGAGATGCCAACGCATCTCGTCTTCGTCCATCGGATAGTCAGTACCGCCGCGCGGCAACACGCGCGTCTCCGCTGGCACATTGGCCACGAACATTTCAATGGCCAGCGCCGTGCGCATGGCAAGGCCCGCATGCCAGCACAGAGCCGCGATGCCCTTGCCGCTTTTTGCCTCCAGCACGCGCGTCACGATGGGTTGAGCCACACCCGTCATCAATGACAGCGACAGAATGACCGCCGCCTTGTGCTGCAATGATGCGGCTTTGGCGACAAGATCATCATTGAGCAGTCCGGCATTAAACGCCTTGCGAATGTTGACAATGGCAGCGCCCGGCGTCGGCGTTGCGCGGTCGGCGTCTTTTTCGATACGCATCTGCGCCCGCGACTTCAGCAGCACCAGCGTCTCATCGTCGAGATCGGTCTTCTGGACCAGTTCGTCAATCAACGCGCGGGACACAAAAATCGCGATACGGCGCACAGCACGTAAAGAGATCGCCGGTCGCATGACAAGCGGCAGATGCCAGGCCTCAATGGCCGCCGCTTCCGAAATGATCCGGTCCAGTGTGTCTTCGCGAATTTCCGCATTGGGATTGGTAAGCAGATGGGCAATCGCCGGAATGTCCAGTGTGGCCACAATCGCATCAGCCAAGGATCCGTCAACGCAGCGGCGGCGGGCAATCGCCTCAAGTGCACCTTGCACGCGGGTTGTTGCCACGATTTCGATGAGATCATCGTCTGAGAGAAGCGGCGAGTATTCAAGCACCGGTGCGCAGACAACAAGTTCCGCGTCACGGGCAAGTTCAACTGCAAGGCGCTTTGGCACATTGGGGCAGGATTTAATTTCTTCAGCCACGATCTGGCGTACGCGCGTCACTTCGTCTTTGGCAAGGCGTTCGAGCAGCAATATAACGCGGTCGCGCGTCTGGCTCAGCTCGTTCGACTTCATGTCCGGCACGATGCGCGAGATTTTGCGTGCAAGCTCGGCCCGTACATCGCCCGCAAGGTCGAGCGACAGACCTTCATTGGCCGAAATCGGCGTCGCCGGATTGGCAGCGACCAGCGAGCGCACGGAGACATCGGGGTCGGAGGCAAGATAATAAAGGGTTTCGGGTGGCGCATCGCGGCGCGAGGCAAGTTCGCGCTTCACCTCAAGCGAGCGGCTCTCCAGCGCGGCGCGCGCATCCTCATAGCGTAGCCGTTCCGGCAACACCTCCGAGGTCAAGAGCCTTTTGAACCAGTTGAAACCCATATGCATCTCCGAAGGCCGAGTTTCGTCGTGGCGCCGTTAAGGTCGCGTTAAAGCGCGCCCTCCTCTCGCGTCACCCCTTGCAAAAGCCTGTGGACAGAGGCAATTTCGCGTCAACATGGTGAACAAACCCGAAATGAAAATTCCGCGCGGTTTTAACGAAGTCGAACATTGGGTGTTCGATCTCGACAACACGCTCTATCCGCCACGCTTCGATCTCTTTGCCCAGATCGACATCCGCATGACGGAGTTCATCGGCTCCTATCTCAGTGTCGATGAAGCGGAGGCCCGTCGCGTGCAAAAAGAGTTTTATGTCGAGCACGGGACAACGCTGGCCGGTCTCATGGCCGTGCATCAGATGAAACCACAGGCGTTTCTCGACTATGTTCATATGATTGATGTGAGCGTCGTGCCGCCCGATCCGGCGTTAGGCGAGGCGATTGCGCGGCTTCCGGGACGCAAAGTCATTTTCACCAACGGCTCGGTGGCACATGCCGAAAATGTCGTCCGCCGTCTCGGTATCCTCGATGTCTTTGACGGGGTCTATGACATTGTGACAACAGGCTTCGCACCCAAACCCCATGCGCTCGCTTTTGAGCGCTTCCTGACCGCAAGCGGCATTGATGCAAAACGCGCCGCCATGTTTGAAGACCTTCCGCGCAATCTGGAAGTCCCCCATATACTCGGCATGACAACCGTATGGGTCCGCCCGCAAGGCAATGCGGGGCCTGAGCGTTATCAGAAGCTCTCCTATGAAGGTGGCGACGGCGAGCACATCCATCACATCGCCGATGATCTCACTTCGTTCTTGCAAGCCCTGACGCGCGCGTGAGTTTCACTTGCGGCCGAAAAGCCGTTCGATGTCCGTGAGCTTCAGTTCCACATAAGTCGGGCGACCATGATTGCACTGGCCCGAATGAGGCGTCGCTTCCATTTCTCTCAGGAGCGCGTTCATTTCCTCAGCCGTGAGGCGTCGGCCCGCCCGCACAGAGCCATGACAGGCAATGGTGCCGCAGACATGCTCAAGCCGCTCCTTGAGCGACAGCGTCTCATCAAGTTCGGAGAGATCATCGGCCAGATCGCGCACAAGAGCCGACACATCGAGCTTGCCGAATATCGCGGGCACTTCGCGCACAACAACTGCGCCCTGCCCGAAGCCTTCGAGTACAAAACCAAGCTCGGCCAGTTCACCGGCACGCGCGACGAGCCGTTCGGCTTCCGCCTCGTCAAGCTCGACAACTTCAGGGATCAGCAATATCTGCCGCGCCACGCCGCGGGCTGCTATCGCCTTTTTCATGCGCTCATAAACAAGACGCTCATGCGCCGCATGTTGATCGACAATGACGATGCCGTCCGTCGTCTGCGCGATCACATAGGTCTCATGGAGTTGACCGCGCGCCACGCCGAGCGGCGGCGTGATGCCGTTTGCGTCCGTTTGCTCTTCAGGCGGCAAAGGCTCGACACGGGCCGAATGAGCGCCAAGATCGGCAAAGGCACTCTGGAACGTGGACGCAAAAGCCGGTGCGGCGGCAAAGCCCCCGCCGGACCGCGCATAAGAAAACGGCGATGTGCTTGCTTGTACAAAATCCGGCCGCAATGCATCAAGTGTCGCGCTCGCCACTGTCGTTGACGCGCGGTGACCGGCGGCGTGCAGCGCATGTTTCAGTGCCCCGACGATCAGCCCGCGCACCAGCGCGGCATCGCGGAAACGCACTTCGGCTTTGGCCGGATGGACGTTGACATCGACATCGAGCGGATCAATCTCGACAAAGAGCGCAACGGCGGGATGGCGGTCACGCGCCAGAAAATCCGCATAAGCCCCGCGCACCGCACCGACAATGAGCTTGTCGCGCACGGGCCGCCCGTTGACGAACAGAAACTGCATCTGCGCATTGCCGCGATTGTAAGTCGGCAGACCGGCAAAGCCGGTGAGCCGGATGCCTTCGCGCACCGCATCAATCGCCAGAGCGTTCTCGGCAAAATCGCGTCCCATGATCGCGCCCAGTCGCGCGAGGCGACCTCCGTTGCCTATGGGCTCGGGCATCAGGCGCAGCATGTTGCGGCTTTCGCTTGTGAGCGAAAACGCCACCTGCGGATGCGCCATGGCAAGACGTTTCACAATGTCGGCAACGGCCAGCGTTTCAGAACGCTCACCCTTCAGAAATTTCAACCGGGCGGGCGTTGCATAAAACAAATCGCGAATGTCGATGCGCGTGCCGACAGGACCGGCGGCGGGCTCGACCTTCGACACCTTGCCGCCCTCCACCGCAATATGCATGGCACTGTCCGTCCCGCGCGGTCGCGACGTGATCGAAAGACGCGCCACCGCGCCGATGGAGGGCAGTGCCTCGCCGCGAAAACCCAGTGTCGCGACATGATGCAGGTCTTCGCGACCATCGGCATCAAGCGGCAGTTTCGAGGTGGCGTGACGCTCGACCGCTACAGACAGATCATCGCCGCTCATGCCGACGCCGTCGTCGTTGACCCGGATCAGATCGCGTCCGCCGCCTGCGATGATGATGTCGATCTCGCTCGCACCGGCATCAAGCGCGTTCTCGACAATTTCCTTCACCGCGCTCGCGGGGCGCTCGACCACTTCACCGGCGGCGATGCGGTTGATTGTGCCCTCGCTGAGACGGCGAATAACAGGCATAGGTCAGCGCAGCTCCGCAAGATATTTACGTGCGAGCACCTTGCCTTCTTCGACGGCGGGCTGATCGAAAGGATCAACGCCCAGCACGCGCCCCGCAATGATGGTTTCCAGCATGAAATGCATGAAGAGCGCGCCAAGCGCACGTTCATTCAGTTTCGGCACCATGAATGTGCGCACAGGGCGACCGTTGCGGGCGAGCGTGTCGATGGTCGCGCGCGCTTCGGCGTCGACGAGATCGCCGATATGCGCGTTGCCCAGACCTTCAAAGCCTGTGCCCTTGGTGAACTGTTCCAGAGCCGACGGGCCCTCGCCGACCGTCTCGGTACGGAAGACGGTGAACATCTTGTCGCGTGGCCCGTCGAGATAAAGCTGCAACTGGCTGTGCTGATCGACGGGGCCGATGGCTTTGATCGGCGTTGTCCCATGGCCCTGCTTGCCGAGGCTTTCGGCCCAGAGCTGGCAATGCCAGGCGATGAAGCGGTCAAGCCGGTCGGCATAGGCCATAAGCACGGAAAGGTTCGCGCCCTTGTCGCGCTGAAGCGCAATGGAGAGCGCCGCCCCGACCGCAGGCGCAATACCGTCTGGTTCCGCGCCTGCCAGAACGGGGGCGAGAACTTCGGCGGCGCCCAGACGGAAGGCTTCAATATCGAGCCCGAAAATCTGCGCCGGAAGCAGCCCCACATTGGTGAGTACAGCGTAGCGCCCGCCGACGCGCGGATCGTGCTCCAATGTCGGAAAACCATGCTGCTCGGCAAAGGCGCGCAGCGGATTGGGCTTGCCGTCCTTGGCAGGTTCGGTCAGCACCGCAAAATGATGCTTCATGTATTTTCCGCCGCCCGCTTTTTCGATGGTGCTCATCGCGGCGAGCATTTGCAGCGCAGGCTCCACCGTGCCGCCCGATTTCGAGACCACAAGAAACCGCGTCGTGCGCAGGTCCACAGCCGCGAGTGCCGCCTGCATCGACCATGCGTCGAGATTGTCCATGATATGAATGCGGGGTGCTGCGTGATTGAACGCTTGCGTACCCCAGCCGGTGAGCTGCGCTATCGCCTGCGCACCGAGCGAGGAGCCGCCGATGCCGAAGATGAAAAGATCGGTCGTGTCCTTGAGAAGCAGCTCGGAGACCTCGCGCACACGGGCCATGTCATTGCGGCGCTCGGGCAGGCGCATCAGAGCGAGTGTATCTTTCGCATGGGCATCCTTCAGCCAGGCGAGCGCGGGGCGCGTCTCGTCAAGCGCGGCCTGATAGGCACTGCGCTTCAGACCGGGCGCGCCGATCTTGTCCTCAAAGCAGGTCTCGATGGATTGGACATAGGGCAGAGGTGACGACATTTGGCTCACATGATTTTGAGGCATTATTTTGAGGCATCGGGAGACAGTATCAAGACGCAACAAAATGGGCCAGATCATGGCGAGGGAAAGTCTGCCTAATGAACAGACAATTCATTGTGCTGCGTTCCCGCGTCGGGGTCGACGGCGCGGGCGGGCGGCAGGGGCTTTTCGCTCAGGTCCGGCTCGCCGACTATGGCGACGACCGGCGCTTTGTCTTCAAGGAGTGCCTTCGCGACGCGGGCAATATCAGCCACGGTCACGGCATTGATCATGGCGTTGCGATGCGAGATATAACCGATCCCCAGATTTTCCTGCTGGATTGCCAACAATTCGCCCGCGATTTTGGCATTGCTGTCAAAGCGCAAAGGGTATGAGCCGGTGAGATAGGTTTTTGCATCGGCCAGTTCCGCCGCACTCACGCCTTCACTTGCCATGCGCTCATATTCGTGACGGATCAGGGACAGTGCCGTGCCGACGCTCGCATTCTTGGTGCCGACCTGTCCCATATAAAGGGCGGTATGGCGCAGCGGATAGAGCGAGGTGCCGATGGAATAGGCAAGCCCCCGCTTTTCGCGCACTTCATTGGTGAGGCGCGATGAAAAGCTGCCGCCGCCGAGCACGTAGTTCATCACGTAAGCGGGCACGAAATCAGGATCGCTGCGCTTCAGCCCCGCGCCGCCGAAAAGCACAACGCTCTGGGGATAGGGCTTGGCGATCACCTTTGTCACAGCACGCGTTGTCGGCGTCACATCAGCGATGTTGACGCGCTTTGCCTTGGCAGGAAGATTGCCGAAAGTCGTGTCGAGGAGCTTGCCCAATTCATCAGGTGTAATAGGACCGACAATGCCGATCAGCATATTGTCGCGGGCGATTGTCTGTTTCACGTAGGCCTTGAGATCATCGCGTGTAATGGCCGCAAGTGTCTTCTCGGTGCCGGACGATGGCCGCGCATATGGATGCTTGCCCAGCACCTCTTTCAGCCAGGCTTGCGAGGCAACCCATTCCGGATCGGAATGGTTGCGCACAATGATAGAGCGGATTTGCGCGCGGATGCGCTCGACCGCTTCCGCGTCAAAACGCGGCGCGGCAAGTGCCACCTGCAACAGCGCGAAAGCCTCGTCGCGGTTTTCGGCAAGAGTCTGCAAATGCGCGTTGAAATAATCCTTGTCTTCGGAATAAGAGAGCGAGGCATTCGATGCCGCGAGGCGTTTCTGGTAGGCTATCGAATCCATCTCGTCGGCACCTTCGTCGAGCAGACCGGAGACCATATTGGCAAGGCCGAGGCGCGCCGCCGGATCAGAGGCCGAGCCGCCGTCCCATGAGACTTCCATGGTAATGATGGGCACTTCATATTCTTCGACAAGCCAGGCTTCGATACCGCCGGGGCTCACCACACGCTTCACTTCCAATGCGCTCGCGGGCAATGTGCTCGCAGACAGCCCTGCAAGCGTGAAGGCGACGAAAGCGACAACAGCGAAAAGTTTTTTCATGGCTTCGCCTTCTGATCCGGCGGCAGAAGTACGCCGGTCACAGCATGTCGCGCATCGAGCACATGGGAGGCGGCCTCGCGCACGTCGTCGGCGGTGACCGCGCGGATCGCATCGGGCCAGGTAAAAATATCCTTCGGTGAAAGGCCTGTCATCAGACCTGTGCCATAAGCCTGCGCCATGGTCTGCTGGCGGTCACGCGCATAGATCGCACCGGCAGCCAGCGTCGAGCGTGCGCGGGAGAGATCGTCCTGCGAAATGTCACCGGCAACAAACTTCGCCAGTTCGTCGTCAACGATTTTTTCGACCTCGGCCATGCTGCCGCCGACGCGGGGTAGTGCGTAAACGCCGAAACTGCCGGACCCGATCTGGTCACCTTCATACCATGTCTGCACAGCGGTCAGTTTCCGATCTCGCACGACCAGCGCCTGATAGAGCGTGCTTGTTGTGCCGCCACCGAGCATTTCCGCAAGCACATCCATCGACGCCGCCGCGCGCGGTCCGAGTTCGGCCGCTGAGGGCGCGGGATAGAACCTGAGCCACGAGGCCGCCTCCACGCGCTCGTCATGCATGGTGATGTGCTGCGGCGTTTGCGGCCATTGAACAGCGGGCCTTGTCTGCTTGTAGGTCGGTGCGCGGTCTTCGATCACGCCATAGTATTTTTCGGCGAGCGGTTTCAGTTCCGCGCCCGTCACGTCGCCCGCGACAATCAGCACGGCGTTTTTGGGTGTGTAATAGCGGTGATACCAGTCAAGCGCGTCTTGCGTGGACAGCTTCTCGACCTCCGCCTTATAGCCTATCACATCGCGGCCATAAGGGCTCGCACCGAAAAGGGCTGCATTCATCTTCGACTGCAATTCGGCGATCGGCTCGTTCTCGATGCGCATCCGCAATTCTTCGAGCACAACGTCGCGCTCCGGCAGAACTTCCTTGTCGGTCAGTTTGAGATGCGTCATGCGGTCGGCTTCCATCTCCATGACGAGAGGCAGCCGGTCTTTGGCAATCACCTGGAAATAACCGGTGTAATCATAATTGGTGAAGGCATTGTCCTGACCGCCGTTGCGCGCGACGATTTTGGAAAACTCGCCGGGCGCGATTTTGTCGGTACCTTTGAACATCAGATGTTCGAGGAAATGCGCGATGCCCGTTTTGCCCGCCACTTCGTCAGCCGCCCCCACGCGATACCAGACCATATGCGTGACAACCGGTGCGCGATGATCGGGAATGACGAGAACGTCCATGCCATTGGCCAGACGGAAGGTTTCAGGTGCACCGGCCCCTTCGGCCAGCGCCACCGGCTCGCTGCTTTTGCTTTGCGCAAACGGCAGTTCAAACGACGCACAACCGGCAAGGAGCAGGCTCATGCATAAAAGCACCGCGCGCGCTCGGTGGCGCGGCACTGGAAAAGGCATGAAGGACGTGAATGTCACTTCGCGGATCTGCGTCAGAAGATCGACGACCAGAGACCGGAAAAGAAGCCTTCTTTTTCTGGGGCCACTGTCGGCGTCTCGCCTGTTGTCACAGGCTTGCCCTGCGCTTCGTTCTGCTCGATGCGGCGGCGCTCGGCACCGGCATCAACGGTGCGGGCGTCGGAATTGTCGGCGCCCTTCTGCCAGAACAGGATTTCGTCGGTGAAGCTCTGATCCTTCTCGACGAGCGCACGCGTGTCATTGTTCACGACCTGACGGATTTGCGGATTGGCTTGCGCACCGCCGGTCTTTTCGAGAAGCGCCACCTCGCCTGCCGTGCCTGCGGCTTCATCTGAGACGAGGGCGCCGCCGGTCAGCGCATTTTGCGCGACGATATTGGGTTCGAAATTGGCTTCCTGCGGACGCGCCACACCGGGCTGGGGCGGACGCAGCGAGAAGTCCGGCGGGAAGACGAGCGGGGCCTTGGTGACGATGGCAAATTCGTCCGGCGCCTGCTTGCCATAGCCGAGGCTGTCTTTGAGGCTGTCTGTGGAACAGGCGGCAAGGCCGATGGACAAGGCGAGGATCGTGCCTGAGATGCTCAGGTTCCGGATAAGCGGGCTCGTCAACTTCACTCTCATATTCCTCAACCCAGTGGCCGCGTTTCTACGGCCGCGTTATTCGCTGTCGTTCTTATGGCCTGCCACCGGTTTCACCTGCCCCAGCAGATTGGGGAAAAAGGACTCGATGAGAATCAGGCCTACACCAACGGCAATCCAGATGTCTGCGACATTGAAGATATACCAGTAAAAACCAAAGGCATGAAAACTAAAAAAGTCCGCAACGGCCCCATAGATCAGCCGGTCCAGAACATTGCCCAAAGCCCCCCCGATGATGAGGCCGATGGCCATAGCGAGGACTTTGTTTTCAGCCTTGGCTAGCCATAATCCGAGACCGACCACGATGGCGAGCGCAAAGACCACCAGAAAGATGATGCCTGCCGTCGTTTCGGCCTGAAAGAGCCCGTAGGACACGCCTTTGTTCCATGCCATGACGATGTCGAAATGATCGCTGATACGGATGCGACCGACCGTCGGCAGGTCGAGCACATGGAGTGACCACCATTTATGCACGCGGTCGCCAAGGAACGAGAGAAGCGCTACCCCTGCCCCGAAGGCTGAGAACGGACCCCAAAAAGTCTGACCGAAGAGACGCATGAACCTCACCCTCTCCCTGCGCGGCGGGCATCAAACTCGATAACGGCGGCCGCATCGCGCGGGCTGAGGTCGGGAAAGCCCGCCACCGAGCCCACGTCCGGCATGATCTTCCATGAACGCGCGCATTTTTTGCCCGTGGCCGGTTTGGGCACCACGGAAACACCTGTCACATCATCGAGACGGAAGGCGTCGGTCGGACCATCACCGTCGAGCAAATGTCCGCCCGACGTAATCGCAAGCTCGGCCAGATCGACACCGGCCATAGCCGCTTTCAACTCCGCATTCGAGACATAAACGTCCGGCGCGGATTCAAGGCTTGAGCCGATCCGCTTTTCGCGGCGCTCCACTTCAAGCGCACCGGTGACGACGCGGCGAAGCTCGCGCACCTTGCGCCATTTTTCAGCCAGTTCCGGATCGAGCCATCCGGCAGGCACATCAGGGAAGGTCCGCAGATGCACCGAGGCGTCATCGCCCGGAAACCGCGTGAGCCAGACTTCTTCCGTCGTGAAGCAAAGAATCGGCGCGAACCATGCCGTCAGTGACATAAAAAGTTCATGCAGAACCGTGCGGCAGGCGCGACGACGCAGGCTCGACGGCGCATCGCAATAAAGCGTGTCCTTGCGGATGTCGAAATAGAAGGCCGACAGATCAATGTTCATGAAGTTCGACAGCGCATGGAAGATGCGCTTGAAATCATAATCATTATAGGCCTGCCGCACGAGATGATCGAGTTCGGCAAGCTTGTGCAGGATCGAGCGTTCAAGCTCCGGCATATCGGCAACAGCCACGCGTTCAGCCTCGTCAAAGCCCGTCAGATTGCCGAGCAGATAGCGGAACGTGTTGCGCAGCTTGCGATAGGCTTCGACATTGGATTTCAGGATCTCGTTGCCGATGGAATGATCATCCCAATAGTCGGTGGACGCCACCCAGAGGCGTAAGATATCCGCGCCGTTCTGTTTGATGATCGTTTCAGGCTCGATGGCATTGCCGAGCGACTTCGACATTTTCAAGCCTTTGTCAGTCAGCGTCATGCCATGTGTCAGCACCTGTTTGTAAGGTGCGCGACCGCGTGTGCCGCAACTTTCAAGCAAGGACGACTGGAACCAGCCGCGATGCTGGTCCGAGCCTTCGAGATAGAGATCGGCAGGCGAGGGCATCCCGCGCCCTTCGAGCACGAAAGCATGTGTCGAGCCACTATCAAACCAGACGTCGAGAATGTCGGTGACCTTTTCATAGTCAGCCGCCTTGTGGTTCGAGCCTTCAAAGAAGTAAGCAACAGGCTTTTCAAACCACGCGTCCGCGCCTTCTTTTTCGACCGCCTCGACAACACGCGCATTCACCTTGTCGTCGCGCAGCAACGAGCCGTCCTTATGCACGAAGATCGTGAGCGGCACGCCCCAGGCGCGTTGACGCGACAGAACCCAGTCGGGACGCCCTTCGACCATCGAGTGGATGCGGTTGCGCCCGCGCGCGGGCACCCAGCGCACCTTGTCGATTTCGGTAAGCGCCACATCGCGCAGCTTCATGCCGCCCGCTTGCGGGATGGGCGCATCCATCGACACAAACCATTGCGCCGTGTTGCGAAAGATAAGCGGCGCTTTCGACCGCCACGAATGCGGATAGGAATGTTTTACCTTGCCTTGCGCCAGCAATGCGCCTGCCTCGATCAGCGCGTCAATGACAGCGGCATTCGCCGTGCCCTCTTTGCCCTGACGCGTCAGCACGAATTTACCGGCAAACAAAGGCACGTCGTCATAATAGACGCCTTCCTCGTTCACCGTTTCCGGGATGCCCCTCTGGCCAAAGTTCTGTACCCAGATCATATAGTCGTCCTGACCATGACCGGGAGCCGTATGCACGAAGCCCGTGCCCGCCTCTTCCGTCACATGGTCGCCCGCCAGCAGTGGCACGTCGAAGTCGTAACCCTGCCCGCGGAACGGATGATCACAAATCCAACCATCAGGGTGCACCCTTGCCAATCGCTGCCAACTTCTGATTTTTGCAGCGTCCATTACCGAGCTTGCAAGAGAATCGGCAAGTATAATAATCTCTCCCGCAACTGCATATTCACAGTCACCGGGCTCCAAAATCTCGTAGGCACCATATTCGATTTCAGAAGAGAATGAGATCGCCCGATTGGCTGGAATCGTCCAAGGCGTCGTTGTCCAAATAACGATTGAATAACGCCCCTCATCCGATTTCTTAGCTAACAAGTGCTCAAGTTTTCCTTCTTCAGACTCATCGCCGGTCCAACCGCTTTCGACATAACCTTCCTCTGGTCGAACCGGAAACTTCACCCACACAGACCGCGACTGGTGGTCGGCATATTCGACTTCGGCTTCGGCCAGCGCGGTCTTTTCAACGACCGACCACATAACGGGCTTGGAGCCGCGATAGAGCGAGCCGTTCATCAGGAACTTCTGGAATTCCTTCACGATGGCCGCTTCCGCATCAAAGCTCATGGTGAGATAGGGATTGTCCCACTCGCCGCTGATACCGAGGCGCTTGAACTGTTCGCGCTGCACATCGACCCAGTGCTGGGCGAATTCGCGGCATTCGCGGCGGAACTCCAGCGGCGGCACCTCGTCCTTGTTCTGCCCCTTCTTGCGATATTTCTCTTCGATCTTCCATTCGATCGGGAGACCATGGCAATCCCAGCCGGGCACATAAGCGGCGTCCTTGCCCATCATCTGCTGCGAGCGGACGATGATGTCCTTCAGCGTCTTGTTCAGCGCATGGCCGATATGGATGTCGCCATTGGCATAGGGCGGACCGTCATGCAGCGTGAAGGTCTCGCAGCCTTTGGCGCTCTCGCGCAGACGCTTGTAGAGGTCCATCTTCGCCCAGCGTTGCAGCCATTCGGGCTCGCGCACAGGCAGACCGGCTTTCATGGGAAAATCGGTTTCAGGCAGAAAGATCGTCTCGCGGTAATCGCGTGCATCGGAGACGGAGGAATCAGGAGTGGTATCGCTGGCCATTTATGCTCTCAGGGTCTTGTCGGATTTCAGAAGTTCAGCGGAAATCACCCGACCGACGCGAGAAGGCGTGAGCCTCCTCAAGCTGCGGTCGGGCCGCTAATTCGGGCCAGCAATTCAGGCATTATTTTCATGGAGGCGTTTCTATCAGCCGGACTATTAAAGGTCCAGTAAAGGCCGGATATTCGGGGCAAAATGGGCTAAAGAGGATGCTCGTGACGCTCAACCCCGACCCTCAACCCCGATCGTCAAGCATGAGTCACCCGATGCGCCTTGCCTCCGTTTTCGTCCTTTTGCTGGCTTTAGCTCCCGCCCTCGCCTCGGCCGGCCCCCGTTTTGACGCCATCAAGGCGTCGGGCACGCTCCGCATCGGCCTCACCGGCGACTATGCGCCCTTTTCCAGGCTCGACCCCGAAACCGGTGCTTACACGGGCCTCGACGTCGATCTCGCCCGCTCGCTCGCCGCCGACTTGGGCCTCAAACCCGTATTCATCCAGACAAGCTGGCCCACTTTGAGCGCCGACCTCGAAGCCCAAAAGTTTGACCTCGCCATGGGCGGTATCTCGGTCACGCCCGCGCGGGCCAAAATCGGGCTCTTTTCCCTCCCCATGCTTTCTGACGGCAAAGCCCCCATCGCCCGCTGCGACAAGGCCGACCGCTTTGCGACCCTTGAGGAGATCGACCAGCCGGACGTGCGCGTCATCGTCAATCCCGGCGGCACCAACGAAAAGTTCGCCCGCGCCAATATCCACAAAGCGCAGATCATCCTGCATCCTGAAAACGTCACGATATTCGACGAGATCATCGCCGGTCGCGCCGATGTGATGATGACCGACGCCATCGAGACGCGGCTACAGGCCAAACTCCATCCCGAGCTTTGCGCGATCCATCCCGACCAGCCGTTTGATCACGCCGACAAAGCCTATTTTCTGGCGAAGGACGACGCGCTGAAAGCAGCCGTGGACACATGGCTCAACGACTTGAAAACATCAGGCGATTTGAAGGCGCAGATTGATCACTGGGTGGAGTGAACTCACGCCGCCAGTATCCGCTCCACCGCCCGCGCTTTCAGCGCCAGCTTCCCGTCATCCGTCGTAAATATCGCCTCCACATAGGCTTGCGTCTTCGAGACATTCACCACATGCCCCTCGCAGACCAGAATACCTTTCGTCACGGGACGGAAGAAATGCATCTGCAAATCAACCGTCGTGAAGTTCTGATCGTCGCTCAGCAATGTCATCAGCGCGAAGGAACAGGTCTGGTCGGCCAGCGTTGCAAGATAGCCGCCGAAGATCGCCACAGGATTCATATAATCCGAATCGACACGCCAGTCATAGCGGATGCGGCCGGGTTCGAGCACAGTGAGCTTGCCCGCATAGAGGTTCAAGGCGGCCACATGCGGCGGGGCTTTTTCCATGTCGCCCGCTTCGATGTTTTTCAGGATACGCGACCAGCTCGGCATTCTTTGTCCCCGACTGCACTCTTTGCCAAAAGCGCATCATAAGCCCCCGGCACAATGATAGAGAAATCAAAAACTCGGCGGCGTGCAGGCCGAGACAATCACGCAGTCAATCGTGCCGGTATTGCGCCAGCGATGGGGCAGGCGGCTGTCGAAATAATAAGCGTCCCCCGCCGTCAACGTCTGCGTCTCGCCGCCCACTGTGAGTTCGATCAACCCTGACACGACAATGCCGCTTTCCTCGCCCGTATGGGACAGCATGTCGTGGCCCGTATCCGCGCCCGGCTGATAGCGCTCATGCATCATCTGGATGGCGCGCCCTTGCGTATCGCGGCCGACAAGCCGGAACGAGATCGCGCCGGAGCCGATTTCGCGCAGTTCCTTCGCCGCATAAAAAACCTTGGACTTGGGTTTTAAATCCAGTGTCAGAAAATCCGCAATCGACAACGGAAACCCGTCCAGCACTTTCTTCAGCGAGCCGATGGACGGGCTGATGCGGTTCTGCTCGATCAGCGAAATCGTGCCATTGGTCACGCCCGCCCGTTTGGCCAGTTCGCGTTGCGAAAGCCCGTGCATGGTGCGCAACTCGCGCAGGCGCCGGCCAATATCGGGCATGGCAATATCAGCATCGCTCACCAGCGTTTCGCCGCCATGGGCACGGCGGAATTGTCTCGTGTTTTGCTTGGTTTTGTCCTGCGGCATGGTGTTTAAGATACTCAACATTGCGCCGATGTCACGCAAAGCCTGCGCTTGCATTCCGCGCCCCTTAGCAGTCTCATCTGACCCTGCCATTCCCGATCTCGACCCCAGAATTCCGACCGGAGACCCCCATGTGCGCCGACACCGTTGCCCACCCCAATGACCTTGAGTCCAACTGGCTCCCCTTCACGCCCAACCGCCAGTTCAAGCGCGAACCGCGCCTGCTCGCCCGCGCCAAGGATGTCAGCTATTTCAAGCCCGACGGCACGGAAGTCCTGGACGCCACCGCCGGTCTGTGGTGCTGCAACGCGGGCCATTGCCGCGACTCCATTGTGAAGGCCATTCAGGATCAGGCGGGTGTGCTCGACTTTGCCCCGACCTTCCAGTTCGGCCATCCCAAAGCCTTCGAACTCGCCTCGCGCATCACCAGCCTGATGCCGGACGATCTCGACCATGTGCTCTTTTGCAATTCAGGCTCGGAAGCCGCCGACACGGCACTCAAAATCGCCATCGCCTATCATCGCGCCAATGGCGAGGGCAGCCGCACGCGCCTCATCGGTCGCGAGCGCGGCTATCACGGCGTCGGCTTCGGTGGCATCTCGGTAGGCGGCATGGTCGCCAACCGCAAGGTCTTCGGTCCCCTTCTCGCAGGCACCGACCACCTGCCCCATACCTACAACCGCGCGGAACAGAAATTCACCATCGGCCAGCCCGCCTGGGGCGCGCATTTGGCCGACGAGTTGCAGCGCCTTGTCGAACTGCATGATGCCTCGACCATCGCCGCCGTCATCGTCGAGCCGATGGCAGGCTCAACCGGCGTGTTGCCGCCGCCGGTCGGCTATCTCGAACGCTTGCGCGAGATCTGCACAAAACACGGCATCCTGCTGATTTTCGATGAAGTCATCACCGGCTATGGACGATTGGGTTATGCGACCGCCGCTGAACGCTTCGGCGTCACACCCGATATTCTGACCTTCGCCAAAGGCATCACATCGGGCACCGTGCCGATGGGCGGCGCGGTCGTGCGCAAGCATATTTACGAGGCTTTCCAGACCGGCCCCGATCACCTGATCGACCTGTTCCACGGCTATACCTATTCAGGCCACCCGCTCGCCGCCGCCGCAGGCATTGCAACGCTTGATCTCTACCAGCGCGAAAATCTTTTCGAGCGCGCCCGCGAGATGGAACCCGTCTTTGCCGAAGCGATTATGAGCCTCAAGCATCACACGCTCGTCGCCGACATCCGCTGCATCGGCCTTGCCGGTGCCGTGGACCTCGTGCCCGTCGAGGGGCTGCCCGGCAAACGCGGCTTCGATGCCATGCGCGCCGCCTTCCACGATCACAACATGATGGTGCGCGTCTCCGGAGACACGATTGCCTTCTCGCCGCCGCTCATCATCTCCAACACGCAGATCACCGACATCTTTGATCGCTTCACCAAAGTGCTCGATCAGGTAGCGAAGGCATAACGACGCTTCTGTCCCCTCCCCCTCCCCCTCCCCCTCGACAAAGGGAGGGGGAGGGGACAGAAGAAATCCATTTTTGCATTTTGTCAGAGGCGGATCGTCAAAGCGTCAGCCTCAAAGACCAAGGTCATAGCGCAGCCAGTCGGTCTTTTGCGCCAGCTTGTCATAGAGCTTCTGTGCGAGGACGTTGTCACGCGCCGTCTGCCAGTAAATCTTGGCCCAGCCCTCCTTGCGTCCCCGCGTGACAAGCGCGACGATCAGCGCCCGCCCGACACCGAGGCCACGGGCCTCTTCGCTCACATAAAGATCTTCCAGATAGCAGAGAGGTTTCACCACCCATGTGCCCGGATGAAGATGCGCGATGGCAATGCCGAGCGCCCTGCCTTGCGCATCTTCGGCGATAAGGCCCATGAATGTGCCGGACAGGATACGGTCGAATGTCGCGTCAAATATCTCCTTGGTGAGTTCGACCTTGTAAAAAGCGAGATAGCCCGCCCATAGAACATCCCAGGCCGCGCGATCGGCGGCGACCACGGGACGAATGACGGGCGGAGCTTTCATAGCCGTCTGTTTTCTCCCCGTCACTTCCGTCTTGTCAGGCAATGGTGGAGCCTCCGTCGATCACCATATTCTGACCGGTCATAAAGGCACCGGCCGGACTGGCAAGGAACACCGCCGCACCGGCAATTTCATCGGGCATCCCGATGCGTCTCAGCGGTGCGCCCGACGTCGAGCGTTCGAGAATTTCGGGATTGTCCCAGAGGGCTTGCGCAAATTTTGTTTTGATGAGGCCGGGTGCGATGCAGTTGGCGCGCACATTATGCGGTCCGTTTTCCACCGCGATATTGCGAGCAAGCTGGAAATCCGCCGCTTTCGACAGGCAATAAGCACCGAGCAGAGGCGAGCCCTTGAGGCCGCCGATGGACGAGATAATAATGATCGCGCCGTCCTTGCGCTCGATCATCTGGGGCAGGACCATGTTGGAAAGCCAATGGTTCGACTTGACGTTTGAGGACATGATCTTGTCGAAGGCGTCGTCTGGAATATCGCGCGATGAGCCGAAAAACGGGTTCACGGCGGCATTGCAGACCAGAACGTCGATTTTACCCCATTTGGTATTTGCCGTATCCACGAGACGCTGCAAATCGGCCCTTTCGGCAATGTTGCAGGGCACTGCAATGGCGGCGTCCTTATGCTTGGCGTTGATCTCGCCTGCCACCCTATCGCAGGCATCCGCCTTGCGGCTGGAAACGACGACCTTGGCCCCGTGCTCGGCCAGCCGGTGCACAATGGCCTCACCGATGCCTTTTGTGGAGCCGGTCACAACGCAGACCTTTCCGGTCAGATCAAATAGAGACATATTCTTCTCCCTGTTATTGTCGTTTTTTATCTCTGAGGCTTTGTGCCTGTTCCTGCTGCGCCGTTCAGCTTGAGTTCAGATTCTCGCACCTAAAAGGCATTTGCCATATTTCTACACCATCGGGCCAAATTCTGAAAAAGGTTGATGCACACGCATAGCCCTTAGCCCCTCACACCGGAAGCCAATCACCATGCTGATGAAACGAACCATTGCTCTCGCCATTGCAGGCTCCTTCGCGCTTGCCGCCTGCCAGACAGAAGACACCTATACGGGCCAACAGAAAACATCCAACGCCACCTATGGCGCGCTCGCGGGCGCGGTTGCCGGTGCGCTCGGCGGTGCGCTGATCGGCGGCGGCAATGGCGGCGACCGGCGCAAACGTGCGCTCATTGCCGGCGGCGTCGGCGCACTCGCGGGCGGCGGCATCGGTTACTACATGGACAGTCAGGAAAAAGAACTGACGCAGAAGCTCCGCTCCACCGGCGTCAGCGTCACCCGCGTCGGTGACAACATCATTCTCAACATGCCGGGCAATGTGACCTTCGCCACCAATTCCGCCGACATCAATGCGAACTTCTACAATGTGCTGAATTCGGTCGCCATCGTGCTCAAGAAATACGACAAGACGCTGATCGACGTGACGGGCCACACGGATTCAACCGGCAGCGACGCAACAAACCAGAAGCTCTCCATGTCGCGGGCGCAAAGCGTGTCGGCCTACCTCATCGGTCAGGGCACAAGCTCGCAACGCTTCCTGATCAATGGTGCGGGTGAAAGCCAGCCGATCGCGTCGAACGACACCGCCGACGGCCGCGCCCAGAACCGCCGCGTCGAAATCAAACTGACGCCGCTGACGCAGTAAGTTTCCCGAACCCCGAACCGAACCTGTCACCCCGGCCTTGTGCCGGGGTCGAGGGGCGGCGATATTGCTGGTTCACCCCAACAGAACCTCGATCTCCTTCACCACAGCCTCGTCCAGCGGCCCCGTGCGGCTGCCGAAGACCTGCACCAGCGCACCGTCCGGCCCGATGAGATATTTGTGGAAGTTCCATTTCGGCAGCGCGTCCTCGCCTGCCACTTCGGACACCCATTTGTAAAACGGATGCGCATCAGCTCCGATCACCGACTGCTTGGCCGTCAGCGGAAAATCAATATCGTAATTCACTTCGCAAAACGACACGATCTCGGCTTCGGTGCCGGGCTCCTGCGCACCGAAATCATTGCACGGCACGCCGAGCACGATCAGCCCGCGCGCCTTGTACTTTTCCCAAAGCCCCTGCAAATCGCGATATTGCGGCGTCAGCCCGCAGCGGCTCGCCGTGTTCACGACCAGCACGGCCTTTCCCTTATATTGCGACAAAGGCAAAGCCTGACCGGTGATGGTGCGGAATTCAAACTGATGGGCGCTCATGGTCTCGTCTCCTCGAAAAGTCCTCAATGCCGGAAGCCTAGCATGAGCCAGCGCCACCCACAGGCCATCCTGTCTTTACGGCTCCCGCTTCCTTAGCCAGCACTGGGCCCAAACACATCCGGCGCGCCGAAATGCCCGCCTGAGCGCCATTTTTCTCCGGAATCATGTCCTGAAAACTTACGATTGGGGCGGTCTTGGTTAACTTTTTATCAAAACCTCTCCGTCAGAGTGAAGAAAGGGTCAATTCCGTATTGCGGGTCACGCACCCGCCGGGGTAATGGAATGTCAACGCTGAAAACTCTTCTGGCCACCGCGCTTTATGCTTTGCCGTCTCTGGGTCTTGCCTACGGGCTTGAAAATCTCGGACTGCTTGAGCCGAAACTTGCCATTCTCGCCGGATTGATCGCCTGTCTTCTCGGTGCCGAGGCACATGCTGCTTATTCGCGCCGTATCGAGCGCAAGCAGGTGCGCGGCGAACTCACCGCCCTCTCCGACGTTGCCGCCACGCTGTCGCGCGAGCTTGATCTGGCAGGCGAGCGCATCGTCGAACTCGAAGAGCATTTTGAGCGCGAAACAACCGCCCGCATGGAACGCATCTTCTCCGAAATCCGCGTCGTGGAATCGCTCGTCAAACGCCTTGCCGAAACGCGCGAAGCCCCGCCCATGCCGCCCGTGCAGGCCGGTGCCCCGCGTATGCAGGCCGGTCTCGCCAAAGCCTTTGCGCCAACCGTCGTCGAACCCGAACGCGACATTGCCGAACTCAGCGACACCGAGTTGCTCGAAACCATCCGCCGGTCGCTTGAGAGCAACCGCGTCGATCTCTATCTCCAGCCCATCGTGACACTGCCCCAGCGCAAAACGCGCTATTATGAAGGCCTGTCACGTCTGCGCTCCGAAGATGGCACCCTCATCATGCCGCGCGATTACATGCGTGTCGCCGAACCCGCAGGCATGATGCCGACGGTGGACAACATTCTTCTTTTTCGCTGCATTCAGGTCGTGCGCAAGCTTGCGAGCCGCAACAAAAATGCCGGTGTCTTCTGCAACATCTCGGCCTACTCCCTGCTCGACAGCGACTTCTTCCCGCAATTCGTCGAATACATGCAGCACAACAAGGATTTGGCGCAGCATCTGATTTTCGAATTCAGCCAGATGACTGTCAACGGCATGGGCCCCTTGGAACAGGAAAGCCTCGGCCAGCTCGCAGATCTGGGCTTCCGCTTCTCGATGGATCAGGTCACCAGCGTGCGCCTCAACGCGCCCGTGCTGCACGACCTCAACTTCCGCTTCGTCAAAATCCCCGCCGCCCTTCTCACAGGGGCTGTCGAGGGTGACAACGACATCCATGTCGGCGACATCAAGGAAGTGCTCAAGCGCAACGGCATCCAGCTCATCGTCGACAAGATCGAAACCGAACGCGAAGTGGTGGACATCCTCGACATGAATGTTGAGTTCGGTCAGGGCTACCTCTTCGGCGAACCCAAACCCGTCCGCGAAGAAGTCTTGCGCGCCGGTCAGGACATCGCGGCTTAACAGCCAAAGCTCCTTTTTTCTCAACTCTCCCCTCCTTTCCGTTCGCGTCTGCGCACGAGAAATAAGAAAGGGGAGGTTTGGGCGTTTCTGTCGGTGCGCACTCTTGGGTTTGACACATCCCCCCCGCCCGCTATCTTGCCGCCACCAAATAGCCCGGACAAGGAACCAGCCCATGAACGCCGCCCAGTTGAAGCCCGTTATTGAAGCCGCCTTTGAGGCGCGTGATACGATCAATTTCGGCACCAAAGGCGAAGTGCGCGAAGCGGTCGAAACGGCCCTCAATGCGCTTGATCGCGGCGAGTTGCGCGTGGCCGAAAAGTTCAAGGGCGAGTGGATCGTCAATCAGTGGCTCAAGAAGGCTGTGCTGCTTTCCTTCCGCCTCAACGATATGGGCCTCATCGAAGGCGCGCCGGGCACCGGCACAAGCTGGTGGGACAAGGTGCCGTCGAAGTTTCAGGGCTGGGGCGAAGCGGAGTTCCGCAAGGCCGGTTTTCGCGCCGTGCCGGGCTCGATCGTGCGCCGCTCGGCCTATATCGCACCCAATGTCGTGCTCATGCCGTCTTTCGTGAATCTCGGCGCCTATGTCGATGAAAGCACCATGGTCGATACATGGGTCACCGTCGGCTCCTGCGCCCAGATCGGCAAAAACTGTCATCTGTCGGGCGGCGTCGGCATCGGCGGTGTGCTCGAACCCTTGCAGGCCAACCCCGTCATCATCGAAGACAACTGCTTCATCGGCGCAAGGTCCGAAGTCGTCGAAGGCGTCATTGTCGGCGAAGGCGCTGTGCTTTCCATGGGCGTCTTTATTTCGGCCTCGACCAAGATCATCGACCGCGCCACCGGCGAAGTGCATATCGGCAAAGTCCCGCCCTATTCGGTCGTGGTCCCCGGCTCGCTGCCGGGTAAAGCCAATCCCGACGGCGCGCCCTCGCCCAGTCTCTATTGCTGCGTCATCGTCAAAACCGTCGATGCCCAGACGCGGGCCAAAACCGCCATCAACGAATTGCTGCGCGACTGATTGACCACCCTGCATCCAACGCGCTACACGGGTTATATGACCGTGCCGACACCGCCTTATGACGCACTCGATATTGCCGTCGAATTGATCCGCTGCCCCTCCGTGACACCTGCGGATGAAGGCGCGCTGGCGATGCTTGCCAACTATCTCGCGCCCTTGGGATTCAACTGCGAGCGGATGCGCTTTTCCGAAGAGGGCACGCCCGACATTGACAATCTTTATGCGCGGCTTGGCTCCGGTCGCCCTCATTTCTGTTTTGCGGGGCATACGGACGTTGTCCCTGTGGGCGACGCCGGTCAATGGACGGTTGATCCTTTCGCGGGCGAAATCATCAACGGCAAGCTTTACGGGCGCGGCGCCGCCGACATGAAAGGTTCGGTTGCGAGCTTCGTTGCCGCCGTCTCCCGTCTCGTGCGCGAGGGCAAGCTCGTCGACGGCGAAGGTTCGATCAGCCTCCTCATCACCGGTGACGAAGAAGGTCCCGGCGTCAACGGCACCGTGAAGATGCTCAAGGCGCTCAAGGCGCGCGGCGAAGTGATCGACCATTGCCTCGTCGGCGAGCCGACCTGCGTCTCGAAGCTCGGCGACATGATGAAGATCGGTCGCCGTGGCAGCATCAATGGCTGGCTGACCGTCAAGGGCGCGCAGGGTCACGTCGCCTATCCGCATCAGGCCGACAACCCCTTGCCGCGCCTTATCGAAATGCTCTCGCGCCTGAATGCACATGAACTCGACAAGGGCAACGCGCATTTTCAGGCGTCGAATTTTGAAGTGACAACGATCGACACCGGCAACACGGCGACGAACGTCATTCCCGCCTCGGCGCGCGCCGTTATGAACATCCGCTTCAATGACGAACACACAGGCGCGTCACTTGACCAGTGGATGCGCCGCACCTTCGATCAGGTCGTGCAGGAAATGGGCGGCTCATACGAGTTTGAAACAAAAATCTCCGGCGAAAGTTTCATCACGCAACCCGGCGACTTCTCCGCCCTCATCGCCCGCGCCATCAAGCAGGTCACCGGCGAGACGGCGGAGCTGTCGACAACCGGCGGCACATCGGATGCAAGATTCATTCGTGCCTACGCGCCCGTCGTCGAATTCGGCCTCGCAAACGCCACAATGCACAAGGTAGATGAGCATGTGCCTGCCGGAGACATCGGAAGGCTTGCTGACATCTATGAAGCCGTGTTGCACTACTATTTCAACGGACCCAGAATATCTTGAGCGACAACAGACCCATCGGCGTTTTTGACAGCGGCATTGGTGGCATCACTGTCTTGAAGGCGCTGCGCGAACACCTGCCGCACGAAAATCTCGTTTATCTCGGCGACATGGCGCGTCTGCCTTACGGCACCAAGAGCGCCGACACAGTGACGGCCTATTCGCTGCAAACGACAAAACATCTGCTCACGCATGATGTGAAGATGATCGTGATCGCCTGCAACACAGCCTCCTCGGTTGCGCTCGCGCCCTTGCAGGCCGCCCTTGCGCCGCTCCCCGTCATCGGCGTGATCGAGCCGGGGGCCGAAGCCGCCGTTGCTGCCACGAAGTCAAATCACATCGCTGTCATCGCAACGGAAGCGACCGTGCGCGTCGGCGCTTATGTCCGCGCGATCCATGCGCGCAATCCGGACGCCCATGTCGTGCAGGAGCCATGCGGCCTCTTCGTCACGCTCGCCGAAGAAGGTTGGGTATCGGGTGATGTTGTTGAAGCGACCGCTCGTCGTTACTTGACGCCCTTGTTCAAACGCAAAGCGTCACCCGACACATTGGTTCTCGCCTGCACCCATTTTCCGGTGCTCGCCAAAACCATTCGCAAAGTCGTGGGGCGCGGTGTGCGCCTTGTCGACAGCGCGGAGACGACCGCAAGCGCCGTCGAAGCTGCACTCGACATTCAGGGATTGACAGCGAAGCGTCGCGGCAAGGGAAGCGTGAAATTCCTCACCACCGATAGTGTGGAACGTTTCTCCCGTGTCGGCGGCATTTTCTTTGGTGAGGTCATCCGTCCCAAAGATGTGGAATTGGTCGATCTACAATTCAGTTGAGTGGAGCGCCTCTCCCCGCCTGAGAATAGCTGTGCCCGCGTCACGTCCGGACCCTCGACGAACCGAGCCACGAACTCGACATGGAAAGGCTCGATCTCTTGCAAGAAATACTAGAGTTTCGTTGCTCACTGCGAGCTTCAGAGACACTTATCCCGCGTAGTCGACCTTCATCAGATAAAGCCCGTCAGGGGGCGCAACAGGCCCGCAAGCCGCCCGATCTTTCGCCTCCAGCGCCTTTTCCAGATCACGTTTTGTCCATCGCCCTTCGCCCACCATCTTCAGTGAACCGACGAGTGAACGCACCTGATTGTGTAGGAACGACCGCGCCGATGCGGTCACTTCGATCTCTTCGCCGTAGCGCGAAACGGACAGCACATCGAGTGTCTTCACCGGCGATTTCGCCTGACATTGTGTGGAGCGGAATGTCGTGAAGTCATGCAGACCGGTCAGCACTTGCGCCGCATCATGCATCGCGCTTGCATCCAGATCTTTGAACACCAGCCATGCCTGATGACGGTCAAGCGTCAGTGGCGCACGGCGGTTGATAATGCGATAGAGATATTGTCGGCCCGTCGCGGAAAAACGCGCTTCAAATGTGTCGGGTACTTCTGTGACTTCGATAATCGCCACAGGATGCGGACGCATATGCGCGTTCACGGCATCGCGCAACGTGTCGGGACGCACAGCTATTTCCAGATCAATATGAGCCACTTGTCCGAGTGCGTGCACACCGGCGTCGGTCCGGCCCGCGCCATAGACGCGCACATCGGCGCCACAAAAACTTTTCACACCGGCTTCAATCACACCCTGCACCGAGAGGCCGTTTACCTGCGACTGCCAGCCGACGTAAGGTTGTCCGTTATATTCAATGGTGAGTTTGTAGCGCGGCATCAGCCAAGCCTCTCGCCGACAGCGAATGCAAAGCCGCGCAGAAAATCATCTGCAATCATCGGACCTTTGCCTGCGCGCTGCAATTCTGTGATGCGCAATGCACCGTCGCCGCAAGCGATTGTGATGCCGTCGTCAAGTGAAAGAACCTCGCCGCTTGTACCTTTTGTGTTTACAGGTTCGGCCCTTATTACTTTGATACGGGTCACCGCATCTCCGTGCGTCACTTCAAAAAATGCACCGGGAAAAGGTGTGAGACCGCGAATATGGCAATCAAGTTCAGAGGCTTTGCGTGTCCAGTCGAGGCGCGCTTCTTCTTTTTCGATCTTGTGTGCGTAGGTGACACCGACATTTGATTGTTGTGCCGCAACGAGCGTGCCGCGTGACAAAGCTGACAGCGCCCGCACCATCAGCGATGCACCGACATGCGAAAGCCCGTCATGCAGCGAGCCCGCCGTTGTCGTGCGTATGATCGGCATATGTTCGGCAAGCAGCACCGGACCGGTATCTAGCCCCGCATCCATCTGCATCACCATGACGCCGGTTTCGGTGTCACCCGCCATGATCGCGCGCTGAATGGGCGCCGCACCGCGCCAGCGCGGCAGCAATGACGCGTGAAGATTGAGGCAGCCCATGCGCGGCGCATCAAGAATTGCTTGCGGCAGGATCAATCCGTAGGCAACGACGACCGCGACATCCAGATCGAGATCGGCGAAGGCTTGTTGTTCATCCGCACCCTTCAGAGATTTCGGTGTGCGCACTGTGAGGCCGGCGTCGAGCGCAAAGCGATGTACGGGGCCCGGCGTCTCGGTCATGCCGCGCCCTGACTTGCGCGGCGGTTGCGAATAGACAGCTACGATCTCGTGACCCGCAGCCATGAGTTCGGAAAGAACCGTCACGGAAAAATCCGGCGTGCCCATAAAGGCGAGGCGCAGGCTCAAGCCGGTTCCTTTTCCTGCTGCTTCTTCGCCTTGGTGAGCTTCTTCAGCATCATCGAGCGCTTGAGCTTGGAGAGGTGATCAATGAACAACACGCCTTCGAGATGGTCCATCTCGTGCTGAAAGCAGGTGGCGAAAAGACCTTCGCAATCTTCTTCGTGGAGATCGCCTTTATAGTCGAGATAGCGGATACGACATTCGGTGGGACGCGCCACGTCTTCGTAAAATTCAGGGACCGATAGACAGCCCTCTTCGTAAACGGCAAGCTCTTCCGACGTCGTAAGGATTTCAGGGTTCACGAAAAAACGGGGCGCGGGCGCTTCGCCTTCACGGGCCAAATCCATCACGATGACGCGCTTGGCTTCTCCCAGCTGGATGGCAGCGAGGCCGATGCCCGGTGCCGCATACATCGTCTCCAGCATGTCATCCATCAGCGCGCGCAAAGCATCATCCACCCGCTCCACAGGGAGCGAGCGTTGCTTCAGGCGCGCGTCGGGCGCAGTTATGATCTCGCGGATCGCCATGGGTTTGAAATAAGCCCCCCGCCCTCAATGGTCAAGCAGGTGCATTTCAACAAAGAATAGGGGACGTAACCGGAATGTCGATTCTTCTTTGCCTCCACACAGCAAAAGCATTTTTCGCGGGGAATCGCGCTATAGTTGCCAGAATGTTCGCATTCGTCATCTCGGGTCACACATGTCCGCTCTCTCTCCCGTTGAACTCATCCTCGTTGCCCTTGTCGTGGCGCTCGGCCTCGGACTTGTTGTGGTGCTGCTGACACGCGGGCGCGACGACAAGACGGATGCGCTCGAAAACGGCTTTGACCGGCTCGTCGCACAACAGTCGGAGCTCACCGGTCGCTTACAAAGCATGGCGGAGGCGCAGTCACTTGCTCAAAACGCCCTGACGGCAACACTCAATGAGCGTCTGGATCAGGTGAGCAAGCGTATGGGGACGAGCCTTCAGGAGAGCGCATCAAAGACCACAGAGAGCCTGACGACTCTGGCCGAACGCCTCGCCGTCATTGATCAAGCCCAAAAGAACATCACGGAACTCTCGTCGCAGGTTGTCGGTCTTCAGGACATTTTGTCAAACAGGCAGGCGCGTGGAGCATTCGGCGAAGTACAGTTGCAGGACATCGTGACAAGCGCGCTGCCGCCTTCGGCCTATGCGTTTCAGGCACCTTTGAGCGGACAGGTGCGCGTGGACTGTCTCGTCCATTTGCCGAACCCGCCGGGTTCCATAGCCATCGACGCCAAATTTCCGCTCGATGCCTATCACATGTTGCGCAATGCGAAGGATGATACAGAGCGCGCCATCGCACAGCGCCAGTTTCGCGGCGACCTTCTGAAGCATGTGAAAGACATTTCTGAAAAATATATAGTACCGGGCGAAACCGCTGAAAGCGCGCTGATGTTTCTGCCGTCAGAAGCCGTTTACGCCGAGCTTCACGCCAACTTCCCCGATGTCGTAACGAAATCCTATGCGGCGCGTGTCTGGATCGTCTCGCCAACAACGCTGATGGCGACGCTCAACACGGTGCGTGCCGTGCTGAAAGATGTCGAGATGCGCAAGCAGGCAGGCGAAATCCAGAAATATGTCGGGCTCATGTTGCAGGACGTGTCGCGGCTCGACGGGCGTGTGGCCAATCTCGAAAAGCATTTCCAGATGGCAGAAAAAGACATTCGTGAGATCCGCACCTCCGCCGATAATATCGCCAAGCGCGGCGACAAAATTCAGGATGTCGAACTCGGCGAAGGTGACGCGCCGGTCGCTGCCATCGGCACGCCGCGCATGGAACGTGACCTTTTGAGCTAGGCTGATTATCGCAAGGCCGCAACAGAGTGTTGCTTTGCGGGCGGCTAATTCCCCGTGCCTGACCGCCTATATTTCATCTCAACAGGTGGCGGGAGACAGTCCCGCCCGAACAGGAGATGAGACAATGAACACAGTTCATAAAGCCCAAAAGAAAGTCCTGGGCATTCTCAGCAACCCGCACCGTCATTGGGTGGGCGACGGTTTCCCCGTGCGTTCGCTTTTTTCATATGGCGCGGACAGCGACCAGGTGAGCCCCTTCCTGCTGCTCGACCACGCAGGGCCCCATGTCTTTGCGCCCGCACTTCAACCGCGCGGCGTCGGGACACATCCTCATCGCGGCTTTGAAACCGTCACTATCGTCTATGAAGGCGAAGTCGCACATCGTGACAGCGTCGGCAATGGCGGCGTCATTGGTCCCGGTGACGTGCAATGGATGACGGCGGCAGGCGGCATTCTGCATGAGGAGTTTCACTCGCAGGGCTACACTAAGTCAGGTGGCCCTTTCCACATGGTGCAGCTCTGGGTGAATCTGCCCGCCAAAGACAAGATGAACACGCCCGGCTATCAGGCGATAGTGAACAGCGATATTCCGGTTGTTGATTATGCAGATGGCCAAGCCCGCGTGCGGGTGATTGCAGGCGCGTTTGACGGATCAAAAGGTCCGGCCCACACACATACGCCGATCAATGTCTGGGACGTGGCGCTCAAAGCCGACAGCAGAGTCTCGCTTGATCTGCCGGAAGGCCACACCACGTTGCTGGTCGTGCTCAAAGGCCGGATCACCGTGAACGGCACACAGAATGCCGGTGCTTCGGAAATCGTGTCGCTGTCTCGTGATGGCGGAACAGTGCAGATCGAGGCGGCGGGCGACACATCGCTCCTCATCCTCACCGGCGAGCCGATTGATGAGCCCATCGTCGGTTACGGCCCCTTCGTGATGAACAGCGAAGCGGAAATCCATCAGGCGATTGCCGACTTCAATGCAGGGCGCTTTGGAGCGATGGAAGCAACCGTGGACGCGTAAGGCGGCAATAAGAGGTTCGGCACGGCAAGGTGCCGGACCTTTTTTCTGTTCTAGAAGGGACGGCGTGATTTCATGGCAGCGGTCAACGTGCCTTCATCGAGATAATCAAGCTCGCCGCCAACCGGCACGCCATGCGCGAGACGCGAGACGGAGACGTTCAATCCTTCGAGGCGGTCGGTGATGTAATGCGCGGTCGTCTGTCCGTCTACGGTCGCGTTCATCGCCAGAATCACTTCTTTGATGTGACCTTCTGCGATGCGTCCGACGAGCGCACCGATATGAAGATCATCGGGGCCGACACCATCGAGCGCGGAGAGAACGCCGCCGAGCACATGGTAGCGGCCCTTATGCGCCTGCGCCCTTTCCAGCGCCCAAAGGTCGCCGACATCTTCGACGATGCACAAGATCGACGGGTCGCGCGCAGGATCGCGGCAGATGGTGCAGGGATCTTGCGTGTCGGCATTGCCGCAAGTCGAACAGATGCAGGCTTTCTCCACCGCATCCGACATGGCGATGGCAAGCGGCGTCAGCAGCGTTTCTTTTTTCTGAATGAGTTGCAGCACTGCCCGGCGTGCGGAACGCGGGCCCAGTCCCGGCAGCTTTGAAAGAAGCTGGATCAGGCGTTCGATCTCGGGGCCAGTTATTGCCATGTGTGCGTCACAGGCTGAAGCCCGGCGGCAGAGGAAGACCGCCGGTGAGGCTTTTCATTTTGTCGGCGACCAGACGTTCGGATTTTGTTTTGGCGTCGGCGCTCGCGGCCACAATCAGGTCTTCAAGGATTTCGCGATCATCCGCTTTCATCAGATCCGGTGCAATCGACACACGCTTTATGTGACCTTTGCCGGACATGGTAACGTGCACCATGCCGCCGCCTGACGTGCCTTCGACTTCCAGTGCATCAAGCTCGGCTTGCAGGTCGGCCATTTTTGACTGAAGCGCCTGGGCCTGTTTCATAATGTCGGTGAGGTTTTTCACTCGTCTGGTTCCATATCGGGGTCAGGGAAAAACTGGTCGTTCTCATCGTTGAAAACGAGCGGTGCGCTCACATTCGGGTCGCGCACATCGACAATTTTGGAACCCGGAAAAGCGGCGAGTGCGGCCTGCACCAACGGGTCTGCGGCCGCGTCCGCTTTCAGCGCATCGTCGCGCGTCTGCGCCTGTTCTTTCAATGTCGGCGCGGCATCGGCCTTGGCAGTTGCCAGCGAAACGACCCAGCGCTGGCCCGATGCCCGTGTGAGTTTGTCAGAGAGTTCGCGTGCAATGTCACCCGATGTCTCGGCAAGCGGCTGGATTTCAATGTGACCGACTTCAAAGCGAACAAGACGCACACCCGCCTCAAGCGCCGACTGCATACGAATATCGCGCACGCTGCGGAAATGCGCCACCACATCTTCGAAGCAGGTAAACTGCACAGCAGGCGAGGTGCCGACCGCTTGCGTTACCGCAGGCTGGCGCGGTTCGGCTTCGCTTGCCACCGTGCGCAACTGCGCCCGCGGACCACCGGACGGACCTGAAGGTGCACCAGACGGCGCAGAGCCCGTTGTCGCGACACCACTCTTCAACTGCTCGACCAGCTCTTCAGGGCTCGGGCCGTCGGAGACATAGGCGATACGCACGAGAACCATTTCAGCCGCCGCGATGGGGCGCGCCGCGCCGCCGACTTCGACAATGCCTTTGAGCAGCATCTGCCAGACGCGCGACAGAACACGGATGGGCAGACGCGAGGCCATGTCCTGACCGCGTGTGCGCTCGGTTTCAGACATGGCAAGATCGTCAGCCGCACCTTCGACGAGTTTCAAGCGCGTGAGCCAATGGGTGAGGTCAGCCAGATCAGACAGAACGACCTGCGGATCGGCACCGACATCGTATTGCGCGCGCAACTCGGCAAGCGCTGCTGCAATGTCACCCTTCATCAGCAGATCGAAGAGATCGAAAATGCGGGCGCGGTCGGCAAGACCCAGCATGTCGCGAATCATCTCCTCGCGCACAGCCTGATGAGCGTCATCATCGTTGATGCTATGGGCGATGGCGCGATCAAGCAGCGACAGACCGTCACGCGCAGAACCGTCGGCGGCACGGGCGAGAAGTTTCAGCGCGGGCTCGTCAACGTTCACATTTTCTTTTTGCGAAACACGGCCCAAGAGCCCCGACAACTCATCGACGCCAAGGCGGCGCAAATCGAAACGCTGACAGCGGGAGAGAACCGTTACCGGTACTTTGCGGATTTCGGTTGTTGCGAAAATGAACTTCACATGGGCAGGCGGCTCTTCCAGCGTCTTCAACAAGCCGTTGAAGGCGGCGTTCGAGAGCATGTGCACTTCGTCGATAATGTAAACTTTATAGCGTGCCGAGACAGGCAGATAGCGTACGCTTTCGATGATCTCGCGGATGTCGCCGATGCCGGTGCGCGAGGCTGCGTCCATTTCCATCACATCGACATGGCGGCTCTCCATGATCGCATCGCAATGAATGCCGGGCTTTGGCATATGGATTGTCGGGCCGGTGACGCCTTCGTCTTCATAGTTCAAGGCACGGGCAAGAATACGCGCCGTTGTCGTTTTGCCGACGCCGCGCACACCGGTGAGCATGAAAGCATGGGCGATGCGGCCCGTCTCGAACGCGTTGGATAGCGTGCGAACCATCGCTTCCTGACCGACGAGATCATCAAAGCTCGACGGGCGGTATTTGCGCGCGAGCACCTGATAGGCGGAGGCTTGTGGACGGGGCGATGATTTGGCTTCGCCACCGAAAAGGGCAAAGCCCGGCTCTTCGTCAGGGTCTGCGGATATGGCTTCAAGCGCCGTATTTTCTACGCTGTCGTCCATCAAGAACCCTGCATTGGGGAGCCCCCGCAAGGAAGGCAAAGAGGTGGGAGGCTGGACAAACAACCCGTGGCTGTCTCGTTACGGCTGCTTCCTTCCGGATCTGACCGGGTTGGCGAGGGCTCCGTCCGTCGCCAACCTCCCGAGGCCAGTATATCAGGCCAAAAGGCATGAGATGCAAGGGCAGGATTGAGCCTTGCGGCATCTCGTGCCACCCTCCCCCACCGAAATTTGTCAAACACACTTAAAGAAAATTCGCCAGAGGACACGTCATCTATGGGCATCCCCCAGAATCCTAACATTTTTGCCAATAATCCGCTCGACCGCGCCAGCTACCGCCGCGCCGATCCCGCATGGATTACCGCCCAGATTGCCGACGCCAACAGTCTTTTTGTGCCCTTTTACCGCCTCGCGCCCTTCATTTTGCCGGAGGAAACCAAAGGGGCAGGCAAAGATGTGGGCTGGCTCAAAATGGGGCTCGTCAAAGAGCTGGCAGGTTCCAATCCGCTGATGATCTTTCTCGGCATCAACAAGCGCGGTAAATCGCTTTTTGCGGTCGATGTGTCGGGCCTCAAGGACCACGAGAATCACCCTGCGCTGAAGGGCTTCGGTGCGTTTGAAGACCTGCGCGCCATTGCCATGGCAGGCGAGATCACACCGTCGGAGCTTGCGATTCTCGCACAAGGCAAAAGCATGATCGACTGGAACCTGCGCCACGGTTTCTGCGCGGCCTGCGGCGCAGCGTCGGACATTGCCGAAGCGGGTTACAAGCGCCAATGCCCGTCCTGCAAGGCAGAGCACTTCCCGCGCACGGACCCTGTCGTCATCATGCTGGCAACGCATGGCGACACATGCTTCCTCGGTCGCCAGAGAATCTGGCCCAAGGGGATGCATTCGGCACTCGCCGGTTTTGTCGAGCCCGGCGAAGCGATCGAGGAAGCGGTTGCACGCGAGCTGCACGAAGAAGCGGGCCTCACCACTAGGTCGGTGAGCTATCACTCGACGCAGCCCTGGCCCTACCCGTCATCTCTGATGATCGGCTGCATGGCGGTTGCCGAGAATGACAGTTTCAAAGTGGACGGGATCGAGCTTTCGGAGGGCCGCTGGTTCACACGGTCTGAAATCAAAACCGTGCTCGCGGGCAAAGGTGACGGAAGCTTCTGGCTACCACCGCCCTTTGCCATCGCTCACCAACTCGTCAAAACATTTGCCGAGCAGGAATAAGAAAAGGCCCGCCACTCTTGGCGGGCCTTTCGTTTGATCCAGGTGGAAAATCAGGATGCTCTTTTGCGCAGCGATACATAAGCCGAAAGGAAAATGAACATCGTGCCCAGTTGCTCGAATGTTTCTTCCATCATTTCGCTGAAGTCGGGATCGCCTGTCAGGAAATGTTTTTCGGCAATATCACCCAGCACATAGAGGGCACAACCAATAAGCAGCACACGGCCCGATCCCTTCACCAGCCAGCGCGGCGTCAGAAGTAATGTCTTGATGACATGGCCCCAGGAACCGATGAGCAGGGCAATCCAGAGCACGCCCAGAAAACCGTAATGAATATGATAGTCAAATACCGGACCAATCTGCGTCTCAAAGCGCGTGCCGCGCACATCAAGTTCACGAAACAGAATGCACATGCAGAAAATCGTCAGAGCGAGCCAGAAGGAGCGTGAAATATGCTCCGGTGCGGTTCGGGCCGCCTGAAAATAAAGACCGGCTGCCATAAGCAGGAAGAAATTCTGGCAGATTTCGAACAGACCGTTCTCAAGATAATAGCTGATGTCGCCGAAACAAAAATAAGTCTGCACACAGACGAGCGCGACACCGGCCAAGATCAAACGATCAGAACGGGCGCCGAAAGCGGGTTTTGCCACAGGCAGCGCAAGTGCTACGGTCTGCCTCGCACGCTCCTTCATATTGCTTTCGATATTCATTCGGCACCCTGTTTTCCGGTGCGCTCAATGAACAACCCGTAATACAAATGTCATATTACAGTAATTTTCGGATGTTCTACCGCATTTTTCCAACCGAGGCGGCAACGGGCGCTTAACGAGCGACTGCGATGGCTGCGCGATAAGGATGCGCGGGATAAATTCCCAGAATTTTTAACTCGCTGGTGAAAAACTCAAGCTCTTCGAGCGCAAGACGCACATTGCGCGAGGCGGGATGGCCTTCAATATCAGCGTAGAACTGACTCGCATTGAAAGTGCCTTCAAGTTGATAGCTTTCGAGCTTCGTCATGTTAACGCCGTTGGTGGCAAAGCCGCCAAGCGCCTTATAAAGCGCGGCGGGCACGTTGCGCACTTTAAAGATAAAGCTGGTGACCACGGGGCCGCTGTCGGGCTCGGCGTCCTCAGGATCTTTCGCCATGATGAGAAAGCGCGTCGTATTGTGCTCGGCGTCTTCGATGTCGGCTTTCAAAACAGCAAGACCGTAAATCTCGCCGGCCAGAGCTGATGCGATTGAGGCGCGTGTCGGATCACCGGCTTCAGAAACAACGCGGGCAGAGCCGGCCGTGTCGGCAGCGACAAGCGGTGTGAGACCGAGTTCGCGAATAACATCGCGACACTGGCCAAGCGCCATGACATGGCTCTCAACTGTTTTCAGGCCGGAAAGCGTTGCGTCCTTGAGCCCAAGCAACTGATGACGCACGCGAAGAAAATGCTCGCCCACAATATAAAGGGCGGAGTCAGGGATCAGATGATGAATATCAGCAACGCGTCCGGCGACAGAATTCTCGATCGGGATCATGGCGAGCCGCGCGCGGCCTTCCCGAATGGCAGCAAACACGTCTTCGAACGTGGCGCAGGGCAGCACTTTCATGTCTGGGAAGGCTTCAAGGCAGGCAATATGAGAATTCGCGCCTGCCTCGCCCTGAAAGGCGATGGTGTTGTTTGCCACTGGTTTATGTCCGGTTTGTGAGCGCGATCCGCGCTTTTTCAAGATCGGCGGGAGTATCGACACCGAGAGGAACAGTGTCAACGAGCGCCACTTCAATCGTCATGGCCGCTTCAAGCGCACGCAACTGTTCCAACTTTTCGCGCAGTTCCAGCGGCGAAGGCGGCAGGCTCACAAAGCGTTCCAGCGCCGCGCGGGTGTAAGCATAAAGCCCGATATGGTGATAATGCGGACCCTCGCCTGCCGGTGCAGTGGCCCGCGTGAAATAGAGTGCTCGGCCCGAACGCGCCAGAGGCGGGAGAGCGATGACGGCCTTCACCACATTGGGATTGGTGCGTTCTTCCTCCACCTTGATCTCGCAGGCCAATGTCGAAAGATCCGCTCCTGAGCGTTGCAGCGCATCCGCCGCCGTCCGGATAAGCGCCGGATCAAGCGTCGGCAGATCGCCCTGCACATTAATGATGACCTTGTGGCGGCCTTCAGGGTCAACGGATTTGAGCGCTGCGCAGATGCGATCCGAACCCGATGGCAAATCAGGCGCAGTTAGCACCGCCTCGCCGCCCGCTTCAAGGACAGCATCAACGATTTCCGATTCAGCCGCCGCGACAACCACGCGGCCAAGCCCTGCCCCCATCGCACGGGCCCAGACCTGAACGATCATCGGCTTGCCCGCAATATCGGCCAGAGGTTTGCCCGGCAGACGGGTCGAAGCCATGCGGGCGGGAATCACGATGATGGGGTTCTGATCGGCAGGGCTCATACTGTTCTTTTCGCTTTAGCGTCCGGTTCGGATTCTCGGCCAATTTCTGAGTCGGTCGGGAGCAAATTCTGCGACGGAACGCCGCAATTTGCCCGCAATTTCCGGATGTGGGGCCGTTTCCCGCCGCTACATGCCGCAAGCGTCTTATACGGCTTGCGGGCAGGACGCGGAAGCGGCTAATCTCCGCGCCAAATTAGGGGTTCTGGCAGACGTGACGACACGTTATCCTGTCTGACAAGCGGTCCCTCCAACCTTGAATTCTGGCGGCACGAGAACAAATGGATAGTTTCGAAATCAACAAAATTGCAGCGGCGGTTCTCTTTTCCCTGCTGCTCGTGCTTGGCGTTAAAAACGTCGCTGAGGGCATCTATCACACGGAACCTGCCAATCCGCAGTCTTACCCCGTGGCCGTCGCCGCAGAGGGTGACGCTGCCGGAGCGGGCGCTGCTGAAGCCGAAGTACCGCTGCCGGTACTTCTGGCCAAAGCCGATATTGCCGCCGGTGAAAAGCAGGCCAAGAAATGCGAAGCTTGCCACAACCTCGTCGAAGGCGCGGGCACCAAGACCGGTCCCGATCTCTATGGCGTTGTCGGTCGCAAGAAAGCAAGCGTTGCGGGCTTCAACTATTCAGCCGGCATGAAAGCCAAAGGTGGCGAGTGGTCGTTCGACGAACTCTTCCATTTCATCGAAAACCCCAAAGCCTTCGTCGCGGGAACCGCGATGGGCTTTGCCGGTATCAAAAAACCTGATCAGCGCGCTGATCTTCTTGCTTACCTCAATACGCTCGGCTCGAACCTGCCGCTGCCCAAGGCCGACGCGGCTACGGCACCTGCGGCTCCCGCTGCCGCACCGGCAGAGCCGACCGCCAAACCGCACTAAGCGGCATCGACCTATCCGATCTGAAAACGCTCCGGCTTCGCACCGGGGCGTTTTTATTGCGAGCGGTTTTCCGGACCTGTCTTTTTTGTTAACCGCATTCCATGCTTCATGCCTCGCGCTGACCGCAAAAAATCGCCACAATGCGCCACAAGAGTCCAAGGGGTTTCGAGCGTGCGCGTGAGGGGAAAAATAATGGCTGCGAAGTTCGTTCGTACGACGGCGCTAATACTGGCTGTTGCGGGCCTGACGGCGACATCAAACCTGCCTGCCCGGTCCGACGAGGCACGCCACGGTGTCTCCCTCTTCGGCACACCCAAATATCGCGCAGACTTCAAGCATTTTGACTATGTGAACCCTGATGCCCCCAAAGGCGGCATATTACGCTATGCGGCACTCGGTTCTTTCGACAGCCTCAATTCCTATATCGTCACGGGCGAAGCGGCAGCGGGACTCAATTTCATCTATGACACGTTGCTGGAATCAAGCATCGATGAAGCTGGATCGGAATACGGGCTGATTGCCGAAAGCGTTTCGTATCCTGATGATTTCTCGTCCGTCACGTTCACGCTGCGCAAAGAAGCCCGCTTCAACGATGACAAGCCACTGACTGTGGATGATGTGATCTGGAGCTTCAACACGCTGAAGAAGATCAATCCATTCTACGGCGCTTACTACAAAAACGTGACCAAGGCTGAAATCTTGTCAGCCAACAAAGTCCGCTTCACCTTCTCCATGAAAGGCAACCGCGAATTGCCACTTATCATGGGCCAGCTTCCTGTCCTGCCGAAACATTACTGGCTCGGCAATGATGCAAAGGGGAAACCACGCGACATTTCCAAATCAACACTTGAAGCGCCGGTCGGCAGCGGACCTTATCGCATCGACGAAGTTAAACCCGGCAACTCGATCACATATGTGCGTGTCAAAGACTATTGGGCCAAAGATCTGGCGGTAAACATCGGCACCAATAATTTCGACAAGCTGCGCTTTGACTATTATCTCGATCCTGAAGTTGCTCTTGTCGCCTTCACCGGTGATCGCGCCGATATTCGCCTTGAAAACAGCGCCAAGAACTGGGCAACACGTTACAATATCCCGCCTGTGAAGGACGGACGCATCAGGCTCGAAAAGCTGCGCACCAAAAACGGCGACGGGATGCAGGGCTTTGCCTTTAATATCCGTCGTGACGTGTTCAAAGACGAGCGCGTGCGCGAGGCTTTCAATTATGCATTTGATTTTGAATGGGCGAACAAAACGCTTTTCTATGGTCAATACAGGCGCAATGACAGTTTCTTTGTGAACTCCGAACTTGCCTCCAGCGGCATACCGACGGGCGACGAATTGAAACTCCTTGACCCCTTCCGCGCGACATTGCCGCCTGCACTTTTCACGAGCCCCTATAAAAATCCGAAGACGGACGGTTCGGGCAATAATCGCGGCAATCTGGCTGAAGCCGGAAAATTGCTTGAAGCGGCGGGCTGGAAAATTGTCGACGGCAAGCGCGTCAACGCCAAGGGCACTGTGATGACGATCGAGTTCATGCTCGATAATCCGACATATGAACGCATTGTCGCGCCTTATCGTCAGTCCCTTGAACGCCTCGGCATAAAATCTACCGTGCGCACTGTCGATAGCGCACAATATCAGTCCCGCATGGATCGTCGTGACTTTGATATTATTATGCAATCGTTCGGGCAGTCGCTTTCGCCCGGCAATGAACAACGAGACTATTGGGGCTGCGAGGCCGCCAAGCGCGATGGCAGCCGCAATGTCATTGGCATTTGCGATCCGGCAGTCGAAGCGCTGATTGAAAAAGTGATCTTTGCTAAAAATCGGCAAGACCTTGTAACGGCAACACATGCGCTTGACCGCGTCTTGCTGTGGAAACACTTTGTCGTACCGAACTGGTATTCACCTTTCGAACGCGTTGCCTATTGGACGCGCATCATGCATCCAACGCCGACACCTGATTTCTCCATCGGCTTCCCCGAGATTTGGTGGTACCGGCCCGATGCCAAAGGTCCGGCGCAATGATGTCTTTTTCCGTGTCGCGGCGCCACATGCTTGGCCTGATGAGCGCTGCGGCAACGGCCGCGCTCCTGCCGCCGCGCGCGGCCTTTGCCGCAAGCGTACCTATGCACGGCATGTCGGTCTTTGGCGAACTCAAGTATAAAAAAGACTTCGCGCATTTCGATTACGTGAACCCGCAAGCACCCAAAGGCGGCACGCTGTCGCAAACACCGGCGACGGGGGCCTATAACGCCTCGCTCCTCACATTCGACACGCTCAACGGTTATGTGTTGAAAGGCAATGCGCCGCCGCGTCTTGATTTCATTTTCGACACGCTAATGGTGCGCGCTTACGATGAACCGGATGCGGTCTATGGTCTCGTTGCTGAAAGCGTGGAGCGATTGCAGGGCGGCAATGACTATCTTTTCCGCTTGCGCAAGGAAGCGCGCTTTCACGATGGCTCGTCACTGACTGCCAGAGATGCCGCTTTCTCCTTCAAGCTTTTGAAAGAAAAAGGCCACCCGCTCATCGCGCTCAATCTGCGCGAGATGAAAAAAGCCGAAGCGCTTGACACACAAACTCTCAAAGTCTCGTTCACGGGTCAGCAAACGCGCGACCTGCCGCTCTTTGTCGCGAGCACTTTACCGATTTTCTCCGCCGCCTATTATGCTAAGCATAGTTTTGAAGTCTCAACGCTCGAACCGCCACTTGCGAGTGGGCCCTACAAGATCGGCGCTTTCAAAGCAGGCGACAGCATCAACTACGTTCGCGTATCCGACTATTGGGCGCGTGACATCAACGTCAATCGTGGCTGCTGGAATTTCGACACTCTGCGTTTTGAATTTTATCGTGACCGCACGGCGGGCTTTGAAGGTTTCAGTTCAGGACAAACTTTGTTCCGCGAGGAATTCACTTCGAAGACATGGGCGACGCAGTATAACTTTCCGGCTGTGAAAGACGGACGCGTGAAGCTCGACACTCTGCCAGACCACACGCCGTCGGGGGCGCAGGGCTGGTTTATCAATACGCGACGCGAAAAGTTTGCCGATGCCCGCGTGCGGCAGGCGCTGACCATTGCTTTTGATTTTGAATGGGCGAACAAAAATCTCTTCTACAGTCTCTATCGGCGCACGGCGAGCTTCTTTGAGAACTCACCGATGAAAGCGGATGGCACACCGGCACCTGCTGAGCTTGCTTTGCTTGAACCATATAGGGCCGTCATTCCGCCCGCCGCCTTTGGTCCTGCCGTGAGCCCGCCCGTGAGCAACGGTTCGGGACAGGATCGCAAGTTGCTACGCGAGGCCGGAGCGCTTCTAGATGCGGCAGGCTGGACCGTCAAAGACGGAAAACGACGCAACGCCAAAGGCGAGACACTGACAATTGAGTTTCTCGGTGACGATCCGGTATTCCAACGCGTCGAAGGACCCTATATCAAAAACCTGCGTCTTCTCGGCATTGACGCACAATCTCGTCTTGTCGACAGCGCGCAGTTTCAGGACCGCCTTAAATCCTATGACTTCGATCTCACCGTGCAACGTTACCAACTGAGCCTGACGCCCGGCATCGAGATGCGCAGCTATTGGAATTCGGAATTCGGCAAGGGCCCCGGCAGCCGCAACCTTTGCGGCATTGACAGTCCTGCCATCGACGCTCTGATCGAAAAAGTGATCGCCGCTGACACGCGCGAGAACCAGATCACGACGGCGCGGGCGCTAGACCGAGTTTTGCGCGCCGGACATTACTGGATCCCGCAATGGAATAAGGGGAGCTATACGCTTGCCTATTGGGATATATATGCAAGACCCGCAACACTGGCACTCTATGATCGCGGCGTTGAGATGACGTGGTGGATGGACGAGGCCAAAGCTGCAAAGCTGAAGTGATAACCTGACGAGATGGGGATAATCTGACGATATGGCGGCCTATATCATCCGGCGTCTCCTGCTCATGGTGCCAACCATTTTCGGCATCATGGCCTTGAGCTTTCTGCTGGTGCAGTTTGCGCCGGGAGGGCCGGTTGAACGCATCATCGCTCAGCTCTCCGGCACGGAGATTTCGGCAACCGCCCGCTTCGGCGGCTCGTCTAGCGGCGACATGGCGCAATCGTCTGCCAGCGGCTTTGATGCAGCTCTCAACAGCAAATATCGCGGCGCGCGCGGACTGGACCCTGAATTCATCAAGCAGCTTGAGGTGCAATTCGGTTTTGACAAGCCATGGTATGAGCGCTTCGGTAAGATGATCTGGGACTATTCGCGGTTTGATTTCGGCACGAGTTATTTCCGCGATGTTTCTGTGCTCGATCTTGTTATCGAGAAACTTCCAGTGTCAATCACGATCGGCCTTTGGACAACGCTCATTACCTATCTTATCTCCATTCCGCTCGGCATCGCCAAGGCGATGCGCGATGGCTCGCGCTTTGATCTGTGGACCAGCACTGTCATCATTATCGGTTATGCAATTCCCGGTTTTCTCTTCGCCGTCATCCTAATCGTGCTTTTTGCCGGCGGTTCCTTCTGGAACATCTTTCCGCTGCGTGGCCTGACATCGGATGACTGGACCGAGATGAACTGGGCGATGAAGGTCGTCGATTATCTCTGGCATATTGTCTTGCCTGTCACGGCTCTTGTCATCGGCTCCTTTGCGACGACAACACTTCTCACCAAAAATTCGTTTCTTGATGAAATCAAAAAACAATATGTGACGACCGCACGCGCCAAAGGCCTCAATGAAAAACAAGTGCTCTACGGCCACGTCTTCCGCAATGCCATGCTCATCGTTATTGCCGGTTTTCCTGCTGCTTTTATCGGTGCGTTTTTTTCAGGCTCGCTCCTTATCGAACAGATTTTTTCACTCGACGGACTCGGTCTCCTTTCCTTTGAATCAATCGTCAACCGTGACTATCCCGTGGTCTTTGCCACACTTTATGTTTTCGGTCTGATCGGTCTCGTCGTGGGGCTTATCAGCGACCTCACCTATACATGGGTCGATCCGCGCATCGACTTTGAATCGCGGGAGGTCTGACAATGCGCAGGCTTCTTCCCTCCACATGGCGCCTGAGCCCCATCAATCTGCGTCGCTGGCAGAACTTCAAAGCCAACAAGCGCGGCTATTGCAGCTTATGGATTTTCCTCGGATTGTTTTTCGTGTCGCTTTTTGCGGAGTTTATCGCCAATGACCGCCCGCTCCTCGTGACCTACAAAGGCGATATTTACATGCCTGTCTTTGTCGCTTATCCGGAAACCACCTTCGGTGGCACATTCGAGACGGCGGCCGATTTCCGCGATCCTTTTGTTCAAGACCTTATCAAGTCGAGCGGCGGCACAATCATCTGGCCACTCATCCGTTATGACTACCGCACCATCAACCTCAATCTTTCCGAACCCGCCCCCTCACCACCATCATCTGAGAATCTTCTCGGCACCGATGATCAGGCACGCGATGTGCTGGCGCGATTGATATATGGGTTCCGTATTTCGGTCCTGTTCGGTCTCATCCTCACCATCACCTCATCCATTATCGGCGTGGCAGCGGGCGCGGTACAAGGTTACTTCGGTGGCTGGACGGATTTGCTTTTTCAGCGCTTCATCGAAATCTGGACAAGCGTTCCGACGCTTTATCTTCTCATCATCATCGCTGCTTTTTTTGAACCGAATTTCTGGATTCTTCTCGGCATTCTGTTGGCATTCAACTGGGTGTCGCTGGTGAGCGTGGTGCGTGCCGAATTTCTACGCGGACGTAATTTTGAGTATGTGAAAGCAGCGCGCGCTCTGGGACTGAGCGACACAACGATTATGTTCAAACATCTACTCCCCAATGCAATGGTCGCCTCGCTCACCTTCATGCCGTTCATACTCAATGCGTCGATTACAACACTGACCTCACTTGATTTTCTCGGTTTCGGCCTGCCGCCGGGTTCGCCTTCGCTTGGCGAATTGCTCTCGCAAGGCAAAGCGAACCTGCAGGCGCCATGGCTCGGCTTTGCCGGATTTTTCTCCATCGCCACCATGCTGAGCCTTCTTGTTTTTATCGGCGAAGCGGTGCGCGATGCCTTTGATCCGCGCAAGGTGCTGCAATGAGTGCGCGCTTGCTGGAGGTCAAAGATCTGTCGGTTGCCTTCCGCAGCGAAGGCATTAACAAGATTGCTGTCGATCACATTTCATTTCACATTGATGAAGGCGAGACATTGGCGCTGGTCGGCGAAAGCGGATCGGGCAAGTCCGTGACCGCGCTTTCGATCCTACAGCTTTTGCCGCAGCCGCAAGCATCGCATCCGTCAGGCGAAATTCTGATCGACGGCAAAGACATCGTGCGGGCTGATGAAAGAACACTTCGCACCATTCGCGGCAACCACATTTCCATGGTCTTTCAAGAGCCCATGACCTCACTCAATCCGCTGCATACGATTGAACGTCAGGTCGGCGAGATGCTCGAATTGCACAAGGGACTGCGCGGATCCGCCATCCGCGCCCGCGTTGTCGAACTTCTCGTCAAAGTCGGTATTCCCGATCCTGCCTCGCGGCTTGACGCTTATCCCCATCAGCTTTCAGGCGGCCAGCGTCAGCGCGTGATGATTGCGATGGCGCTTGCTAATGAACCTGACCTTCTCATCGCCGACGAACCGACAACGGCACTTGACGTGACCGTGCAGGCGCAGATTCTTGAGCTACTTCTCGATCTCAAACGCGAGACGGGCATGGCACTTCTTCTCATCACTCACGATCTTGGCATCGTGCGAAAAATGGCCGACCGCGTCTGCGTGATGACCAATGGCAAGATTGTTGAGACAGGGGCAGTAGCAGATGTCTTTGCTCGTCCTCAACATGCCTATACACAGCATCTTTTGGCGTCTGAACCCAAAGGCCGCGCGCTTGGCCGCGATCTGGCAGGCCCCGTCGTCATGGAAGCCGATGATCTCAAAGTCTGGTTTCCTGTGAAACGGGGACTGCTGAAGCGCACGGTCGACCATATCAAAGCGGTAGACGGCGTCTCCTTCACGTTGCGGCAGGGTCGTACGCTCGGCGTGGTCGGCGAAAGCGGCTCAGGCAAAACAACGCTCGGCCTTGCTGTGCTGCGCCTCATCAGCAGCGAAGGTACGATCCGGTTTGATGGCACAAACATTCAGAGCATCAGCTCAAAAGTGTTGCGGCCAAAGCGGCGCGACATGCAGGTCGTTTTTCAAGACCCATACGGCTCGTTGAGCCCGCGCCTTTCGGTCAGTCAGATTATCGAAGAGGGCCTTATCGTTCAGAACCTCGCCCTCAATAAGGATGAACGCCGCGAACGCGTTACGCAGGCTCTCATTGAAGTGGGGCTCGATCCGCAGGCGCAGGATCGTTATCCACATGAGTTCTCCGGCGGTCAGCGTCAGCGCATAGCGATTGCACGGGCAATGGCACTGAAGCCACGCTTCGTCATGCTTGATGAGCCGACATCCGCGCTCGACATGTCGGTACAGGCGCAGATTGTCGATCTTTTGCGCGAGTTGCAACGCAAGCACGATCTGGCCTATCTCTTTATCAGTCACGATCTGCGCGTCGTGCGAGCACTTGCCGACGACATCATGGTGATGCGGGGCGGCAAAGTTGTCGAGACGGGAACGGCCGACGAAGTGTTTGACGCACCAAAGACGGATTACACCAAAGCGCTTCTCGCCGCCGCCTTTGACCTTCGCGCCGCGCCTGCCGGTATTGTCAAGGCCTGAGCCTCAAGCGGCACGGGACTCAACCGTTCGAATTGCAGCATCCCTTGTTTGAGAAGAGGATCAGCGTTTCGCCAGACGCTTGATACTCGTTACATGACCCGCCGAGCGGGCGATGCGCGACATGGCAATGTCGAGGCGCTCCACATCAACGCGCATGTGATAGGCGTTGGCGTGAATAAGATGCTCGCGGTCAAGCATGATGCCGACATGGCCTTTCCAGAAGACAAGATCGCCGCGCTTCAACGTCGTGAAATCGATAGGTTCGGGCAACGCTTCGCCGAGTGTTGCCTCCTGCATGTCTGTGTCGCGCAAACTTGAAATGCCCGCGCGCTCAAGTGTGGCCTGTACGAGACCAGAACAATCAAGCCCCAGACTATCTCGCCCGCCCCAGAGATAAGGTGTGCCGCGCAACTCCTCAGCGACCGACACAAAGTCGCGGACATGTGCACCTATGGGAGCAAGATGGGCTGTGAAGATAAAGCCACCGCGTTCGATCTCGCTATACTCGCCGCGCGCCGCCACGACCTTCACTTTGGCATTGAGGCCAAGCGGCAAGGCAGGGCGTGTTTTCAAGTCAGGCTTGGGATAAATGAAACTGCGCAACGCGGCCACAACATGCGTCGGTTGATAGAGACGCGGTGCCAGTGCTTTCATATCGACATAGCCGACATAATCATCCTGTGCGGATTGGCCATAGGCCCAACCGTCCTTCTCTTCATAAACACGAAAGACTTCACCGAAGAGAAGCTGCGTCTCCATTGGTGCACTGGCGTCGGGCGCACGCAGGATCGGCACAAGCGGCAGTTTCACCTGCAAATCTTCCCCATCAACAAAACGCGTTGCCTCCACCTCACCGCGCAGATGAGCCGCCGCGAGATCGTCACGATAGAGATTGATACGATGGTCGGGTTTCTGGCCGCGGGTCATCTGTCCACTTTCAAGCATCAAGTTTTCCGGCCCGCTCGGCAACGAGATCGCCGAAGTCACGCAAGTAAACTGCGCCGCTCACAGTGCGTTGCACGAGTACGTTACGTCGGTCCGTTTCGTCGCGCTTGCGTTTCAGCAAATCGAGATCGCCGAGTGTATCAAGAGCTCGTGTTATCGCCGGTTTTGACACGTTGAGCGAGGTCGCAAGCCCGCGCACCGTATGTGGTGATGGCGTGAGATACACAGTCAGCAGAATCGCAAGCTGGCGCGATGACAAATCTGGTCCGTCGCGTCGCACTGTTTCAAGCACGACATTTTGCCAGAGGACAAGCGCCTGGACCGGCTTCAACTCTAACCCCATGAACTCATCCCCCGGAGCCGTTCGACAATCCGTTTCGGCTCCGGTTCAGCTTAGCTACAGAAAAGCACGGGTCAACCGTAACGCTTCTTCAGGATGTGATAGAGCGCGCGGATCGCCTGAGCCTCGCCGCCGACGGGACGACCGGGACGCGGCTTCGGAGCCCAGCCATAGACATCAAAATGAACCCAGACTTTCGACTTCTCGATGAAGCGGGCGAGGAAAAGCGCGGCGGTGATTGACCCTGCAAAGGGCCCGTCGGATACGTGATTGAGGTCCGCGATCTTGCTGTCGAGCCAGCTGTCATAGGGTTTCCAAAGCGGCATACGCCAGAGAGGATCGGACTGTGATAGCGAGGCCGCCGCTATGTCTTCGGCCAGTGCGTCATCATGGGTGTAGTAAGGCGGCAGATCAGGGCCGAGAGCTGTGCGTGCGGCCCCTGTGAGTGTTGCCATGTCAATTATGAGATCCGGCGCTTCGCTGTCTGCTTCTGCAAGCGCGTCGGCAAGAATGAGACGACCTTCTGCATCTGTATTGCCGATCTCGACACTCCAGCCTTTGCGGCTATTCAAAACATCGCCGGGACGGAACGCATTGCCCGCCACGTTGTTTTCAACCGCAGGGATCAGCACACGCAAACGCAGATTAAGTTTTGCGCCCATAATGAGATCGGCAAGCGCCAGAACATTGGCGGCACCGCCCATATCCTTTTTCATCAGCAGCATGGCGCTTGACGGTTTGATGTCGAGCCCGCCTGTATCAAAACAGACACCCTTGCCGACGAGGGTCACTTTAGGGGCGTCAGCGCGGCCCCAGGTGATGTCGACGAGGCGCGGTGCGATTTCTGCGGCGCGGCCCACAGCATGAACCATCGGATAGTTTTGCGTCAGGAGATCATCTCCGACAATGACGCTCGCTTCTGCACCATGCGCACGCGCCACATCGAGTGCAGCATCAGCAAGATCGGCAGGGCTCATATCATTGGCCGGCGTATTGATGAGATCGCGTACAAGGAAGATCGCTGCGACGATACGGCTCAGCTCTGCACCATCAGCGCCCTCGGGCAGGATCAGACGCGGATACTCACGGGCGCTGCCCTTATAAAGATTGAACTGATAGGTGCCGAATGCAAAACCCAAAACCGCATTGTCGGCGCTCGCACCGAGCTTGCCCGCAAAACGATAGGTGCGAACTGGAAGGGCGGATGCCAATGCACCCGTCACAAACGGGTCGGACCCGTCGCCGAGGCCGAGCAATGCTCCTGTGAGCCCGCCCGATCCGTCGGGCAGCAACAGAACCTTGCCCGCCTCTGCCTTGAAACCCGATGTCTCAACCCATTGAGCGCCTGCACCTGCATGTTCGCTACACCAATGTTTCAGTTCGCCCGATTTGACGAGCCAGATCGGCGTTGCCGCCGCATCCTTGGTGGTAAGAAAAATATCGAGCATGATGGTCCTGAACTTGGCATCGCTTTCGCGCTGGCAAGACCTTATAGAGTGGATATGGGCCCTGCAACGGGCGCAAACAGGGAGAGGATTATGTCGGCGGGACTGTTTGAACTCGTCATCGGGGACAAGAACTGGTCGAGTTGGAGCTTGCGCCCGTGGCTTTTAATGAAAGTCTCGGGCATTCCGTTTGATGAGGTCCATATCCGGCTCAGGCAGGACGATACAAAAGAGCAAATTCTGGTCCATTCACCGTCGGGACAGGTGCCCGCGCTCAAGTGGCGCGGTGAGGTGATTTCGGATTCGCTCGCCATTTGCGAAACAATCGCCGACCTCTATCCTGAGAAATCGCTCTGGCCTGCCGATCCGCTGGCGCGCGCTCACGCCCGCAGTGCAGCGGCCCAGATGCATTCAGGCTTCGTCGATCTGCGCCGCGATATGCCGATGGACATTCTCGGCCGGTTCCCTGGCGAGGGCCAGACAGAGACCGCCCTTGCCGCCACCCGCCGTGTCCTCGACATCTGGCGGGATGCGCGTATCCGGTTCGGCCGCAAGACACCGAACGATCAGGGTTTTCTGTTTGGCAGCTTTTCGATCGCCGACGCCATGTATGCGCCTGTTGTCAGCCGCCTTCACACCTATGCAACGGACCTGCGGGTGCTTGGCGACAATGAAGACCCGCCGGATCTGGCGCGGACCTATATGCGCACGATCCTTGAGTTGCCAGCCTTTACCGAATGGACAGAAGGCGCAAAAGCCGAAATGGCCGCTCGCTTCCGGTGAAAACCGCTGGTTTCTGCGGGAGTTATAATTAATCTTTTCTTGATGGATCACAGGCACAATCCGATTTGGACTTTATCCGCCCCTTGAGGGACGTTTCGGATTGATGTTTGACATGCACACAAGCACTCCAGATTTTATTGGCCAGACCGCCCCGCGCGCGCTGCGTACGCATTTGCTCGTCGCAACCGCTCTTGTGACGACACTCATGCTCTCCTCCTGTGCGGCGACGGAGAACACACCCAAAAACCCCGCCGCTGCACAAGCCGCACCGTCATCGCAGCAGAATGCACGAGATCAATTACCGGACGCACCGCAGGACGAAAACGCCATCCGCGAAGCCGCCGTGACATCAACGAAATCACAGGACTATGTGGCTGCCGCCGCTTATTGGGGTAGCCTCTATGACAAGAACGAGAACGACACGGAATCCGCCCTCAACTATTCAAAAGCGCTCCGTCAAATCGGCTCCGTCCCGCAAGCCCTTTCTGTCATGCAGAACGCCCAGCGCGTCTCCCCCGACAATGCCGATGTGCTTGCCGAGTACGGCAAGACACTCACCGCGTCCGGTCATCCTGATCAGGCTTCTGCTGTTCTTGCCAGCGCCTTTGAAAAATCACCGGACGACTGGACTATTCTGTCTGCCCAAGGCGTGACCTTTGACCAGCTCGGGCGTTACAAAGACGCGCAAGACAAGTATCAGGCTGCTTTAAAGATCGTGCCGGACAATCCGTCTGTCCTTACCAATCTTGGTCTTTCCTATGCGATCGAAGGCAAACTTGATGATGCAGAGACAACTTTGCGCAAAGCCGTTTCTAATCCTTCCGCTGCAGCCAGCGCACGCCAGAACCTTGCCGTTGTTCTCGCGCTGCAGGGCAAGTTTGACGAAGCAACACGTCTTGCGCGAGCTGATCTGCCGCTCAACGTCGCGGACAATAACATCGCTTACCTGCGCGATATGCTGACCCAGCCCGCACTATGGAAGCAGATGGAAACGCTTGATCAGAGCAAGCCTGCGGCCAACTAAGGCGAATTCAATTCAACAAAAAAGGCGTCCCAACAGGCGCCTTTTTTATGTCCCGTGCTTTGATGCTTACAAGCCAAAGACTTTGATCGCGGCAGGTCCGAGAATGACGCAGAAGAGCACCGGTAGAAAGAAGGCGATCATCGGCACGGTGAGTTTCGGCGGCAGCGATGCCGCTTTTTTTTCTGCCGCAGCCATGCGCATGTCGCGATTTTCCTGCGCCATCACACGCAGCGACTGACCGAGCGGCGTACCATAGCGCTCTGCCTGAATAAGACTTGTCACCACTGCCTTAACGCCGGGGAGACCCGTACGCGATGCCAGATTTTCATAAGCCTTACGACGCTCCTGCAAATAGGAAAGTTCGGCTGTGGTAATCGAAAGTTCTTCAGCAAGCTCCACCGATTGATCACCGATTTCAGCGGCGACTTTTCCAAAAGCCGCCTCCACCGACATGCCGCTTTCAACGCAAATCAGCAGCAGATCAAGTGCGTCTGGAAACGCCTTCTGGATTGATTCCTGTCGGCGGGTGATGACGTTCTGAACAAAAAGGTTCGGCAGATAGAAACCAAAAAGCGCACCGGCTCCGGCGATAGCAATGCGAGCCATCGTGCCAAAGCCAAAACTGTTGATTCCATAGAGGTAAATAAGCGTCAGGAGGAAAACGACCGGCGGCATGACGAAGCGGAAGAAAATGAATGTATAGATCGGACCCTGTCCGCGGAAACCGGCCTGACGCAGTTTATCTTTGATTGCTTCATTTTCGAGCATACGGCCTTGCGCAAAGCGTTCCACTACATCTTTGATGAAACCTTTATGTGTCTGGCGCAAACGGCCTTTTTCTTTGGCAAGCTGTTCACGATAGCGCTGACGCAGCGCATCGCGTTCGGTTGCCGCAAGTTTCATGCGGTTGCCGAGTTTGTCCGTTGCCATCAACGGCATTGTGAGCGTGAGTACAGTGGCAAAGGCTGCCACAGCGACGAGCAGCATCACCGCGCTTTGAATGTTGAAGAATGAGACTATCAATGAATACATCTATGCCTCAGATTTCGAAATTGATCATTTGGCGCATGACAAGAACGCCGATCATCATCCACACGAGCCCGCCGACAATGATCATATTGCCGGTGGTCGTGGTGAAGAGGGGCATCAGATATTCAGGCGACGTAAAATAGAGAACAGCCATCACACCCGGCGGCAATGAACCGATGATAGCCGCCGATGATTTTGCTTCCTGAGAGACAGACTGAATCTTGGCGCGCATTTTCTTGCGTTCACGCAGCACTTTGGACAGGTTTGTCAGAGCCTCGGCGAGATTGCCGCCCGACTTCTGCTGAATGTTGAGCACGATCTGAAAGAAATTGACTTCGGCTATCGGCATACGCTCATAGATCTTGGCAAGGCCCTGATCGAGTGAGATGCCAATTTTTTGTCCTTCAACAAGATCGCGAAACTCTGTCCGCACGGGTTCAGCCGCTTCATGCGAAATAATGCGTAAGCAATCATTGACCGGCAAGCCTGATTTCACACCACGGACAATGACGTCAATGGCATTTGCAAATTCTTCTACAAATGCTTTCTGACGGCGCCTAACCAGAAAGTTCAGAACCCAGCGCGGCAATCCAAAGCCCGCCGCAAAGCCCGCACCGAGCGCCACAAGAGCTGAAAACCCAAACACCATAAATAATGAAGCGACGGCCAAGCCAAAAAATGCACTGATAATATGAAACTTCCGAGTTTTGGTTTCAAAACCAGCACGTTGGAGCTTGGTTTGCAACGAAATCTTCTTGTTGGCATTTTGCTTTTGTTCAAGCGTATTCAGCGTGTCCTGAACCTGCTTGCGACGTTTTTCGTTATTGTCGACTTCGCCTTCTCCGCGCAATGCTTTGCTGCGGTTGGGACCGGCCATAAGCGCCATGCGCTGCGTGGTTTTGCTTTCCTTGATGGTCAAAGCAAGACCGACACCGCCGATGCAAAGAGCAGACAGGATCGCAATCGCGAAGATGGCTAGAGTTGACCCCATAATCGTCCTTCTGATCAGTCCTGAGCGCGATCGAGCGCCGCACCCAGAGCATGATGCTGATTGTAGTAACGTGCGCGGTCCCAGAATGCAGGCCGCGCGATGCCTGTCGCTTTGTGCTTGCCAATCAGTTTGCCGTTCTCGTCTTCACCTTGAATGTCATAGACGAAGAGATCCTGCGTGATGATGACATCGCCTTCGGTTCCGAGCACTTCGGTGATATGCGTAATCCGTCGCGACCCGTCGCGCAGACGTGCGGCCTGAATGATGATGTCGATCGAGCCTGTGATCATTTCGCGGATCGTCTTGGACGGCAGCGCAAAGCCTCCCATCGTGATCATGCCCTCCAAACGCGACAGTGCTTCGCGCGGACTGTTGGCGTGAAGCGTACCCATCGAGCCGTCATGGCCTGTGTTCATAGCCTGAAGCAAATCAAAGGCTTCAGGTCCGCGCACTTCGCCGACGATAATGCGCTCAGGACGCATACGCAGGCAGTTGCGCACCAGTTCGGTCATGGTGATCTGGCCCTGACCTTCAAGGTTCGGCGGGCGCGTTTCAAGGCGCACCACATGCGGCTGCTGGAGTTGCAGTTCGGCAGCGTCTTCGCAGGTAATGACGCGCTCGTCTGTTTCAATGAAAGCCGTGAGGCAGTTCAGCAATGTCGTTTTGCCCGAACCCGTACCACCAGAGATCAGCGTATTGCAGCGAACCTTGCCGATGATCGCGAGAACTTCGGCACCCTCCTGCGAAATGGAACCCCATTCGACGAGATTCTGCATCGTGAGCTTTTCACGGCGGAACTTGCGGATGGTGAGGGCCGGTCCGTCGATCGCGAGCGGTGGTACGATGACGTTCACGCGGCTGCCGTCGGGCAGACGCGCATCGCAAATGGGGCTTGATTCATCAACGCGGCGGCCGACCTGGCTCACAATGCGCTGGCAGATATTCATAAGCTGACTGTTATCGCGGAAGCGCACATTTGTCAGCTCAACCTTGCCGCTCACTTCAATGAACGTGCGGTCCGCACCATTGACCATGATGTCAGCAATGTCGTCGCGTGCGAGCAGGGGCTCGAGCGGACCATAGCCCAATACGTCATTGCAAATGTCCTGTAGCAGGGCTTCCTGCTCGGAGATCGACATGACGACATTTTTAATCGACAGAATTTCATTGACGATGTCGCGGATTTCTTCGCGCGCACTTTCACTGTCGAGCTGGGCAAGCTGCGTCAGATCAATGGTGTCAATAAGCGCATTAAAAATCGTCGTCTTGATCTGATAATAATTTTCAGAGCGCTGGTCAGACGGCTTTGCTTTTGCGACCACAGGTTTGGCAACGGCTACCGCAGCAGAGGCGGGCGCAGGTTTGGGAGCTGTTGCTGACGCGGGCGCAGCCGCCTTCGCGGCCGGCGCGGGAGCGGGCACAGGCTGAGGCGCCGCGACTTTGCGCGGAGCAGACTGGGTATCGTTACGCCTTCCAAACACGCTTTAGCCCCTCCGGGTCATCCTTTGCGGGCAAGCCGCTGAAGAAAAGATTTCTTTATCGCCTTCATCGGCGTGGGTTCGCGTCCGCAAAGCTGCTTGGCGAGATAACGCATGCCTTCCGTCGCTTTGCTCTTTGCGTCCAGCTCTTCGATCATCTGACCATTGTTGGCAGCGGCACCGAAGAGGCCGGGATTGAAGGGCAGAACAAGTGTCGGTTCGATGCCGATCGCTTCAGCAAAGTCCTTCACCGGAATTTCCGGACGTTTGGGCACACCGACCTGATTGATCACGAGATGCGGCATACCGTCATTTGAACGTGTCTGCTTTGCCAAATCTATAATGTTCTTGGCATTCCGCAACGAAGCGAGATCCGGCGTTGCAGTGATAACGATTTCGTCAGCCGACATCAGCAGCTTTTTTGTCCAGGGCGACCAGATATGCGGCAGGTCAACGATGACGCAAGGCACTGTCTCGCGCACGATTTCGAGCACTGACTCATAGCTTTCCGTATCCATGTCGAGGTCGCGATCGAGGACGGCGGGAGCTGCAAATAGGCTCAGATGGTCTGAGCATTTGACCAGCAAGCGATCAAGCAACACATCGTCGAGACGTTCCGGTGCCATCAGCGCATCGGCAATGCCCTGTGCCGGATCGTGATTGAAATCGAGACCAGCCGTTCCGAAGGCAAGATCGAGATCCGTGATGATCACGTCCTCGTTCATACGTGTCGAGATGCACCAGCCGACATTATGCGCGATGGTACTGGAGCCGGTGCCGCCCTTGGCGCCCATGAAGGCAATCGAACGACCGATCGGCGGCGCATCAGGATCGACATAGAGGCGGGAGATGGCTTCGATGATCTGGATCGGTGACAAGGGTGTCACGAGATATTCGTTGACGCCCTGACGGATCATTTCGCGATAGACCGATACGTCGTTGAGATGACCGAGCACGACAACTTTCGTTCCTGCGTCACACACCTCAGCAAGCGCTGCAAGATGACCGAAGAGTTCGTTGCCGCCCGCCATTGTCTCGACGAGAATGAGGTTTGGTGTTGCCGATTGCTGATAAAACTCAGCCGCCGCACGCATACCGCCCATATGGACGGTCAGATGTGCTCTGGCAAGACGACGATCCTCGCCGGCACGCTGAATGATGCTTCCCGTCTGAGGATTTTCGCAGAAAGCATGAATCGTGATGCGCGGTACCGGTTTCATCACGGGCGCAGGTGCCGCATCGTCCTCCTGCGGCAACGGCGGCGGATCAATTTGCATATGCGCCAGATTGCTCATTTAGCTACCTCACTCATCGCCGCTGAGTCGTGAGCATCACGATCTGTGGCGGTGATTTCACCTTTACGATATTTGTCGAAAACTTCACCACGACGCTGCGCATCGCTCGCCGTCATCACGCGCGGCGTGACGAGATCAGCGGGATCGGCAACCAGAGCGGCGAGATTGTTTTGTGTGGCACAACCCAAATTCTTCGTCATTGTGTTGTCCGGATTGTAAGAATAAGAATCCGACCAGTCCCCGCACGGGCTCGCAACAGCAATGAACTGCTTGTAGGACACCACAATCGGGGCGGCATGATCAGTGCCCGACGCACGATAAGGCGTGTAGGAAACGCGGTCAGCGGGAACACCGGCCTGCGCCAGCGCATCGCGTACGTCAACGAGCACGTTCATGGCAATCGCTGTGTTGGCGGATCCTGACGGCGTTGCGATGGTGAGCGCCCCGTGTCCACGTTCTTTGTAAGCGGTAACAAAACCTTTTAGCGCTGCGCGATCTTCAACGCTCAATGCATTGACCGCAGAAATTTCCAGGGTCGGCACATCAGGCTGCACCGAGATCGGGTGATTGTAGGCGGGACCGAAGTCGGCTTCCTCTACGCCATTGAAGCCACCACAACCGGCAAGAGCCAGAGACGTAAGTAGAGGGAACACAAGCAGCGCCGAGGCAGAGCTTTGTTTTTTCATTTTGACATCGCTTTCCATCAATCCACCACAAACCCGACCGGGCCCTCAAGTTTCTTGTCCGTCGGTGTCGCCCCTTTGACGCCATAAGTCGCGTTGAGACGACCCATCAAGATCGTGTCCATATCGCTTGCCGGCGCAAAGCCGTCGGTCGGCAAAGCAAGCTTGTCGCGACTGGTCGGATCAACCACATAAGGTGTCACGATAATGACAAGCTCGGTTTCATTCTTCTGGTAGTCGCGACTGCGGAAAAGCTGACCGAGAACAGGTATGTCTTTCGCACCAGGTACCCCGTCGATATTCTGTTTGGTTGAGTCCGACAGAAGACCAGCCATGACGAGCGAGCCGCCGCTCGGCATTTCGAGGGTTGTTTCGGCACGGCGTACTTTGAGTGCGGGAATCGTCAGACCATTCTGCAATACCTGACCTTGCGTGGTGAGTTCGCTGACTTCGGTCGAAAGCTTGAGGCTGATGCGGCCTTCACTGAGCACAATCGGTGTGAAGGCAAGGCCCACACCAAAAGGCTTATATGTGACTGTGATGTTGCCGTCCTGATCTTTGGCTGTCGGTACAGGGAACTCACCACCGGCAAGGAACTTCGCACCTTCACCTGAAATCGCCGTAAGTGTCGGTTCGGCAAGCGTGCGCACCAGACCGTCTTCTTCAAGTGCTTTTAGTGATGAGGCGAGCGTCATGTTACCCGCCGTGCCACCAACACCGGCATTTGCACCGCCGAGCGAATTGCCCTGAATGGAGAACGGATTGGAGGTTGCAAGATTAAGAGCGAGATTACCGATGTCACCGACTGCTGACAGATTGACGCCGAGCTGCTTGATGACACTGCGCTGCATTTCAGCAACCGTCACCTTGAGCATGACCTGCTCTTTGCCTTCGATCGACAGCATATTGAGCACTTTGTCCGCAGCGCCGACATAGCGGGCTGCGAGATCACGGGCTTTGTCAGCGTCACCAGCGTTCGCTACCGATCCAGACAAGACAATGTGATCGTTCATCGCTTGAACGTCGATGCGGGAATTGGGGAAGAACTGATGCAACGTATCGCGCAGGCTTGCCAAATCGCGTTCTACACGGATTTCGAGATTGACAATCTGCTGGCCTTTTTCGTTGAAGAAAAAAGCATTGGTCTGACCGACCTTGAGGCCGATCAGGTAAATCCGTTTGGCTGTGCGCACGACCGCGTCGACAATGGCGGGGTCCGAGACAAGCACGTCGCGTGCTGAGACGGGAAGCTCAACGACAGCGGCTTTGTTCAGGCCGAGAACAATGCTGCGTGTTGACGTACCGGTGCCGCCGCTGTCCACTTTCACGAGCTGGGCTTCGCCGACACTTGCCTGTGCGGGCGCGCTGAGCGAGAGCGCGATGGATGTGGCTAGAAGAAGACGGGCAAATCGTGCGAACGTCACAGGATGCAACCACAGCATGATGTTAGTTTTTCCCGATGCCATGATGTTACCTCACCCGAACGGTCTGTTGTGTGCCGTAGCGCACAACGGCGATGTTTGAGGACTCTGCATCCTTGGGCAGTTCTTCGGCTTTCGTGTCACCTTTGACCTCCGCAAGTCCGCGCAGCGACAAGGTCAGGGTCCCCTCAACTTGGGCAACCGTCAGGCGTTCAGCCTGAGACGGCGACAATTCCAAGGTCGCGGTTTTACCAATCGCGACCTGGTCGCCGCCTCCTTCATCAAAGCGTTGGTCGATGGCGAGGACGCGAATGTCCTGAAGCATTATTTCACCTTCGATCACCTCACGCATACCGGATGAGCTTTCCTGCTGTACGCGACGTGTCTGAATAATATCCACGCGATCATTGGGGAGAATAAAGCCACCGGCACCCGTTTCAGGCGACACAGGAATTGCCACCGCGCGCTTACCGGGCGCAATCAAAGCGGCGAGGAAGCCACCCGATTTGACGTTGACAACTTTGGCGACAGTGATCGGTTCGCCGTTTGCCAGAGCCACGCGTACAAGCGAGCCTTCAAATTCGCTCAGACCTTCAGACTTTGCTGTACGGATAACGAAACCTTGCGACAAGGAAGCTTCCGGCCATTTCTGCCAGCGCATTCTGCTACCGGTCAGACGTTCACCGCGTTCGACATTGGTGGAGGCGACCAGAACCTCTGGTGCCGGCGCTTCTACCACTTTCGTTTCAGCCGGTGCATCGCCTGATGACACGAGACCGCGGGCCAGCAGCGCTGCAAGACCTGCGGCGACAACGGCCAGAACCAAAACTCCCATGCGTGCGGCGTTCACAATGCTATTCCTTCGTCTCTGACTTAACCAATGGCAATGGTGAGACGGAAAATTTCCGTATCAGGGAAGATCAAAAGTCCGGCAGCGGCAAGCGCCAAGCCGTAAGGCACGCCCTCGGCGCGGTCATGCAGGCGCAGAGCCCAGGCCTGACGCACCACGAAAGCAGGCAAAGGCAAATTTCTGTAACCGAGGATCGCGAGTGTGAGCCCGCCCCCCAGAAGGGATGCGATAAGGAAATAGGGTAGCGCCTGTCCCCAGCCGATCCAAAGGGCGACCGCCGCCATGAGCTTGGCGTCGCCGCCGCCGATCCAGCCTTTGGCAAAGAAACCCATGCCGACCACGAGCGTGATGAAGCAAATGACCGTATGCTGAGCAATATCGCTGAGGCTCATTCCGGCCAACGGCGCGACAACAAAGAACGAAAGTGTCAGCGCCAATGTCAGCCAATTCGGTATTGTCATCGTCGTGAGATCGCGAACGCCGGCAAAGATCATTGCGGCGGCGAATATAGCGATCGGGAATGTAGTCAATACAGACATTGCGGTCTTTCAGTTTTCCCATCGAGTGGTGACGAATACTCCGAAAAAGACGGTCGGAACCCGGAACCAGCCCACCTGACCTTATATTGGGCGATGGACTGTAAATTTGGCGTAAACGATGAATCGGTTTGGTTAACGAAACCTTGCAAACAAAAGCCGCTGGGCCTTTCACGGGCGCCAGCGGCTATCGCTAACATCACCGACATTAGGTGCCGGACGAGCGGTCGTAATCCGAGCGTTAGATTACTTTGGTTAGAGCGCCGCGTTGATCTCGGAGAACTTGGCTTCCAAGCTCGAGCCAAGTGTCGTGACGATGGTCGCGATTGCGACGGCGATACCAGCGGCGATGAGGCCGTATTCGATCGCTGTTGCACCAGACTGGTTTTTCGAAAAATTTTTAAGAAACTGGCCCATTACAAGCCTCCTTACACGTTGTGACTGTCGACAGCTATAAGTCGCAGCGCTTTACATCGCTGTGACGGCCCTTCTTTGGGTTGATGTAAGATTATACCCAGTTGATTACCCGTTATTTAATTTGACCTCTCGGATTGAACCAATAGTGGCGATAAAACCTTTGATTTCTCACAACCATTCTATCTGTACTTGTTTTTTCAAGTATTAGATTGCTTTTTTGAATACAAAAACAGACAACAAATTAGAATTTCCATTGAACAAAGTTACTTATCGGTTAATGCCGAGCGCTTGATTGACGCAAATGCCGGTGGTTTGCAGAAAAGCAGATGGGTCAAGCTGATTTGCAAAGACTTTTAAGCGCTTTTTCATCGCTAATAAAAAGTCCGGGATATTCTCGCTTGGCAATGCCGAGGCGGACAAGTTCAGCGATCGCGCCTGCAACAACGGCTTCTGTGGTGGAGAGCCGGTCGGCAAGCTCCCTGTGACGCGGCATCCGCGCGATGAGCAATCCGCCCTCTGTGTCGCCAATCGCCAGACGGGTTTCGCCGAGAGCCAACAACTCGCTATAAACACGCTGTATGGGCGTTGCGCCCGGGATACTAACCGATGCGGCGACCGAGGCCGCATCGCGCTGGCGCAGCTGTCTTGCATATTGGCATAGAAGGGCACGCGACACGGACTCTTCCCTGCCCAGCAATTCGACAAAGATCGTTTCTGCCATAACTGCGAGCACACAATCTTCATTCGCAATCGCTGTCAGCTCGGCATCGTCCACGCCGAAAAGTGACATTTCACCGAATTGTCCGCCCGCCTCAATATCTAAATAGGCTATGCGGCCGTCCGGTCCTGTAGTGCGTGCCAAACGGACCGCGCCGCGCACAACCAACCACACATCGTCATTTTCGGCACCGGCTGACATAATGATGTCGCCGCGCGAGAATCTGCGCCAGCCGCATTCGGATGCAAGCAGAGCAAGCTCTTTCGGCGCGAGATCGGCAAAGATGCGGATCTCACGCAATCCACCGATCACATCCTGCGCCCGCTGATTTTGATGGTCATTGCTAAACATGTCGCCCCTTTGCGCTCCTAGCGTTCAGTCTATCTAGCGCGGCCTTAAGCGCAGGTAAAAGCTCGAACTCTCCTTACGGTCAACAAATCATTTACTGATTGGCGCTAATCTGGGCTCTGAACGCATTGGCAATTTGCCAGTTCGCGTGCATGTAAACGGATGGGTCCGACTATGGTTCAACGCAATTCGGTATTGGCTCATGCGGGAAATTTTGCCGCAGCAGCTCTTTTTGCCTCGACCGCACTTTACTCCGTTCAGGCATCTGCCGCCGGTTTCAATGTCGAAATCAATCAGTCGCGCGCGCTTAAACTTGATGCGCCGGCCTCCGCCGTGATGGTCGGCAATCCCGCCATTGCCGACGTAACGGTGCTCGGCCCACAACTCATTTATGTTCTCGGGCGGTCCTACGGCAAAACAAATTTCGTGGCGCTTGATGCCAACGGCAAACAGATTTCTGCCTTTGACGTCAATGTCGTTGCACAGGCAAATTCAACCGTAACACTGACGCGCGGCGCCGGTCAGCTCACCTATAATTGCACACCACGCTGCGAACGTGTCGTTGCGATGGGCGATGACAGCGATGCCTTCTCCGCCACCTCACAACAAACTATGGGTGTCGCAGGCCTAGCGCGCTCCCAGTTGGGTGCATCAGGTCAACCTGGTAACCTCAGCACGTTAATCGGATCTTCGGAAAAAGCCGAAGCCTCCAACGCGCCGGAAGAATAACTGGTCACAGGAATTGCTGAAAACAGCCGTCGCACCGAAAGGGCGACGGCTGTTTTCTTATCTGGCTCTTACTGGCTGACGCGCAGGTTTGACAGAGCCTGAGCAATCGACTGGAAGACGGAGGTTAGCTGGCTTGCGTTGGTCACGCTGAAATATTTGCCCGCATCGGAGGCGCAGTTCTTCAGCAGCGTCCCATTTCCGTCCATCACACGGATTGTATAGACGATGACACCCGACGCTTTAATCGCTGTGCAAAGGCTTGCAGTACGGCTGTCAATACTACTCGAATTTGAGGTGAAACGATTTTCGGTATTTTCACCGTCCGTCAGAAAGACGATGACCTTATCCATATTCGACGCAGGGGCGGCAGCGGCAGACAGCGTTGCGTTCTGCGTCACCATATTCCAGCCCCAAACCATACCAATCGTTGTGTTGGTGTTCCCGTTTGCTTCCAGGTCATCAATCTTTTTCTTTAGGGCTGTCCAGTCCGTGCTCAACGGCATCAGACTTTCCGAGTAGCAATCATCATTGTCGGCTGGATATCTCGACAAGTCGGTAATCGTAATGGGCATAGTTGCACTGATGTCGTAATTTTGATCACGGTCGATCACACAACCCTTCCAGGTACTTGAATTAATCGAATATGCCTTATCAGAGCAGGTATATGTGCCATTCCACTTGCTGCCCGTGCAGGTCTGTGTTTTAGGCGTCGTCCAATTCCATTTGATCCAGTTCGCCGTTTTGTAGGTCGTTCCGACTTTCACATCGACTGTAAAGGGGACGATGGCGATTTTAACGTCGCCGGGATTAACGGCAGCGGCCGACACTTGGGTGATCAGATCTTTCGCAGCCGTCTGCATCGTTGTGAGCTTGTTTGAACTATCCATCGAGCCTGTCGTATCGAGCACAAGGGCCACTTCGAGCTTCTTGCCCATCCGCGTGATTTGCGATTTCGCGCTGATATTGAGTGTATTGACGCCGATCGCGCCGAGAATGGAGGTCGGCATCGTGGCAGAAACACTCAGGGTCACTACATTACCGACCGGCGTCACAACAAGCGAAGCAGGTGTGCCGAGTTTGGTGCTTGCATAATTCGCGTTAAAATAGCTCTGCGCGAGCGTTTGAACCTGCGCCGTCGTCTGACCTGTTATCCCGCCAACCGCGAGGCCCGCCGCGTCAAGCGCACGTGTCAGGCGCTGCTTGACCATATAGGCTTGTGACAAATCAACCGCCGCACCGAGGGCGATGAGGATCGGTACAAGGCTGATGGCGAAGATCACGGCATAGCTACCGCGCTTGTCATAGGCCCAGCGATCCATAAAGGCGCGAACACGCGCCAATCTGCCTTTTTGCGGAACCGACATAATCTGCCCAACAGTCCATCCGGTCCCCCGAAGACCATTTCTTTCGGGAACCTTGAACGATTATGTCCGCAGCCTATTAACAAGTTATCAAAATGATTGTTTCGTTTCACTTCGAATTCGCGACGAGTTGTAAAAGACTTTCATCCCGCCCTTGCAGGTATTCCCCGCAAACAATCCTCCTCGGGGTCAAAGACGCCTGATCATCCGCTGACGCGCAGATTGGAAAGTGCCTGTGCGATAGAGGAAAAAACCGTCGTTAACTGACTGCCATTGGTCACGCTATAATACTTGTCCGGACTCGAGGCGCAGGATTTCAAGAGCGACGCATTTCCATCCATGACACGAATTGTATAGGTGATTGTATCCCGTCAGGGCCTATGGCACAGATTTGACGTTGTAATTTAAGGAGTATTTGGTTGTCGTTGTCGTCACGGAGAACCAAATATGAAGAGCGAATACTCAAGCCCGAAGAAGCCTGCTGAGCAGGTGATCAAAGACATCCGGCGGGCGAGGCGTCAGCATTTCTCGGCTGAAGACAAGATCAGGATCGTGCTGGAAGGTTGCGCAGTTGTCACGATATGGGCGTCGGTCTGTCCTGTCATGCTTCCAATCGCTAGGCCCGCTGCATCAAGGGGGCTGGTAAGGCGCTGCTTGGCCACATAGGCTTGTGACAGATCAATCGCAGCGCCGATTGCTATCAGGATGGGAATGATGGTGAGTGCAAAAATGACGGCATAGCTGCCGCGGCGATCTGCCATAAAGCGTTCTAGCGTTTTCTTGAAACACGTCATCATTTCAGTCCAATCATTTCAACCGGCGACAATCGTGGGCAAAGCGCCCTCGCGATGCAAAGATGCCCGTACGAATATGTGCGAGTGAAAATTAACGAGCGAAATATTTTCGCGACGCCGGACCGATGGGAAATGATGTGGGCATTTTATGTTATGTCGGGGCCCGCGCCGATGAAAACCGGTCCTACAAAGACAGATCGCAATATCGCGGACCACGCTCTGTATCGGCAGCGCATTTTCAGGGGTTTCAATACAAATTTTTGAATGATCGACATGGACCGTCCTCAACTCCGACAAGGCCCAAGGCGTCACCCTCCGGATCAGGTGACTATCGCTATAATGCAACTGGCGAAGTTAACGAGGCGTCAATGCTGATCGTGCAGGATTGGTGACGGTCGAAGTCACCCCATAGAAGCGTCCGCTTACTAACTGTGACGCAGGATAGCCCGATGCGACAGATCCTTTCCAAATGCAACTTCCTGCAACTCAGGCGCCGGTTCGTCCGTGACGCCAAAGGCAGTGTCGCGGTTGAGTTTGCGCTGACGGCCATTCCGTTCTTCACACTGCTTTTTGCCATCATGGAAGCGGGTATTATTTTCTTTGCGACATCAACGCTCGATCAATCGGTCAATGACACCGGTCGCCTGATCCGCACCGGTCAGGCGCAGACCGCCAGCACAACCAAAGAGCAGATGATCCAGAAAATCTGCGACAACGTCGTTCTGCTTTCAAGCTGCACAACCAAGCTCAAGATCGACGTGCGCGTCTTCACGAATTTCTCCAGCGTCTCCTTTGCGTCGGTCATGGATTCATCCGGTGCCGTCAAAGACACAAGCCTTATTTTTAACATGGGTGCTGCGGGCGACATCATTCTTGTTCGCGCTTTTTACGTGTGGTCGATCATGAGTCCCTTCTCGACCGGCCTAGACAATAACACGTCGGGAACGCGCCTTATTCAATCCAGCGTTGCGTTCCGCAATGAACCCTACACGTCGTAACCCGAAAGACTGATCCGATGGACCTCCGCTCAACGACGATCATTTCATTGGCCAAACGCTTCGGCGCTCAGGTCTTTGGCTTTGCACGCGATCCGCGCGGCATGGTCGCGGTTGAATTTGCCCTCATCATTCCAGTAATGCTGACGCTTTATTTCGGAACGATTGAAACTACCAACGCGCTGACGGCGGCACGGCGCGTCACCAATGTCGCGCAGACAGCCGCCGATCTCACGGCGCAGGTAACAACGATCAGCACGACCGACATGAACGACATCTTTGCGGCAAGCGCGGCTATCCTCAATCCGTTCCCCACCAATGTCGCCAAAATCACAGTGTCGAGCGTGGTGGCCAGTCCCACCAATGCTAACACCACGACGGTTGCCTGGAGCAAAGTGTATGGTGGCGCAATCGCACGGGGCACCAACTCATCCGTCACCCTGCCTGCCGGTCTCACCACGGTCGGGTCAAGCGTCATCATGGTTGAAGTGACCTATACCTATACATCGCCGGTTGCCCAGTTCATAACGGGCCCGATCACGATGAAGGAAGTGGCTTATCTGAAGCCCCGCCGCTCCACATCAGTGGCATTCAGCAGCTAAGCTCTGCCCGCAGACACAACCCCACCACGTTAACTACGATTCGATTCGGACCTGTAACATTTTTGCTTCATGTCTTAATCCTATAACTGCGCCACCAGCCGAAACTCGATCCACAGAAGCGTCAAAACCGCCTCCAAAAGTCATGTATTCGCCACCAGCAAGCAGCAGGACCCCTTGCTGCCTGTGGCGAACTATGCCCATAACACATTGAAAATGATATGTTTATGCTGGCGGAGGGAGTGGGATTCGAACCCACGTTACAGTTTCCTGTAAACACGCTTTCCAAGCGTGCGCCTTCAGCCACTCGGCCACCCCTCCGTCATCATCCGACCCCGTGAGGGCAGTGATTGCGGGCGCACTATACAAGGTCAAAGGCTTGAATCAATGAGCCAGAGAGCGTGATTTTGCCGCTTTCGTGGTAAACCCGACAATGAGTGTGCTTGTTTGGGACAGTGGTTACGGCTACCGTTCCACCCAGACTTTGTTCATTGTACCGCCTTGGGCTGGGGGGCTCACGCCATGTTCTTGTTCCGCATTTTAGGATTGCTTCTGATTACATTGGCCTTGATGGCTCTCGGCGCGGATGTGCTGAAATCCGTGGAAGCCGGTTCGTTGCAAATCCGTTCCCTGTCAGCGCTCTGGGCGCTGGTTCATCAGGCGTCTTACGACGGATTTACGGGTTGGGTCGCCGCCACAGTGCCGGCTGTCGTTGATCCGTTGACCAAAGTGATGAGTTTTCCGGCTTGGGCCGTTCTTGGCGTCATCGGCATCGTGATCGCGGGTCTTATCCGTCTGATCCGCCGCTAACCGCTTCATGTCCTCCGATACGAAAACACCCCGGTGACAAGCCGGGGTGTTTTTGGTTTGAGACATGCGAAATTCAGTTCTCGTCCATCTTGAGCGCGGCGATGAAGGCGTCCTGCGGAATATCCACGCGGCCGAACTGGCGCATCTTCTTCTTGCCCTCTTTCTGCTTGTCCAGCAGCTTGCGCTTACGGGTCGCGTCGCCGCCATAGCATTTGGCCGTCACGTCCTTACGCATGGCCGCAATCGTCTCGCGCGCAACGATGCGTCCGCCGATGGCCGCCTGAATGGGGATTTTGAAGAGATGTTTGGGGATGAGGTCCTTGAGCTTCTCGCACATGGCACGGCCACGCTGCTCGGCACGACCACGAAAGACGATGGTTGAAAGCGCATCGACCAGTTCGTCGTTCACAAGGATCGTCATTTTCACAAGATCGCCCTGCTCATAGCCGATAATGTGATAGTCAAAGCTCGCATAGCCACGGCTCACCGATTTCAACCGGTCATAGAAATCGAGGACAACCTCGTTGAGTGGCAGGCGATAGACAAGCATAGCTCGCGAACCGGCATAGGTGAGGTCAATCTGCGAGCCGCGACGATCTTCGCAAAGCTTCAGCACCGCACCGAGATATTCATCAGGCACAAGGATCGTCGCTTTGATCCACGGCTCTTCGATATGGTCGATTTTCATCGTATCGGGCATATCGGCGGGATTGTGCATCTCCTCGACCGTGCCGTCGATCAAATGGAGATGATAGATCACAGACGGTGCCGTCGTGATGAGGTCGATATTGAATTCACGCTCGATACGTTCGCGGATAATTTCGAGATGCAGCAGGCCCAAAAAGCCGCAACGAAAGCCGAAACCGAGGGCTGCCGACGTTTCCATCTCGAACTCGAAGCTCGCATCGTTCAAACGCAGCTTGCCCATCGCTTCGCGCAGGTCTTCGAATTCCGATGCATCGACCGGAAAAAGCCCGCAGAAAACTACAGGTTGTGCGGGCTTGAAACCTGCAAGCGGCGCGGCGCAGGGACGGCGCTCTTCGGTCACGGTATCACCAACGCGCGTGTCAGCAACTTCCTTGATAGATGCCGTAAAGAAACCGATCTCGCCGGGTGTCAGGCTCGCGACGGCCTCGCGCTTGGGGCGGAAGATGCCGACTTGTTCGAGCGTATAAGCCCCGCCCGTGCCCATCATCTGTACGCGCTGGCCTTTTTTCACTTCGCCGTCGATCACGCGCACCAGCACGACGACGCCGAGATAAGCGTCGTACCAGCTATCCACGAGCATGGCTTTCAAGGGTGCCTTGATGTCGCCCTTGGGTGCGGGCAGGCGCTTTACAATCGCTTCGAGCACATCGGGGATACCGATGCCGCTTTTGGCTGAAATCTCCACCGCGTCCGATGCATCAAGCCCGATCACATCTTCGATCTGCGCGCGCGTCGCTTCGACGTCGGCGGCAGGCAGGTCGATCTTGTTGAGGACGGGGACAACTTCATGGTTTACCTCAAGCGCCTGATAGACATTGGCGAGCGTCTGCGCCTCAACGCCCTGACTGGCATCAACAACAAGCAGCGAGCCCTCGCAGGCAGCGAGCGAGCGGTTCACTTCATAGGCGAAGTCGACGTGGCCGGGCGTGTCGATGAGGTTCAACTCATACATCTCGCCGTCCAACGCGCGATAGTCGAGGCGCACGGTTTGGGCTTTGATGGTGATGCCGCGCTCGCGCTCGATGTCCATGCTGTCGAGCACCTGCTCCTTCATCTCGCGCGCCTCAAGCCCGCCGCAAAGCTGGATCAGACGATCTGCGAGCGTCGATTTGCCATGGTCGATATGAGCGATGATGGAGAAATTGCGGATATGGGAGAGTTCGGTCATGGGGCCGTATCGAGCTTTCTATGGGACGCAAGCGCCGCCCATATAGCACTGACGAGCCCTGCAAGCCAATGAGGCCCTTTTGCCGCGCTTTCGGGGCCTTTATCCCTGCCAGTTGGCCTTGCGCTTCTCCATCCAGGCCTTCACACCCTCTTTGTAGTCGGGATGCATGGACATTTCGGTGAGCATGGCTTCGGCATGGTTGACGGCGCTGGCCGCATCGCCATGGAGATCGGTATAGATCTGGCGTTTGGTTTCCCTCAGCGAGCCGGGCGAGACGCCGTCGGCCATGGCGCGGGCATAGGCGATCACATGGGGGATAAGGTCGGCGGGCGCGAGGAGCTTGTTCAGAAACCCCATCTCCATCGCCTCATCAGAGGTGAAGACGCGGCTCGACAGGAGAATATCGTTTGCCCGTGTCACGCCGATGATACGCGGCAGGAGCCATGAAAGCCCGTATTCGGCGGGAAAGTTGAAGCGCCCGTGCGCGGCGGTGAACTTTGCCCCCGGCACGGCAAAGCGCAGATCAGCAAAAGCCGCAAGCACGAGACCGACACCGGCGGCTGCACCATTGATCGCGGCAATGACGGGTTTTGTCAGCCCGAAGTGATAGGCGAAGGTCGCATCGAACTTGGGGGCCACGCCATAGCCAGGCCGCGCGATGTCGTCGCTTATCCCCGCATCATATTTGCCGCGCTCGGAATGGCCTTCGAGCGCGTTCAAATCAGCGCCTGCACAAAAGGCCTGTCCCTCGGGGTCTCCCGTCACGATGATGACGCGCACGGCTTTGTCCTGATCTGCCTCGTTCAGTACCCAGCGATACTCGGTGTGCATCCGCCCCGTCCACGCATTGCGGCGCTTCGGACGCGACAGCGTGATGGTGGCGATGCCTTCTGCGATTTCATAACGGATGGTTTTGAGTTCCATGTGTTCCTCCGCTCGCGGCATTATTAGCCGTCATATTCTTTCAGCAATGTTTTAGGCGCCACATTGCGCCAGCCGCGCAGCATGGCTTCTTTCGCCGCCTTGGCGCTCGCGGCTTTTAAATGCACGATGGTCCAGCCCTTTTGGCCCCAGCCGCCCGGCACGGGTGAAAAAACTCTGGGGGCACTCTCAACGAGCATCTGCTGTTCTTCCGATTGGAGCTTCACAACGGCTTCGTGCTTCTCCGCATGAAGAGTCGCAAAAATCTTTTTACGCACACGGAAATCGGGCTGATCGAAATGGCTCGCCTCGACCGCCTCTGGTAAAGCGAGAGCTATCTTACGTACCTCTGCTGCTGTGATCGCCATGGCTTACCCTCCGCTACTGGCCAAGAAGCATAGCGTGACCAGCACAGGCGGTTCCACAAGTGCAAGCATATGCCTATCCCCGAAGTGTGCCGCCTGTGGCTTTTACAACCGCTGCGATCACTGCTTTGGAGATTGCGTCGATTTCCTCGTCGGTCAGCGTCTTTTCAGTCGGCTGCAAAGTGACTTCGATGGCAAGTGACTTCTTACCCTCGCCCATCGCACCGCCTTCGAACACGTCAAAGAGCGACACATCGGTGATGAGTTTTTTATCCGCGTTCTTTGCCGCGCGGATGAGCGCGTCAGAAGCAACGCTCGCGTCTACCACAAAGGCGAAGTCGCGGCGCAGCGGTTGCAGGTCGGAGAGAACAAGCGGGGATTTCGCCCGCGTTGCTTTCTTCTTCGGATCGGGAATGTTCGCCGGGAAAATCTCAAACCCGACAACTGGACCCGTCACATCCATCTCGGCGAGAATACGCGGATGGATCTCACCGAAATAGCCGACGGTTTTTGTCGGGCCGAGTTTGAACGAACCTGACCGGCCCGGATGATACCAATGCGGCGCGCCATTGCTCACCTGAAGCGAGGGCGCACCCAGCGCCGCGAGCAGCGCCAGCGCGTCCGCCTTGGCGTCCAGCGCTTCGACCGGCCCCGCCTTGCCCTGCCAGTGACGACCGGCGCCCAGAGGCCGCGCAGAGCCGCGACGGATACCTGTCGCCGCAAACGTCTGGCCTTCCGGTGTCTCATCACCGAATTGCTGTCCAGCTTCAAAGAGCGCCACATCGGCAAAGCCGCGCGCGACGTTGCGGCCGGTCGCGGCGATCAACCCCGCGAGCAGGCTCGGGCGCATATGGCTCATGTCGGCGGAGATCGGATTGGCGAGTTTCAGGGCCGGAGTCGCATTGCCGCCGCCGAAAAGCGTGGCCTGTGCTTCCGACACGAAGGACCAGTTCACTGTTTCGACAAGACCACGTGCGGCAAGCGCGCGGCGCGAGATGCGTTCGCGCTTTTGCTGCACCGAGAGGACGGGTTTGGCCACCGCATGAACACGGGGAAGCGCCACCGATTTCACACCGGCAAGGCCATGAACACGCACCACTTCTTCGACGAGATCGGCCTGACCGTCAATGTCGGGACGCCACGAGGGCACCGAGACGTCGAAAAGCCCGCCGGATTTTTCGTTCACGCCGAAACCGAGATGCTTGAGGATGCTCTCGCTTTCACCGCGCGCAAGCGAGAGGCCGGTGAGCTTTTCAACGCGCATCGGATCGAAGCGGATCACTTTGGTTGTGTCGGGCACCGCGCCCGCAACGATGACGTGCGAAGGCTCGCCACCGCAAAGATCAAGGATCATGCGGGTGGCGAGTTCCAATCCCGGCACGGTGAAAGCGGGATCAATGCCGCGCTCGAAACGGTAGCGTGCGTCGGAAATAATGCCCGTGGCGCGGCCTGTCTTTGCCGTGCGCACCGGATCGAAATAGGCGCTTTCGACAAACACATCAACGGTATCGACAGACGAACCCGATGTTTCGCCACCCATGACGCCTGCAAAACCCAGCACGTTTTCATCGTCGGCGATGACACAATATTCAGGCGCGACATCGTAGGTCTTGCCGTCGAGCGCTACGAGCTTTTCGCCTTTACGACCGAAACGGGCGCGCAGATCGCCTTTGATCTTCGAGGCGTCATAGACGTGCAACGGACGCGCACGGTCGAGCGAGAGGAAGTTTGTAATATCCACCAGCGCATTGATCGGGCGAAGACCTACGGCGCTCAGATATTTCTGCAACCATTCGGGGCTCGGACCGTTCTTCACGCCACGGATCAGACGGCCTGCAAAAATAGGACATGCGTTTTCGGTACCCGTAGCAAAATCGAGCTTGATGCCGATGGGGCTCTCAAACTTACCTTCGACCGGGGATATGTTGCCCTCGCGCAGACGACCGAGTCCGGCGGCGGCGAGATCGCGCGCGACGCCGTAAACGCCGAGGCAATCAGGACGGTTCGGCGTGATCGCAATTTCGATGACCGGATCGTTGGCGCTTAATGCTTCGGACGCCAATGTGCCAACCGCGAACGTGTCGGGCAATTCGATGATGCCGTCATGTTCTTCCGACAATTCAAGCTCGCGCATCGAGCACATCATGCCGTTCGATTCGACGCCGCGGATTTTGGTGGGCTTCAGCACCATGCCGTTGGCGGGGATCGTCGCACCGGACGGTGCAAAAATACCGGTGAGGCCCGCGCGCGCGTTGGGCGCACCGCAGACAACCTGCAGCACCTCAACCTTATCCCCGACCATCGCTTCCACTTTGCAGACGCGCAATTTATCGGCATCAGGGTGCGGCACGGCTTCGAGGATTTTGGCGACGCGAAAGGGAGCGAGGACTTTCGCGGGGTCTTCGACGGCTTCGACTTCGAGGCCGAGCATGGTGAGTTGCGTCACGATCTCGTCGAGCGTGGCGTCTGTGTCGAGCGGCTGCTTCAGCCATGAGAGGGTGAACTTCACGACGACAAGCCTCCGGCCAGAGACGGCACATCGAGCGCCGAGAATCCATAGTGACGCAACCAGCGCAGGTCGCTTTCGAAGAACGCACGCAAATCGGGAATGCCGTATTTGAGCATGGCGATACGATCAAGGCCCATGCCGAAGGCAAAGCCTTGATATTTCTCAGGATCAAGTCCGGCGGCCTTCAACACGTTCGGGTGAACCATGCCACATCCCAAAATTTCGAGCCAATCCTCGCCCTCGCCGATGCGGATTTCATTGCCGAGACGGGCGCAGCGCACATCGACTTCCATCGAGGGTTCGGTAAAGGGGAAGAAGGACGGACGCATGCGCAGTTCGACACCGTCTACTTCGAAGAAGGCGCGGAGAAATTCTTCGAGCACCCATTTAAGATGCCCCATATGCGTCGTCTCGTCGATGACGAGACCTTCGATCTGATGGAATTGCGGCGTATGCGTCTGGTCGCTGTCGCTGCGATAGGTGCGGCCCGGACAGATGAAGCGGAAGGGCGGCTTGCCCTTTTCCATCGTGCGGACCTGCACGGGGCTGGTATGTGTGCGCAGCAACAGACGCGAGCCGTCGGCGCGGGGTTCGAAATAGAACGTGTCATGCATTTCGCGCGCAGGATGTGCTTCGGGGAAGTTGAGCGCGGTGAAGTTGTAATGATCGCTTTCGATGTCCGGCCCCTGCTCATAGGCAAAACCCATATCGGCGAAGATCGCGATCACTTCGTCGAGGACCTGAGAAAGCGGATGGATACGGCCTGCTTCAACGGCGCTTTCGCGGACGGGGAGCGTCACGTCGATTTTTTCATGCGCGAGACGGGCTTCGAGCGCAGCACTTGCGAGGGCTGACTTCTTGGCGGCAATCGCGTCGGTGAGGCGGTCTTTGAGACCGTTCAAGGCGGGGCCTGCGCTCTGGCGCTCTTGGGCGCTCATGCCGCCCAAGCTCTTCATCAGTTCGGAGACAGAGCCTTTTTTGCCAAGGGCTGCGACGCGCACCGCATCGAGCGAGGCTTCATCGCCTGCACCTTCAATGGCGGCGGCAATGTCTGCTTCAAGTTTCGAGATATCCTGCATATCCGCTTTCCAAACGCAAAAAATCGCCGAAGTTCGACCAAGCACCGTGAGGGTCTCGGGGACGAGGCTGCGTATGGGAAAACCGTACCCGATCCGGCCTCACCCCGGTCCGGCCCGCATATCGCTATGCGGGCCCCGACGGGTGGCACCGGCCCTGAAGGGTCAGGTAAGAGCGGCTCGCTGATTAAGCGAGAGCTGCTTGGGCCTTTTCGACCAGGGCCTTGAAAGCCTCAGGCTCGTGGATGGCAAGATCCGAGAGCACCTTGCGGTCAACCTCGATGCCAGCCTTGCTGAGGCCGTCAATAAATCGGCCATAGGTCAGGCCAAGCTCGCGCGTCGCGGCGTTGATGCGCTGGATCCAGAGCGAGCGGAAATTGCGCTTCCTCGTGCGACGGTCACGATAGGCGTACTGGCCGGCCTTTTCGACTGCCTGATTGGCAATGCGGAAGGTATTTTTGCGACGACCGTAAAAGCCCTTCGCGGCCTTGATAACTTTGCGGTGGCGGGCGTGGGTGGTAACGCCCCGTTTAACGCGTGACATGGTCTATATCCTCTTCAGGTATTCAGAGATTTCCGGTTCTTCACGCGTTGGGCATGAAGTACTTAAGCACACGCGCCGCATCCACAGGGGACATGATCGTCGTGCCGCGCTTATTGCGGATCTGCTTGTTGGATCGACGGATCATCATATGGCGTTTGCCGGTCTGACCACGTTTCACCAGTCCTGAAGCGGTAAGCCTGAAGCGTTTTTTGGTACCGCTCTTCGTCTTCAACTTGGGCATTTTGCACTCCTTTTGGGTCAGCCCCACTCGCTGAAGACCTTGATATTCCAAGGAAAAGTGAGGCTCGTCTTGCATTTCGGACGGTCACGGCATGCCCTTCATGGCCGGATCGTCCCGAAGCCGCGGATTTATAAGGGAAAAGAGAGCAAGGTCAAGGGTGACGGCTGGATAAAGCCCCGCTTCTTTGACGCAGCGGGCTGTCAATCGGGAACAGAACCGGCCCTAATGGCGGGTGCTGGCACGGTAGGGGACAAATTCGGGAACGCTCAACTCGAAGGCGGTGTCATTGGCCACGTTCAGCGGTGCGAGCGCAGAGCTTGTCTTGCCACGGGCTGTCGTCACAAAAGACGGAAGCTCGTTGACAGGGCGGGCGCGTGAACGATGGGCCGCAAAAGCCTCCTCAATGGCGGCGCGCCAATGATTGTGAATAGTCGGGTCATGCGGCTTCGGGGCATAAGCGCTGACGGCACGACCGGCCATCTGGCGGGCCTGCGCCTTCAGGACGGCACGCTCGACAAGCACGCGCATGGCCGCCATGCCTTCAACAACGTCAGACAGATCATAGGCTTTGGAGAGCAAAGCGACACTCGGCAGGTGGTCCATGGCCTTGACGGCCACATGCACGTCACCGGCCTTCACACCGTGCTGGGTGCGGTAAAATTCCTCGAAATTATACCCGTCGCTCATCACCAGCAGGACACGGCGCCACAGCCATTGGCCTTCGCGATAAAAGCGCGAGCGACGCAGAGCGGGCAGATTGACCAGAGCCGCGAGAAGAAGACGGGGCCTACGGAGGCGGCGGCCAAGCAGACGCAAAAAGGCGCGCGTCTGCATCACATAATGATGCGCGTCCTTTTTCATCTCACCGAGCGTGGCTTGCGCCATTTCCGTCATCCTCAGATTGACCCATGCAGATTGCGCAATGGGCGATCCGAGCTAAATTGACGGAAAATGCTAAAATCACGGTGTCGTTCGCTGACCGACGATAGAAACCCAACCTTAACCATGTTTCAGCGAACGGGAGCGCGGCCGCGATAGATTTTTGTTACGACGTCTTTATCGCCGAGCGCAATGTCGAGCCGATCCGGTCCTACCATCACGTCCATTCACGGCGATGCCGTCAATGAGCGCCACGCTCACTCCGCCGGGCTGGTCTGGTTTACCTGCGCCTTCGCAACCGAGGCTCTAACGACGGGGATTTCAGCGTCCGTCAGCGGCTTCATCCAGGTCTTTCGTGCAAGTGCCGCTTCAATATAGGGGGCAAGCTCGCGCGCCTTGCGCGCTTCGCGCTCGGCAACTTCCGCCTTGAACTCGGGCATGACTTCAGCGGCAAATAACTCAAGTGCCTGACAGATATGCTCGTGCTTGTTGCGCCCTGCCTGCTGCATGAAAATGACCTGATCAATGCCGGAGACCTGAAACGCCTGCAAATGCTTGCGCATATCGTCCGGCGTCCCGATGCCGGAGGCATAGTTTTCGGCCATCGCCGCAGCCGCCACCATTTCTTCGGTGCGGTCGCCGCGCTTTTTCAGATAGTCGCCCCACATGTCCGTGCGGCCCGGCACCGTATCATGGGCCACCAATGCATTGAGCGCATAACCGAAGAACTCAAAACCTTCATGGCCTCGACGAATGGCTTCCGCACGATCCTTATGGATTGAGAAATTGGACACCATGGCGATATTGGCGTTCACGCTATGACCAATGGGTTTGCACTGATCGGATTTGATGATGCCGTAATAAATCTCCGACCACGCATGGGCCTCGGCGGGATCAAGAAACGAAAACGCAAGCGCACCAACGCCGAGTTGTGCGGCCACCTTGATCGTGTCGCGATTGGTGCAGGCCATCCACATGGGCGGATGCGGTTTCTGCACGGGCTTGGGCAACACATTGCGGCAGGGCATGGAGAAATACTGGCTCTCGAAACCCGGATAAGGATCGAGCACCATCATATTGGCGATCTGCTCGCCGGCCTCGATTGCCATGGCGCGTTTCTCTCTGGCGGGGATATTGAAGCCGCCAAGCTCCAGCCGCGTCGCGCCTTCGCCGATGCCGAAATCAAGCCGCCCGCGTGAAATAATATCAAGCGTGGCAAGACATTCGGCGGTGCGTGCGGGGTGATTGTAATTGGGGATCACCTGCCTGATGCCGTGACCGACACGGATGTTTTTGGTGCGCGCGGCGGCGGCGGCGAGGAATACTTCGGGTGCGGAGGAATGGGAATACTCTTCGAGGAAGTGATGTTCGACCTCCCATGCATGATCGAAGCCGAGCTTATCGGCAAGGACGACCTGATCGAGCGCTTCATGGAAGAGGCGTTCTTCATCGCCCGGCGCCCATGGCTTTGGTAATTGCAACTCGTAAAAAACACCGAATTTCATGGCCTTCTCCCCAACAAATGACCTTGTCCCCGCGTTATATTTCGCGGGGTTCATGGAGATCAGTCTATCGGGCGGGGTAACGCCAACAAGGCGAAAATCAGATCACCCTAATTCAGTGCGCCATAATGTGGGGGCCGTCGCCGGAGCTTTCGCGGGCGCGGATAGCGCGCATTTCGAGTTCGTGATGGGCGGCCTCGGCACGCAGGCTGTGCGGTTCGGATTGAACAATCATTTCAAGGGCTTCGTTGGTGAGCCAAGCCATGTTGACCGGCCCCGCCGTCTCCACCGCCTGACGCATGACCGTGCTGTCATAGAAAGACACACGGTGCCTCTGCCCCCTAATGTAACGCCAAAATCTCGTTAGCAGCATTGTACTAATCCCCTTTACTTAGACTAAAATATCTATAATAGAGGGAATGTTTCCAGAATGGTAACGGGCGTGAGAAGTCCATCCATATTGGGGAAATCAGGTTTTACGAGGTAGTTTCGCCATCCTAGACAACGAATGAGACGGCTGCATTACGGGAGACGAAAATGGCGAAACCTCTGCTCATCGCGCATCGCGGGGGCACCGGATTGTGGCCGGAAAATACGCTGGAAGCCTTTGTTCCGGCTATTGATTTAGGTTCGGACGGGATCGAGCTCGACGTCCATCTGACGCGCGACGGGGTGCCTGTTGTCCATCACGACGAGAGCCTGAAACCGGCGATAGCGCGAGGGGCCGACGGACAATGGCTCAACCGCCCGACGCCACTCATCAAGGAACTCGACTATGCACAGTTGCGCCGATATGACGTCGGACGCCTGCGCCCTGACAGCACCTATGGCAAGCGCTTTCCGGAACAAAAAGCCTTTGATTCCGCCGTTATTCCGCGTCTGGAAGATGTTTACAACGTGGTGCGGAGCCACGCGAAGCCGGACTTCCATCTCTATGTGGAACTCAAGACCGCGATCCTCGATCTGAGCCAATCCTCCACCCCCGACGTCCTTGCCGACACAGTGGTGCAGCTCACGCGGCAGATGGGGATAGGCCAGCGCGTGACCTTCGTTTCGTTCGACTGGCGGGCGCTCATGGTTGCTAAAAAACTCGCCCCTGAAATCGCTAACGCCTTTACAACAAACCCTTTTTACATGCTGGACCCGAACGATCCATCAGCCGCCAAGGACAAGCCGGGGAGCGAGGAAGAGGCGTTGCGGGCACGCTCTGCCGCCGGTGCCGACTGGTATGGCGGCGCGGACTGGCGCGCCGAAGACGGTCCCGATTTTGCGACAAAAATGATCAAGGCCATGGCCAAAGGCGGGGCCGGAGGATGGTTTGCCTGGCATGGCGATGTGACGCAAAAGACGGTGGCACTCGCCCGCTCGCTCGGCCTCAAAGTCTCGGCCTGGACAGTTGACGAGCCCGACGAGATGCAACGGCTGATTGCGCTGGGGCTTGACGCCATCCTCACCGACAGGCCCGACAGGCTCAAGCAACAGCTCGCCTGAGCGACGATTTCTTGCAAGAGATCGAGCGTTTCCATGTCGAGTTCGTTGATTGCTTCGTTGAAGCCCAAGACACAGGCACGAGCCGCAACACAAAGGCCCGGACACATTATGCCCGGGCCTTTTTTACTCTCGATCATTTTTAATCCCCGATAACCGGAACGATGATTGGGGCGCCCGTTTATTTCGGTGCGAGGACCATCACCATCTGACGGCCTTCAAGGCGGGGATAGGCTTCGACCTTGGCGATCGGTTCGGTCTGATCCTTGACCTTGTTCAAAAGCGCCATGCCGAGTTCCTGATGCGCCATTTCGCGGCCACGGAAGCGCAAAGTGACTTTCACTTTGTCGCCCTCTTCAAAGAAGCGGACCATGGACTTCATCTTCACGTCATAGTCATGCGTGTCGATATTGGGGCGCATTTTGATTTCTTTGACTTCGACGGTCTTCTGCTTCTTGCGAGCTTCGTTCGCCTTTTTCTGCGCCTGGAATTTGAACTTGCCGAAGTCGAGCAACTTGCATACGGGCGGTTTGGAATTGGGCGACACTTCGACGAGGTCGAGCCCTGCTTCTTCCGCCATACGCATGGCATCAACAGTCGGAATTACGCCGCGCTTTTCGCCGTCGGCGTCGATGAGAAGAACGGATGATTCGTCGATCATCTCGTTGATGCGCGGGCCTTCGCGGGTCGGCGGCGCCTGGACTGGTCTGCGAGTTATGTAACTCTCTCCTTCTTTCTGTCCCCCGGCAGCCACAATGCATTTGCTCTTGCACCGATTTCTCGGGGCCACAGACCCGATTTCGGGTCTCCCAAGGGATATGGAAGGCAAAGCTATAGATTTGATGACGCTTTATCGCAAGGGTCTTCGACGGCCAAGACGGGACCACCCGCTTAAAGTCAACGGAATCAAGGCTTTCAAGGATGCCAGCGCGGGCGCGGCCAGACGCAAAGACGCATGAAACGGGTCACCATGCTCTCCTCGGCATCATAGATGTCGCTGAAGCCCATCCATGACATGCGGCGCATGAGCGCGAGAAACCGCGCCGGACCACGCGCCGCGCCTTCGGACCAGACCTCGTCGGCAGCCGCCATCAACGCGGGCGAGGCGGGCGCGCCGACAAGCAAAACGAGACGGGCGGAGGGATGATCCATACGGGCCCCTGACACGATAGCCGCCGCTTTCGTTTTCGAAGACAACGCGATCACGAGGACGGGGCGCGGGGCGGCGTCAGTTGCCATGATGGGGATGCGCGGGCGCGAGGAGACGGGCATAGATCGCAAGCGTCGCGTCGGTCATAGCGGGAAGCGAAAAACGCGTGATCGCATTGGCGCGACCACGCAGGCCCATGGCGCGGCGTTCATCCGTTGACAGATCAAGAAGCGAGGCCATCGCCGCTGTGAGGCCCGCAACATCGCCCGGGGAAAAGGCAAGACCTGTTGCTTCGTTCGCAGTTGTGTTCTGCGGTGTCTTGACCGTTTCACGCTGGCCGCCGCTGTCCGACACGATGACGGGGCGCATGGAGGCCTGCGCTTCGACCGCTATGCGCCCGAAGGGCTCGGCTTCGATGGAGGGCGACAAAACAATATCGCTCAGAGCGTAGGCGGCGGGCATGTCATTGCAGGGACCGGTCAGGCGCACGCTGGTCTCAAGACCGGAACGCGCGATCATGCTTTCAAGCTCGTTGACGAAATCATTGCGGCCCTGCGCATCGCCGACGAGAAGCAGAAGAAAACTTTTGTGACCGGCCGCTTTCAAGGCTGCTGCCGCTTCGATGGCGAGCGTCTGTCCTTTCCAACGCGTGAGCCGCGCAGGCAGCATGAAGATCACGCGGCTCTCGCCTTCGATACCCCATGCGGCGCGAAGTTTTGCCAGACGCTCCGTACTCATGTTGTCGGGCGAGAAATTATCCGTGTCGATGCCGCGTGGCACAATGAAGACACGCGCACTGTCAGGCGCATGAACACGGGCAATGCGCCTTGCGGTATAGTCGGAATTGGCAATCACGGCATCGCCGCGCGCCATCACGGAATTGTAGAAGACTTTGAGTCGCGGGTTGTCGTGCACTTTGGAATGATAGGTGGTCACAAAGGGACGCGCGGTGCGGCGCGCCGCGGCGAGCGCCGACCAAGCAGGCGCGCGCGAGCGGGCATGGACGAGATCGACCTTCTCGCGCGTGATGAGACGCGTCAGATGCTCGACATTGAGCGCCATGATGATCGGGTTCTTGGATTTCATCGCGAGATCTATATGTTCGCCGCCGACGCTGAGCAGTTCAGCAACGAGACGACCGCCGGAGCTTGCCACCAGCGCACGGCCACCGGCAGCGACAATGGCACGCGCCATATCAATCGTCGTGCGTTCCGCGCCACCGATATTGAGCGTCGGCACGATTTGCAGGATGGTGGGGCTGGTAAGGCCCTGAAAGGTGATGGACAAGTTATGGTCCCTGACAGACGCGGCTTTATGAACGCAGCTTAAGCTTAGTCTTAAAACATAAATGACGCCGGATGAACCGAAGATGAGTGCGACAACAAGAACGGGCCGACTGGCGCGCGGGGACGGGCACGATATTGCCTTTGCACAGACTATACCGGACGCGCCTGCCGGTGCCACGGGGCTTTTCTGGTTGTCGGGCTTCAAGTCCGACATGACGGGGACGAAAGTGCAGGCGCTGGCCGCCTGGGCGACGCAGGAGGACCGCGCGCTGACACGGTTTGATTATTTCGGGCACGGGGCATCAACGGGCGCGTTTCTTGACGGGACCATCGGACGCTGGATCGAGGATGCCATTTTTGCGTTTGATGCGCTGACCGAGGGCGGCCAAGTTCTGGTGGGCTCCAGCATGGGGGCATGGATTGCGCTGCATCTGGCGCTTGCGCGGCCTGAACGGGTGAAGGCACTGGTGCTGATCGCGCCTGCGCCGGATTTCACCGAGGCACTGATGTGGGCGGGATTTCCGGATGAGGTGAAGGCTGCGCTTCTGCGCGATGGTGTCTATCGCGAGGCGACTACACTGGACGAAGGCGGACGGGCGCAGGAGGGACTGAAAGTATCGCTCACGCTTATCGAAGAGGGACGCAGGCATTTGCTGCTCGGCGGGCCGATTGATTTCAGAGGGCCTGTGCGCATATTGCAGGGGATGCACGACGAGAGCGTGCCATACGCCCATGCGCTGCGGCTGGCGGAGGCTTTGGTCAGCAACGATGTGCGCGTCAGCCTGAGCAAGGCGGGGGATCATCGTCTGTCTACGGATGATGATCTCAAAGGGTTGATGCAAACGGTGGCGGCGCTGTTGAAGGAGGTGGAGCGGGCCGCACCAAATCAAAGACCCTCAGCCGCCAACGGGAGACAGGTTTAGAGCGGGATGACATATGACTGATTCAAAGGGGATTCCCTTTGGAGGAGA
>JAZJXO010000002.1:0-138929 GCA_040390855.1 Pseudomonadota bacterium
CAAATTACCTCAAAAACTCCGGCTATGCGTCAATCTAATGTCATCAAGCTCTAGTAAAACATCGAGAAGACAATCTGCGTGATGAGACCGTTATAGGCATTCACGAGGAACACATTATTGCTCACGCGAACCCACTGGTAGCCATAAGGCGGACGTCCGAGGCCATAAACGCGGTAGTCGATCACATAGGAACGGTCACGATAAGAGGCCGGCAGACGGTCACCACGGTTCCAGGCGCGACGGGCATCATAGCCGCGCGGGGCGTGCCATACGGGGCCGCGCACCGCATGATAACGACGGCCATTATATTCGTAACCACGCGAACCATTGCGGTCGTTGTTGCCGTAGCGATGGTCCCCATCGCGGCGGTCATAGTCACGACGGTCCCCATCGTGACGGTCATAGTCACGACGATCATTGTCATGGCGGTAGCCACGATCATTGTCGCGACCATCATTGCCGCGATGATCGTTCTGGCTCTGCTGCTGGCCCTGCCGGTTGCCACCGCCATTGTTGCTCTGCTGGGGGGCATTGCCACGCGGCTGGTTGCTGTTCACCTGACCGTTATTATGGCTATTGCTCTGGCTGCCGCGATCACCACGGTCGCCACGATCCGGACGGGCCTCAGCCTGATCGGTACGCTGGCCCTGATGATCACCGCGCATGTCGGACGGCGCGGCCATAGCCGTGCCCGAAAGAAGGCTCAATGCGAGGGCGGCTGCAAATGCGGTTTTCATAATCTGTCTCCATGAGGCGCATCCGGGATGGTTGTTTTGCCTCGTTGAAACAGACATTAGGCCCGTGCATCTGAACCAATGCTGGGGCGGTTGTTATCTTGTGTTCATATAGAAAGGGCGCCGGATCACCCCGACGCCCTTTTCAGTTCAAATCGCGATGAAATCAATCGCGACGGGGACGACGATTGCCGCCGCCTTCGCGCTTTTCGCGCGGCTGCTCGACGGGCTCGTTTTCGTAAACGATCTCTTCGCCGGTTTCCTGATTCACATGTTTCATCGAGAGGCGAACCTTGCCGCGATCGTCAAAGCCGAGAAGTTTGACTTTGACCTTGTCGCCTTCTTTGACAACGTCGGCAACTTTCTCGACGCGTGTGGGGGCCATCTGCGAGATATGCACGAGGCCGTCACGCGGTCCGAAGAAGTTGACGAAGGCGCCGAAGTCGACGGCCTTCACAACCGTGCCCTCATAGATTGCACCGACTTCAGGCTCGGCCACAATGCCACGGATCCATTCCAGCGCCTTGCGGATCGATTCACCGTCAGAGGACGCCACCTTGATCGTGCCGTCATCCTGAATGTCGATCTTCGCGCCTGTCTTTTCGACGATCTCGCGCACGACCTTGCCGCCCGTGCCGATCACTTCGCGGATTTTATCCGTCGGCACCTGAATGACCTCGATGCGCGGTGCGTGCTCGCCCATTTCGGGGCGCGCGGTATCGAGGGCTTTGGCCATTTCGCCGAGAATGTGGAGACGGCCGCCTTTGGCCTGCTCCAGCGCGATCTGCATGATGTCCTTGGTGATGCCGGTGATCTTGATGTCCATCTGCAACGATGTGACGCCTTCCGATGTACCGGCCACTTTGAAGTCCATGTCGCCGAGGTGATCTTCATCGCCAAGGATGTCCGACAGCACGGCAAAGCGTTCGCCTTCGAGGATGAGCCCCATCGCAATGCCCGCAACCGCGCGCTTCAGCGGCACGCCTGCATCCATCATGGCAAGCGATGAACCGCAAACCGTTGCCATCGAGGACGAGCCGTTCGACTCCGTGATTTCCGACACGAGACGCAACGTGTAGGGGAACTCTGTCTTGGCAGGCAGGACTGCGCGCAGCGCACGCCAGGCAAGCTTGCCGTGACCGACTTCACGGCGACCTGTGAAACCGACGCGGCCTGTTTCGCCGACCGAGAAGGGCGGGAAGTTGTAATGCAGCAGGAAGTTTTCTTTGTAGGTGCCTTCCAGCGCGTCGATGAACTGCTCGTCTTCGCCGGTGCCGAGTGTCGCCACCACGAGGGCCTGCGTTTCACCGCGTGTGAAAAGCGCCGAGCCGTGTGTGCGCGGCAGAAGCCCGACTTCCGAAACGATGGCGCGCACCGTTTCGAGATCACGACCGTCAATGCGCTTCTTCGTGTCGAGGATGGAGTTGCGGACAACATCCGATTCAATCGCTTTGAAGACGCCGCCGACAGCCGTTTCGGGCAGAGCGTTGACATCTTCAGGATTGCAGAGCGCGGCCTTCACCTTGTCTTTGGCTTTGGCAAGCGCTTCGTGGCGTTCGCCTTTATCCTTGAAGCCATAGGCAGTGCGGATGTCGGCTTCGACAAGCGCGCGCATCTTGCCTTCGAGTTCGCTTTCGTCTGCCTTGACGAAGGGGCGGGGTTCCTTGGCGCATTTTTCGGCCATGCGGATGATCATGTCGATCACGGGCTGGAAGCCTGCGTGACCATGCATGACGGCGCCGAGCATGATGTCTTCGGACAGTTCCTTGGCTTCCGATTCCACCATCATCACGGCGTCGGATGTACCGGCGATGACGAGATCGAGTGCGCTATCGGCCATTTCGTCGATCAGCGGATTGAGCTTGTACTCACCATTGATGTAACCGACGCGGGCGGCACCGATGGGGCCCATGAAGGGCAGGCCCGAAATCGTGAGAGCTGCCGAAACGGCAACCATCGCGACGATGTCGGGATCGTTTTCCATGTCATGCGAAAGGACGGTGACGATCACCTGTGTCTCGTTCTTGAAGCCTTTGGCAAAAAGCGGACGGATCGGTCGGTCGATCAGGCGGGATACGAGCGTTTCTTTTTCGCTCGGACGGCCTTCGCGTTTGAAAAAGCCGCCGGGGATTTTGCCCGCAGCATATGTCTTTTCCTGGTAATTCACGGTCAGCGGAAAAAAGTCGAGGCCGGGTTTGGGCTTGCGCTCGCCCACAACCGTGGCGATCACAGTGGTCTCGCCATAGGTGGCGATGATGGCGCCGTCGGCCTGACGGGCGACTTTACCTGTTTCGAGCGTGAGCGTGCGGCCCGCCCATTCGATTTCTTCGCGTGTAACTTCAAACATCTTCATTTCCTTCATACATGCGCCGGTGCTCTTTCAAAGCACGACACCCCGTTTGCGGGCGGCGCATTTTCTGCCGCTGACGTCGCGGCCGGACATATTGGATTTCTGTCTGCGTGTGCCTCTGCTGAGACCACCAACTTTGTGAGATCGCACCGGCCTGAGACAAGACCTGTGCGGTCCTCCCGCAAACATAAATCCGTTAACGGACGAATGTCTCTTCTTGTTGTTCAGTCAAGTCTTCAGAAAACATAAAGTGCCGGTAGAGCATATTCACACGCTTTACCGACACTCGATTTCAACTTGCCCTATCAAACGGGGGCTGAACCATCGGGGAAATAAGCACAGCCCCGATTAACGACGGATGCCCAGACGGGCAATCAGGTTCTCATAGCGCTTCTGGTCGCCCTTCTTGACATAGTCGAGAAGCGAACGACGCAGGCTCACCATTTTCAGCAGACCGCGGCGCGAATGGTTGTCCTTCGCATGGGTCTTGAAATGTTCGGTGAGGTTGGTGATGCGTTCTGTGAGGATCGCCACCTGCACTTCGGGCGAACCTGTGTCGCCTTCTTTGGCGGCGAAGTCTTTGATGATCTGCGCTTTGCGCTCTGGTGTCACCGACATCGGATACTCCTGTTATCCAAGATTAAAAACACGCACGGGGCGAAGCTCGCCGGAGATATATTCGGTCAGCGCCACAGGGTCGCCCTTGTGAGTTGCCAGAACCTGTCCGGAGAAAATCGGGGCATCACGCCCGCGCAATAAAACCCCCTGACCCTGCTTTAGGCGGGAGGCATCATCTTCGTTCAGGGCGAGCACCGGGATGTCGTCCAGGGCCGTCTCAAGCGGTTTCAGATGCGTCCACAGAGCGTCGGAAGCGGGCGGAATATGACCCAAGGCCATCAGTTTATCCAGCGGAATTGCTTGCCCCTCGCGAAATGGCCCATGGGCGATGCGCCGCAGGGCGGTAACGTGGCCGAGGGTCCCGAGCGAAAGGGCCAGATCCCGTGCCAAAGAGCGCACATAGGTGCCTTTGGAGCAGGAAATCTCGATCTCCGCCGCCCCACCGGTAAATCCCAGAAGCGTTGCATTATGGATAGTGATTTCGCGGGCTTTGAGCGTGACCACTTCACCGGCGCGGGCAAGGTCATAGGCGCGCTCCCCGTCGACCTTGATGGCGGAATAGGCAGGCGGCACCTGTAAGATCGGCCCCACAAAACGCCTGAGGGCGCTCACGACCTCGTCCGCCGTCGGGCGATGGTCGCTCATGGCCACAACCTCGCCCTCAAGATCGTCCGTCGTGGTGGACGCCCCGAACGTCACGGTGAAGCGATAACCCTTGGTCGCCTCAATGATGAAGGGAACCGTCTTCGTCGCCTCGCCCAGCGCAACCGGTAAAATGCCCGTCGCTAAAGGGTCGAGCGTGCCGGCATGTCCTGCCTTTTGTGCATTGTAGAGGCGGCGGATCATCGCGACGACATTGGTGGAGCCCGGCCCCACGGGCTTGTCGACAATGACCCAGCCCGAAACGTGGTCCCCCTTTTTACGGCGACCCATCAGTCTCGATCTGCATCAAAGGGGGCTTCTTCGTCCCCGTCGAAATCCAGATCCTGCGCGACCTGCGGCGAGTTCAACAGTTTCTCAATCGCCTCGGCCTTGTCGAAAGACGTGTCGGCGATAAAGGCGAGATCGGGTAGAAACTTGAACGTGATTTCTTTGGCAAGCTGGCCGCGCAGAAAATTTTTGACGCGCGTCAGCGCCGCGACGATCTTTTCGGAATCCTCGCCCGTCACGCTGCCGCCCAGGGGTGCGACAAAGCAGGTCGCATGGCGCATATCATTGCTCATGCGCACTTCCGAAATCGTGATCGCTTTTTCAATGAGTTCAGGATCGTGGATGGTGCCGCGCCCGATAATGTCGGCCAGCGCCCGACGCACGATCTCGCCCCCGCGCAACTGGCGCTGGGTCGGACCGCGGGCTCCGCGTTTGGCTCTCTTGGGATCGGGTTTACGCATGTTTTTGTCACTTAAAGACTGTCACCCCGGCCTTAACGACCGGGGTGACAGAAGACCATTTGGCTCACACCAAAAATCAATCCAGTGAACGCTTCACCACTTCGACATCGAAACATTCGATGACGTCGCCCGGACGCATGTCCTGATAGCCTTCGAACGCCATACCGCATTCCTGACCCGACTGCACTTCGCGCACTTCGTCCTTGAAGCGTTTGAGCGTCGAGAGCTTGCCTTCGTGCACGACCACGTCGTCGCGGATAAGGCGGACGGACGAACCACGGCGCACAACGCCCTCCGACACACGGCAACCGGCGATCTTGCCGACCTTCGAGATGTTGAAGATTTCGAGGATCTGCGCATTGCCGAGGAACGTCTCGCGCAGTTCCGGCGAGAGCATACCGGACATGGCCGCTTTGATGTCATCCACAAGGTCGTAAATGACCGAGTAATAGCGGATTTCAACACCGGCTACGCGAGCCGCATCACGTGCCTGCGTGTTCGCGCGCACGTTGAAGCCGATGACCGGCGCGCCCGATGCTGTTGCCAGCGTAATGTCGCTTTCGGTGACGCCGCCGACGCCTGCATGGAGCACGCGGGCTTTGACTTCGTCGGTGCCGAGTTTTTCGAGCGCCTGCACAATCGCTTCGGCCGAACCCTGCACGTCCGCTTTGACGATGATGGGCAATTCTTTGAGGTTCTTCTCTTTGAGCTGCGTCAGCATCTGGTCGAGCGATGTGCGTCCGCCCGTGCCGACGCGCTTGTCGCGGTTCATGCGCTGACGGTAATCGGTCACTTCGCGCGCGCGCGCTTCCGATTCCACAACCGACAGTGTGTCGCCTGCTTCCGGCGCGCCGCCGAGGCCGAGCACTTCGACGGGTTCGGACGGACCGGCAGAGGGTACATTCTCGCCACGGTCATTGATGAGTGCGCGCACGCGGCCCCATTCAGCACCCGCCACAATGATGTCGCCGACCTTCAGCGTGCCGCGCTCGACGAGCACGGTGCCGACAGGACCGCGACCGCGATCAAGTTTTGCTTCCACGATAATGCCTTCGGCGGCACGGTCGGGATTGGCTTTGAGATCGAGCACTTCGGCCACAAGCAGAATTGTTTCTTCGAGCTTGTCGAGACCAAAGCCGGTCTTGGCCGAAATCGGCACGGCAATCACGTCGCCGCCGAAATCTTCGACAACGACTTCATGCTGCAACAGCTCGTTTTTGACGCGTGTGGCGTCGGCATCGGGCTTGTCCATCTTGTTGATGGCAACAATCATCGGCACGCCTGCGGCTTTGGCGTGATTGATCGCTTCAATCGTCTGCGGCATGACGCCGTCGTCGCTTGCCACCACAAGGATCACAATGTCGGTAACGCGGGCGCCGCGCGCGCGCATCGCGGTAAAGGCGGCGTGACCGGGCGTATCGAGGAAGGTGATCTTCGCGCCCGTGCTCATCACAACCTGATAAGCGCCGATATGCTGGGTGATGCCACCGGCTTCGCCCGCCACCACGGATGTCTTGCGCAAGCTGTCGAGCAGCGATGTCTTGCCGTGGTCAACGTGACCCATGACGGTGACGACCGGTGCGCGGCTGATTTTGTGATCGTCAATATCGGCTTCGCCGACAAGACCGGTTTCAACGTCGGATTCTGCAACGCGCAGAACCGTGTGTCCGAGTTCTTCGGCGACAAGCTGGGCCGTGTCACTGTCGATCACATCGGTGATCTTCAGCATGATGCCCTGCTTCATCAGAATCTTGATGACGTCGACAGCGCGTTCGGCCATGCGGTTGGAAAGTTCCTGAATGGTGATGATTTCAGGAATAACCACTTCGCGCATGACTTTCGTCGGCGCATCGTGAATACCGGCGAGCTTTTTCTTTTCGCGCTCCACGCGGCGGCGCATCGAAGCGAGCGAGCGCTGGCGGTCACCGCCTTCTTCAAAGGCCTTGGTGATCGTAAGCTTGCCCGTGCGGCGCTTCTGTTCGACGCGGGGGCTGGGAGCCGCTTTCTTGACGGCGGCGCCCGGTGCGCCGTGGCGCTTGGGCTTGCCTTCGTCGTCGGCCACTTCATCATCAAGCAACGCAGCACCGCGCGGCGCGGCACCTGTGCTTGCCGGACGTTCATCGGCATCAAGACGGCGTGTGGCAGCATCTGCCGCGCGACGGCGCGACAAGTCTTCTGATTCACGGCGCTGGGCCTCTTCAGCTTCGCGGGCGGCAGCTTCAAGACGTTCGCGTTCGCGGCGGGCGTCAATATCGGCAAAGCGCTTGGCTTCCTCTTCGGCGCGCTTGCGGTCGTCATCCTCGCGCGAACGGGCGCTGTCGAGCGCGGCGGAACGGGCCTGTTTTTCCTCTTCCGTCAGTGTACGCAGCACAACACCGGACCGGTTGGCACGCGGCGCGGGTCGTGCGGCGCGTGTCGGCGCTTTTCCGGCGGGAGAAGCAGGCGCTGCGGGAGCTGCCTTGGCGGCGGGAGCGGCCGCTTTGGGCGCTTCCACTTTCGGGGCATCAACCTTCGCAGTCGGCACTTCGGCCTTTGCTTCAGGCTTCTTTGCCTCGACCACAGGTTCGGGCGCTGCAACAGGCGCGGGCGCCGCAACCGGTTCGGGCGCTTTCACTTCAATGATTGGTTCGGGGGCTTTCGCAACCACAGGTTCGGGCGCGTCAACGACCGGCGCGGGGGCCGGTGCGGCGGCCACAGGTTCGGGGGCCGCTTCAGCAGCAGCGTTGCCGCCGGGGCTGATCTTTCGCGTCTTCTTGCGTTCCACCACGACCGTCTTGGTGCGGCCATGCGAAAAATTCTGGCGCACATGGCCAGCATCAACAGTGCGGTTCAGGCTCAGGGTTTTACCGCCCGAGGCCTTCAGCTTGCGTTCGCTCGAATCTGTCGAGTCGTTCATACTAGTCCTAACATTCCGGTCCCGGACGCGGATGCGTCCAAAGGTTTCATAGACGCGGCTTGCGTCCGTAGCTTTCAAGTCTTGCGAGATCGCCTAAGACTTTCCGTTCCATGCTGCCTTTTGTCAGGGCAGCATGTACCACATTTGTCCGGCCCAATGCCAAATCCATTTCGTCGCCCCAAAGGGGTTTGAAAATGGGGGCATCAGCCTTACCGAGCGCTGCATAGCGGGATCTGAGGGATCCTGCGAGCTTGCGTTGCCCGTCTTCAGAACCGTCCCGCGCGCCGATCAGCGCCGCGAGCCGTCCGGCGGAAATCTCCGCCAGAACCTTCTCGTAACCGGTGATCAGTTCACCGGCCTTGCGGGCAAGGCCCAGAGCCGCGCCCGCCCGTTTGGCCAACAAGGCTTCCACCTCGTCGGCAAGTCCTTCAGCGGCTTCAGCTTTCGCGTGGGCCGCCTTGGCAAAAAGACCCTTTTTGATAGCGGTTTCAACCGCCGGCCTTGTCGCACTCACCCAAATTCCGCGGCCTGGAAGCCGCTCGGCCAGATCGGCCACAACCTTGTCTTCAGGGCCGATCACGAAGCGGATGAGCCCGTCCTTGGGCCCGACCTCGCCGCTTACGATACAGCGGCGTTCTTCTTTACTGATCGAACCCATCTTTGATCAGGCCTCTTCGGCCTCTTCCGTTTTTTCAGCATTTGCCGCATCGAGGTCGGCCTGTGTGATCCAGCCCATCTGCAAACGCGCCGCCATAATCAGAGCGTTGGCATCGTCGGCTGTGAGGTCGAAGCCTTCCAGCGCACCCTTCTGATGCTGACGCTCGCCGTTCACCTGTTCGTTCCAGCCGAGAAGATCATCGGTGGCACAACCGGCAAGGTCCTCAACCGACTTGATGCCTTCTTCGCCCAAAGCCACCATCATCTTCGGTGTCACGCCTTCGATTTCGCCCAGAGCGTCTTCGACGCCCAGTTCAATGCGCTTGTCGTCGAATTCGGCATTCTGGCGGTCGATATAGTCCAGAGCGCGGTTCTGAATCTCCTGCGCCGTGTCCTCGTCAAAGCCTTCGATGTCGGCGATTTCATCAAGCGCCACGTAAGCCACTTCCTCAATCGAGGCAAAGCCTTCCGAGGCCAGCAGTTGTGCAATCACCTCGTCGACGTCCAGCGCTTCGGCAAAAATCGCGCTGCGGGAGGCAAACTCGGCCTGACGGCGTTCGCTTTCTTCCGCTTCCGTCAGAATGTCAATGTCCCAGCCCGTGAGTTGCGAAGCCAGGCGCACGTTCTGGCCGCGACGACCGATTGCCAGAGACAACTGGTCATCGGGCACCACAACTTCAATACGCTTCGTGTCTTCATCAAGCACAACCTTGACGACTTCGGCAGGCGCCAGCGCGTTCACGATGAAGGTCGCGGCATCGGGCGACCACTGGATGATGTCGATCTTTTCGCCCTGCAACTCGTTCACCACGGCCTGCACACGCGTACCGCGCATACCGACGCAGGCACCGACCGGATCAATCGAGCTGTCGTTCGACAGAACGGCGATTTTCGCGCGTGAACCCGGATCGCGGGCCACCGCTTTGATTTCAATAATGCCGTCGTAGATTTCCGGCACTTCCTGCGCAAAAAGTTTCGCCATGAACTGGGGATGTGTGCGCGAGAGGAAAATCTGCGGACCGCGCTGTTCACGGCGCGCATCATAAATGTAAGCGCGCACGCGGTCGCCGTTGCGGAAGGTTTCGCGCGGGAGAAGCTCGTCGCGACGCACAATCGCCTCACCACGACCGAGGTCGGTGACAACATTGCCATATTCGACGCGCTTGACGATGCCGTGCACAATTTCGCCGATACGGTCCTTATATTCGTCAAACTGACGTTCACGTTCGGCGTCGCGCACTTTCTGCACGATCACCTGCTTGGCCGTCTGCGCCGCGATGCGTCCGAAATCAACTGGCGGCAGTTCGTCTTCGATGAGATCGCCAAGCTGGGCTGCCGGATTGCGGCGCTGCGCGTCTTTCAATTCGATCTGCACGGCGTCATTTTCGAGGTCTTCAACGACTTCGAGCAGGCGCACCAGCCGGATTTCGCCCGTTGTCGGGTTGATCCGTGCACGGATTTCATTTTCAGCGCCGTAGCGCGAGCGCGCGGCTTTCTGAATAGCCTCCGCCATCGCCTCGATGACGACTTCGCGGTCAATGGATTTTTCGCGCGCAACCGCATCTGCGATCTGCAACAGCTCAAGTCGATTGGCGCTGACTGCCGTAGCCATATTCTATTCTCCGTCGGATGGGGTCGGATCGTCCCGATCCCTGCGCTTTAAACTCTCGGTGATGAGGTCGTCACTCATAACGAGCTTGGCCTCGGCGATGCTGGCGAAATCGAGACCGATTATCTGAACTTCGCTTTGTCCTTCGACTTGGTGCTCGATGAGCACTTCGCCGTCTTCAAACCCTTGCAGGTTGCCGCGAAAGCGTTTGCGGCCGTCAATGGCTTCGCTGAGTTCGATCTTTGCCTCAAAACCCGCCCAGCGTTCAAAATCTTTGGGGCGCGTCAAAGGCCGGTCTATCCCCGGCGAGGACACTTCCAGATTATATTCCCCGCTGATCGGATCTTCGACATCAAGGATTGCCGAAATGAGGTTCGACAATTCTTCGCAACCCGCGACATTCATTTTGCCATCGGGGCGCTCGGCCATGATCTGAAGCGTATGCCCGTCATGGAGCCCGTAGCGCACACGGACGATTTCAAAATTGGCCGCCGTCGCAGACGGGGATAAAAGATCGAAAATTTTGCGCGGCTGACCGTGTCCGGCGACCAGATGCGTATCGAGGATAAGATCCAGAGCGTCGCTTTTAGGGCTCGTCGAACCGACCCACGAACTCGACATGGAAACGCTCGATCTCTCGCAAGAAACACTCACTGTTTCTTGCGTGGTCTCTTTGCCCGTATCGCGCGCTTGCATCAATGGATCGAATATCCTCAGGCGGGAACAAAAGCCCCCAAGAAACAAAAAAAGCGGGCCCCCGTTTCCGGAGACAACCCACTCGGTAGCACGAAGATCACTCTTCGTTATGAAGTGGCCGGTATATAGCGCGCAAATGGGGATAAGAGCAAGGGGCCTTACGCTTTGTGCTCGAAGCGCAGATAGGCAGGCAGGCGGTTTTCGCGCAGCGCTTTTTCTTCATAGCGTGTCTGCGGCCAGTCCTCGGGGCGCAAGCGGCACTCGTCCAAGTTATTGTTTTTCCAGATGAACTGGCTCTTTCCAAGGGCGTTGTGGGCCTCGATATGGCGCAGGGTCCACATCACATAGTCAGGAATATCGGAGGCAAAACGAAGTTCTGCCCCATGCTTCATCGCCGCCGAAATGAGGGATAAAGTCTCCGCGTTGACGAAGCGGCGCTTTTTCTGGTCCTGCTTGGGCCAGGGGTCGGGATAGAGAATAAAGGTCCGGCTGAGGCTTTTGGGCGACAGTTTTTCGAGCAGAAACCGCGCGTCGTCAGCATGGATGCGGACATTCCCCAGATTATGGGCCTCGATCTCGGCCACGAGCTTCACCACCCCGTTGATAAAGGGCTCGCAGCCCATGATCCCCACGCGGGGATTGGCGCGCGCCTGCCATGACAGATGCTCTCCGCCGCCGAAACCGATCTCCAGCCAGCATTCATCCACCGCTGTCGTGAACAGCGTTTTTGGCTCGATCATTGGGGTTTCAAGCGAAATGGAGACCTTGGGGAACAAGGTCTCCATCAACAATGCCTGGCGCGGCCTGAGCGTTTTCCCCTTCGTCCGCCCGTAAACATGGCGGCGGGTCAGTTGCTCGGACGCGATTTGTTCAGCGGATTTCCGCTTTGAGCTTGTGGGCAAGATCGGTTTTTTCCCAGGAAAAACCGCCATCGGCTTCCGGTGCACGCCCGAAATGACCGTAAGAGGCGGTGCGGGCATAAATCGGGCGGTTCAGTTGCAGATGTTCGCGAATACCGCGCGGGGACAAATCCACCACACGCGGGATCGCCGCTTCGATCGCGGCCTCATCCACCTTGCCGGTGCCATGCAGATCAACATAGACCGACAAGGGTTTGCTCACACCAATGGCATAAGCGAGCTGGATCGTCGCGCGGTCGGCAAAGCCCGCCGCCACAATGTTTTTTGCCACATAGCGCGCGGCATAAGCGGCCGAGCGGTCAACCTTGGTCGGGTCTTTACCTGAAAAAGCACCGCCACCATGAGGTGCCGCACCGCCGTATGTATCGACAATGATCTTGCGACCGGTCAGACCTGAGTCACCATCGGGTCCGCCGATGACGAAATTGCCTGTCGGATTCACATAGAACTCTTCCTCAGCTGGGAACCAGCCTTTGGGCAGCACTTCGGTGACATAGGCGCGGACAAGTTCGCGCAGATCCTTCTGGCTCACATCGGCCTTGTGCTGCGTCGAGACCACAACCGATGTAACGCCGACCGGCTTGCCGTTTTCATAGCGCAGCGTCACCTGGCTTTTGGCATCCGGTTCAAACTCCGGACGACGGCCTGAACGGCGGTCGATCGCCATGCGTTCCAGAATACGGTGGGAATAAACGATGGGTGCCGGCATCAGCACGTCCGTTTCGTTGGTGGCATAGCCGAACATGATGCCCTGGTCGCCCGCGCCTTCATCCTTGTTGCCAGCGGCATCGACGCCCTGCGCAATGTCAGACGACTGGGCATGAAGCAGCACATCAACGTCAGCGTGGTTCCAGTGGAAACCGTCCTGCTCGTAACCGATCTTCTTGATCGCCATACGCGCGGTATGCGCAATGAGATCGTGGGTGATTTCGGAGGGGCCGCGGACTTCACCGGCCAGCACAACCTGATTGGTCGTGGTCAGTGTTTCGCAAGCAACGCGCGCGTAAGGGTCGGCTGCGAGATAGAGATCGAGCACCGCGTCCGAAATCTGGTCGCAGACTTTGTCCGGATGACCTTCGGAAACAGATTCACTCGTAAACAGATAATTTGACCGTGCCAATGTCGTGCCCCTTATGCGGATAATGACGGCTCACAGAATGCCCCGCTTTTTGGAGCGGGGCGAATGCGATGCCTGTTTTTGCAAGGAACAGAGGGCGGGTCAACCGGAACCTAGTGTCACTCAGTCGTCATCATTTTCATCGTCACCATCCGCGCCGTCGGCTAAGGCCATGGCCCTGGAGGCAGACCCGTTGGTGCGCTCATCGGGCGATTCCTCGCCGAAACCCGTCTCGCCCAGCGCTTTCACCAGTTCCAGCACTTTTTTGCGCACTTTGGGGTCGGAAATCGAGAAAAAAGCAGAGTTGAGTTGAATCCCTTCGGTGGAGGACAGCATATCAAGCTCAAAGGCGCTCTGGTCGGCCTCGGCCTGATCAAAACCTACGCCGCCCTCGCCATCGCCCGTCAGACCCTCATAAAAAAACTCAATGGAGACGCCGAGCACGCGCGCAATGTTGAACAGACGGCTCGCGCCGATACGGTTCGATCCTTTTTCGTATTTCTGCACCTGCTGAAAGGTGAGGCCCAGACTATCGCCCAGTTTTTCCTGCGACATGCCGATCAGCATCCGGCGCATCCGCACCCGGCTGCCGACATGAACATCAATCGGATTGGGCAGTTTTCTGAGCAATTTGGCCTCATGTCAGATGAAAAGTCGAAGCGGACTGAAATACAACCCTTAAGTTCAGGCCTACACTAAAAGCACAACCCAAAGTCGGTATCGGCGCAAGGGCAATTTCCGCCATAGCGACGGACATTCTCATTAACGTCTTACAAGCGGCGGTTGAGCCAAAGCCCCAGACCGGAGATCATCAGCAACCCCGCCAATATCCAGTCCCCGAAACGGGCATAAGGTGTGGGGGCAAGACTTTTGGGCAGAACCGCGTCAAGCACGCCTTCAGTGTTGAGACGCAGCGAGGCGACGATCCGCCCGTAAGGGTCGATCATGGCCGAGACGCCGGTATTGGCGGCGCGGGCCACGGGCATACCCTGTTCAACCGCGCGAAGCCGCACCTGATCCAGATGCTGATAAGGCCCGCTTGATGTGCCGAACCAGGCATCATTCGTCACATTGACGATCCAATGGGGCCGCTGCGTTGAGGAGACAACTTTGTCAGGAAAAATAATCTCATAGCAGATGCTCGGACCGAAGGAGGGCAAGCCCGGCACGGTCAGGGTTTGCGCACCCGGCCCCTCATCAAAACTGCCCTGAAACTGCGTGATCTTTTTGAAACCCCATTTTTCCATGACGCGGTGATAGGGCAGATATTCACCGAAGGGGACAAGATGGGACTTGTCATACGTCGCCACGATCTGACCGTCCGAATTCACCGCATAAAAGCTGTTGTAGAAATTCCGCAACCGCGCATCCGGACCACCGGCCACCTCGTCGGGCGATGGTTCGCCACGGATCGAGCCGGTAAGCAGCGTTGCGCCATCGGGCAAAATGCGCGAGATCGCCGAGAGCACGAAAGGCTCACGCGCCAGCAGGATCGAAAGCGCGGATTCCGGCCAGATCACGACCGATTGCGCGGTGAGCCCGCCCGGCAGGCCCGCACTCGGCGCGGCGCTGAGACGCAAGAATTCACCCAAGACAGCCATGCGGCTTTCGGGTTTCCATTTCATCGTTTGCGGGATATTGGGCTGTACGAGACGCACCATGATGCTCTGCGCATTGGGCACGTCGGGGCTGGCGAGCATCAGACGCGCTCTGCCGCCTGCAAGGATGAGGACAAGGCACACAAGCGCGGTTGCGGGTGCCCGCCATTGCAGCCAGAGATTATCTTCATGCTTCGTACGCGGATCAATAGAAGCGGGTGCGCCCATGACGAGGAGGCACACGAAGCTCAGGCCATAAGGGCCGACAAGCGCCGACCATTGCATGAGGGATAGCGAACTCACGAAACTCTCACCGATCAGGTTCCAGGGAAAGCCGGTGAGCACATGCCCGCGCAGCCATTCAAAGACTGTCCATGATAGAGCGAGAACGAGAATGCGGGGATAACCTGTCGGCCAGTAAAGCCGCGCCGCTGCCGTTGCCGCGCCGACAAAGAGCGCAAGTCCCGCAGGAAGGACGACCACGGCAAAGGGCATGAGAAACGCGAATTTGTCCGCCTCCACCATGAAGGCAAAGCCGATCCAGTAGAGACCGAAGAGGAAATAACCAAAGCCGAACCACCAGCCTATGGCGGCCGACGCGCGGATCAATTCGCGCCGCGTTGAAGATTTCCCCGCCCGCGTCAAACCATCTAGCAGCCAGATGAGAATGGGAAAGGTCAGAAACAAGACGGGGAGAATATGGATAGGTGCAAGCGAGAGCACCGACAAAGCGCCCGCAAAAAACGCCGCTGCCCAGCGCCGCCAACCTTCGATGAGGCCCAAATCCTGCGCGACACGATTGAGCACGCCGCGAAAGGCGTTAAGGCCATTTGTCAAATTCATGGATTATCCCGTTGCCCGGTCTTTTTTCTTTATCAATGGGGACGCGTCGTCCGCGCCTTCAACCGCTTCCGGCTTTGCCGTCAGGTGGATGCGCAACTTCTTGATGCGGCGCGGATCGGCGTCGCGCACTTCAAACTCTAACCCCGCCGGATGTTTGATAAGCTCGCCGCGCACCGGCACGCGTCCGACGAGCGAGAAGACGAGACCACCCAAAGTCTCGACATCGTCTTCGCTATCCTCATCAACCAGACGCAATCCGAGCAGCTCTTCCAGCTCCTCGATCGGTGCGCGCGCATCGGCATCAATCGCACCATCGGCGCGTCTGGAAAGCGCGGGACCCTCGTCCACGTCATGCTCGTCTTCGATGTCGCCGACAATTTCCTCGACCAGATCCTCGATCGACACAAGCCCGTCCGTGCCGCCATATTCGTCAATGACAAGAGCCAGATGAATGCGCGTTGCCTGCATCTTCACGAGGAGATCGAGCGCAGGCATGGAGGGCGGCACAAAAAGCACATCGCGGCGCACGGATTTAAGGGAAAACTTTTCCGACGTCAGCGACTTGCCATCCGTCTCGTCGGGTGGTGTCAGATATTCAACTACATCCTTGATATGGACCATACCAATCGGATCATCGAGCGTGTCGCGATAGATGGGCATACGCGAATGATTGGTACCGCTATAAAGCCTGAGGAGATCGCCGAGACTTGCCCCCTCTTCCACTGCCACCACGTCGGCGCGCGGCACCATCACATCGTCAACCCGCAAATCGCCGAAGCTCAAAATATTGCCGAGCATATGACGTTCTTCAGCCGTCAGCGTGCGGCCTGTCTCGTCATGGCCTTCAAGCGCTTCTTCCAGGCTCTCGCGCAAGGTCGGATCGGATGCGGCGGGAATACCGAGCATACGCTTCCACAGCGCCCTCAATCCTCCCTCTTTGGCCTCTGCGCCTGTTTCCGCGCCCTCATGGTCGTCAGACATCGGCAGCGCCTCTTTCGCCCGCATAGGGGTCTTCTATATCGAGGTCTTCGAGAATGTCGCGCTCTAGCGCCTCCATCTCTTCGGCCTCGCCATCCTCCTCATGGTCCTGCCCTAGAAGATGCAAGACGCCGTGGACAACAAGATGGGCGAGGTGATGGGAGAAGGTTTTTTTCTGGTCAGCGGCTTCGTGCGCAATAGTTTCAAGAGCGAGGACAACATCACCGAGCAAATGCGGTCCTATATCAATCAAGGGCTCGCCGCCCACCGCAAAGGGAATGGCGCCGGTCGGGAAGGACAGAACATTGGTCGGCCTGTCCTTGCCACGCCATGTCTTGTTCAGTTCCTTTACAAAGGCATCATTGGCGAGCACGACACAAAGCTCCGCATCGTCCGGAGGTCCTGCCACCACATAGGCGTGTTCAGCCGCACGGCGCACAATCTCCGTGGCGTCGTGCGGCCAATCTCCGGCCTCGCACATGATGTCGATGTCGAGACCGGAGACGGGACTTGCCCCGTCAAGGGCAGATCTCGTTCCGCTCATCGAACTATCCGTTTCATTCGGCTCGCCTCTTTAGGGTCCGCGCGGGGGTGTCAGCGCGGGTCAAGTAATCCCCGGTCTCGGGCATTATAGGCCTTAACCACCTTTGTCACGAGGGGGTGGCGCACCACATCGGCGTCGGTAAAGTGCACCGTCGCCACGTCACCCACGCCGCTCAACACGTCCAGCGCATCGACAAGGCCCGATTTTGCCCCGAGCGGCAGGTCGACCTGGCTCGGATCGCCCGTAATCGCCATACGGCTGTTCTCGCCCAGACGCGTCAGAAACATCTTCATCTGCACGGGCGTCGTGTTCTGCGCTTCGTCGAGAATGACGTAGGAATTGGCGAGGGTACGGCCACGCATGAAGGCCAAGGGCGCCACTTCGATCACGCCGCTTTCGATTTCTTTCACCACCTGTTCGCCGGGCAGCGTGTCGTAAAGCGCGTCATAGAGTGGACGCAGATAGGGGTCGATCTTCTCTTTCAGATCACCGGGGAGAAAGCCTAGACGCTCGCCCGCTTCAACGGCGGGACGTGACAGGATGATGCGATCAACGCGTTTTTGCAGGAGCATCTGCACGGCAACGGCAACAGCGAGGTAAGTCTTGCCCGTTCCTGCCGGTCCGATGCCGAAGACCAGTTCATGGCTCATCAGCGCATCAATATATTCTTTCTGCATCTGCGAGCGCGGGCCGATGGAGCGCTTCTTCGTCTGGATTTGCCGTCCGACGATATTGTCCCCGCTCTCACCCTGCGGCACCTTCGACATGCGGATGGCACCATCCACTTCGCCTGCTGTCACATCAAGACCCGATTTCAACCGTTGATAAAGATCGCGCAACACGCGATCGGCCTGTTCACGCGCTTTGGGCTTGCCGGTAATCACCAGCTTATTGCCGCGGGAGCTGGCATTCACACCCAGACCCTCTTCGATGCGGACGAGATGTTGATCATGCTCGCCGAACAATTCGCTCAAAAGTCTGTTGTCATCAAAGGCTATGACGAGATTTTCGCTTTCTCCCTTGAGGGGTGTGACGGTATTCGATGCGGTCCATTGATTTGATGCGCCCAACTGCAACCTGTCCTTTCAGACGTTAACGTGACACCAGAAACGTAAGCGACACTCACGTGACCCTTGCCGGTATGAAAGAGATCAAGCTGGTGCAAATGCATCCCTCACAAGACGGCCACGTAAACTCTGTGCAAAACCTTCTTCAATATCTATTTCGCTGATTTGTCCGAAGAGCGACTGCGGCGCGTCTTCGATATGCACGGATTGCAAATATGGACTGCGCCCGACGAGCTGCGTTGACGTGCGGCCCTGCCGGTCAAAGAGCACCGGAAAACGCTTGCCCGCACAGGATTTGTTGAAGGCGAGCTGTTGTTCAGCGACCAGCATCTGCAGGCGTTGCAGGCGTTCCGATTTCACCTCTTCGGCGATCTGTTCGTCACGTGTGGCGGCAGGTGTGCCCGGACGGGGAGAATATTTGAACGAATAGGCCTGCACGAAACCCACGTCACGGATGAGCGACAGAGTCGCCTCAAAATCCGCATCCGTCTCACCCGGAAAGCCGACAATGAAATCCGAGGACAAGGCAATATCAGGACGCGCGGCGCGGATACGCCCGATCAACCGCAGGTAGTGTTCTGCCGTATGCTGACGGTTCATTGCATCAAGAACACGGTCGGAGCCCGACTGCACCGGCAGATGCAGATAAGGCATCAGCTTTTTCTCTTCGCCATGCGCAGCGATCAGCGCCTCATCCATATCGCGCGGATGGCTTGTCGTGTAGCGCAGGCGTTTGAGCCCGTCGATCCTTGCCAGCGCACGGATCAATCCGCCCAAGGTTGTCGCGTGACCGCGCTCGTCTTCCCCGTGAAACGCATTGACGTTCTGGCCGAGCAGCGTGATCTCGCGCACACCGGCATCGACCAGCGAACGGGCTTCATCGAGGATGCGGGCCAAAGGCCGCGAGAATTCTGAGCCGCGCGTGTAGGGCACTACACAGAACGTGCAGAATTTATCGCAACCTTCCTGAATGGTTAGAAACGCCGTCGGACCGCGCGCCAGCGTCTTACGTTTTTCAGGGGCGGGCAGATTGATGAACTTATCCTCGGCGGGGAATTCTGTTTCGATCTGCGAGGGCCCGCCATTGCCTGAGCGGGCCACCATGTCCGGCAGGCGGTGATAGGCTTGCGGACCGATGATCATGTCCACGTAAGGCGCACGACGACCGATCTCTTCGCCTTCGGCTTGCGCTACACAACCCGCCACACCGATAACGAGTTTTTTGCCGCCCAATGCCGCGCGTTCATTTTTCAGATCGCGCAACCGGCCGAGTTCGGAATAGACCTTGTCGGCGGCGCGCTCACGGATATGGCAGGTGTTGAGCAACACAATATCCGCGTCATCGGGCGAGCCTGCCTCCTCATAGCCATGCGGCGCCATCGCATCAGCCATGCGAGCGCTGTCATAGACATTCATCTGGCAGCCATAGGTCTTGATAAAGATTTTCTTCGGAGCGGCGTCCGCGGTTTCCGAGGTCGTATTCTCAAGTGTTGGAGCGACTTGGTCCTCTATCCGCATGAGGCATACCTCACGGGAAATCTCGACTCGCTGGTGTCCGGCGCGGGAACAGTCCGGAATGTGTGCAACTGAACATACAAGGCTTGCGGTCTTCTCCTTCGCAGGCTCACCAAATCATCCTCAGTCTAGCATGAGGCGGGGGCCGGTCACACATTATATCGAGGCAAGACGACAACACGGGGTCACTTTATCACCGCAGGACCTAGCCCGCCTTGCGCGCCACTTCCGTGGCACCAACGTTTTCTGGCTCTTCCTCGACAGGGATCTGCCGACCACTGAGCGCCGCGACAACACCTTCACGGCACTTTGTCTCACAATATTGAGCCAGAGCCTTGCGGTTGCCGACTTCGCGAATCGTCACGGGCTTGTGATATTCGACATGGATTTCGATGGGGCCGAGCGAGAAGGCTTCCCAGAGATGGGGGAAGAGGTCCATGTCGCCATACCAGGCGAAATAGGGCCGGAACTGGCGGCCCATCGGCAGGCCACAGAGTTTCATGTAGGAGACAGACACCGGCTGGACGACGAGATCATCCTCGCGGTCAGCCTCGCTGTTCACGATGGAAAGCTGCGCCACGCTCATCAGAGCGCTTTTGAACGGGAGCACGCGGTTGCCGTCGCTTGATGTCCCTTCCGGAAACAGGATCAGCGTATCCCCGCCTGAAATGCGCGCGTGGATTTCATTGCGTTTTTCCATCGTGCGCGTGCGTCGTTCGCGTTCAACGAAAACCGTCTGCTGCAATTTGGCAAGCCAGCCGAAGAAAGGCCAGCCTGCGACTTCGCTTTTGGCAACAAAAGACGAGGGGCGCAGCGAGCCCATGATCGGAATATCAAGCCAGGATGTGTGATTGGCCGCGATGAGGCAGGGACCGTCATAAGGCAGGCCACGCGACACGACTTTAATGCCGATGAGCCAGCACAGATAGCGGTGATAATAGTTCGGGATTCTCTTGGCGATAGGCAGACGGAGCTTCAACGCCAATCCCTGCAAAGGCATCAGCAGCAGCGCAGCCAGCACAAAACCTGCCAGTAGCACACCTGCACGAATTTGACCCATAGCCTTAATCCTCACCTCAAACGCCGGTTGTTCCGGCGTCAACCCTTCTTACGCGGGTCGCCGGGCTTCTTGTCGCGGTCGAGCGGCAGGCCGTAAAGCTCAAGCCTGTGATCAACAAGCTCAAAGCCAAGCTCGCGCGCAATAATATGTTGCAACCGTTCTATCTCATCATTGTGAAACTCTATGACACGGCCTGTGGACAAATCTATCAGGTGATCATGGTGCTCTTCAGGCACCTGCTCATAGCGCGACCGGCCGTCGCGGAAATCGTGGCGCTCCAGAATCCCCGCCTCTTCGAACAGGCGGACGGTGCGGTAGACCGTAGCGATTGAAATCTTGGCATCGACCGCCGAGGCGCGGTGATAGACCTCTTCGACGTCGGGATGGTCATCCGCCAGTGACAAAACGCGCGCGATCACGCGGCGCTGCTCGGTCATGCGCATGTTTTTCTCGATGCACTGGTTTTCAATCCGATACTCGTCGGTATGGTCATGCGTACTCTGGGCATGATCGGGGGCCGCATGAAGGGCGTCGCTACCTGGAATGTTTTTCGTCATTGCCATCTTGCTGCAAAAAGGGGGAGTCATCGCTCGGCCCCTTTTAACATATTAAAATACGGATTTATAACCGTTTGAAGGCGGACAACCCTGACAGCATTGTGGATTAGCTCAATTTAAGCGCCATAATGAGCGCGGCGACCGCTCCCTCTGACCGCGCATAATAGGCCGGACGCCGCCCTACCCCGGTAAACCCCAGACGCATATACAAAGCGAGCGCCGCTTCATTATCCTCTGCCACTTCCAGAAAAAGTGACGTAATCCCTGAAACGAGCACATGAGCAATGACCGCTTCCATGAGCCGGAAGGCCAGCCCTTGCCCCCGCACAGCAGGGATCACGGTGATGGTGAGGATTTCCGCCTCATCCAGCACCATGCGGGCCATGACAAAACCCGAGATTTTTTCCGAGACCTCGGATTTCAGGACAAAAACGCCCGGACTATCCATAAGCGTCCGCAAAGCCCCCTCAGACCAAGGCTCGTCAAAGCCCTGCGCATGGAGGACGGCGAGCGCCGCAAGATCAGCGTCCGTCGCCGGACTGATGCGCTCCATCAGACAAAAACCGGATCAAGCCCGCCCGGCAATTTTGCATCCGGCGCACGCAGGTAAAGCGGTTCGGGTGCTTTTTGGAATTTTTCCGCACCTTCCGCCCCGATGCGGGTTTGGGCAATACGGGCAACCGTCAGCGCATCGGGTTGCGCGGGGCAATCCGAGAACCGGTGGCTCAATCCCCGCGCTTTCAGTTTTTCGCTCAGGATGTGCGAGCCGGTACCGACCAGAACAAAACGTATGCCCGATAAATGCGCAACCGCATCATCCACATTCACAAGCAGCGGTTCAGTGAGCGGTTTGTGCTCCCTGTCAAAAGCTTGCAGATAAAGCTCGTCGCGCCGCGCATCGAAACTTGCGGCAATGACTTCATCAGGTTGTGCGATCACAGGAAATGCAATCGCCTCAAGCGTCGTCACACCAACAAGAGGCAAGCCCAGCGCCAGCGCAAAGCCGCGCGCGGTGGCAAGCCCCACGCGAAGCCCTGTGAATGTGCCGGGGCCCACCGTGACGGCAAGTGCTTTGAGATCGGCGGGGACAAGGCTCGCCTCATCAAGCAAACGCGCGATAAGACCGGTCAATTCTTCGGCATGGCCACGCGTGCGCAACTCGAAGTGATGGGCAAGACTACCCTGCCCGCGGACAAGGGCCACGGAAAGTGCGCCTTGCGCCGTATCAATGGCCAGAAGAGGTGCGAGAAAAGCCAAAGTTTCAGGAAACTCCGTAATCAGACGATCTTTGCGACTTCATCAAAGGAGAAGCGCGGGCTGCGTTCGAAAACCGCCTTGGGATCACCATGGCCGATATTGCAGAGGAAGTTCACTTTGACGTTCTTCTCCGGAAAGAACGTCTCTTCGACTTTAGCCGCGTCAAAGCCCGACATGGGCCCGCAATCAAGACCGAGTGCGCGCGCCGCGATCATAAAATATGCGCCCTGCAACGTTCCGTTGCGCACGGCATGGCTTGCGGCCCATTCCGCCGACCAGTTGAACCAGGTTTTGGCTTCAAGCTGATGCGGGAAAAGTTTCGGTAGAAATTCGTAGAACTCAACGTCATAACCGATGATGACGCAGGCGGGGGCCGACATGGTCTTGTCGAGATTACCTGCGGAGAGCGCGGGCTTCAGTTTTTCTTTGGCTTCTTTCGAACGCACGACAACGAAACGCGCAGGGCTCATATTCGCACTCGTAGGGCCCCATTTCATCAGGTCATAGACGGCGCGGATTTCGTCATCGGTGACGACCTGATCTGTCCAGGCATTTTGTGTGCGCGCGGTGCGGAAAATCGTATCAAGGGCAGTGTCTGGAAGTTTAGCGTTCATGGAAAATGAAACTCCGAAACCGAAACGGGGATAAGCCTTCACAATAGCGGGCTCACAAATTTTTGATAGCCTTGTATGGCCGTTGCTGACTGCGCGTCAGATGCCTGAACGTCAGACGGAACGCACTTCCAGTACTTCGGGCACATAATGTTTCAATGTGTTTTCAACACCGCGCTTCAGCGTGACGGTTGACGAGGGGCAACCGGCGCAGGAGCCGACCATGTTGAGATAGACAATGCCCTGATCAAACCCCTGAAAAGTAATGTCGCCACCATCTTGTGCGACCGCCGGGCGGATACGCGTATCAAGAACGTCTTTGATCTCGCGTACGATCTCGGCATCTTCACCTTCATGCTCGGCGTGGGCTGATTTTTCTTCCGCCGCGCCATAAAGGATCGCGGCACCCGACGTGAAATGTTCCATGATCGTACCGAGAAGGGCGGGCTTTAAATGCTGCCATTCGCCTGCTGATTTCGTCACGGTGATAAAGTCCGAACCGAAGAAAACACCCGCAACACCGTCAACACCGAAGAGTTTTACGGCCAGCGGCGAGCGCTTGGCGGCCTCGTCGTTCGGGAAATCGGCGACCTGCCCCTCGCCCATCACTGCGCGGCCGGGCAGGAATTTCAATGTGGCAGGGTTCGGCGTGGCTTCAGTCTGGATGAACATCGGGCTTGTCCTTATGTCTCGAAGCGCCAAATCCCTTAAAAAAACATGACGCAGGCGCTCAAATTGCCGCCTATAGATGGACCTGTGCTTTGCAGGAATCAAGTTTCCCCTTGCGCGTCCAGTCACCGGAGTGCCGAACAAAGCCTTTTACCGTCGCTTTTTGCATCTTACAGCGCGTCGGGTCATGGAAGATCATTCAGGGCTGAGGCAAACGACACGGGCTGTCCTGATCTCATCAACACCATGGTCTGAAAAAGCCTCTCACGCCAGCGCGTGAATGGCCTCGTCTGACAGAGTGCCTGGCACGACCGTTACGGGGATGCGGAAACCGTTGCTGCCGACAAGCGAGACAAGAGGGCCCGGCCCGTCCCGACCCGCGCCCGTGGCGAGCACGAGGATCGCGATGTCCTTGTCCTCGTCGATGAATTTGAGCAACTCGTCGGCCAGACGTCCTTCGCGGATCACCAGTTCGGGAATAATACCGGCATAGTCGTTCACGTGAGCCGCCAGTTTATGCAGTACAGCCTCAGCCTCCGCGCGCGCTTCCTCACGCATGATGTTCTGCACACCAAGCCAGTGGCCTGCCATGTCTGGCGGCCCGAGCACGGCCAGCAACGTCACCACACCATTGGTGTGCTGCGCGCGCAGACTGGCAAAATGAATGGCGACCTCTGATTCAGGTGTGCCGTCAGCGACGACAAGAAATTTGCGGCGTTTGTCGCCTTGCGAATTGATGCTTTCGGTCATGTCGCGCGGGTCCGATCTGTCTTCGTTCCGCGCATCGTGTCATTTGTGACGAAAGGCGACAAGGCGGCTACTTCAGCAACACATTTGCCACTTCGCGCGCCTGTGTGCGAGCTCTGAGCAAATAGAACCCTTGCGAGGCGAGATGGCTTGGCTGAAGGATGGCGTCGGGTTTGCCGTTGATCACGACAAGCGGGGAGAGTTCACCAGCTTCACGGAATGTGTCGAGCATCTGCGTCCAAGCGGAGGTGAGATTTTTCTCTTTGATCACCGGTGCGAAATCCTCGCCCAGCGCCTTCAGCAGAATGTAATAGCCATAGAGCTTGCCCTTGGTATTGTAGAAAACATCGTCGGCATTGCTGTCGATAAAGTCACCCGAATGATCGCGCACTTCATCGTCGATCACGGCGGACTGCGAGCCGAGGTCTGAGGCGATGCGTTCAATCGTTGCCATCAGATTGTCAGCGCGGCGCTCGAAGGTTGCGTTGCCTGCTGCGAGGCGATTGTTGTAGGCCAAGAGCGCCAGACGCGCCGAGCGGTATTGCGACTCCGAGCTTGCACGCGGCGCGAGCGAGACAGACGGGTTCCAGAGCCAGACGTCGGCCGGATATTGCAATAGCCCTGCGGCCTTCTGCAAATCCTTGTCCGCTTCACTTGAGCCACGTGTGCGGCCCACCTGATCGGTGAGCTCAAACGAGAAACGTGCAAGAGCGCTCATCAGACCCGTCTGGAAGTTGGGCATATTGTCGAGCGCAGAACCTGGCTGAAAGAAAGGATCGTTGGGTGTCCATTCGCTCTGATTGACTTCGCGCTCTATGAGGCCCGCCATGACGGCGACCGATTGCGAGCCGCCGGGCTTGGCCACGTCTTCTCCTGACGGTGCGAAATTCATATCGTCGTTCACCGAATGCACGAGCGCCATGCCGATGGGATAATACAGCAGCAGCAGCACGAGAACGGCAATGGCACCGCGCTTTGCAAAGCCGCCGACGCCCGGACGGTCGTTCAGATTGCGCCAGATACGCGAGAGACGTCCTTGCGAGGGAGACGCATCACCCTGCGGTGTCGGCGCCGCATCGGCGGATTCCTTACGCTCTTTGCGATAGGTCCAAGCCTGACTGATCTTATCGCGAAGATTGCGATATGTATCGCTCACCCAGTTCAGGATGTTCGTTCCCATACGTCCGGCACTTTCCCGAATAGCCATCCGGCAGTTCTTTCGTTACACAAATCCATCCCCGACAGAGATAGTATGCAGCCATGCCAAATTAAAGCGGGCTGTGCGCTTCAGATGAAACCAACGATCTCACGTACGCGGGCATAGACCGGACCTGCAATCGCCTGCGCGCGTTCAGCGCCTTGTGTCAGAACCGCATCAATATAGCCCTGATCATTTTCCATCATGCGCTTCATTTCGGACGTAATGGGAGAAAGTTTAGCGACGGCGAGTTCGGCAAGCGCCGGTTTGAAGACGCCGAATTGTTTGCCGCCGAATTCCTTGAGCACGTCGGCCTGGGTTTGCCCTGAGAGTGCCGCATAAATACTCACGAGATTGCTTGCGCCCGCACGGCCTTCAAGACCCTCAACCGTTTCGGGCAAAGGTTCAGGGTCGGTCTGGGCTTTGCGGATTTTCAAGGCGATGGCGTCCGCATCGTCTTTCAAGGTGATGCGCGAATAATCCGACGGGTCGGATTTTGACATTTTTTTGGTGCCGTCTCGAAGCGACATCACGCGCGTGGCCGGGCCCATGATCAGAGGTTCGGGCTGCGGGAAAAAATCAGGCACGGCGAAATCATTATTGAACTTTTGCGCGACGTCGCGCGCAAGTTCCAGATGCTGTTTCTGGTCCTCACCGACCGGCACATGCGTCGCGCGGTATGCAAGAATGTCAGCCGCCATCAACACCGGATAAGAATAGAGGCCGACGGAGGCCGCTTCGCGGTCCTTGCCTGCCTTGTCCTTGAACTGGGTCATGCGGTTCAACCAACCGACACGGGCGACGCAATTCAAAATCCAGGCAAGTTCCGCGTGGGCGGGCACTTTCGACTGGTTGAAAATAATGTGCTTGTCCGGATTGATGCCTGACGCGATATAGGCGGCAGCGACTTCGCGCGTGTTCGAGGCCAATTCCTTCGGGTCCTGCCAGACCGTGATCGCATGGAGATCGACGACGCAGTAGATACATTCATGCGTCTCCTGAAGCCCGACGAAATTGCGGATCGCGCCCAGATAATTGCCAAGATGCAGATTGCCGGTCGGCTGCACACCGGAGAAAACGCGGTTATTGGGCTTTTCCATTCGAGAACTGTCCGTCGTATTAGCCTCTGGTCCGATTGGTGGCGGACAGAAGGCGCATTAGAATTGATTTTGTCCGGTTATGCGGTGAAGCCCCGACATTGGCAATGATAATGGCAATGGGGCAATGGTTTCGTATCGATTGCTTTCTGGTTTATATTAGAACTATTCAAATCTATTGACAGGCGACAATCCGCTCCTTAGATTAGAATTGTTCTTATTTAGGAGATTCCCGATGAGCCAGAGTGACGACAAATCCAGAAAACCTGAACGCCTGACGACCTCTGCCGGTATTCCGGTGCCTGACAACCAGAATGCCTTGACCGCCGGACCACGCGGGCCGCTGCTTGTGCAGGACTGGCAGCTCTTTGAAAAGCACGCGCATTTCAACCGCGAGCGCGTGCCAGAACGCGTCGTCCACGCCAAAGGCTCGGCGGCCTTCGGCACGTTGCGCATCACCAATGACATTACGAAATATACCAAGGCCAAGCTCTTCGCCGGTCACGGCAAGGAGACACCGGCTTTCCTGCGTTTCTCAACCGTGGCGGGTGAGCGCGGCGCGGCGGACGCTGAACGCGACGTGCGCGGCTTTGCACTCAAGTTCTACACGGAGGAGGGCAACTGGGATCTCGTCGGCAATAACACGCCGGTCTTCTTTGTCCGCGATCCTTACAAATTTCCTGACTTCATCCATACGCAGAAGCGCGACCCGCGCACGAATTTGCGCAACCCCACCGCCATGTGGGATTTTTGGTCACAATCGCCCGAGAGTCTTCATCAGGTGACGATCCTCTTTTCAGACCGCGGCATTCCGAAAACACTCCGCCACATGCACGGCTTCGGCTCGCATACCTACAGCTTCATCAATGCGCGCGACGAACGCTTCTGGGTGAAGTTTCATTTCAAATCGCTGCAGGGTATTGAAACCATCACGGACGCGGAAAGCGCCAAGCTCATCGGCGAAGACCGCGAGAGCCATCAGCGCGATCTCTATGAAGCGATCGAGCGCAAGGACTTTCCGAAATGGCGGATGATGATCCAGGTCATGCCAGAAGCCGACGCCGACAAGACATCCTATAATCCATTCGACCTCACGAAAGTCTGGCCGCATAAGGAATTTCCGCTCATTGAAGTCGGCATTCTGACACTGAACGAAAACCCGGAAAACTATCACGCCGAGGTCGAGCAATCGACATTTTCGCCCGCCAATGTCGTGCCCGGCATCGGCCACAGTCCCGACAAGATGCTACAGTTCCGTATCTTCTCTTATGCGGATGCGCATCGTTACCGCGTCGGGGTGAATGCGGAAAGCCTGCCCGTCAACAAACCGCGTTGCCCCGTCCACAATTACCATCGCGACGGCACGATGCGCTTTGACGGCAATGGCGGAGGCTCGGTGAATTATGAGCCCAACTCGTTCGGCGGACCGCAGGAAGATCCGAGCGTCAAGGAACCACCGCTCAAAATCTCAGGTGATGCCGACCGTTACAATCACCGCACCGGCAATGATGACTATACACAAGCAGGCAATCTATTCCGCCTGATGTCGGACGCACAGAAGAATGCCCTGATGACGTCGATTGCAGGTGCAATGGCTCCCGTGCCTGAAGCGATCCAGCGTAAGCAGATCGCTCATTTTGCCAAAGCCGATCCGGCTTACGGCGCAGGCGTTGCTCAAAAGCTCGGATTGAAGTGACCTGAAGTGAGGCAACTGTGAGCTGACGCGTTATCTCCTTGCGCGCGGCTCATAAAGACGAACGACCCCGACGGCGGAACTGTCGGGGTCGTTTTATTTATTGGCGCCACTCGCAAGCCACCTACGCCTGAAGGACAGCGGACCAAAACAAAAAGGGCCGCATCAGGGATGCGGCCCTCGCACGTCCGGATGGTCCGTCAAAGTCCCAGAACGGCCTTTGCAATGACATTGCGCTGGATTTCGTTCGAGCCGCCATAAATCGAAGCGGCGCGACCGAAATTATAGGCACTTGTGGCGCTCACCGCATAGGCGGGTCCGACGGGCGCTTCATTGGCGATTCCCATCAAATGTTCCCTCTGGAACGGCATGGCGTAGAAAGCGGCTGCTTCGACGGCAAGCTCCGACAAAGCCTGCTGAACTTCGGTTCCGACGATCTTCAAGGTCGAGGAAGAGGGACCCGCAGGACGACCCGCCACCTCCTCAGCGACGATCCGCAGATTTGTATATTCGAGACCCGTAAGCTTGACTTCGATTTCAGAGAGCCTCGTCATAAATGCCGGTTCGTCCGCCAGCGACGCGCCATCGCCAAGCCTTTCCTGTTTTGCGATTTTTCTGAGATGCGCGATCTTGCGCTTGGACTCAGGAACACCTGCAATGCCGGTGCGCTCATTGACGAGCAGGAACTTGGCATAGGTCCAGCCCTTGTTTTCATCGCCAATGCGGTTCGTCACCGGCACCTTGACGTCAGTAAAAAAAACTTCGTTCAGGTGATGCAGGCCATCGATGGAAATGATGGGCTTCACCTCGATACCTGGCGTCTTCATGTCGATCAGAAGGAACGAGATACCTTCCTGCGGTTTGGACGTCTCATCCGTTCGCACGAGACAGAAAATCCAATCGGCTTCGTGGGCATAGGATGTCCAGATTTTCTGGCCGTTGACGATATAATGGTCGCCCTGACGCACCGCCTTCGTCTTCAGCGAGGCGAGGTCCGATCCGGACCCCGGTTCCGAATAGCCCTGACACCACCAGACATCGCCGGTCAGAATGCCCGCCAGATGCTGCTTTTTGTGGTCTTCGTTGCCGAAGGTATAGATTACCGGGCCGACCATCGACAGACCGAAAGGCGACAGACGCGGCGCGTTCGCGGCGGCCATCTCCTCGTTGAAAATATGCTTCTGCATTGGCGTCCATCCGGTGCCGCCATGCTGCTTGGGCCAATTAACCGCTACCCAGCCTTTCTCGTAGAGGTCTTTCTGCCAGCGCTTGAGCGCGCTGCGCTCGCCAGACGCGCCCACTGTGTCTTTCTCCGCCAGTTCCTTAGGCAACTTTTCCGAAATGAACCGACGGACTTCCGCGCGGAAGGCTTCGTCCTCTTTCGTAAGCTCGATATCCATCTACTGACCTTTCGCGGCAACGATCTGAGTGATTATGTTTTGATTATAATGAATATATCCGAGCGGGCAAAAGACCAAATTTTCCGCCTCTTTCAAAGATTTAGAATCGCCTTGGCGATGACGTCGTGTTGAATCTCATTCGATCCACCATAGATGCTCGCGGCGCGGCCATAGCCATAATCCGCCCACACGTTCCGTGTATGGGCAGGGCCTATATCCCGTGCGTTGAGACCTCCGGACAGGGCCCCTTGCTCGAACGGCTCGATATAATAGCCGACGGCTTCGACAGCAAGCTCACCCAAAGCCTGCTGAACCTCGCTTCCGACGATCTTCAGCAGGGACGATTGCGGTCCAACCGCCTTTCCCGCCGCTGAATCGGCGAGAATCCGCAAATTCATATATTCGAGACTGGTGAGCTTGACTTCTATCTCGGCGAGTTTGCGCTGGAATGCGGGATCGTCCATCAACGCCCCGCCATCCGCGTTCCGCTCCGCTCGTGCTATCGCCTTGATATGCGCAGCCTTCTTCTTGGATTCCGGGACACCGCCGATACTCGTTCTCTCATGGACAAGCAAGTATTTGGCGTAGGTCCAACCTTTGTTTTCATCGCCTATGAGATTTTGCACCGGCACCTTGACGTCGGTAAAAAACACCTCGTTGAGATGGTGCAGACCGGCGATCGAGATAATCGGGCGCACTTCGATACCGGGCGCTTTCATGTCGATGAGCAGGAAGGAAATCCCTTCCTGCCGCTTGGCGCTCTGTTCGGTGCGCACCAGGCAGAAAATCCAGTCAGCCTCATGCGCATAGGACGTCCATATTTTCTGGCCGTTGACGATGTAATGATCGCCGTCGCGCACCGCCATCGTTTTAAGCGAGGCGAGATCGGAACCGGCGCCCGGTTCGGAATAGCCCTGACACCACCATATGTCGCCGGAAAGTATGCCCTGCAAGTGGCGGGCCTTCTGTTCGGCATTGCCGAAGGTGTAGATCACCGGACCAACCATGGTCAGTCCGAAGGGCATAAGACGCGGTGCATTGGCTCGGGCGATTTCCTCGTTGAAAATAAACCGCTGCGTCGCGTTCCATCCCGTGCCGCCATGCTCCTCGGGCCAAGCGGGCGCGGCCCAGCCTTTCTCGTAAAGTGTCTTGTGCCAGCGCTTGACCACACTTTTGTCGGTCATCACACCCAGGGCAGGTGAATCCGCGCATTCCGGCGGAAGATTCGCCGCGATAAATCCGCGAACCTCGTCGCGAAATGCCTCATCTTCCGGCGTGAAGTCGATATTCATGCATGTTTCCCCATTGCCTAGCCAACGCAAATACTACCGCGATGTGAGCCATGGCAACTCTCATCGACAGCCGTATCTATATCTATGCTTCCCCATATCCAAGTCAGTGGTGTCTAGGCAGCCCAGCCCTGCAAGCGCGCCGCTTCAAGACGAACAAGCTCCGGCCCGCCCAGCAACTGCCGGTCGAAACCAATACGCTTGAACCAGTAATGCAGGCCAAGCAGATCGGTGAAGCCCATGCCGCCATGAACCTCGGTCGCGGTGCGCGCAACGAAGCGGCCCACTTCCGACAGGTGGCTCTTGGCATGACACGCCATGAGGCGCGAGTCGCCCGGCACCTCGTCCAGCGCATGGGCCGCATACCACACCAGCGAACGCGATGCTTCGAGAGCGGCCGCCATCTCGGCGCAAAGATGCTTCACGGCCTGAAACGACCCGATGACGCGACCAAACTGCTTGCGCTCTCCTGCATAAGCGACCGCCTTCTCGATCATCATCTGACCCGCGCCAAGTGTATCGGCGGCAAGCATGACCCTACCGGCATCAATCACTGCCGCAACTACCTCTGCGCTGGATCGGGGCAAGGGCTCTGCCGCGACCTGATCGAAGACAAGTTCGCCAACCGATCGGGTCTTGTCGATGGTGTTGAGCGCCCGTCGTGACAAACCTTTTGCATCGGGCAAAACGAGATGCAACCCATGGTCGCTGTCTGCCACGATGTAGAGATCGGCCTCAGCCCAGTCGATGACAAAGAGGGACTTACCCGTGAGCGTTCCCTTTTGCGCTTTCACGCCGGCATCTTCGCGGATGCCGATTTTTTCCGTGACGGCCACGCCTACGACAATCTCGCCCGCAGCGATCTTCGGAAGCCATTTTTCCTGCTGAACCTCGCTGCCTGCAAGCATCAGCGCGAGCGGCGCCATGACAGCCGTCCCAACAAAGGGCAGCGGTGCCACATGCCGACCGACCATCTCGTATACGATCGCCGCATCTAGAAATCCAAGTCCCATGCCGCCAAAATCTTCCGGGATCAGCATTCCAGGAATGCCCATCTCGCTGGCACCCGCCCACAGGGATCGCTGAACGGTATGCGTGTTCGCGGCGGCAAGCCGCACCTTGTCGAGCGGTGCATTCTGTTCAAGAAAACGGCGGACGCTGTCCTGCAACATGCGCTGCTCTTCCGACAATGCAAATTCCATCGGATAAATCCTTATTTTGCCTGCTTCGGTTCGCGCGGCATACCAAGCCCACGTTCCGAAATAATGTTTTTCTGAATCTGCGCCGTGCCGCCGCCGATAATGAGCCCAAGCTGAAACATGTATCCCCACTGCCACGAGCCGTGGCTGCGCAGATAGGGGCTATCGTCGTAGAGAATGCCGAACTCTCCCATGACGTCGATCGCGAGCGCCGATAGTTGATGTGTAAGTTCGCAGGATTGAAGCTTCACGATCAGACGCGCCAAGCCGGGATCCTCGCCCTTGCTGGCGCTGGTCAGCAGCCGGAGTCCATTGAACTTCATAGCGGCAAGTTCCGCCTGAAGCCTTATCAAGCGGTCCCGGAAAATCGGATTGTCCATGGCACGCTGTCCGTCGACAGTTTCCTCGCGCATCAGATCGACAAGGGCCTGGAACCTGGTTTCCATGGCAGCCGGATCGCCCAGCATCCCGCGTTCGTATTTCAACGTCGCGTTGGCGACAAACCACCCCTGCCCACGCTGGCCGACAATCTGCGTCTTCGGCACGCGCACATCGGTGAAGAAGACTTCGTTGAACTCGGCATGGCCCGTCATGGTGGTGAGCGGACGGACTTCGATGCCGGGTGTCTTCATCGAGAAGATCACGTAGGAAATACCCTCATGCTTCGGCTTATCGGGCTCGGTACGCACCAAGCAGAAGATCATGTCCGCCTCGTGCGCGGTACTGGTCCAGATTTTCTGGCCGTTGATGACGAAATCGTCGCCATCCACGGTCGCCTTGGTCTGAAGACTGGCGAGGTCTGAACCTGAACCCGGCTCGGAATATCCCTGACACCAGACCACCTCACCGCGAAGCGTCGGCTTCACCCATTTTTTCTTCTGCTCCTCGGTGCCAAGCTCCAGTAGCGTCGGCACCAGCATGGAGATGCCCTGGTTCTGCAACGCCGAAGGCACACGAGTAGCGGAAAACTCCTCCGCGATGATGCGCGACTCGAGAATGTCCGGCTTGGCACCATAACCGCCATAGTCTTTCGGAATCGTCCGCGCGGCATAGCCGTTCTCAATCAGCAGTTGCTGCCATGCACAGGCTTCGGGAGACGGGCGCCCTGCAGCGCCGAGACCCTTGGGTGCCTGATTTTTGTGTTTTGTCAGGAATGCCCTGACCTCATCGCGGAAGGCCTCGTATTGGGGGCCGTATGCCAGATCCATTTTAGATCTCCGATGCGTAGATGGCGATTGGCTCTGTTTTTATTTCAGGCAGGTTTGAAACACGGAAGCATGAATCCGCCGATGTCCTTGAAGACAAGGATCACAGGCATGTCGAGTTCCACCGCCTCCGGATCGCAGTCGAGCAGGCGCGTTGCCATGCGAACGCCTTCTTCCAATTCCACGACCGCAGCTATGTAAGGTACGTCGCGTGCGAAAGCCGGATGAAAGGGCTGATAGGTCACCGTCCATGAAAAAATGCGACCGCGACCACTGCTCGGCATCCACTCGTATTCCGGTGAACCGCATTTTGCGCACATGTAACGCGGCAGAAACCGCCAGGTGTCACAATGGCTGCATTGCTGAAAACGCAGGACGCCGTCCTGACAAAGCTTCCAGAACTCCGCATCGACCGGATCGACGGTCGCGGGCTGAGGATATTTCGGTTGCTGAATTTCCATTTTTACCTCCTCAAAATCGCGAGGCTACCATCGCCGAGATCGCCCCATCCGGTCACGAGTCCGATTTCGGCATTCGGAATTTGCCGCTTGCCCGCATCGCCGCGTAATTGGCGGGTCGCCTCAAGCACATGATTGAGACCCCACACATGCGCCTCGCTCAAAAGTCCGCCATGCGTATTGAGCGGGAACTTGCCGCCAAGCTCGATCTGTCCATCCTTGACGAAATCGAGTGCGCCACCCGGCTCGAAATAGCCAAGGGCTTCGAGCTGGAGCAAAACGACATAAGTGAAACAGTCGTAGACCTGCAGAAAGTCCATGTCTTTGGGTGTCACACCGGCCATGGCGAATGCGCGTGGCGCAGCGTAACTCAAACCGATCTTGAAAGGATCCGGTCGTGACGGAATATCATCGGCAGGATAGGGATGGCCCTCGGCCGCGCCGGAGATATAGACCGGCCGGTGAGGCAAGTCCTTTGCCCGCTCGGCGCTCGTCACCACGACGGCACAGGCCCCATCCGTTTCGAGACAGCAATCGAATAAACGGAACGGCGAGGACACCATGCGCGACCGCATATAATCGTCCATCGTCATCGGCTGGCCGCAGGTCAGGGCACGGTCGTTGAGTTGGGCATGTTTGCGGCACGCCATCGCAATCCAACCCGTCGCCTCGGGGCTGACGTTGTAAAGTTTCGAATGTCGCGTCGCGAGCCAGGCATACATCTGCACCGGCAACAGAACACCATAGGGAAGATAATACCCCCGGATGGTCGAGGTCAGAGTGTTCATATTCATTGGTCGGCTTGGCGGCACCCCCGCTTTGGGGCGCAGCGCCGAATAGCCGTTCCAGCCGAGTGTGACCAGCACGTTGTCGCAGACACCGGAGGCCACGGCCATAGCGGCATTCTGCAATGCCGTGGTCGGGCTCGCGCCTCCCATATTGACCGTCGAGGCATATCGCAGCACATCGACGCCGAGGTTGGCGGCTAGTTCTTCCGACGTTGTATAGACGGGCGGCGGCACCATGCCGTCAATGTCCTTAGGTTTCAGACCCGCATCCGCGATGGCCCGCCTGGCGGCATCGAGCATCATGGCCACAGCCGTCTGGTCCGACCCTTTTACATAGCTGGTCTCGCCGATCCCGACGATCGCAGCCTTGTCACTGAAATTCTTCACGAAACTGCCCTCATCATCATTGCTCCCAGCATGCAGCCTTTTCGTTGAACCGCCACATGCTTTCCGTTTGAAAAATATTCTGTAGACAGATCAAGTCGCCGGAATGAGGCAGGAATGGACGGATTCCTGCCCTTCGATCTGGCGCGCCAGCATCTTGATCGCCAGTTCGGCGTCCTCAAGATCGAAATTATGAGTATGCATGAGTTCAAGAGGATATTTGCGGCGCTCGATAATCTCGATCGCTTTCTTGTATCCCGACGACGTAACGCCGATTGCACCTTTAATGGTGATTTCTTTCATGACGATAAGGTCGGACACAAAATCGGAGACGGGCTTGAATCCCTTGACGCCGGCAAGGACGACCGTGCCGCCCATACGGACGCAATCCAGTGAATCACGGACCGGCTGAGTTGCGTAAGACGTAACCTCAACGACGACGTCCGCGCCCTTTCCGTTTGTCAGCGCCCGTACACGATCGACGACATTCTCGTTCTGCACATCGATAATGTGATCAGCACCAAGAGCCAACGCCATCTGGAGCTTGTTTGAATCGGCTGCAAGCCCCGTGACTATGATCTTTCCCGCGCCAGCTTCACGCGCAGCAACGACGCTCGCAAGCCCGCGCTGTCCGGGCCCAAAAATCAAAACCGTATCGCCAACCTGCGTCTTCGGTATCTCTACCGCCCAGCGAAAGCCTGCGCCCAGCGGATTGAACATCACTGCCAGTTCCGCCGGAAGGCTCTTGTCCATCTTGTGGAGAATGGTGTTGGGCGCGAGATACATATATTGCGAATAGGCACCCCAGAGGCCCGGCGCCTCCGTGAGCGGAATATACGAGTAGATCTGGCGGCGGTCACAGAGGTGATAATGCCCACCGACACAGGTGTCACAGCAATGGCATGACAACATCGTCTCGATGGCAACCCGGTCGCCAACATCGACGCCCCAACGTCTGGCGGCCTTGTCGCCGATTGCCTCGATAATCCCGAGAGGTTCGTGCCCCGGAATCACCGGCATCGGAGTCCGCAAGACCCCTTCGTATTGTTCGTAGTCGCTGCCGCAGATGCCGCAGGCTTCGATGCGGAGGATGGCACTGTCGTCGGCGATCTGGGGGATCGGCAAATCGCGGGCTTCGAGTTTGCGCGGAGCCGTCTGCACCATCGCCATTGATTTTTTCGGCAACATTTTCAACTCCCTGTTTCGTGTCCGCACCGACAGCGCGCCGATAACACATATATATTTTTTTATGCTTGTATGTGTTATAGAGGCTCAAACGTAGGATGCGAAGCCCTAAACTTCCGGCTTCGCATAATTTTGGGGAGGACAAAAAATAATGACCGACGAAACGCCCAGGGTTCCCCTGCTGTCAATGGCAGAAGCGGCGGCCGCAGCCGCAAAAGCCGGCATATCTGAACAAATGGCGCCACTCAGCGTCTTCAGGGTTTTGCTCCGGCATCCCGATGTCGCGCGTGAGCTTGCCTCAACGCTGACCACGCTGCTTTTCCAGGGCAACAAGCTCGATGCAAGACTACGCGAACTCATTATCATGCGCATCGGCTGGAAGACGAAATCACTCTATGAATGGACACAACATTGGCGGGTCGCCCGTATGCTGGACATTCCGGAGGCGGATCTGGTCGCCACACGGGACTGGAAAAATGCGTCCTGCCTGTCCGACGCCGACCGCGCCATTCTCGCCGCGACCGACGAGACACTCGACGGCGGCATGATTTCGGACGCCACATGGACTGCCTGTGCGGCGCATCTGAAAACAGCCGAGGAACGGATCGAACTGGTTGTTGCTATCGGCAACTGGACGCTTTTCTCGCAACTGCTCAAAAGCCTGAAAATCCCGCTTGAAGATGGCGTCGTCGCCTGGCCGCCGGACGGCAAGAAACCTTGAGCGAACGAGAAGCGACAATAGCGAAACAGGATTGCGACACAGGATTACAACAATGAGCGGAAAAAAGGCGATTTCGAAGGATCTGGTCGGCATGACGTTTCCGGCCGTCGATGTGGAATGGTCCGACAAGGACACGATGCTCTATGCGCTCGGCGTCGGCGCTCGTCCCGCCGATGGCCTTGATTTCATTTATGAAGGCAAAGGACCGAAAGTTCTGCCGACCTACGCCGTCATCCCCGGCGGACGGGGGCTCGCCGGTCTGATGAGCGGCGTCGAGATGAAGTTGGAAATGCTGCTGCATGGCGAGCAGTCGGTCGAGTTACTGCGTCCCCTGCCCTCATCGGCCAAGATCAAGATAACAGGACGCGTTTCCGAGGTTTGGGACAAAGGCAAGGCGGCCGTTATCGGGGTTGAGAGCACAGGTTCCGACGAGAAGGGGCCGCTCTTCAAAACTCATGCGACGCTATTTGTGCGCGGTGCCGGTGGATTCGGTGGAGAGCGCGGCCCTGCGAGCGTTGACTCGACGCCGCCGGAGCGGACACCTGACGCAGTGGTCGAGGATGTGACGCGCCCCGAGCAAGGGGCAATCTACCGCCTCTCGGGCGACCGCAATCCGATCCACATTGATCCCGACTTCGCCAAACTGGGTGGCTTTGAAAAGCCCTTCGTTCACGGACTTTGCACATATGGCTTCGTCGGCCGTGCAGTGCTGCGCGAGCTTTGCGGCAACGATCCCGCCCGTTTCAAATCTCTCAGCGGACGCTTTGCCGCTCAGGTCTATTTCGGCGACACCATTATAACGAAGATGTGGAAAACGGACGACGGCATAGCGATCGTGCAGGCCGAGACCCAGAACGGTAATGTCGTCCTGTCTCAGGCCAAAGCGGCATTCAAACCCTGATGGACGGAAATTGGTCGAAGTGAACAAAACGCCAGAAACCTTTTCTCATCTGCTTGCACCACTCGATCTCGGGTTTACTACGCTCAGAAACCGCGTGTTGATGGGGTCAATGCATACCGGCCTAGAGGAAATGCCTGACGGTTTCGAGAGACAGGCAAAGTTCTTCGCAAGACGCGCTAAGGGTGGCGTCGGAATTCTTGTCACCGGCGGTATCTCGCCGAACAGGGCGGGAAGGCTTGCAGAGCGCGCGTCGGTTATGACTGAAGACCTCGTTGAGGGTCATCGTGTAATTACACGCGCCGTCCATGATGAGGACGGAAAGATCGTTCTCCAGCTCCTTCATGCGGGGCGCTACGGCCGACATGAAGAACTTGTGGCTCCCTCCGCCGTCAGATCCCGCATCAATCCGCTCACGCCCCGCGCCCTCAGCGATGATGAAATCCTCCAGACCATCGAGGATTATGGCACCGCTGCGGCGCTCGCACGCGAAGCCGGATATGACGGCGTTGAAGTCATGGGTTCGGAGGGTTATTTTCTCAATCAGTTCACTGCGGCGCGTACCAATCAGCGCACGGATAGCTGGGGCGGTTCGGCGGAGAACCGGCGGCGTTTGCCGGTCGAGGTCGTCGGGAGTGTCCGCAAGCATTGCGGCACGGACTTCATAATCGTTTACCGGATTTCCGTTCTCGATCTTGTCGAGGGAGGCAATTCCTGGCAGGACGTCGCCGAACTTGCAAAAGATGTCGAGGCGAGCGGCGCAAACATTCTCAATACCGGTATAGGCTGGCATGAATCGCGTGTGCCGACGATCGCTCATATGGTGCCGCGCGGAGCTTTCACTTGGGCTATCAAGCGGCTGAAGGCGGAAGTCGCGATACCCGTGGTCGCGTCCAACCGGATCAATACGCCGGAACAAGCGGAGCAACTGATTGCAGACGGACAAGCCGATATGGTTTCGCTCGCGCGTCCGCTATTAGCCGATCCTGATTTTGTTACGAAAGCGGCATCGGGCGCATCGTCGAAAATCAATACTTGCATCGGCTGCAATCAGGCCTGTCTCGACAACGCTTTCACTGGAAAGTTAACGACCTGCATGGTCAATCCTGCGGCATGTCGGGAGGTCGAATTCAAGATCACGTCAGCAGCCAGAGGGAAACACATTGCGGTTCTTGGCGGCGGCCCGGCTGGCCTTGCCTGCGCGGTGACAGCGGCCGAACGCGGTCACAAGGTGGCGCTCTTCGAAGCCGACGCCGAAATCGGCGGTCAGTTCAATCTGGCGCAGCGGATTCCCGGCAAGGAGGATTATGCCGAAACTGTCCGCTATTTCAGGAACCGGCTCGACGAACTGGGCGTCGATGTCCGCTGCGGACGACCGGCTTCGCTCGCCGATCTGGAGAACGGAGGATTTGACGAAATCGTTGTCGCAACCGGCGTTCGCCCGCGCCGTCTTGATATTCCGGGTGCGGATCACCCGTCGGTTATGACCTATGTAGAGGCAATCACAAACACGACACGTGTCGGTGCCGAGGTTGCCATTATCGGCGCCGGTGGCATTGGCTTCGACGTGGCAGCGCTCCTGTCCCATCCGCATGGTCCACACGATCCGTCACATCCCGATGTCGAGGGGTTTTCCTCCGAGTGGGGAATTGATCTGAGCTATACGCAGCCAGGCGCTTTGCTGCCCGCCAATCATCAATGGCCGTCAGCACGTAAAATTCATCTTCTCCAGCGCCAACCGCGCGATAAATTCGGCGCCAGCCTGAGCAAGACACGAGGGTGGGCGAATTTTCTGGAGGTGATGTTCCGCGGCGTTACGATGACCGGCGATGTTATCTATCGCAAAATCGACGATGCTGGGCTCCACATCGAGGCAAGCGGCAAATCGCAGACGTTGAAAGTTGACACGATCGTCGTCTGCGCCGGGCAGGAATCGGCGGACGATGCGTTATCGTTGGTACGGTCCTTGGGTAAACCCGTTCACTCAATCGGCGGCGTCGACAAGCCTCAGCAACTTGATGCGGTCAGGGCGATCGAGAACGGCACGCGCCTCGCGCGCGCTCTTTGAAGATACAAATGACAAAAAGAGACGCGGCAAGAGACCATATAGAATCAGAGTTGTCGCATGAACGCTAACGTCCTCAAATCCGAACTGACCTCAGCTGCAACGGTAAAATCCGCAACCCGCGTTCTGGAGATTTTCGAGTATTTCGACGAAGTCAGACGCCCGGTGACGATACAAGACGTGGCGCAGGCGCTGAGTTACCCTCATTCCAGCACCGCCGCCCTTCTGAAAAGCCTCGTCAGCCTCGGCTATCTGGAGCACGACGACCAGCTTAAAACTTTTTTCCCGAGCATCCGAATATCTCTGCTGGGAAACTGGGTGGAAGGCGAGGCGTTACCGATCCGGAATGTCCAGCGTCTTATGAGACGGCTTTCGGCCGATACGGGCTGCACGATCATCCTCGCTACGCGTCTGGGGGCCTATGCACAATATGTAAAGGTGATGCAAGGTACGTCGCCCATCCGATTTCATATCAAGCCAAGCACACGGCGAATGCTCGCTTTTTCGACGATGGGCCGCGTTCTGCTGAGCGAACTCCCATTGCCCGAAGCGAGGCGTTTGATTCAAAACGCCCTTGCCGCCATGCCGGAGCGGCAGGAATCGGTGCAGGAGATCGAAGACGAACTGCAAAGAATCAGAAAACGCGGCCTCGCGCTTTACAGCGATCTCGTGACACCGGGAGCCACCATGCTGGCGATGCCCATTCCGATGGGTCCGGCCGGACGCCCGGTTGCGATAGGGATAGCCGCACCCAACGAGTATTTTCGTAATCGCAAACAACCGTTCACGGAGTTACTGAAAAATGCCATCGCCGAGCACATCTCACAAAACGGTGAAGGCTTTAAAGAAACCGCCGACGACAAGGACCAACTTGAAATCGACGACGATATAGCGCCGTAATCATCCGAGCTTTGTATTCAGGAAACCGGCCATCTCGTCAATCGCCCCCCTACCTTCGCTCAAGACCGGCGCAAACCAGTGCCAGACATGAATCATTTTCGGCCAGACATGGAGATCGACGGATACGCCGGCCTCTTTCAATCTATCGGCCAATAAGTGGCTATCCGAGAGCAAAACCTCGCAGCTGCCCACCTGAATCAGAAATGGCGGCAATCCCTTGAGATCGGCATAGACCGGCGATGCCAGAGGCGTCCTGCGCGGGGTTGAAGTTCCCAGATAGGCCGCCGTCCAAAGCTCAAGATCGGCATGGCGCACCATCGGATCGACATTCGCTTTTGCGCTATAAGATTCGCCCTTGTTTTCAAGATTGGCCCAGGGCGAAATACAAACAGCCGCAGCCGGAAGTTTGAGACCAGCATCGCGCGCCGCAAGAAGCACGGCAACCGTCAGGCCACCACCTGCCGAATCTCCGGCAACCGCGAGCTTGGCCGGATCGACGCCTGTCTCGATCAACCATCGGTAAGCTGCAAGCGCATCATCGACTGCCGCCGGAAATGGATGCTCTGGAGACCGCCTGTAGTCGATCAGTAGAACCTGGCCGTTCAGAGCAAGTGCTGTATGCGCCGCCAGATGGCGATGTGAGTCGAGAGAACCAAGCGCATAGCCTCCCCCATGCAGATAAAGCAAAACCCGCTTACCGGCACCGGCAGTCGGTGCCAGCCATTCGCCGGGAACGCCGCCGGCGGAAACCGGCGTAACCGTCACGCCTTCGGGAAGACCGAACGCCTTGCCAGCCTCGTCATACGAGGTGCGAAAATCCTCAAGAGAACGAGGCTCCTCGGTCACAAGGCCCGTGAGAAGCTGACGTACAACAGCAATTTCCTCAAGACTCATTTTTACACGCCCTCCTCAGGCCGCCGCGCCATGCCTCAAGAGACGGCCCGGCAAACGGCCCTCGGTGCCCAAAAGATCGACACCATTTCTCCGGATCAATGTCCCGTTGACGATAACGGCTGAAATACCCGAAGCATCGGAAATCAGACGGTCTTCGCCTGCGGGCAGATCATAGACCCTGCGAAGGGAACCTGCGCCAACAGTTTCGGCGTCGAAGATCAGAACGTCGGCTGGCATTCCTACAGCGAGGCGACCGCGATCCTTGATGCCAAACACTTCGGCAGGACGCGATGTCAGCATCCGCACCGCTTCCTCCAGCGTCAGAACGCGCTTTTCACGGACCCATCGCCCGAGAAGATGCGTGGAAAAACACGCGTCGCAGAGTTGGCTCGCATGGGCACCTGCGTCCGAGAGTCCGAGCACCGTGCAAGAATCACTCAGCAACGTTGCAACTTCATCTTCATCTGCGTTCGCGACAGGCAGGCGGAACCGCGTTTGCAGATCGCTTTGAATCGAGAGATCCAATGCAAGATCAATCGAGTTGCATCCGAGTTCTGCGGCTACGTCGCGCACCAGCCGTTCCCCGAACTCCGGCCGATCCGGACAATGAGCGATGACCGCCTTGTCCCATGCATTGAGCATAGGACCATGCATCGCATCACGGAATCCCGCCCGGAAAGAGTTGTCAGCATAAAGCCTCAGTTTTTCCGCGCGGTCAGCTTTGTTCACCGGCGCGAAGACCGGCATGCTCTGAAACAGAAACGGCTGGTCGAATCGAAATTCAAAATTGAGTGGCCTGCAAGTGACTTGCGGAAATACCGCGTAACCAGCCGACTGAAGTTCGATTGAGCGCGCCAACTGCTCGGCCGCAGAGCCGACATTCAACACCCCGCCACCGCCGAGCAACGCCGTCCAACTGACATGGCGACCGGAAACCCGGTTCAATTCCGCGAATTCGTCGAATGACAGCTCCTTGCCGACAGTCGCCTGTATCACGCCTTCGCCCGCGTCGGCCAGTGCAGACGCAATCTCCCGTATCTCGCTGAACTCCGCCAGTCGGCTTGGAACCGGTCTGCCTTCATAACCTACATGCGTCGGCGATTTCGATGTCGCATAACCGAGTGCGCCCGCTTCGAGCCCCTCCCGCATCAGGCTTTTCATTTTCCTGACTTCCTCCGGTCGCGCCGCCCGTTCGGTGGATTCAGGCCCGAGCGCATAGAGGCGAAGCGGCGTATGTCCCAAAAGAACAGCCACGTTGATCAACGTACCCTTCTTTTCCACGACGTCGAGATATTCGGGAAAAGTCTCGAACCCCCATTCGTCGCCGAGACCGGCCTCCAGCGCCTTGACGCTCATGCCCTCGACGTTTTCGAGCGTACGCAGAATGAGACCACGGTGCTCCTTGCGCGTCGGCGCGATACCGAACCCGCAATTTCCCACAACGACCGTCGTCACGCCATGCCACGGTGAGATCGACAGATTTCTGTCCCAAAGAAGTTGGGCATCGTAATGCGTATGAATATCGACGATGCCGGGGGCAACAACCTGCCCCCGGGCGTCGATAGTTGTCCTCGCCCCGGCGGGGGCCTGTCCCATAGCCACAACTTTACCATCGCGAATACCGATGTCTCCGGCATAGCCCGGAGAGCCTGTGCCGTCGACAATGAATCCGCCCACGATTTTCAGATCGTAGTCCATGAAAACGCCCTTTCCGTGAATCACAAAAACCCGCGCCTTGACGTCAGTATACGGATCGTCAAACGGCGAGCTTGTAGAGTTCCGCGACGTTGTCGTGGCATATCCAGTTGCGTTCCTGCTCGCTCAGATTTTTCGTGTGCTCTTCGAGCATTGCCTGCGACCAAGGCCAGGTCGAATCCGAATGCGGGAAATCGTTTGCCCACATCAGTCGGCGAACATTGCACATGTCCTTCATCCTGAAAGCAACCCAATCGTCCTGGAACGTCACATAGATGTTGTCATTGAAATAGTCGCTTGGCATCCGCTTGAGCGGCGGCGCTTTCATCCAGTAGCGATGGCGCTTGTAGGCATGGTCCATACGATACATGTAGTGCGGAACCCATCCCGCATCGGCCTCGACGCAGACAACCTTGAGGTCGGGGAAGCGATCGAAGACACCGCCGAATATGAAGGTACCCATCACGTCCTGACAGCCGCGAATGATCGACAAAAAGCCGTTGATACGCGGACCCCGGACCTGACCCGAAAGAGTGTCCGCTTTGCCGGTCAGGATATGGAACGAGAGCGGCATGTCGCATTCGACAGCGGTCGCCCAGACTTTGTCGTATACAGTTGAATCATAATCCTCGACGGCGGGGTTTCCGGGCATCATCACGCCCTTGAAACCCATCTCCTTCGCATGTCTGATTTCCGCAACACCGTCTTCAGGTGATCGCATGGAAACCTGCGCAAGACCGTAAAGACGGCTAGGTGCCTCCGCGCAGTATTCCTGCAACCAGCGATTATAAGCCTCGAAGCAGGCCTTCTTGTAGTCAAAGTCGGGGTGGTTGCAGATCACCATTCCAACCGTCGGATAGATGAACTCGGCTGCAACGCCGTCCTTCTCCTGGTCTGCGACGCGGAACTTGGCGTCCCAGCCACTCTTCCACAAGTCTTCGAAGGCAACGCCCTCAGTTGTGATCTCTGCCGGATCCTTGCCGGCGGCGGCCACCAACCCCATCGGAACTGGAGACCCCATACCATCGACGATGAAAGCGTCGCCAATCTTGTCGATCCGCTGGATGCGCGGCGCGCGATCGCGGAATTTAGGATCAATGTAATCAACATAGCAATGCGGAGGTTCGGTGATGTGCGAGTCCGCAGATATAGGTTTCTTGATCATTGGCTCTCTCCCAGCGTCGCATTTGGTTTAAAGGGCGCGACTTTTATTTTGATAATCCCTGATCACAATTATTCGCTGGCCGCACTAGCCGAGTCCAGATAAATTTACATCCATGCGATCAGAAACATATATATGTTATTCAGGGGAGACGCGAACATGACAACGGAACCGGCCTTGCTCGAAAAAAGGGGCCACATCGCCCTCATCACGCTCAACCGCCCGGAAGCGCGCAACTCGTTTAGTCCGGAGATGTTGGTCAGGCTTGCCGGTCATTGGGAAGAAGTGCGCGACGACGAAAATATCCGCGTCGCCATCGTCACCGGTGCCGGAGACAAGGCGTTTTGTTCGGGTGCGGATCTCGGACAACTCATCCCGCTCATAAACGGCGCACGCAAACCGCAAAACGAATGGGACCAGAAGATTCTGGACGATCCGAATATTTTGGCCAAGGGCTTGTTGCGTACATTCGATGTGACAAAGCCGGTCATCGCCGCGATCAACGGCTTTGCCGTCGCAGGCGGCATGGAACTGGCACAAGGAACTGACATGCGTATCGCTGCGGATAATGCAAGGCTCGGTGTGCAGGAAGTCAAATGGGCGATTTTCCCGGGCGGCGGTTCAACAGTTCGCCTTCCGCGCCAGATACCTTATGCAAGAGCAATGGAACTGCTGCTCACCGGCGATCTGATCAGCGCGCAGGAAGCTTATGATCTGGGATTCCTGAATCGTGTTGTTCCACAGAACCAGGTGCTCGACGCGGCATTCGAACTCGCGGAGAAAATTGCCGCCAACGGTCCGATCGCCGTTCAGGCGATCCGAAAATCCGCTCGCGAATGTCTGGGACGTCCCGAGAGCGAGGCGATGGGTATGGAGTCGCGCTTTGCGGCACCCGTGTTCAAAACCGAGGATGCCCGCGAGGGCCCCAAGGCATTCATGGAGAAGCGCAAGCCGAACTATAAGGGCCGCTGAAACAAGAAATCGAAATCATTACGACAGGGAGGCGTTCCGATGCAGTTCGGCATACAGATGGTTTTTCAGAATTTCGACAAAACCAACTCCGGCGTAACCGACGGCCAGGTCTATGACGAAGAGATCCGTCTCGGGCTTTTGGCGGAAGAACTCGGCTTCGACGCATTGTGGCCTGTCGAACATCATTTCGAGGACTATTCGTTTTGTCCCGACAACACTCAGTTCCTGAGCTATATGGCGGCGCGCACCAAACGTATCAAGCTGGGTACGGGCGCCGTCATCCTTCCCTGGAATGTGCCCGTTCGGATCGCGGAAAAGGTCGTCCTGCTGGATCATCTTTGCCAAGGCCGAACACTCTTTGGAATGGGTCGCGGCCTGGCGCGCAGGGAATATGTCGGCATGGGCGTGAACATGGACGAAGCGCGCCGACGCTTAGACGAAGCAAGCCCGATGATCATCGACGCTCTCGAGACTGGCTTCATCGAAGGGAGCGGCCCTTTCTATCCGCAGAAGCGGACCGAAATCCGTCCCAATCCGCGCGGCTCCTTCAAGGGCCGCATCTATCAGGTCGCCATGTCGCCGGAATCTGTTCTTCAATGTGCGAAAGCTGGCGCGCGGATGGTGATCTTCGCTCAAAAGCCGTGGGAGGCTCAGGCCGAGGCCGTCAAGGAATACAAGGCAGCATACAAGACGCAGCATGGCGACGAGGCGCCGCCGATCATGATTTGCGACTTCACCTATTGCGACACAGATCCTGCTCGCGCGAAGGAGTTAGGACAGAAATATGTGACCAACTATCTGCTTTCGGTACTCGATCACTATGAATTGGCTGGCGAGCATTTTAAAAACGCTAAGGGCTACGAGTCCTACGCCCAATCCGTCGACGCCATTCGTGCACTCGGCAAGGATGGAATGGCCAAAACCTATCTCGATGTCACGGCCTGGGGAACGCCAAAGGAAATCATCGAAAAGTTCGAATATCGAAAATCACTTCTGGGCGAATTCGACATCAATCCCTGCTTCCTATTCGGCGGCATGAGCTATGACGAGGCAGAAGAAAGCATGCGTTCGTTCGCCAACCACGTTATACCGGCCTTGAGAAAGAGCAACAAACGCAAGGTGGCGTGACGCGTCCGCCTCTTGATGCCACGTGACGGTCTGGTCCATAAATCAGGCAACAATTTTCCTTGTCGCCAATGCTCCGTGAACGGAGATATGGCGACAAGGCAATTTCCACGTCAAACACTCCTAAAATGTCAGATGCGTCCTGCTCCATTCATGGCAGAAATGTAACCGAATGTCATGGCTGGTCCGATGGTCGCGCCGGGTCCGGGGTAGGAATTTCCCATGACGGATGCTGTGCTGTTTCCCGCCGCCCATAAACCTTCGATAACCTCTCCCGACTGCGAGACTACCTGTCCGAACTTGTTGATAACAAGCCCGCCACGCGTTCCGATGTCGCCGGGATAGAGGCGGATGGCAAAGAAAGGAGCTTTCGTCAATGGCGCTAAGTTCGGATTTTTGAAATAGGGATCGCCATACATGCGGTCATGCGCACTGTCGCCCCTATGATAGTCCTCATCGACGCCGGTCTCGGCAAGCTTGTTGAATCGCTCCATCGACTTCGCAAGACGATCCGCCGGAACACTTATCTTTTCCGCAAGTTCCGCAAGGCTTGGTGCCGACACCACGTCGCCGCTTTCGTCCCACCGTTTCGGTATGGGCTGGCGCGGCATGTTCGAGGCAATCATATAGTAATCCTTGTACGCCTTATCCAGGATAAGCCATACCGGCACACAGGACGTGCCTGTCCCGTTATGCATTTCGTAAATTCTGGTGACCACATCGCAATAAGGCGCTGCCTCGTTTACAAAACGATCGCCGGAGGAATTCACGATCATAGATCCCGGCAGCGAGCGTTCGAGAACGCAAAAATGCGGGTTCTCGTTGGCATTTACGTGACTGACCGGACCCCACCAGGCGTCGTCCATCAGATCGAGCCGGGCACCGATGCTCTCGCCGGCACGAATGGCATCGCCCGTATCGCTTTCGGCGGCAAGTGACCATTTCGTGCTTGTGGGATGCGGTAGATACCGATCGCGCATTTCCTGGTTGTGGGCAAAACCGCCGGCGGTCAGAGCCACACCGCGCCGCGCCTTGTACCGAAGCGTTTTGCCGCCCTTCGACACCTCGGCACCGACAACGCGACCGTTCTCGATCACCAGCGATGTCAGGGCCGTATTCAGTTCGAACGGAATGTTGGCGCGCAATATGGAGTAAAAAAGTCGACCAGCGGTGCCCTGCCCTGCCGTCATCACTTTTCTTCCAAGCAGCCTGTTTGTGATCGTGTTGAAAGCCGCCTTCATGAACTTGCGTTTTCCGTCCCAATGACGGCTCATCCGGGCGACCGAAAACAACTCAAACAACAAGAGACCGGCGTAATGAGTACCCGACAGAACCGGAGGTCGGAAATATTTCTGATTGTCGCCCAGCAAAGTCCCGTTGAAGGGAACGGCTTCTAGGGCGCGGCCCTCAGAGAAGCCGCCAGTCGCTTCAGGGTAATAATCTGAATATCCCTTGCTCCAAATGAAGCGCGTTTCAGTGTGATCGCGCAGGAACTCGATCATCTGTGGACCGTACTTCACAAACGATTCCTGAACTTCCGAGGGCACGCGGTTGCCGACTGTGCTGGCCATGTAGGTTCTGGCCCGCTCCTCCGAGTCCGGTAACCCGCCTTCATGTACTAGATAGTTGTTGGGAATCCAGACCACGCCACCTGACCGAGCCGTGCTGCCACCCATATAAGGCGCTTTTTCGATCACCAGCGTGTCGAGGCCCAGATGATTGGCCGTCAGGGCCGACACCATACCGGCACCACCGCCGCCCACGACCAGCCAGTCCACTTCCTTATCCCAGCGAATGCCGGCTCCCGCTCCATTGTCAGCCATATGCGTGCTCCCTCAATTTGTCCAACACACCGAAACCCCGTGCCGCCCGCTTATAGCGCCGTATGAAAGAACAGCAGGCGACCCTCCACCTCCCCGCTCTCCGGGGTGCATGTTTCAATCGTGTGCCTGCTCGTAAACCTGATACTCGATGCCGCCGGGATAAACGCGCCCTTCGCCTACACCCAGGACCCTGTTCAGCCATTTGTATTTTTCGGCACCGGTCTCGAAACGCAGTTGGCTCAAAAAATACGAATCGCCGATTTTCGTTTCTCCGCCGCTGACCGCCGCAGTGACGAACTTTTCGTTATATTCGAGAAAGCCCGTATAATGCGCATAGATATGTGCGCCATCATTCGTCTGCAGAACAATCCGCACGTCGATATGCCCCAAATTCTCGGAGTCGATGACGATCCAGTCGGCGCCACTGCTGCAAACAGTGCCCGTGAGGCGCTTGCCTTCGAACGCGCCCCCCGTAATATTGGCAACAAGCCGTTTGCCGCGTGACGTGTCGCCAATGTCGAATGGCGTGGCGACAAGAACGTGGATTTTCATCAAAGGAACTAGCTTCATGTGCTTTTAATCCTTATACGGAATGATATATTTTACATTGGCAAGATATTGCGCGTTATTTTTTCTTTTTGGCGCAGTCACCGACCGTCTACAACTCAGGTAAAACTCACCGACAGATCGCCCAATCCCTGGTCGAAGCGGCACAAAACGTCGTCACCGGCCTTAACGGGGATTGCCCGAACGAAGGACCCGGTGAGCACGACCTGCCCCGGTTCGAACACAACGCCGAATTGGCCGAGCTTATTTGCAAGCCAGGCGACGGACGTGACAGGATTGCCCAGAACCGCTGAGGAATCGCCCTCGACCTCCATCTTGCCGTTCAAGTTCAACTCACCATGCACACGCCGCACGTCGATCGTGTCGAGCCGTCTCGGATTGGCCCCCAATACGACAGCCCCGCAGGCAGCCAGATCGGCTACGGTGTCAATTATGCCGAAACCGGGCCCCGGCATGACACGGAAATCAACGATCTCAATCGCAGGGACAACAAAATCGGTCGCTCTGATGACGTCGACGGGCAGTATGCCCGGTCCCTTGAGCGCGTGCTTCATGACGAACGCGATTTCGATTTCGATCATCGGACGGAAAAACCGGGAAGCATCTATCGGCGTTGCTTCAGGCAGGAACATGTCGTCGGTCATGGCGCTGAAATCCGGCTCTGAAGATCCGGCCATTTCCTGCATCGGTTTCGACGTGAGCCCTACCTTGTAGCCCCTCACCTTAGCGCCCGCGTCAACCTTGCGGCGCACGAACTCTTCCTGAACCAGATAGGAATCCTCAATGGTCAAGTCAGGATAGGTTCCGGTCAGCCGCGGCAGCGGCTGACGTGTCTTGTACACATCGAAAAGCTCGTCAACGATTTTTGACCTTGTTGCACTATCCAGCATTTTTTGTTCCAGTTTTTTCTTTTACAGTCGTGAGACTCGCCAGGCTCGCCGAAGAGAGCGCCGCAATGTCTGTCGTAACCGAGACCATCTGAAACCCTTGCGCGACACGCAGCGGTGCGACGATCGCGTTTGACAGGACGGCGACCGCCTTTCCGTGTCGCTTACATGCGGCAACAATGGTTTTTATCGCATCGTCAAAATCGGGTTTTCCGTCATTGTCTCCCGGCGGCAGGCCGAGCGCGACCGAAAGGTCGAACGGCCCCACCAGAACGGCATCAACTCCCGGCAAGCCGACGATTTCATCAACCTGATCGAGCGCAGAGCGCGTCTCAATCATCGGAATGACGGCTACACGATCATTGGCCGTGAAGGCATAACCCATACCGTCGCGCGTTCCGACACGCACAGGCCCGAAGCTGCGGCGGCCCACCGGCGGATAGCGGCAGGAGTCAACCAAACTCCTCGCGTCGTCGGCCGTCTGGATCATCGGAGCAACAACACCAAGGGCACCCGCGTCCAGAACGCGGCCTATGATTCCCGGCTCGTTCCATGGCACACGGACGATAGCCGGAAGTCCGCGAATGTCGGCAGCGCGGATCATATCAAGCGCCTGTCCGTAGTCCATGCAGCCATGCTGCATATCGACGAGTATCCAGTCGAAACCAAGCGACGAAACGGCCTCGACTCCGAGCGCGCCGGGCATCATGCACCAGGCGCCGAATGTTACCTCGCCCGCCGCCCAACGTGATTTCAAAGACACGGCTTCCGCCATTTTCATATCCCCTAGAATTGCCCGAGAGCGACGCGACGAACTATCTCGGTATCCGTCGGTTCGTGGCCGACCTTATGGGTGGGGGCAGGTACCTCCTGCACAGTGTTGGAGATCTTGCCGATGCCCGTCACTTCCACTTCGACGACGTCGCCCGGGTTCATGGGCCGGGAATTGGCAGGCGTCCCGGTGAGCACAATGTCGCCCGGCAGAAAGGTGATATGGCGCGAGAGGTCGGCGAAGATATAGTCGATCGGGAAGGTCATTTCGCTGATCGGATCCTGCTGCACGACCTTGCCGTTGACATAGGTCCGCACCGTCTCCTTGCGGATATCAACGCCACGCACGATCCCGGGACCGACAGGACAGAAACCGTCCTGTCCCTTCACACGCAGCATTGAGCCCGCATCCGTGTCGCGGAAATCCTGCGCACCGACGTCGTTTGCCGGCGCGAAACCCGCCAGATAATCCCAGACATCCTCGCGCGCGACATTGCGCATGGGCTTACCGACAATCGCAGCGATCTCGCCTTCATAATTCAAATATTTGCAGTTCGCGGGCCGATTGAGAAAGCCGCGATGCGAATTGAGCGTCGTGAGCGGCTTCTGAAAATAGGTCGGCGTAACGAGCGGCGGTGCCTTGAACTCGACACGGCGCGAGTCGTAGTTCAGATGAATGCAGATGATCTTGGTCGGATCACAAGGCGGCAGATAAGTCGCATCAGCATCTTCCACCGTTCTCCCATCGCCAAGCCGCAGCTTGTCGCCCTCAGGGCGCACCCAGGTTGGCACGCCTTCATGCAGGATGCGGCGCCATTCCTCGCGGGGACCGTCCAGAACCGACATTTATTCCTCCAGTGTTGATTGACCGATCTACAGATCGATTGAAAAGTATGGGGAGCGCATCCGCGCGCTTCCCAACGCCCAGTACCCTTCTCAGGAAAGGCACCGGGTGGGGAATTTTCGGACGACTTAGTCGGCGGCCGTCTCCATCATGCCGCTGGTCACGCCTTCGACGGGTCCGTGGCCATAGGCATCGCGCTGATAGTATTCTGACTGATGCGTTGCCGGACGCGCACCCCATCCGATCTCGCACATCCATCCCGACGGGTTGACGAAATAGAAGGAATACATGTGATCGTTGGCGTGACGCCCCGGTTCGATCGCGATCGGCACATTGTTTTGCTTCACGATATCGTAGGCCAGCCCGACATCGTCGAAGTTCTCGACTTCGAACATCATGTGGTTGATGCGCTTTTCGCCGGGCGGTCCGAAGGCAATCGTATGATCGCGTTCATTGCAGTGCAGGAACATCAGGTCGAATGGCCGGGGAAGGCCTGGGAACGGTATGCGATACTCAATACCGCCGCGCATACCGAGCAACTTGTAGAACTCATAGGTCTTCTCGAAGCCAACCGTCTCGCGCAGGATCAAATGTCCTAATCCGCCGCCGCCGGTTTTGAATTTACCATGCATTCTGCGCCCCGAATGAAAGGGCTTGTCGAACTGAAGCTGCGGTCCGTGGAAAATCTCGAGCGGATTTCCGCTTGCATCCTCAAGCTTCATGATTTCCAGCACGCGGCGGTCGTCGGATTCCTCTTGCGAACCGATACGGACCTTCACGCCTGCATTCGTCAGTGTCTTGTACATTTCCCTGAATTCCTCGACCCCCGCCACGCGCAGGCCAAGAAAATTCAGATCGTCACTCCCGTCTTCCTCGACGATCAGACGATGATGCCAATAATCCATGCGGAAATAGCATCGTCCAGCCTCACCTTCGTCGGCGACCTCGAGGCCGAGGATATTGGTAGCGTAGTCTTTCCATTGAGCGAGGCTTTTGACGCCAATTCCCGCGTATCCCAATTCCGTGATCTGGACCATCTGCGTGCCCTCCCTCAGGCGAACGACCCCTTGCGGATCGATATGTTTTTTATGTCCGTGTAGAAGTCGAAGCTCCATGTGCCGCCTTCGCGGCCAATGCCGGAGTCACGACTTCCACCGAATGGTGCCGCGAGATCGCGAACGAAGAAGCAGTTGACCCAGACGGTGCCCGCCACGATCTGCGAGGCCATCTTCGTTGCCCGCGTCTCGTTGCCGCTGAAAAGCGTCGCCGCTAGGCCGTATCGCGTGCTGTTGGCAAGTTCGATCACCTCGTCGTCGGAAGTGAAGCTCTGCCAAGTGAGCACAGGACCGAAAACCTCGCGCTGCGCGATCTCTAGCGACGGGCTCACATTAGCAAAAAGCGTCGGCTGGAAATAGAGGTCGCCGAAGTTTGCACGAGAACCGCCCCAGAGAGGCACCGCGCCATCTGCCTTCGCCCTATCGACAAAACCCGCAACACGATCGAAATGCTCTTTCGTGATCAGTGGGCCAACACGCGTGTCCTTATCGCGCGGATCGCCGACAACCATATGGCTCGCCGCTCCGCGCACTTTTTCGAGAAAGCCCTCTTCAATCGATTTCTCGACCAAAATGCGCGTTCCGGCAAGGCACACCTGGCCAGCATTCATATATTGCGCCGCTACCGTCTGCGCTGCCGCGTCAAGATCGGCATCGGCACAGACGATGAAAGGCGACTTGCCACCGAGTTCGGAACTCATCGGCGTAATGGAGCGCGCTGCCGCCTGGCCGATGATCTTCGCCGTATCGGTCGAGCCCGTGAAACTGATCCGGTCGACATCAGGATGATTGACGAGTGCGTCTCCCGCTTCCTCGCCGATCCCCTGCACAACATTGAGGACGCCCGCAGGAACGCCTGCCGCATGTGCAATGTCGGCCATCAGCGAGCATGTGAGCGGTGCCCATTCCGGTGGCTTCACAACGACCGTATTGCCGGCGGCAAGCGCCGGGCCGACCTTCCATGTCGTCAACATCAGTGGTGCGTTCCACGGCGTGATGAGTGCCGCAACGCCCGCCGGATCGTATTTCACATGATTGACGACTTCGGCAGAGTCGACCGAATGACCATCAAGTGTCAGTGCCCAGTCAGCAAAAAATTCGATGTTTTGAGCCGCACGCGGAACAACGCGGTGCACATTGCCAAGAAGCAGCGAACCGTTATCCATCGTTTCGACCGCAGCGAGTTCCGCCGCACGCGCTTTCAGCCCTTCGGCAAAACGTTTGAGGATCGGCAAACGGCCTTTCGGACCAAGGGCAGCCCAGCCCGGAAATGCCTTGCGCGCCGCGGCAACAGCTTGATCCACTTCCGCCTTGCCACCCGCTGCAATATCGGCGAGATGCGAGCCGTCCACGGGCGAGATGTCTGCAAATCTCCGCGCCGAAGTGACGCGCCGCCCGTTGATCCAGTGATCGGTCGAGACATCAACACCCGCGACCCTTGCTATATTTTCCGCCATCACACAGCCCCCACGACACGACGTTCGGCTTTGTTCACCACTCCTATATCCTCAGTCAAAAAGCGATCGACCAACTCGTTGGCGCGGGTGCGGTCACCGAACAGATGGGCAATCTGATAGTTACGAGCCGAAGATCCGAGATAGAAGCGCTCGTATTGAAGGTTCCGGCCGGCAAGGCCCGTGCCGACGAAATCCCATGCGAGCCGAAATACGCGCGCGCGCTGCTCTGCGCCCACATCGCCGGCCCCGCGCAGATAATGGTCGATGAGCGGCCGAAGAGTCGGATCGTCAAGTTGAGCCCGGCTCGGGGCGGCAAAAACGTTATGCGACCCGATAAGCTGGATGATTTCAACCACCCGCGCCATCCATCGTGGCATCGACGCGCGAATGGCGGAGAAAGGTTGGGAGTCCGGCAACCAAACGCCATTGCCATAGTCGACAGCGCTGTCTTCGGCAGCCTTCAGGCAGGCACGTGTCAATTCGGCATAGCTCCAGATTTCGCCGAGCATCTCCCAAGTCTGCGGCTTGACGTCGTTGATCACCTCGGTCATCCGCGAGGCAAGGCCCCAGGCAAATTCGAGTTTCGTCAGCGCACGGACCGTTGTCTGTTGCATGACGTTCGGCCACCAGCTGCGCATCATGACCGAATTGTAGACGGCAGTGTTGCAGTTGACGTGCAGACGGTCCCGGGGCACCTCGACATCGTCGAAAATCACGAAGGCATCCTGCTCATCGAACCGGGCCGAGATGGGGTGATCAAAAAAATTGCTGCGTTCGGAAAACGAATCACGGCAGATAAATTTGAGGCCGGGGGTGGACATCGGAATGCAGAAGGAGAGCGCGAAGTCGTCGCAATCGGGCGGCAGGGGATGAGAGGGATAGACCGCAATCTCGTCGGCAAAAGGGGCGAGTGTCGCGAGAATCCGCGCACCGCGCACGATGATGCCGTGCTCTGTTTCTCCGACCTTGCGAAGGGCCACATCGTTACCCGGTTGCGGCGCATCACCCTGCGCCTTATCGATAGTCGGATTGACGATTGTGTGCGTCAGCGAAATATCGTTGCGGCGCAAATATTTTTGATACTTGACGAGGTTCTCCGCGCCTTCCTCGTTACCATTTACGGCCCATTCCTCAGCGCGGCCAGCAAAGCCCGCATAGGTCACGTTCATATAGTCCGGCGTGCGGCCCATCAGGCCGACCGAATAGGCTGCGGTTTTTTCCAGCCCCGCGCGTCGGCGCGCCAGATCCTGTCTCGACCGCGGAATCATATGGCTAACATTGATCTTCTCGCCCGTCTCCGAGTCCGGCATCAGGCAGGCGTCAGCCTCTTTATGCTGGAGATCGTAGACGGCTGCGACGGCACGCGCCGCGCCCGCAAATGCGGGATCAGCGACAACGCTCTCGATCTTGCGGTCGCCGACCCAAATCTCCCGAGGTTGCTTGATGCCCTCCAAAAACTGTGCGCCCGTACGTGCCGGCATGGCTTCCTCCCCTTAATACTCGTCTTGATTATTGTCTCAACATCCGGCTCAAGTGACTTGGCCGGTAAATCCACCCGCAACCACCCATATTTTTTTATGTACACTCATTTATGAGTAGCGTCATATATTCCGCATATCGCAGAAATTTTGTCAACCGACTAGATTCGCTAAAATTGGCATAGGAATGGTCAAGATACTTGCTGCACCGCCAAATAATCTGTCAGAAAGGGCCCGGCGGCGGCTGGGCGCACCATACATCAATCAGGACGCGCCGATGGACACATCATCGAAAATGAGCAAGCCAGCAAGCGCTAAACCCACAAAGAAAGAACATCCGCAGACGGAGGGTCGAAGAGAGCGCAACAAGCGGGAAAAGGTTGCGCGCATCACGGCGGCGGCCCGCACTTTGTTTTACATCAAGGGTTATACGGAAACGACCACGCAGGAAGTGGCGGAAGCTGCCGACATCGGAGCTGGCACATTATTTCTCTATGCTAAATCAAAGGAAGACCTGCTCATCCTTGTTTTCAAGGATGAAATGAGCCAGTTGATAGAGGAAGTGTATGGAACAATTCGGAAGAAGGCCCCGTTGCTCCAGCAAACAGAGTCATTGTTTGACGGGTTTGTTGAATATCACAGGCGCGATGTTGTCATTGCCCGCGCGCTCATTCGCGAACTCAGTTTCTCCGGCAACTCTGGGCGCCGGAAAGACGTGCTTAAAATTCCAGAAGCGATTGTCGAGAAACTTGTCCATTTCGTTTCAGCAGCTCGGGCGCGCGGAGACATTCGTGCCGATATCGATCCGGTCGAAGCAGCGCGATGTCTGTTTGCCATCTACTATCAGCAGCTGCAAACTTGGCTGGGAAACTATGTCAGTCACAGTGCCTTCAAGCAAAATATGCATGTTCTTCTCAAATTCGTGGTCGACGGAATGTCAGTAGACGACGAACGCAAACCAGAACCTTCGCAAAATCAACGAATGTCGCAGACCAGAAAAAAATGAGAACAAACTCGTTACGCTGACACCCGGAAAAGTCCCCCTCGGAGTCGAACGAGATTGTTGGATTCAACGATTCAACTCTGCCAACTTTCGCGATCAGCACGAGGACGAACTGCGGATCGGGAATATCGGGAGAGAAACCTCGAAACCCGCACGCCGACTGCGGCTAGTGCTGACCGTCAGGTATTCTCAACCTGAGGCCATCGAGATCATCGGTCACGGTAATCTGACAGGCGAGGCGGCTTTGTTCCGTCGAACCTTCGGCAAACTGCAGCAAGTTGGCTTCCATACCGCCGGGTTCGGCTATGCCGGTCCGGGCCATCCACGCAGCATCGACATGCACATGGCAAGTCGCGCAGGCGCATTCGCCCCCGCAATCGCCGTCGATACCCGGCACACTATTGTTGACTGCGGCATCCCTCGCGGTCGTACCGCTTTTGACCACGATTGGATATTCGGCACCGTCCGGTTCTACGAAAATGACTGTGGGCATTGTTTTCTCTTATCAATCATGCTGGATGATATGCCGAGTGGGGTGTATTCGCGACGTAACGGTGGTGTCGTCCCGTCGCGAATTCATTCATGCACCAGATCGGACCCGGTTCAGTGCGCGTGCAGCTTCACCGGCAAATGGGTGAACCCGCGGATAAAGTTGGACAGCGTTCTCTCGGGTGCGCCGACGACCTCAACTTTGCTGAAACGCTTCAGGATTTCTTCCCAGATGATGCGCAACTGCAGCTCCGCCACGCGGTTCCCCATGCAGCGATGGACGCCGAAACCGAAGGAGAGATGGTGACGGGAATTCGGGCGGTCGATAATGAACTCGTTCGGGCGGTCGATCACCTCTTCGTCCCGGTTTCCCGAGAGGTACCACATGACGACTTTGTCACCCTTTTTGATCTTCTTGCCACCGATTTCAGTGTCCACAAGCGCGGTCCGACGCATATGCGTCAACGGCGTCTGCCAACGGATGATCTCAGGGATCATTTTCGGGATGAGGCCCGGATCGGCCATGAGCTTGCGATACTCGGCCGGGTTTTGATTAAGAGCGAGCACCCCGCCGCTGATGGAATTACGCGTGGTGTCGTTACCACCAACGATCAGGAGAATCAGATTGCCCAGAAATTCGAGATAGGGCATATCCCGCGTCGCCGGTGAATGCACCATCATTGAGATCAGATCGGGCTTCGGCGGCTCGTTAACCCTCTGGTCCCACAGACCTTTAAAGTATTGCGCACATTCGAGGAGTTCCTCACGGCGCTGCTCAAACGAAGAAACCACGCCCGTCTCCGGTGATGATGTTGCGACATCCGACCAACGGGTGAGCTTGCGGCGCTCCTCCCAAGGGAAATCAAACAGTGTCGCCAGCGTCATCGTCGTAAGCTCGATGGAAACCCGATCAACCCAATCGATCTCCTCGCCGATGGGAAGCGAATCTAGAATAATCCCTGCGCGCTCGCGGATGACGGGCTCCAGCAGAACAAGATTGGATGGGGCCACAGCCGGACTGACTGCCTTTCGCTGGGCGTCGTGCTTAGGCGGATCCATCGCAATGAACATCTCAAGTTCAAGCGCCGCTTCGCCGCTTTGCATGTCCTGCAGGGCGATGCCGCCAAGTTTGGCTTCCGAGGAGAACGTCTGGTGGTTCACCTCGACCTGCATAATGTCATTAAATTTCGTTACCGACCAGTAAGGCCCGTAGGCGCTATCGGGGCAATAATGCACGGGGTCTTCCCGCCGCAGCCGGGCGAAGTAACTCCCGATCGTGTCGCTTTGAAAGAGCTTTGGATCGCTGACATCCATCTGAGAAAGCGGGACCATCGAAGCTGGATCTCTAACCAATGTGTCGGTCGTCATCTCTTTATCCTCCCTATCGACGTCTGCGCAGCATCCACCCGTTCAGGGCGTATGCAATCTCTTGTGCAAATTCATTATAATAGATCATGTGGACGATTCAGTGTCAAACGCTTTGGTCCCCCCGCGCGCCCAAAAAACTGGCAGTGAGGCCAATGCCGCTCCGTCAATCCAATACGAATCCCTCATAATTCTTGACCGCAGCGGTATTGCACTGGTCCATATAAATAGGCACGCCGGGGAAATTCAGAAGCTGACGAGGCTTTCCGGGAATGTTGGCACCCATGTACCAAGAATCGGCCTTGGGAAAGAGTGTCATGTCGGCGATGGAGTTCAGAAGCTGCGTCCAACCTTCCTCCGCCTGAACGGTCGGCTCGATCCGCACCTTGTTGTTCTCGCGCATGTGCTTGAGGCAATCGACGACCCACTCACCCTGCAATTCGGCGCAGGTCGGGCCGTTGCAAAATCCGGCAGGACTCTGCGGACCGTAAAGAAAAAGCATGTTCGGGAATCCCGACGTCGCAAAACCGAGATAAGTATGTGCACCCTCGGTCCATTTTTCCTTCAGCGTCACTCCGCTCGTCCCGCGTATATCGATCTGGGTCAACCCCCCGGTCGCGGCGTCGAACCCCGTTGCTAGGACAAGCATATCGAGTTCAACCAGCCCATCGGCCGTACACACGCCTTCGGGAACTATTTCCAGGATCGGCATCTCGCGCACATCGACCAAGCTGACGTTGTCCTGATTGAACACTTCATAGTACCACTGCTCAAGCGAGGGGCGCTTGACGCCGAAAGGATGCGGCGGCTCCATCGGTGCGAGCTTGTCTGCCAATGCCGGATTCTTGATCCGGGCGCGGGTCTTGTCGCGCCAGAAATCGTACATGGTACGATTTGCTTCCTCATTCGTCAGAATGTCAGCAAATCCACCAATCCAATAGTGGAACCCACCTTTTTGCCAGAGCTTTTCATAAAGCGCGCGGCGCTCTTCTGGCGGCACTTCAAGCGCGGACCTTTCGTCCCTCAGAATGTCGAATCCGCCAAACGTCTCCCGCCGTATACGGAATATCTCCGGATAATCAGCCTTCATCTGCTGCTGCGTCTCGACATCGAGCTTGCGCTGCTGCATCGGCAGAGCGAGGATCGGCGTGCGCTGGAATACCGTCAGATGCACCGCATCCTTGCTGGCTTCCTGCACCACCTGAACACCGCTCGCTCCGGTTCCCACGACGCCAACCCGCTTGCCCGCGAAACTGGTGCCTTCCTGGGGCCACAGTGCCGTGTGAAACGATTCTCCAGCAAAACTTTCAAGACCCTTATATTTCGGAATATAGGGTTTCGACGCAAACCCTGTGCAAAGAATAAAGAACCGGGCACGCACGACGGTGCCGTCTGTCGTGCGGATGATCCATTGATCGCGCGCTTCGTCAAATTCCGCTGCGCTGACGCGCGTTCCAAATCTTATGTCACGACTGAGATCGAGTTTCTTGTCGACGTAATGGAAGTAGTGGCGGAGTTCATCCCAAGCCGGAAACCTCTCCGTCCAGTTCCAGTCACGCCATAATTCCTCGATCGAAAATTCATAAATCGGGATATGAGAATCGACCCGCGCGCCGGGATAGCAGTTCCAGTACCAGATGCCCCCCATGCCGGCGCCAGCCTCGAACAGGCGCACTTTGAAACCTTCCTGCCGCAAGCGGTGAAGCTGATAAATGCCGTTGAATCCCGCTCCGACAATGAGGGCATCCAATACTTCGGCATCATCATCTTTTTGTTTTTGCGTCTGGCTGGATTGTACCGAACTCATGGAAACCACGTCCCTTCATATCCCCGCCGCGAAGCGGTCAGTGTCGTTATCAAAACCATATTCTGTCGCAAGCAATCTTTCTCGCAACGCCGGTAGAGATGTTGAGGTGCCTAAGCGGGCCTTGGATCGCGAATGAGAACGGTGCCCTGGGCCGCACAACAGGCGCGGCCCTCGTTCGTCACATCAATACGGACCACCGCAGTCGATTTTGTCATCGCAATCAGTTCGGCCACCGCTGTCACCTTACCCGAAGATACCGGCGCCAGCAGATTGAGCTTAAACTCCGTCGTTGCCGCCCACTGCCCTTTCCGCATGTGCGGATAGCAAACGCAGCCGAGAACATGGTCGCACATCGCAGCCAGCACCCCACCATGCATGTTCCCGATTGGCGTCAACAATCGGTCGGAGACTTCCATTTCGGCAGTGAGCTTGCCCGGCTCGATATGCGTAATGCGGACTCCCAGAAACTCGGGCAATCCTTTCATTGAATTGCTGGCGTTTATGAAACCTTGTGCGATTTCCTGATTAAACTCCGGCAGTTTTGCAACAATTGTCATTTCGTTTTCTCCGAAACTTTTCAATGATCCCTAAGAAGTGCAGCCGAGGCTTACAGATAAATTTTTGCCCTGCTCAACGAGCTTTCGGCGCTTTTCACGAGATCAGCCATGACTTCCGCAGCCGGCTTCACCTTGTGAATGAGACCCATGCCCTGCCCGGCGAAACCGGGAGCGATATCTTTCCGCTTTACTGCCGCCGCCGCAGCCAGCACTGGCATCGCAATCATGGGCTGGAAGGGCATTGGCAACGGCTCCAGGCCCGATTCAACAAAAGCCTCGGTCCACTTGTTGCGAATGATCCGGGCCGGCTTTCCGGTGACGGTTCGAGAAACAAGTGTGTCACCGTCACCCGAGTCAACAATCGCCTCTTTCTGGAAGTCCTCGATGCCCGCCTCGTCGGTCGCAAGAAACGCCGTACCGATCCATGCACCTTCGGCACCAAGCATCATGGCAGCCGCGATGCCGCGCCCATCGGAAATGCCGCCCGCACCAAGCACAGGAATACGACCCGCGACCGCATCGACAACCTGCGGTATGAGCGCCATCGTTCCAATGGGTGAATTGTGCCCGCCCCCGTCATGGCCTTGTGCAACGATCAGATCAATGCCGGAATTGACCACCTGCAGGGCATGTTTTACGGCGCCCACGACTGCCATCACTTTGGTGCCGTTGGCGTGGAGCCGATCAAGCCAAGGCCCCGGATTGCCGAGACCCGCCGCATAGACAGGAACGCGCTCCTCAACAACGACTTCCATTTGCGCTTCGAAAAATTCTTTCGAAAACAGCGGAGCGTTCGATTTGGACGACCGGTGAGCTTCCTCGGATTCCTGCGCCCTGGATTTTAGCGGCGGTATGTTTTCCTTCTTCAGAAAGTCTTGCGCGAATTTTTGGTACTCAGGCAGCAAATCCATCGGAGACGGACCCGCCTTGCCCTTGTAGGCCTCTCTACGCACGGAGGCCGGCAACAGGGTATCGACACCAAATGGCTTATCCGTCAACGATCGCGTTTCGCGAATCCATTCGCGCAACTGATCGGGCGAACAGGCAGCCGCGCCCAGTACACCGAGGCCACCCGCATTCGATACCGCCGCCGCAAGCCGTGGAACGCTCGCGCCGCCCATACCGGCCAGCAAGATTGGATATTTAATACCCAGAATTTCACATACTCGACTGTGCAGCGTCATAGCGAACCTCCCATGGAGCGACTTCATTGGTCGCGTTATTTATGATCATAAATTAGCGACGCCCAAGGGGCGACGCAAGTGCCGCAAAACGACATGGAAATGACGAACACTCGCCTAGCGTTTCCGTCGGGGAACCTGCGGTACGCTCAGGTCGTCCGCATCCTGCCAGCGCACGATTTTGGACATGATATCGGGATGACGAGCTTCCAGATACTTGTCGGATCGGCTTATGAACCTGGACATTTCGGTGAAAGCGAGGCCTGGATTGCGATCTTCAATCGCCTTGAGAAGCCGTCCGTATGATTTGATCTGATAGTCGCGCTCACCCTCGGTATAGGTTATGCCGACTTCCGACGCATTCGTGATGTTGTGAAGTGAACCGATCAAGAAGCCAATCAGGGGATTGCCGGACGCCCATGCAAGCACGTCATGGAAACGCCTGTTCTCCTCCGTATAGGTGTCGCAGGATACAGTCAGCGTCTTCAAGGTGGCCAATGACGTATTCAGTTTGCCGATATCTTCATCGGACGCACGCTCTGCCGCCAGCGCTGCCATGGTCGGACCGACAGCTTGCCTCACTTCAATCAGTGAACGGAACGTGGTGCCGAGAAACTGCAGCAGCAATGCCATTGTACTGGCAAAATCTTTCGGTCGGGGCTCCTGAACAATCGGCCCGCCGCCGGGGCCGGGCCGCAGGAAAATGATGCCCTGCAGTTCGAGAAACCTGAGCGCTTCCCGCAAGGTCGCGCGGGCCACCCCATACCGTACGAGCATCTCCTGTTCTGGCAGCAAGCGATCTCCGACTTCGGCACCTTGCCGCTCGATGTCCTCGACAATCTGCCTCGCAACAGTGAGGGCACGCTTGCCGGACCCTTTGGGAAATCGGCTGACTGGTGTAACGGACGTGATCGCTTTCATTTCAGATACCTGCAATCTTCATTTTTAAGACCAACCGTTCCTTGATAAGGGAACGGTCGGAAGAACCCGACGACAACACCATCGTCCGTGTTTGCAACATCCCACCCATTCATTATAATGGATTCCGGCCCTTAGTACACATACGAAAACATTGGAAAAAGCGTTTGATGTCAACAAACCAAACCTCGTTCACCGTTTCCCAAAATCTCAAAATTGCGGCTGATACATTCGGTCCCAACCATGGGCGTCCGGTTATGCTTGCCCATGGCGGCGGGCAGACACGCCATGCTTGGCAAGCCTGCGGTAAAAGTCTGGGGGAAAACGGATATCACGCCCTCGCTGTCGATTTGCGCGGGCACGGCGAAAGCGACTGGTCTGCGGACGGTGACTACAGAATGGAGCGTTTCGCGGAGGATCTCCTCGACATCGCGGACAGCTTCTCCGTACCTCCGGTCCTGGTTGGTGCCTCTCTGGGCGGCATCGCGGGCATGATCGCGCAGGGAGAATACGCAAAGGCCGGACGGCGCGGGTTTGCGGCACTGGTTCTCGTCGACATCACCCCTCAGATGAACATGGAGGGGGTTCAAAAAATCCTCGGATTCATGGCCTCTAATCTGGAAGAAGGCTTCGCCTCGCTTGAGGAAGCAGCCGATACAATCTCGCGCTACATGCCGGGTCGGCCTCGCCCCAAAAACCTGAGCGGACTGGCAAAAAACCTTCGCCTCAGGGATAACGGCCGATACTACTGGCATTGGGATCCACGTTTCATCACCGGCCCGCACAAGCCGCAAGGCAGCCGCGAACCTGAACGCCTCCAAATGGCAGCATGTTCCCTGAAAATACCGACGCTCCTTGTCAGGGGCCGCGACAGCGACCTCGTGACGGTCGAAGCGGCGCGGCAATTTGCAGAGACTGTTCCTCATTCCGAGTTTATCGATGTCGCAAATGCGGGCCATATGGTAGCTGGCGACAAGAACGACATATTTACAAACGCCGTTCTGAATTTTCTGACGCGAATGGCGCCTGCCGCAAGTGTATCGTAGCTTTAGCCTGGGTGGATTTCATTCACGCGCGCACATCTTCGACAGATGAAAACAAGCCAAACAAATAAGATCGAGAAGAGGAAGGGAGAAAACCGATGTCTGATCTGGTTCTTCGCAAGGACAGCGGGCGTGTTTGTACGCTGACGCTCAACCGTCCGGAAACTTTGAACGCGCTCAATGTCCCGCTGTTCGAAGAATTACGCGGGCATGTAGATACGCTCCGTGGACAGGTTCACGAGGTGGCATGTGTCATCATCACGGGCGCTGGCAAGGCTTTTTCCGCTGGTCACGACCTGAAGGACATCCAGAAAGGCGAACGCCAGCCAGAACCGCATTTCCAGGCGAAGATCATTCAAGCGCTGGCCGAACTGCCTCAACCGGTCGTCGCCAGCATCCGTGGGCATTGCTATACCGGCGGCTTAGAGCTTGCGCTTGCGGCAGACATCCTCATCGCGGCGCGTTCCGCCAAGTTTGGCGACACGCATAGCAAGTGGGGACTGAGCCCGCTCTGGGGCATGACGCAAAGATTGCCGCGTCGCGTCGGGCTGTCGAAAGCCAAGCAGATGATGTTTACCTCCGATATTTTCGCGGCGGAGGTGGCCGAGCGCATGGGGCTGGTCGACATTTGTGTCGACGATGCCGAACTGGAACAGGCCACCAACGACCTTGCTCAGCGTATCGCTGCCAATTCGACCTACAGCAATCAGGTCAACAAAGGTCTGTTGGGCGCGACCGACGGCATGACCATGCAAGCGGGGCTGGCCTACGAACTGGCGCATAGCCCCGGTGCCTGTTTTGATGCCCGCGAACGCGTCGCCTCATTCGGGAAAAAATAACGGCAGGCCACTTGCTCCGCCGTCTTCAAAAATATGTGGCGGGTGGAAGTTCTCCACCCGCCACCTTTGAGTTCAACCCGGAATTCTTACCGGCAATGTCTCATAGCCCTTGATGAAGTTGGAAAAAACCCGCTTTGGTTCACCGAGCACTTCGATCGGCTTGTCAGGCCAGCGCTTCAGTATTTCTTCCCAGACGATGCGAAGTTGCATTTCCGCCAAGCGGTTGCCGACGCAGCGATGAATGCCGAAGCCGAAGGAGAGATGCTGACGCGGTCTCGCACGATCAATGATGAAACGGTTGGGCTCGTCGATCGCCTCCTCGTCCCGGTTGCCCGAGACGTACCACATGACAACCCTGTCGCCCTTCTTGATCTGCCTGCCGGCCAACTCCGTATCCTGGAGCGCGGTACGGCGCATATGGGTGAGCGGCGTCTGCCAGCGGATGATTTCCGGTATCATAGTTTCAACAAGCGCCGGATTTTCGCGCAGTTTCCTGTACTGATCCGGATTTTCACTCAGCGCGAGCAAGCCGCCGGTAAGCGAATTGCGGGTCGTGTCGTTACCGCCGACGATCAGCAGAAGGACATTTCCCAAATACTCCATCGGACTCATGTTCTTGGTGGACTCACCCTGAGCCAACATCGTGATCAGATCGCCGCCCGGCTCGTTTGCGTTGACGCGCTGATTCCACAAGTCGGTAAAATAGGTGGCGCATTCGAAAAGCTCTGCTTCGCGGGCGGCCTCGCCTTCCGGTGTCTGGAAAGCTTCCTCCGAGGTTGCGACATCGGACCAACGGGTGAGTTTGCGGCGCTCCTCCCAGGGAAAATCGAACAGGGTGGCAAGCATCTGCGTCGTCAACTCAATCGAAACGCGGTCGACCCAGTTGAACGTCTCGTTGACCGGAAGCGAATCGAGAATCTTGCCGGCACGCTCGCGGATCGTGCCTTCGAGTTTGGCCAGATTGGCCGGAGCGACGATAGGGCTCACCACCTTGCGCTGCGCGTCATGCTTCGGCGGGTCCATTGCGATGAACATCGGAAGCTTCAGACCTGCATTATTATCGCGAATCGTGATGCCGCCCTGTTCGACGTCGGACGAATAGATGGCATGGTTGGTCTCGACATGCATGATGTCCTTGTACTTCGTCACGGACCAGAAAGGTCCATAGGCGCTTTCCGCACAATAATGCACAGGATCCTCGCGACGCAGCCGTTCGAAATACCCCCACATCTGATTGGACCTGAAGAGTTCCGGATCGCTGACATTGATTTTGTCGAGCGGAATGGCATATGGATCGTTCAGAGGACTGACGCTCTCTGCTACATTGACGCTGCTCATGATTTTATCCTCGTTGTTGACGAATGTTCATCGGCGCGAGCACTCCTAGTCGGCAGCGATTGTCACACTTGCGCGTGTGCCACCGACACTTCCATTGACTTCCTGACGCTTCAGACGCGGTAAAATTTTTTCCGCGAAAAGATTCATGTTATTTGTGGAAAGTTCCTGCGGCATGCCGCCATAGCTGAAAATGGAAATCAGCCCCGCCGCATCGACGCGCTTCTGGTTTTCCATGATCTGCTCATAGACCTGATCCGGCGTACCCCAGACCTGAAGCTTCGCCAGAAAATCGACAAACTCGTCGGCTCCGTGCTTTTCGATATTCTTGGCGAGCGCTCCGTAATACTCATAACCCTTGACGTCCGCGAGCCCCTTGTTGTGGAACTCATAATGGTTCAGAGCCGAACGGCTGTATCCCCTTATATATTTTTCGTACATCTCCTGAGCGACCGATGCATCTTCATGACAGGCGATGAAGCTGGCGATAATCGGCTTGGGCGCCTCGGTACCGTTTATCTCCCTGTAGATTTCCCGGTAGTTGTTGAGTTCGGCGACCGTCGTTTCCCAGGGCTTCTGAGCGATGATCAGAATGCCAATGCCGAGACGTGCCATGATGCGCGCCGACTCGGGCGAAACCGCCGCCGCATAGGTCCGGCCACGGAAACTCTGGAACGGGAACGGCCTGATGGCCGTTCGCGGCTGTTTGTAAAATTTCCCGTCCGACTCGATATAGCCCGTTTCGAAGGCGTTTAAAATTGCCTCTGCGTATTCGACGAAGCGCTCGCGGGACTCACCCATGTTGATGCGAAAGCCTTCGAATTCGATCCGGCCAAGGCCGCGACCAACGCCCAGAATGGCGCGGCCTTTCGAAACATGATCGAGCACCAGCACTTCTTCCGCGAGCCGGATGGGATCGTGCCAAGGCAGCACCATCACCATTGAGCCAAGCCCGACCCTCTTGGTGCGGCCAGCCATATAGGTAAGGAACTGCGCCACATTCGGGCACATGGTGTATTCGTCAAAATGGTGCTCGGCCGCCCATATGGAATCGAAGCCGAGCGGCTCGGCCATGTCAGCCATCGCGATTTCATGGGCGTAGACCTCCTGGTCGGTATAACCACCAGCGAGGTTCTGAAAAAACGTACTCATGCCGACATGCATGGGAAGCTCCTTATGTTCAATTCCGCTTCACGCGGCATCCATCCCCAGTGTCTTTTTGATTGACCGGTGGAAATATGCGAGAGCCGGCTCGTTGGCGCCGAACGTTACGAAATCTTGGGCACCAGAGTGAAAATCACGCTGGATATTTTCCGCCAGCGGAAAATCTTCCTGCTGCACCGTCGACATCAGCAAGTCCATGTTCTTGGTCCAGTATTTCCTGGCCTTGTCGGTCACGGCGGGTTCGGGCGTATAGAGAGAGACGTGCATTTTTGATTCATCCACACTATCGCCCGGATAAACCCGCCACGTCTCCAGATGATCACCCTGCATGATGAAAACCGTATTCGGAAAGAGCACGTAGACAAGCGCGGAGTGACGGACCAGATCCCATTCGTTTTCCGGCCTCTGACGCAACGCGTCGATCGTCTTGCGGGCACCTATCATGCGCAAATTTCGCGCCATACCGTCGAATGTGCCGAGGTTAGAGTGCAGAATCGGCGCGATTGTATTCTTGTGCAGCGTGCTCAGATGATAGGTTTCGAGAAACGTGTCGATCACGAGCTTCCAGTTGAGGCGGGCGCGGAGCACGCGAGTCTCGTAGTGACTGTAACTGGCAAGGCCGAACGCGGAGAGATCGTCCGCCATCCCCGCAAGGTGGCCATCAATGTCAATCGACCCGCCGGGCGTCGGCATGACCCAGATCATGCCGTATTTTTCCACCACCGGCAGAGGCCGCAAGCCGTTGTTTGTCTTGTCGACGCTCTCGAAGCCCTGCTCGAACGGTATAGACCTCAGACTGCCGTTCCGGTCGTAGGTCCATGCGTGATAGGGACAGGTGAAGGCGGCCTTGCCGCTGCCGCAGCCCGACGCAACGCGCGCGCCACGGTGGCGGCAGACATTGATAAAGGCATTGACCTGACCGGTTTCGTTGCGCACCGCCAAAATCGGAACGCCCGAAAAATCGTCGGTTACATAGTCGCCGGTATTGGGCAATTCGCAGCTCAATCCGATCAGGAGCGGCTCATGCCGGAACAGCATCTCCCGTTCTCGTCCAGCCTGATCTGGGCTGGTGTAGTCACTGACATGATGACGATAAACGGCCTCTCCCATCGCGGTTTCACCCGCGTCGAGATAGCCGAAAATTTTTTGCAACTGCTCGACCTGAGCTTCGTGTTTCATAATCGTACTTCTCCCGAAGAGGTCCTCTTAATTATCCGTCAGCGGAATAATGGTTCCCGGCGCTCCCGAAATGCCGCCAGGCCTTCAGAAACATTTTCGCTCATCAGCGCGTCAACAACTGCGCTCCGTTCCATATCCAAACCTTCCTGTAGCGATCCGTCGAGGCCGTTCCTGCAAAGCTGCTTCATGGCAGCAAGGCCGCCCGGATTCTTTTTGGCGAGATCGGCACAATAGGCTTCCGCCTCACTGACAAGCGCGCTGTCGTCAACGACATGATTCACAAGTCCCCAGGCCAGCGCTTCGTCCACCTTGAGCCAGCGACCGCTGAACATCAGGTCAAGGGCACGCCGCGAACCGACGATGCGCGCCAGACGCTGTGTACCGCCCCAACCCGGCACGAGCCCGTAGCGGGCATGTTGGCATCCCATCTGCGCCGACTGCCCTGCAAAAACCACGTCACATGCCATCATCAATTCCAGCCCACCCGCAAGACACAGACCGTTCACCGCAGCAACAATCGGCAGAGGCGAGACCTCAAGACGGCGCAAAACGCGATGACCACCTGTGATAAACGCTTCTAACCGACCCCGTTCCCTGCGAGCGTCGAGAACCTCGTCAAGATCAGCGCCGGTGCAGAAATGCTTGCCACGCGCGACCAACAGAATAGCGCGCACCTGACTGTCGCTCTCGAACTTTGCGAGAGCCTCGTCGAGACCAGCCATAACAACCGATGAGAGGCAATTAAACTTGTCAGGCCTGTTGAGCGTCACAACGCCGACGCCGCCTCGCATCTCGGTCTGGACCGGGGCTTCTGCGACGCTCGTCATATCGGCTCCCTCATGCATAAGGCACGGCCACACGGCCGACTTTCTCGCGCGAAATAATCATTTTCTGGATTTGCTCGGTGCCGTCGCCGATCTGTAGCCCCATCACGTCGCGCAATCTCTGCTGGTGAGGCAAATCAGTGCTGTAACCGCCATGCCCATGCGTGAGCAGGCAACGATGGATGACCTGAAAAGCCGTCTTGGGCGCCCACCATTTGCACATTGCGGCTTCGGCAGTATGCGGCAAATCATTGTCACGGAGCCAAAGCGTCTTGTAGCAAAGCAGGCGCGCCGCTTCGAGCAACGTCTGGGCTTCGGCCAGCGGCTCCGTGACACCTTGATATTTAGCCAGCGGATTGCCGAAGGCGACACGCTCGGTCACATATTTCCAGGTCTCCTCCACCGACATGAAGGCAGGAGCCAGACATTGCAGGCCGATCAGCGCACGGGAATAATCGAACCCCTGCATGACCTTCCGGAAACCTTCGCCTTCCGGGCCGACCATGTAGCGTGTCGACACCTTCACATTGTCGAAGAATACCGAGCCGCGGCCGACCGCTTTCGAACCCACATCGTCGAAGCTCGAACAGGTGATCCCCGGCGCATCGAGCGGCACCAGAAAAGCCGACACACCGCCAGCGCCCGGATTGCTTTCGTCCGTGCGCGCGAGCACAAGAATGTAATCAGCTTGTTCGGCCATCGAGATCGAGGTTTTCTCGCCCGACAGGACGTAACCGTCGCCGTCCGGGCGTGCCTTCGTCTGGAGATGCGCCGCATCGGAGCCGCCTCGCGGCTCCGTCAGACCAAGCGCGACAATCGCCTCGCCCGAGCAAATCTTCGGAACAATTTCATCAGCGACTTCAGGCCTTGCATGAGCGGCGACGATCGACCCCATAAGCGAACCTAAGAGTTGGACATAGCCGACGCTAATGTCGCCGCGTGATATTTCCTCAATAATAATGCCGGTGGTGACACTATCTAATCCCGGCGCCCCGAATTTTTCCGGCAAATCAGCGCCGATGAGGCCAAGCTCGCCCATATCCCGAACGAGCTGTCGATCAATCACGCCGGCGGTTTCGCGCGCCTTGTAGGCGGGGGCAAGCCGCTCGCGCGCAAATCGCGCCGCAGTGTCTCGAATAGCTCCCTGGTCGGACGTAAACGAGAAATCCAAGATACCACCTATTTCATATGCTTACGGAATTCCGGCTTGCGCTTTTCATTGAGCGCGTTGACGCCCTCTTTCGACTCCGCCGAATTGTAGTAAAGGCGGAGCGCCTGCATACCGAGACCGCCAATGCCGCGAATATTATCGCTGTCGGCGTTGAACGATTTCTTGGCGATCGCAATCGCCGTCGGGCTACGCTCGACAAGCTCGGCGCACCAGGCATCCACTTCCTCGTCCAGCTTGTCGTCGGACACGACCGCATTGGCAAGACCCATTGCCAGCGCCTCGCGCGCCGAGTAACGCCGACACATGTACCAGATTTCGCGCGCCTTCTTTTCCCCGACCACACGGGCGAGATAAGCGGTGCCGAAGCCCGGATCGACGGAACCCATCTTGGGGCCCACCTGACCAAAAATTGCGCTCTCGCCCGCAATCGTCATGTCGCACAAGGTCGCCAGCACATTGCCGCCGCCGATGGCGTAGCCACGCACCTTCGCGATTACCGGCTTGGGCACGTCGCGAATGACCGCGTGCAGCTCCTCGACCGGCATGCCGATGGTTCCGCGCGTCTCGCCGTCACCATAAGTGCCATCATGATCGGATTGATCACCGCCTGTGCAAAACGCTTTGTTGCCCGCACCGGTCAGCACGATCGCGCCGATTTCCTCGTTCCAGCCCGCCTTCAGAAAAGCGTCAATCAGTTCGACGCAGGTACGGGGGCGGAACGCGTTATAGACCTTCGGGCGATTGATCGTGATGGTCGCAACACCGTTTTTCTCGTCATACAGAATGTCTTCGTAGTCCATGGAAATCCCCGTCAACCGTGCATGGAGAGCCCGCCCGAGACGCTGATCGTCTGGCCGGTGATGAAACTTGCGTCGTCACTCAGAAAGAATGCGACCATGCCCGGATAATCGTCCGGTTGCGCCAGACGGCGCATCGGGATCGCTTTGGTCAGCGCTTCGGTCAGACGTCCGCCGCCCGACGCATCCACGGAAGCGAGCAGCGGCGTGTCCGTCGGACCCGGACAGATCGTATTGAAGGTGATGCCCTTCCGGGCGAACTCGCGCGCCATCGTTTTCATAAAAGCGATGACACCGCCCTTAGCTGCGGAATAGACCGCCTCGCCAGACGAGCCCACACGGCCTGCATCCGACGAAATGCTGACGACCCGACCGGCCCCCTGCTCGGCAAGCCGACGCGCAACGACATGGGTGAGATTGAGCGGCCCGTAAAGGTTGATGTCGATCACCTTTTTCCAGAAATCAGGCTCTGTCTGGATAAATGGCTTCGCCTCGTCCCAACCGGCATTGTTCACCAGTCCATAAACCTGACCGGCCGCCTTTTCAAACGCATCGACTGCCCGCGCTACTACAGCATAGTCAGTGATATCGACCTTATAAGCCCAAGCCTCTCCGCCCTTCTGACGAATTTCGGCGGCGGCGGCCTCGGCGCCCTTCTCGTTCATGTCGAAAATAGCAACCTTGGCACCCTCTTGGCCAAGTCTGAGCCCAATCGCTTTTCCGATACCGCTTGCGCCGCCGGTAACGATAACCGGCTTCTGATCGAGTCCTCGCATGTGTGTCGCCTCCCTCGCTGCGCCGCTTCAGACATATTTTTATTTTGCCATAGCAATGGCGGCGCATTTTTTCTAATACTAGTTCGATTCTTGTAGGAGCGCAACATGTTTCGAACGTGCATTAGATTTACGAACGGCGCTGGCAAACAGGCGTCAAGGAGGCGTTCGTGACGAGCGAGCAAAGCAAATCCGACATCAGTCGCGCGAGGATACTGGACGCCGCCGCCAAGACGTTTCGGCAAAAAGGCTACGCGGCGACGACCCTGATCGAAATCGCGAGAGCCGCCGGTATGCAGGCGGGCAGCCTCTATTACCATTTCGGTTCGAAGGACGAACTCCTTGAGGAAGTTCTCGACATAGGCATGAGGCGGGTTCACGAAGCTGTCGAGGAGAGCCAGAAACGTCTGCCTACGGATTCATCGCACCGCGACCGAATTCGCGTCGCCGTCGAGGCGCATCTTGCGACACTACTGAAGCATGACGACTACACATCCGCCAATATCCGCATTTTCGGACAGGTGCCCGAAGAAGTGCAACTGCATCACATCCGGCAGCGCGACGCCTATGCCGAACTCTGGCGGCAGATTCTCAGCAAGGCGCAGAAATCGGGCGCTTTGCGCAGCGACATTGATCTCGGCCTCGTACGTATGCTTTTGATGGGTGCCCTCAACTGGTCAGTCGAATGGTACCAGCCCGGCAGAACGCCTATTCAGACGATAGCCGACCAAATGTGCCTGATGCTGTTCAACGGAATCGGGATCGAAGAACCTGCACGAAGCAGGGAAAACGAAACGGTCACGTGACCGAAAACATTCGAGGGAGACGCGCATGGAAGTCCAGAAAACTCACTTCGGGTTTTCCGATGAGGAACTAAAAGCTCTGCCCACGGTTTATCGAGCCGATCTGTTTTCGGGGAAGACAGTCGTCGTTTCCGGCGGCGGCAGCGGTTTTGGCAAAGCGATTGCCTGTCTTCTGGCACGACTGGGTGCGAACGTCGCCATATGCGGGCGCAACGAAGAAAAACTTGCCGCGACTGTTTCTCTTCTGGAAAGCATCGGCGCACAGGTTTTCAGCCGGTCCCTGACCATACGCGATCCCGATCAGGTCGACGGTTTTATTGAAGCGGTCTGGGATAAATTCGGCGCGCTCGATCTTCTCGTGAACAATGCCGGCGGCCAGTTTCCGCAAATGGCCCTCGACTTCAAGGTCAAAGGATGGAATGCCGTCATCGACACCAATCTCAACGGCACCTGGTACATGATGCAAAGCGCCGCGCGGCAGTGGGTCGATAGAAAGACCCCCGGCTCGATCGTGAACATCATCGCCGACATATGGCGCGGAATGCCGGGCATCGCGCATACATGCGCAGCGCGCGCCGGTGTTGCCTACCTGTCCAAATCGGTGGCCGTCGAATGGGCGCCGCATCGCATCCGTGTCAACTGCGTCGCACCGGGCGTCTGCGAAACGAGCGGCTTCGTCCAATATCCGCCCGAAGGTCTCAAGACCTACCCAAGCGCTAATCCGATGTTGCGTGTCGGCGACGCCCATGACATCGCCGAAGCTGTCGCCTATCTCGCCTCGCCGGGTGCCAAGTTCATTACCGGCGAAGTATTGACGGTCGATGGCGGCGAGCAACTCTGGGGAGACCCGTGGCCCCCCGGACGACCGGATTATTTCCAGCCAAAAAACACCTGAAGTTCAAGCAGGACAGCGAGGGGAGCGTTACCGATGTTCGATCCAATTCTGACTAGGAAGCGCGTCGAGGCGATGAACGCCGGAGGCTTCTGGCCCGGCAAGACCGCCGCCGACTATCTCGACCATTGCATCGCCAAAATGCCGGACAAGACGGCCATCGTCGATTTCAACTCAACAACGAACGAGGCCACCCGCCTCAGCTATCGCAATTTCGGCAAGATCGTCGAACGTATCGCGGTCGGCCTCGCGGAACTCGGCGTGGAAAAAGGCGAAGTTGTTTCCTGCCAATTACCAAACTGGTGGCAATTCACCGCGCTGCATCTGGCTTGCGTACGGATCGGTGCCGTGACCAATCCATTGATGCCGATTTTTCGCGAGCGCGAATTGTCTTTCATGCTTGGCCTTGCGGAAAGCAAGGTACTCGTCATCCCGCGCGCTTTTCGCGGCTTTGATTACCCCGCCATGGTGGCCAACATCCGGGCCGATCTGCCACATCTGAAGAACGTTCTCGTCATCGGCGGCGATGGCGACACCAGCTTTGAGAAAGTCCTTCTCGATACACCGTGGGAGGAGCGCCGCGACGCCGGCCGCCTCTTCGCGGCGCGACGGCCCGATCCCGACGACGTGACGCAGTTGATGTATACGTCCGGTACGACCGGCGAACCGAAAGGCGTCATGCATACGTCGAATACGATGCTCTCCAATATCCTCATCTGCGCTGAACGTCTCGGACTTGGCGAGGACGACGTGATGTTCATGGCGTCGCCGATGGCACACCAGACAGGATTCATGTACGGGTTGGTGATGCCCGTTCTGGCCGGAGCGACCGCCATTCTACAGGATGTGTGGGAGCCGAAACGCGCCTCCGCGTCAATCTCCCGCGAAGGGATCACCTTCACCATGGCGTCCACGCCGTTCCTGTCCGATCTGACCGAAACGGTGGCGGCGGACGGGGGCGACGTATCCAGTTTGCGCATCTTCCTGGTGGCAGGTGCCCCCATTCCCCGCGCGCTTGTCGAGCGGGCGCAACAAATCCTCGGGACGAACATCGTGTCGGCCTGGGGCATGACCGAGAACGGCTTGGTGACAACGACATGCCCCGACGATCCGGACGACAAGGCAATCAATACAGACGGACGGGCGCTGCCTGGCATGGAAGTCCGGGTGGTCGACAGCGGGAACAACCCCCTGCCCGTCGGCGAAGAGGGAATGCTCAAGGCCCGCGCATGTTCGACTTTTGTGGGCTATCTCAAAAGACCGGACTGGTACAATCATGACGCGAAAGGCTGGTTCGATACAGGCGACCTCGCGCGGATCGACGGGCAGGGCTATATCCGGCTGACCGGACGCTCCAAGGACATCATCATTCGCGGCGGCGAGAATGTCCCCGTGGTCGAGATCGAAGGGCTGCTCTTCCGTCATCCAGACATCCAGGATGTCGCAATTGTCGGCGTGCCGGATGAACGGCTGGGCGAGCGGGCATGTGCGTTCATCGTTCCGAAGCCCGGTCGCGAGCTAGGCTTGCGCGAGGTGGTCGCCTTCCTCAAAGAACACAGAGTAGCGAGGCAATACCTGCCGGAACGGGCGGAAATCGTCAGCGAACTGCCTCGAACACCGAGCGGCAAAGTGCAAAAATTCAAACTGCGCGAGATCGCCGTCTCCCTGTCGGCCTGACATTCCACAGATAATCGCTGGCGGGGGGCCGGTAACAGGCGTGTGACAGACTGTTCGGAAAACTGGCGCCCCCGCATCGTCGCCCGATGAATGCAACCTGACAATCCACGGAAATATGATTATAATGATTTGATGGGAGAAAGTCGGCTAACCGGCATCCCGTATGTCACGCCTTCTCAGGCTTCCGGAAACACAATGGAGACGCCGTCATGAGTAATACCCTGGCTGCCGGTCGAGACAAGTCGATTGCGGACGCCTACGCGATCCCGCTTGAAAAGATCGACGTCAGCGACCCGGAGCTCTTCAGGACAAATACCATGTGGTCGTATTTCGAACGCTTGCGCCGTGAAGACCCGGTCCATTACTGCAAAGAAAGCGAATACGGCCCGTTCTGGTCGGTGACCAAATACAAAGACATCATGCATGTCGACACCAACCACGGCATCTACTCGTCCGAAGCAACCTTGGGCGGCGTCGCCCTCCGCAATCAGGAAGAAGGTTTCTTCCTGCCTATGTTCATTATGATGGACCCGCCCAAGCACGACGCGCAGCGCAAGGTTGTCAGCCCGATCGTCGCGCCCGGCAATCTGGCGAAACTTGAAAGCACGATCCGCGAGCGCGCAGGCAACATTCTTGATTCCCTGCCTATCAATGAGACTTTTGACTGGGTAGACCGCGTGTCAATCGAGTTGACGACGCAGATGCTCGCTACCCTTTTCGATTTCCCTTGGGAAGAACGCCGCAAGCTCACCCGCTGGTCGGATGTAGCAGCCGCAGGCACCGCCTTCGGCGATGAGGAGACCGAGAAGGCCCGCAGGAATGAATTGCGCGATTGTGCCGTCTATTTCACCGAGTTGTGGAATCAGCGCGTCAACGCGACCGAGCCGGGAAACGATCTCATCACTATGCTGGCTCAGGGCGAAGCCACGAAAAACATGGGGCCGATGGAGTATCTGGGGAATATTCTTCTCCTGATCGTCGGCGGCAACGACACGACCCGCAACTCGATCACCGGTGGACTTCTTGCTCTGAACCAGAACCCGGATCAATACAAGAAACTGCGGGACAACCCGTCGCTCGTTGAATCCATGGTCCCCGAAATCATCCGCTGGCAGACACCCTTGTCGCATATGCGCCGTACCGCGCTTCAGGATACGGAGCTTGGCGGCAAGCAAATCAAGAAGGGAGACAAAGTCGTCATGTGGTACGTCTCGGGCAACCGGGACGAGGAGGCGATCGAAAACGCCAACAGCTTTATCATCGACCGCAAGCATCCACGCCAGCACCTGTCCTTCGGCTTCGGTATCCATCGCTGTGTCGGCAACCGGCTTGCAGAAATGCAGCTCCGTGTCGTCTGGGAGGAAATCCTCAAACGCTGGCCCGACAAGCCGATCGAAGTGGTCGGTGAACCGACGCGGGTTTTCTCAAATCTGATCAAGGGCTATTCGAGCATGCCGGTCAGAATTCCGGGCTGAAAAAACACAGGAACGCAATTGCGGGCATCAGTCACAGGATGTCGCGGGCGGGGCCGTGTCCCCGCCGCTACCTGAAGGAGAGGACATGCGAAAGATAGGCCTCGGGATGTGTTGGAACGACCTCACGGTCGGCGAGGAATTCCGCACCATCGGCAGGACGGTCACTGAAACCGATCTGGTCAATTTCATCAACACGACCGGCATGGTGGAAGTGCTTTTCACCGATGTCGAATATCTCAAGGCCCACGGCCCTATGAACGGTCGCGTGGTGCCCGGGGCTCTGGTCTATTGCATGGCCGAAGGTTTGCTCGTCCAGTCGATGATGCAGGAGACGGGCCTCGCCTTTCTTCACATGGATTTTAACGTCAACGGACCAACCTTTGTCGGCGACACGATTCATGTGGAATGCGAAGTGCTTCAGGCGCGACCGACATCCAAAGGGCGCGGTCTGGTGCGCACCCGCAACCGGATCGTGACTCAACGAAACGATACGGTGATCGAATATACACCGTTGCGAATGATGGCTGGCCGGTCTGACGCCTCCGGATCATAAAATCCGGCGTCCGACCCTTCAGTGTTCCTCGGGAAATCCCCGGCCCGCGGCAAGAGTGGCCGCCGTGCGCATGGCGCTCAGCATCATCGCCGGATCGGCGGTGCCCTTGCCCGCAATGTCATAAGCCGTTCCATGCGCGACCGTCACATGCAGGTAGGACGGCCCGAGGATGATGGCGCAATTACCGGAAAAGCCCCATGTCTTGACCGCGATGTGTCCCTGATCGTGATACATGGCGAGGACGATGTCGTAGCGGCCTTCGACGCATTGCCGGAACACGGCGTCAGGACTTACGGGCCCTTCGACATTGATGCCTTCCGCCCTCGCCCGCGCGACGCCGGGCGCGATGGCTTCGCGGTCTTCATCTCCCATCGCGTGAGGGTTGAGACCTGCGACGACAATCCGCGGGCGGGCGATCCCCCAGTTCCGCATAGCACCGTCTATCTGGCGCAAGGCAAGCGCCACGAGATCGGGGCTGATGATTTCGCAAACGCGCCGGAGCGGAATATGGTCGGTCAGATGCGCAACACGGAGCGGTCCGGTCAGCAGAACAAGATAGCTTTCGCCGGGAGTCGGACTGACGATACTCGGCACCTTGCGGGCAAGCTTGAGGGAGCCGGAACTGATGGGCCCCATGACGCCAGCCGCGATAGCACCGCTCGATGCAAGAGCGCTCATTTCGTCAAGCCACAGCGCCGACGCTTCCCCGCCGCGCACCGTATCCTCCGCGAGCGGCAGTTCGGACGCTTTCAAGGTACCTGAATCGATAATGTCGACGATAGCGGGGTCATCGCTCAGATCGTCGACAGATCGGATCACCCGCACGCTGCACGACACGCCGGTCATTTCCACGGCGCGCTCCATTGCCGCCGCGCTGCCGATCAGGACAGGAACGGACAGCTCATGCACATGGCCGGTCGCGAGGGCGCGGGCAATCACCTCGGGACCGACCCCTGCCGGATCTCCGATCATCGTGCCGATAATCGGTCGCGATTGCTTGCTGTTCACGTCCTGCTGTCCTCACACGTTGTAGACATCGATCATCGTGTCGGCGACGTCGTTCAGAACGACGGTCTTCTTCCGGGCGATAAGCCAGGTATCGCCGTGCTCCGCCAGATCGTATTCCGCCCATCCGTAATAGGTGAGTGTTCGATCCTCGCGAATCGACTGCACCGTCCAAGATGTTCGTACGCTGACGCCACCTTCCCGTCCCTCGACGGAAAGCAGCGTAAACATGTGGCAGGTCCGCATGAGCGGCATCGTCGCGGATGAACGGCGCGATCGGATGCGGTAGATGCGATCCTCCAGACCGGCGCGGTTTGGATAGTAAATCAGCGAGATTTCTCTCTGCGGATCGACCGTGAGTTCCCCGTCATCGTCCCATGCCGGCAACCAGTATTCGGCGTCCTCGCGATAAAGCGCCAGCCAATCATCCCATTTGCGCTCATCGAGGCAAAGCGCCTCCCTGCCAAGAAACCTCTGCACCGAAATCCAGCATTTTTCATCGCTCGTCATTCTGCAGCCCTTGATCGATCGTTTTCGCGAGTGCGGGAGGCTTCATCGCGTTCCTGCACAATCGCGTGTTTCATTCGCTCGATCCATTCCTTGTGCATGGTGACGAACAGTCCTTCATCAGCGACATTGACGCCGCTCAAGGTCGCGTCGATGTTAAGCCCCTTGCCAAATTTCCCCGACCCTTGAACGCCTCTCGTCGCCCCGCGCGACAAGTCATTATAGCGACCACCACCGCTTCCATACGCGATCTGGCAATTATTGAACTCTGTCAAATCGTCGGGCGTGGCCATGCCGCTGGCATTGAAGAAATCCTCATACTGGCGAATGCGCAGCGCTCGCGCCCGCGCACTTTCTCCCACAGGCGCAATGCAATATGTCGTTATTTCCGTTTCATCGACCGAGATCGGACGCACGATACGGATTTGCGTACTGACCTGATCCATCAGAAACACATTCGGAAACAAGAGAAGATTTCGCGTGGTTTCGGTCATCCAGCGAGTGCGCTCCTCGCCGAATTTCTGCTTGTACTGATCGACAAACTCAAAACTGGGCCGGGAGGGAGAACTGGCCGACGCGTTCCAGATCAAAGCGTGTCCATGATCGAATGAGAAAAAACCGCCCTGATCTGTCTTCATCCACGCGGATACGTTTGCGCTCTTCGTAGGGTTCGCGGAACCACCCGTCATCCGGTTTGCGACGGTCAACAGGTAATTGGAATGCACGGTCGGCACGTGATAGCCGTCGAGACCGTTCTCGGTCTGCATCTTCCAGTTGCCGCGATAGGTATACCGCCCGACCCCGCGGATGATTTCAAGCTTCCCTTCGGGCGACTGGTCTACCATGAGGTCGATGAAGGTCTTGGCACCCGCAAGATAATCGGTCAGCGGTGGCACGTCATCCGAAAGGCTGGCGAAAATGAATCCCTTGTAGGATTCCAGGCGGGCGACTTCGCTCAAGTCCAGATCGCTCCGGTCGAAATGTTCCGGGTACGCACCATTTTCCTCGTCTGTGACATTCAGCAGCGCGCCGTCGTTGCTGAATGTCCAGCCGTGAAACGGGCATGTGAATGTCGTTCGCCTGCCCCGTTTTTCCCGGCACAGCCGCGCGCCGCGATGCGTGCACGCATTGATAAAACATTTCAATTCGCCCGACCGGTTCCGGGTCAGAAGCACGGATTGACGACCGATTGTCAGGGTCAGAAAGGCGCTTTCGTTGACGAGTTGGCTTTCATGGGCAAGAAACACCCAGCTGCGCTCAAAGATGTGCTTCATCTCGAGGTCGAACAATTCAGGATCGGTGAATATGGCGCGGTCGAGCATGAAGCGCCCGCTCGACGGGTCCTCGACAAGACATGAATCCAGACTGTGACGAATGCGATCGAATGAATTGCTCGCACCGGATGTACTCATAGCGCTTCCTTCCTCGCCGTTTGGCCGGCCACAAGACCGGCATGCGATTATTTTTCCGCCACAGCGACAACCCTGCTTCGACTTTCAACGAAGCCAGAGTCCATCGCATCGCAATTCATCATATGGTCGTGTAGCCTCCGTCGACGACAACCTCGGAGCCGGTCATATAGGACGATTCATCGGAGGCCAAAAACAGGACCGCATAGGAAACCTCGACGGGTTCGGCCGGGCGGCCAATAAGCGTGGCGCTCAAAACCTGTTTGGCGACATCGGCATCACCGAGAAGATCCTTTGTCATATTCGTTCTGATAATTCCAGGGTGTACGGAATTCACACGAATCTTGAAAGGCGCATAATCCACAGCCGTCGATTTTGTCAGCAGGCGGACGGCACCCTTTGATGCCTGATATGCCGCCGTGGCAGGTGCGCCGATCAATCCGTAGATCGAGGAAATATTGACAATCGAACCGCCGCCAGCCGCTTTCATCGCGGGCAGTATGTATTTTGTGCCATAGAAAACGCTTTTAACATTGACGTCGAGAACACGTGCGAAGTCTTCATTCGAGGTGTCTTGCACGGCAGAAAAAACGAGAATACCGGCATTGTTCACGAGGATGTCGACGCGTCCGAAAGTGGACATCGTCTGTTGTGAAATCCGCTCCCAATCCGAGACGCTCGACACATCGTGTTTGAAAAATCGCGCTTGCCCACCCTGATCGTTGATCTCCTCGACCACGGCGTTGCCGCCCTTCTCGTCCATGTCTGTGACGATCAGCGTCGCGCCTTCGCGTGCAAGCAACAAGGCGTGGGAACGCCCCATGCCGTTGGCACCGCCCGTCACAAAGGCGATTTTTCCGTCTACCCGTCCCATGTAGTCCTCCCGTTGCGAATGCCGTGCAGCCTCTGGCGCGGTCACTCATATCATCGTCTAGGCAACTCCAAGTTCGCGTTTTGCGAAATCGGTAACGCCTTTGTAGTCGGCCTTGCCGTTCGACGCGCGAAGAGGCACAGCACCGACCAGAATGCGTTTGGGTGTTTTATAGCCAGCAAGGTGCGAGCGGACGTGTTTGCGTAAATCCTCTTCATCAAATTTTGCGCCGTTCGCCAACATGACGATGCCGGTGACCGCCTGACCCCATTTCTGGTCGGGCACTCCGACGACAAGCGCATCCTCGACGGCAGGATGCGTCTTCAGAATTTCCTCGATCTCCTCCGGATAGACTTTCTCGCCCGCCGTGTTGATGCAGACGCTGCCGCGTCCCAGCAATGTCAGGCTGCCGTCTTTTTCCACAACGCACCAATCTCCGGGAATTGAATAGCGAGCCCCGGCGATGGTCTTGAAGGTTTTGGCGGTCTTTTCCGGATCTTTGTAATAGCCAACAGGAATCGGCCCACCCAGGGCGATGATGCCCGGCTTGCCGCTGCCGGGTTCGACCGACTGATCGTTTTCATCGAACACGCGGCACCGGCCACCGATCTGGAACTTGGCGGTCTTGACTTCGCCCGCGCTCGTCATGATCGAACTGCCGAAACCCAATCCCTCCGAGGCACCGAAGGAATCCATCAAAATGACATTCGGCATATGCCTGAGCAGGCCGCGCTTCACTTCCGTACTCCACATAACGCCGGAAGAAACGATCGAGACGACGCTGTTCAGGTTGTATTTGCCGGGCGTCTCGTCGAGTGCCGCCAGCATCGGTCGGGCGAAAGCATCACCGACGATCGCCAGCGAATTGACACCATTGCGCGAAACCGCCGCCCAGAGTTCATGCGCGTCGAGGGTCGGGCTTTTTAGCGTGACGATGCAGCCGCCACTCATCATATTGCCGATAGCCGTAATGAAGCCGGTGCCGTGCATCAGCGGACAGGCAGGCATCGCCTTGGGGCCCGGACCGGCAGTCTTGATAAAGTCGACCAGGGCGGGGAGCGTCTCCGGAATCGGGCCCAGCGCCCGAAGCGTCGTAAGCTGAGCTTCGCGCATGTCGTCGTGGCGCCACATGACGCCTTTGGGCATACCCGTCGTGCCGCCCGTATAGATGAAAAGCATATCTTCTATCGAACGTTCGATGCCGAGCGGCGCGCCATCTCCGTTGGTGACGATCTTTTCGTAATTTTCTGCGAAGGGCGCGGCGGATCCGTCTTCGTTCACCTCAATAAAAGTGGCGACTTTCGTCAGCCGGTCTTTCAGTTCGACAATGATGTCCCGGAACTCGGAACCGTAAACGACCGTTTGCGCATCGGAGTCATTGAAGATGTAAAAAACTTCGTCCGCCTTGTAGCGGTAGTTGATGTTAACATGGACAAGACGGCTCTTGAAGCAGGCCGACATGGTCTCGACATATTCGGGCCGGTTTCGCATATAGAACGCGACCTTGTCACCGGGCTTGGCGCCCCGCGCGATCAGAGCACGTCCGAGATTGTTGGACCTCCGAGTTGTTTCTCCCCATGTGATCACCCGATCGCCATGAATAAGGGCGGGCGCATCCTGCGGCAAAACCGCTGAAATGCTGTCGAGAATGTCACCGAAATTCCACGCCATATTATCCTCCCTCAAAAATCCGGTCCTCGGAGGTCGGCTTTTTTTGCGCTCAAGCCGTTCCGTCCTTAACCGTCCGTTGTTTCAACCAACCCGTCGTCGACGTTCCGGCAAGAAGTCAAACCTGCCGGAAAGCCGTTCAACGAAAATTCCGCATCATGCGGACGTAAACACCGGCAGCGCGTATCCGTCGCCGGCCTCGGAAAATTTGACCCTGACTTTCTGTCCGATGTGAATCTTGTCGATTTCGCAATCGACGATATTCGTGAGCATCGAAACCCCTTCGTCAAGCGTTACATAAGCGATGACATAAGGCGGCTTGGCCTGCCTCGTGACCGAATAGCTGTAAATCACGCCATTGCCCGAAGCCTCGACGAATGCCGTGTCCTCCGAGAAGCAAAGTGGGCAAATCGTCCGTGGATAGTAGTGCGCCTTGCCGCAAGCATTGCAAGTCCGGATCAGGAGTTGCCCCTTGGCAGCACCTTCCCAGTAGGGCTTGCTCTCGGAATTGACGACAAGATTGATCTTGTTTTTCTGATCGGTGCTCATGCGTCTTCATTCCCCAGAATAACGGTTGCGCTGCCCATACGCGATCCAAGAAGCCCGCCGGTTCCATGCGCCAGAGCAATATCGCAGTTGCGAACCTGAACCTTCGGATGAGCCTCGCCGCGAACCTGACGAACCGCTTCGAGTACCTTGGTCATGCCGCCGCGATTGCCCGGATGATTGTTGCACAATCCCCCGCCATCCGTATTGAAGGGCAACTTGCCGACGCCTGAAATCAGATTGCCGTCCGAGACGAACTTCCCGCCCTCGCCTTTTTTGCAGAAACCCAGATCTTCGAGCGTTTCCAGCACGGTAATAGTGAAAGAGTCATAGATAGAAGCGTATTTAATGTCGGCGGTCGTGACGCCGGCTTCGGAAAACGCCTTTGGTCCGCTCCAACGCGCGCCGGAATAGGTCAGATCAACCTGGCCCGCCGCGAGATGCTTGGGTGCCTCACCGGCACCAAGCACCTTGACACGGGTACGTTTCAGCGACTTCGCCACTTCCGGGCTCACCATCACAATGCCGCCGCCGCCGTCGGTAATGACGCAGCAGTCGAGCCTGTGCAACGGATCGGCAATCATCGGGGAATTGACAACATCCTCCACGGTCACAACGTCGCGTAGCCTGGCATGTTCATTGTACTGGGCATGATGGGACGCGGCGACCTTGATCCAGGCGAGTTGCTCGCTGGTGGTGCCGTATTCGTGCATATGCCGCATCGCACACATGGCATACATGTTCGTGACGTTGGGGCCATAAGGCATTTCGAACGAAAAGTCCGGCGCTTGCTGGTTGTAGTAACGGACCGGCTTGCCTTCTTTCGCGTCTGCAACCGGCCGACCTGCCAGCGTGATCAGCGCCACATTGCAATGGCCTGCGGCAATGGCCTGCGCCGCGTGATTAACATGAACGATGTAGGAAGACCCGCCGGTTTCCGTGCTGTCCATATGGCGCACATTGTTGAGGCCCATATATTCGATCATGTTGATCGGACCCAAACCCGGAGCGTCGCCGGCACAAAAATATCCGTCAACATCTTCTTTTGAAAGACCTGCGTCCGCCAGAGCGCCTTTCGCGATCTCGGCATGTAGTTGTGGCAGCGTCTTGTCCAGTGCCGCGCGGCACGGATGCTCGTAGATGCCGACTATGTAGGCTTTACCGTTGATACCCATCCCTATTCCCTTATCATCATTTTCTTATTGCTTAGCGCATTCATGGGGGACACGTCCAGTCCGTCCACGAAAAGGGGGAGCGCCTGTTAAGGCTGATTGGAAGAACGGGACTAAACACCGGTCTGTTCGAATTGATAATCGACCCGATGATCGCGGGCGCCAACGAGATGTGGCAGACCGACTTCATCTATTACAGGATCACCGGCTGGGCTGGATGTACCTGTTTAGCGTGCTTGACGATTAACCGCGTCTGACAGCACGGCGAAGATCGGCAAGACGTGCGGCACCGGTGAACTGACAAAACCCCGCATAGACAATCATGCCGCCGGTGATGAGCGCGGTAAGCACTAAAATGCTCGCAATAAAATGCAGATCGAAGGCGGGTGCAAGATAGATCGAGCCGACCCAGAGTACAGCGCCCATACCGGCGGAAGACAGTAGCGTCAACGGTAATCTCTGCTTCAACTGCGCGTCGGGCTTGAAATGCCCATGACGCCAGAGGCGGAAACCGAGTTGCAACGTATTTGTCCAAGCCGCAATCGTCGTGCCCCAAGCGATGCCCGCAAAGCCGATGAACTGGAAGAGGATGAAGCTCGTCACAACATTCACCGCGACGCTCAAGCCTGCAAACTTTAGCGGAGTCCATGTGTTTTCGCGGGCGAAGAAAGCGGGCGAGAACACTTTGTTCAACACAAAAGCGGGAAGGCCCACGGCATAGATGCCGAGCGCGATGGCGGTCGCGTGCGTGTCGCCCGCGTGAAAGAGGCCGCGCTCGAAAAGCACTTTGATGATGTCGTACGGAATGACGGCAAGCGCAACGGCGGCGGGCACGGTGAGGAGCATCGAAAACTCAAGCGCACGGTTGAGACTTCTGTGTGCGCCCTCATCATCTTCGGCACGAAGGCGGCGCGAGAGGTCGGGGAGCAGCACAACGCCGATGGCGATACCGACGACACCCAAGGGAAGTTGATAAATCCGGTCGGCATAATAAAGCCACGAAACCGCGCCCGCCTGCAGCGTGGCGATCATGGTACCGACGGTGAGGTTCACTTGACCGATACCGCCTGCGATAATGCCGGGTATGCCGAGTTTGATCAGCCGCCTCACATCCGGCGTGAGACGTGGACGGCGCAGATGCAAGGTCATGCCCGCACGCTGGCATGAAATGGCGAGCCAGATGAACTGGATGACACCAGCCGTGGTGACACCCCATGACAAGGCGATGCCGGGATTGGTCGCCAGTGGCACCACAAAAAAGAGTGCCACGATCATCGTCACATTGAGCATGACGGGAGCGGCGGCACCGGCAAAAAACTTGCCCAGAGAATTTAAAATCGCGGCCTGCACGGCGGTCAGAGAAATGAAAAGCAGATAGGGAAAAGTCACGCGGCTGAACTCAATCGCCCAGACGCGCTTTTGCGGATCGTCGCCAAAACCCGGCGCGAAAACATGCATGAGCGCAGGCATGAAGATCATGGCGAGCACAGTTAGAATAAGAAGCGCAAACAAAAGTGCCGACGTTGCCTCTTCCGCAAAGCGCCTGGCCGATGCCTCGCCCTCGCCTTCCAGCCGCTTGGCAAAGAGCGGCACGAAGGCGGAGTTGAAAGCACCTTCGGCAAAGATCGAACGGAACATGTTGGGAAAACGGAAGGCGACGAAAAACGCATCGGCAATCGGACCCGAGCCGATGGCAGACGCCACCATCATGTCACGCACGAAACCAAGAATGCGGCTCAGAAATGTTGTGCCGCCGACTGTTGCAGCGGAGCGAAGGAGATTCATTCTGCCGCTTCTGCCTTGCGGCGCGAGCGGGCGGGCCGCGCATTTTGCGTGGGGTCGGCTAGTGCTTCAAGCAGATGGCGCTCAACCGCTTTTTTCTTGTTCGCGTTTGTTACTTTATGGCCGATCACGTCTTTTACATAGAACACGTCGACGGCGCGCTCGCCATAGGTCGTGATATGCGCCGAGCTGATGGTGAGGCCCAGATGAAAAAGCGCTTTGGTGAGCGCATGCACAAGGCCCGGACGATCAAGCCCGTTCACTTCAATCACCGTGTAGGCTTCCGACGCCTCATTATCGATATAGACCTGCGGCGCGATAGAGAAGGCATTGGCCTTGTTGTCGCCTTTGAAGCGCTGGTCGATCATTTCAGGTGGCAGGACTTCACCGGCGAGCACTTTGCGGATCGTATCTTCAAGACGCTGGATACGGCGCGGTTCGGCAATCGCGCCGCCCGCTTCGTCCTGCACCCAGAGCATGTCGAGCGCCATGCCGTCACGTGTCGTGAAAATCTTTGCGTCCACAATGTTCATGCCGAGGATTGCGCAGGCGCCGGCAAATCGCGAGAAGAGACCGGGATGATCCTGCGAATAGAGTGTGAGCGCCGTCACATCACGCGTAGGTTCGGGCCGGGCATCCACTGTGAGGCCGCCCTCTTTCGCCTCTTTGATAAGCCGCGCGTGACGCTCATGGGTTTCAGCATCAAAGGAAAGCCAATAGCTGTCAGTGTGTCGCGCTTTATAGACGGCACGCTCTGCCTCTGACCAATCACTGAGGCGCACACCGAGCGCCTCTTTCGCTTCGGCGACGCGGCCTGCGCGATTGAGCACATCGTCGCCGCCTTGCAGAAGCGCCATCGTCTCGAAATAAAGCTCGCGCAAGAGCTGTGCTTTCCAGCCGTTCCAGACGCCGGGCCCGACCGCCTTGATGTCAACGACGGTGAGGATGAAGAGAAGTTTCAGGCGACCGGGGCTCTGCACCAGATCGGCGAAATCGCGCACGGTGCGCGGATCGGAAATATCACGGCGCTGGGCCACGTCCGACATGACGAGATGGTTTTTGACAAGCCATGCGACTGTTTCTGTTTCAGCCGCACTCATGCCGAGACGCGGGCACAGGTGATGTGCGATGCGCTCGCCTGCCACAGAATGGTCCTCTTCGCGGCCCTTGGCGATGTCATGCAAAAAGACCGAGAGGTATAGTGCGTCGCGGCCTTGCAGCGCTGCCATGATTTCGGTCGCGAAGGGCGTGTCGTTGTTCTCACCGCCTTTCTCAACTTCCGACAGGATGCCGATGGCGCGCAGCAAATGTTCGTCCGCCGTATAATGGTGGTACATATTAAATTGCATCAAGGCGACGATCTTGCCGAAGTCACGCACGAAGCGGCCGAGCACACCGGCCTCGTTCATCAGACGCAGCGTGCGCTCTGGGTCTTTGCGTGAGGTGAGGATCTCAAGGAAGAGGCGATTGGCTTCAGGATCAGCCCGCAATTCGGCACCGATATATTTGAGCGAGCGCGTCACGAGCTTCAATGCGTCGGGATGGATTTCAAGCTCATCGGCATCCGCCACATGGAAAATACGGATGAGGTTTACTGGATCACTCTCAATCGCCTTGTCCGACGTGAAATCAAGGCGTCCGCTTTCAAGCTTGAAGCCTTTGATTACTTTCTTGCGGCGCAGCTTCTGCATGAAGCGACCGATGCCGGGTTTCTTCTTGCGCTCCTGATCTTCGAGCGCCGCACAGAAAATGCGCGTGAGGTCGCCCACGTCTTTGGCGATCAGGAAATAGTGTTTCATAAAACGCTCGACCGCTTTCAAGCCACCATGGCCATGATAGCCCAAGCGGTTTGACATTTCGGTTTGCAGATCGAAGGTGATGCGCTCTTCGGCGCGGCCGGTGAGGAAGTGCAACTCGCAGCGCACGGCCCAGAGAAAATCTTCCGCCTTGCGAAAGGTCGCATATTCGGCGCGGGTGAAGACGCCCGCTTTGATTAGATCGGATGATTGCTTGACGCGGTAAAGATATTTCGCGATCCAGAACAGCGTGTTCAAATCGCGCAAACCGCCTTTGCCGTCTTTAACATTTGGCTCGACGAGATAGCGGCTTTCGCCCGCGCGAGCATGGCGCACGTCGCGCTCGGCGAGTTTTGCCTCGACAAATTCATTGCCGGTGCCTTTGACAAGCTCTTCGTCGAAGCGCTTCTCAAGCTCATTGAAAAGCGCCTCGTCGCCATCAAGGTAACGAGCTTCAAGGATCGCAGTGCGGATCGTGAAGTCTTCGCGCGCAAGGCGGATACATTCAGGAATGGTGCGGGTCGAATGACCGACCTTGAGGCCCAGATCCCAAAGCACATAGAGCATATATTCTACGACCGTTTCGCCCCAGGGGGTCTGCTTGTAGGGCAGCAGAAAAAGAAGGTCGATGTCGGAGCCGGGTGCCAGCGCACCGCGACCGTAACCGCCGACCGCAGCAATCGACAAGGTCTCGGCCTTGCTCGGATTATTTTGCGGATAGACATGGCTGATCGTGAATTGAAAAAGTGCAGAGAGGATCGTGTCTTGCAAAAAACACAGGCTCTCGGCGCAGACGCTGCCGCGATGGGCTCCTTTTTCTAAGCGCTCGCGCGCCTTGAGGCGGCCTGCGGCTTGCGTGGCTTTCAAGATTTCGACGAGCGATTTTTTCAGCGCGTCACCGGGCTGCTCGCCTTGATGACGGGTGGCAAGCGCTTCCAGTTCGCCGGTGAGACGGGCGGGATCGACAATCTCCAAAAGGCTGGGCGTCATGCGGCCCATGGGGCTCACTCCGGTCATTTAGGTTCGGGCCTGAATCTAAATCTAGCCTGAGCCGCAACACGAAGACACCCGATTAGGTGGACTTGAACACAAAAAGGACAAAAACCGGCGTCTAGTATCGGTCAAGAAGGATGAAATGTGACTGCGAGCCCCTAACGCGGCGGCCCTTCTCCATTTTACGGGTGAGACTTGCGGCACGTCCGGCGAAGGCGTGCCGCAATTTTTTGGCCCGCTTTGAGGGCTTGCCAAGGCTCACGCCCGCCCTCTATGTCTAGAGCGGTTTTAAAGTCCAAACCTCAAGACAGGCCCGCCCTTTGCCACAAAACACAACAATCGACCGCCGCAAAATCTTTGGCCGCATGCTGCAAGGCTGGTGGAAGGACCGCGCGCAGTTCTCGCGCAAGAAGATCGCGCGGACCTGCCCGATCTGCGCCTATCACGGTACGTTCCTGTCGGTGGGGCGCCCGTCGCGCTGGGATACGCGCTGTCCGAATTGCGGCAGTCGCGAGCGGCACCGGCTCATCCAGCTCTGGCTCAATGATCACGGCATCGACCTGGGCGATAAATACATTCTGCAATTCGGGCCCGAAAAATGGCTGATGCGGGCGATGAAGAACAATCCGAAATATGAACCTGCCGACCTTTATTCACCCATTGCCAAGTACCGCCTCGACATTACAAAGATCGACCGGCCGGATAATTCCTTTGATGTGGTGATTGCAAACCATGTGTTCGAGCATGTGGATGAGGACGCGGCAGCGATGCGGGAGATGGCGCGTATCCTGAAGCCGGGCGGCATCGGTTTCTTCAGTGTACCGATCAATCTCTCGCGCGAAGAGACATACGAGAACCCTGCGATCACCGATCCTGACGAGCGCATGGTCCATTTCGGCGGCACGGACCACCGCCGCTTCTATGGCCGCGACTTCAAAAATAAGCTCGAAGCGGCAGGGTTCAAGGTCGAGGAATACCGCCGGTCACAGGACGAAGAAGTGAAGTGGGGACTGCTGCGGGACGAGTGTATCTACGTCGCGACGAAGTGATCTAGGCACGAAACAGTCACGATTTCTTGCAAGAGATCGAGCGTTTCCATGTCGAGATCGTTGGTTGCTTCGACGAGGTTATTCCAAGGGCAGGGGTATTGTTATCCCCGCGATTCTTATCCCCGAAAATAAATCTATGCCCGTTTTTACAGGCTCTTTAAACGATAGAGCGCGTCGAGCGCTTCTTTGGGGGTCAGTTCGTCAGGGTTGATTTTTTTCAGTTCGACCTCGACCAAGCTCTCTTTTTGCGGGTTTGCGGTTTTTGCACTTGCGGAGAACAATGGCAGATCGTCAATGAGTGTGGTGGTCTTGCGACCTTCGCTGCCTTTTTCCAGAGCCGTCAAAACCATCTGGGCACGGACGATCACGGATGGCGGGAGGCCTGCGAGTTTTGCGACCTGAATACCGTAGGAGCGGTCGGCGGCACCGGCGGCGACTTCGTGGAGGAAAACCACGTCGCCCTCCCATTCCTTGACGCGCATCGTCGCGTTGGTGAGACGGGCGAGCTTTTCGGAAAGTGCGGTGAGTTCGTGGTAATGGGTGGCGAAGAGGGCGCGGGATTTATTGACTTCATGCAAGTGCTCGACAGCGGCCCATGCAATCGAGAGCCCGTCAAAGGTCGCCGTGCCGCGACCGATTTCATCAAGGATCACAAGCGCGCGGGGACCGGCCTGATTGAGAATGGCGGCTGTCTCGACCATCTCGACCATGAAGGTCGAGCGGCCGCGCGCGAGATCGTCCGCTGCCCCGACGCGGGAAAAAAGCCGGTCGACCGTGCCGATGTGAGCGGCCTCGGCGGGGACGAAACTGCCCGTCTGGGCGAGGATCCCGATCAACGCATTCTGGCGCAGAAAGGTCGATTTACCGGCCATATTGGGACCGGTGAGGAGCCAGAGGTTTTTGTCGGTGAGATTGCAATCATTGGGCACGAAGGCGGTCGCAGCGTGGTCACGCAGGAGCGCCACCTCGACAACGGGATGACGCCCGCCAATGATTTCGAAGCTCAGACTGTCATCGACGCGGGGACGCGTGTAACGGCATTCGGCGGCAAGCTCTGATAGAGCAAGCGTTGCGTCAAGCTCGCCGAGAGATGAAGCGGCGCGCGCGATTGCATCGGCATGGGAAAGGGTCTCTGCCACCATCCCGTCAAACAAGGCGAGTTCCTGCGCGAGCACTTGCGCAGCGGCATCCGCGATGCGGCTTGCTAGCGAGGCGAGTTCAGCGGTAGTGAAACGCACGGCATTGGCGAGTGTCTGGCGATGAATATAGATGTCCGACTTCATCAGGGGGTCGGCGTTTTTGGGACCGACTTCGATATAGAACCCCAGAACATTATTGTGACGTACTTTGAGTGAGGCGACACCGGTGTCGTCGACATATTTTGTTTGCAATCCGGCAATGAGGTGGCGGGCATCATCGCGTAACATGCGGTGCTCATCGAGCGGCGCGGAGACATCCCGCGCGATGAAACCGCCGTCACGCGCAAGGAGCGGCAGGTTCTCGGACAGCATATCGGTCAGGCATGCGCGCAACTGGGGAGCGGCACCGCGCAAGGCCGCATATATATCGGTCACGATCTGCGGTAAGGGAAGAAGTGACTGCGGCACAGCGCTTAAATGCGCGGCAAGCTCGTGGGCGGCGGCAAGCCCGTCGCGGATCGCGGCGAGATCGCGCGGACCGCCGCGCTGCAACGACAGACGCGACAAAGCGCGCGCCATGTCGGGGGCGGCTTTTAAGATCTGACGAAGTTCTGCGCGCAGCGGCCTGGCTTCAAGGCCCCATTCGACCGCATCAAGGCGCGCGTTGATGGCGCGCGGATCGGTCAAGGGCGCGGCGAGACGGGTGCCAAGTTCACGTGCACCTGCGCCTGTCACCGTGCGGTCGATCACATCGAGGAGCGAGCCTTTTGTTTCGCCCTTCATGGTTTTGACGAGTTCAAGATTGGCGCGGGTCGCCGCATCAATCTGCATCGAGCGGTCGGTGCCGACGCGTTGGGGCCGCGCGAGCGCAGGCATCCGGCCCACTTGCGTTACTTCCACATAGTCGAGAAGCGCCCCCATGGCGGCGATTTCGATCTTGGAAAAGGTGCCAAGCCCTTCAAGGGCACCGACACCCAGATGATCCTTCAGGCGTCGCTCGCCAATGCTGGAATCGAACCGCAAGGCGGGAAGGGCGGACAGCGCATTGCGATGCGCGTCGAAAAGGTGGCCCAACGTCTCATCAGTGAGGAGACTGTCCGACAAGATGATTTCGCCGGGATCAAGGCGGGCGAGTTCGGCGCCGAGACCCAATGGCTCGACGGTGGTGACGCCGAAGTCACCCGTCGAGACGTCGACCCAGGCGAGGCCAATGGCCGTGCCGGACGCCACGCGGGCGAGACTTGCGAGGTAATTATGGGCCCGCGCAGGCAGGAGCGTGTCTTCGGTGAGCGTGCCCGGCGTCACGAGACGGATCACCTCGCGTTTCACGACCGACTTTGCGCCCCGCTTTTTGGCCTCGGCGGGGTCTTCGACCTGCTCGCAGACGGCGACCTTGTAACCGTGGCGGATCAGGCGTTCGAGATAGTTCTCATGGGAATGGACGGGGACGCCGCACATGGCGATGTCCTCGCCCAAATGCTTGCCCCTTTTGGTCAAGGCAATCGAGAGGGTTTCCGCCGCTCTGACCGCATCGTCAAAGAACATCTCGTAGAAATCACCCATACGGTAGAACAAGATAGCGTCCGGATAGGAACGCTTGATCTCCAGATATTGAGCCATCATGGGCGTCGCGTCGGCGGGGATCGCCGAGATGGCATTTTCGGATGTATCTGGCATTGGTGACGCGTCTGACCGGCTAAAGGGTGAAGGGGGAGACCCTATCAGATCGGTGCGGGGCGAAAAGGGCCCGACCATATGCCCCGTTCCGAACCAAGCCTATTTAGCCCTCTTTGCGTAGATGGCTCTTAATGCAATCAGCCGCTCTAAGATACTGATAACACCGGAATATGTTGTTTGATTTTCTGTCAAAAATAAAAGCCAATAGTTTTGTTGACATTTGTCAACAGTTCTTTCATATAAGCAGGGGAATATGGCCGCAAGACCAGTCCATCCAAACAAGGAAATTGATGCTGTTGTCGCATATGCAGTTTCCAAAGATTGGCGGATCAAAATTAGCAACGGCCATGCTTGGGGGCGAATTTATTGCCCTTATTCAAACAGAGACGGATGCATGATCTCGATTTGGTCCACTCCGAAAAGCCCAGAAAATCATGCTAAAACCGTACGCCACTTAATTGATAAATGCGCCTGTAGCGCGCCTAACGGAGATGAAAATGCGGAGCTATGAATTTACATTCATCGCGTCTGGTCCGAATCCGGAATCCGCCGATCTTGAAGATCGTTTCTTTGGAGCGGGTTGCGATGACGCGACCATATCTTTTATGAAGGGCCTCCTCGCTATTTCATTTAATCGAGAAGCGGAAGGCTATGCACATGCGGTCGTTTCAGCATTTCGTGATGTTCTGAAAACCGGAATAACGGTTGAGCGATTTGAGCCAGACTTTCTTGTAAGTGCAGCTGAAATTGCCACTCGCGCTAATATTACGCGAGCCGCTGTATCAAACTACACACTTGGTAAGCGAGGTGAGTTTCCCTCCCCAATCGCGCGCATAATGTCAGACAGTCCTTTATGGGATTGGGTAGATGTGTCGAGTTGTCTTTATAAAAAGGGACACATAGGACGTGAAGCGGTCGTGGATGCTCGTATTGACCGGACGATGAATATTTTTGTTCAGTCACAAACACAGCCCGTGAACATCGAAAAGAGATTTATTCGATTTCTTTCTGATCCGTCCAGCCTGCCCTCAATTTCCGGAATAGCGTAACTTTGTCTGGAAGACAACGGACGAAGCTCAATTTAGCGACGCTTCATGACGGCAGATCGTGACCCCCACCCAAAAATCCAAGGAGATTTTTAGCTCCGGCGGGACATTGGTCCACCGGACCAATGTCTATTCTGCCTGCGACCCCACAAGGGGGAGGAGGAAGATAAGAGAAAAGGGGGCGTCAAAAGGCATCATTTGGGGGGAAAATGCTCACGCCGCTTGTACTTAAGCGGCGCACAGCCTAAAAACTCCGCTCCGCCCCTGTGGACAACTTTAGGGCTGCTGATCCCTCGCCGCCCCTTCTGAATTCAAGAGATCATGAGCAAGAAGCGCCGCACGTTTACCGACGAGGAAGCCCTCCTTTTCCATTCGCAGGGAAAGCCGGGCAAGCTCGAAATCAACCCGACAAAGCCGATGGCCACCCAGCACGATCTGGCGCTGGCCTATTCGCCCGGTGTTGCGGTGCCGGTGCGCGCCATTGCCGAGAACCCCGACGCAGCCTACGAATACACAACCAAGGGCAATATGGTCGCTGTCATTTCCAACGGCACCGCCATTCTGGGCCTTGGCGATCTCGGCGCCCTGGCATCAAAGCCGGTGATGGAAGGCAAGGCCGTTCTCTTCAAACGCTTTGCCGATGTCGACTGCATCGACCTTGAAGTCGATACCAAGAATGTGGACGAGTTTATCGGCGCGGTGCGCTATCTCGGACCCTCTTTCGGCGGTATCAATCTCGAAGATATTTCGGCACCCGACTGCTTCATCATCGAAAGCCGCTTGCGCGAGATGATGAACATTCCCGTTTTCCATGACGACCAGCACGGCACCGCGATCATCACGGCGGCCGGTCTGATCAATGCGCTCTATCTCACCGGCCGCGACATCAAAGACGTGAAGGTCGTTGTCAACGGCGCGGGCTCGGCGGGCATTGCCTGTCTCGAACTCATCAAGGCGCTGGGCCTGCCGCATGAGAACGCGCTGCTCTGCGACACCAAGGGCGTCATCTATCAGGGCCGCCTCGAAGGCATGAACCAGTGGAAGTCGGCCCACGCCATTGCCACCACGGCGCGCACGCTGGAAGACGCGATGGAGGGGGCGGATGTGGTGCTCGGTCTGTCGGCCAAGGGCGCGTTGACGCCGAAGATGATCAAGTCGATGGCAGCAAAGCCGATCATCTTTGCAATGGCGAACCCAGATCCGGAAATCACGCCGGAAGAGGTTGCCGCCATTCGTGACGATGCGATTGTCGCGACGGGCCGCTCTGACTATCCCAATCAGGTGAATAACGTTCTCGGCTTTCCTTATATCTTCCGCGGCGCGCTCGACGTGCGGGCGACGCAGATCAACGAGGATATGAAAATCGCCTGTGCCGAGGCACTCGCAAAGCTCGCGCGGGAAGACGTGCCCGACGAAGTGGCTGCCGCCTATCAGGGCGAGCGTCCGCGCTTTGGCCGACAATATATTATTCCGGTGCCGTTCGACCCGCGCCTCATCCGCGAAATTCCGCCCGCCGTTGCCAAGGCCGCGATGGACAGTGGCGTCGCGCGTCATCCCATTGTCGATATGGATGCCTACAAGAACCAGCTCTCGGCGCGGCTGTCGCCGACGGCGGGCATGTTGCAGGTGATCGTCGATAAAGTGCGCCGCGATCCCAAACGGGTTGTCTTTGCCGAAGGCGAAGAAGAGCGCGTGATCCGCGCCGCCATTACCTTCCGCGATTCAGGGCTTGGTCATCCGATCCTTGTGGGCCGCGAAGAACGCATCCGCGACACATTGCGCGACATTGGCCTCGATCCGACCATCGGTCTCGACATTCGCAACGCCGCCAATTCTCCGCAGGCGGCGGGCTATGCCGAATTTCTTTACAAGCGTTTGCAACGGCAGGGGTTCCTCACGCGCGACTGCACACGCCTTGTGAACAATGACCGCAACATCTTCTCGGCCTGCATGGTCGAGATGGGGGACGCGGACGCGATGGTCACCGGCACGACACGCAACTATGCTGTCGCGCTCGAAGACGTGCTGAAGGTGATCGACCCGATCGAAGGCCGCCGCATCATCGGCGTGACGCTTGTGGTCTCGCGCGGACAGACAGTGCTGGTCGCCGACACAACTGTCCATGAAATGCCGACGGCTGAAGAGCTTGCCGATATTGCGGTATCTGCTGCCGATGTGGCGCGGCGTCTCGGCTATGAGCCGCGCGTCGCCATGCTGTCGTCGAGCACTTTCGGCAATCCGATGCATGAACGCTCGGTGCGTCTGCGCGAAGCGGTGGCGATCCTTGATGCACGTCATGTCGATTTTGAATATGACGGCGAGATGGCGGCTGACGTGGCCCTGTCGAAAGAAGCGATGGCGCTTTATCCGTTCTGCCGTCTTTCGGACACGGCCAACGTTCTCATCATGCCGGCCATTCACTCGGCGGCGATTTCGACAAAGCTGCTGAAAGAACTCGGCCAGTCAACGCTTGTGGGGCCGCTGCTTGTCGGCCTCAAGCGCTCGGTACAGATCGCGCCGATCGGCTCTAACGTGACGGATCTCGTCAATATCGCCGCGATTGCCGCCTATAATCTGGATCGTTGAGTTTGGCTTGATCGGCATTTTCTAACGCGCCATGATGGGCCTTCATTAAAGTGAAGGGGTCATCATGGCGTTTTTCAAAACAGCAGTGCTTGCAGCTTCATTGATCGCATCGGCTTTTGGGTTTGCCGCGCAGGCCGAGGAGACAGCGAGCCCCTGGCCTGCCGGTGCCGCGCCCTACATCATCTCGCCTGCAAACGGGGCGACAGTGAAAAGTCCGGTCAAGGTTGTCTTCGGTTTGCACGGGCTTGGCGTTGCGCCTGCCGGTGTCGAGAAACCCAAGACCGGCCATCATCATCTGCTGATCGACACAAAAGCGCCGACAGGCGAAGAGCTTGATTTCGCGATCCCCATGGATGACCAGCACAAGCATTTCGGCGGGGGGCAGACGGAGGCCACGATTGAGCTTGCGCCCGGCAAGCATACGCTGCAACTCATCATGGGGGATGCGGCGCATATCGCGCATCATCCGCCGCTCGTCTCGGATGTGATTACGATCACGGTCGAGTGATTTTCAACTGTTTGGGATCGAACCGAATTTGGTGGCGTAGCGTTCGGCGATCTGCGCGACAGGGAAGACGATCAGCACGTCTGTCGTGCCGAACTGGCGGTCGATGACCGCGCCGTCGCCGATATAGCAACCGGCCCGCAGGTAACCTTTGATCATCGGCGGCAACATGCGCCAAGCTTGCTTGGCATTGATCTCGGACTTGGGGATCAGGTTCATCTCGGTGAAGCGGGCGGGCAGGGCGCGCACATACCAATCAGCCGGCGTCAGATGATAATGATAGAGATAGGAAAACGGGATCGCGAGATCGGCGGGCTCGGTGCTTTCAAAGCTCGCGCAACCGAACATCACATCAAGATTGCGGCTCGCCACATATTGCGCGATGCCGTGCCAGAGAAGTTCCACCGTGGGTCTTGTGCGATAGGGCGGCAGGACGCAGGAACGGCCAAGCTCCAGAAACTGTATGTCGGGACCGGCGCGGGCGAGAAGCGGCGCGATGTCAAATTCACTGGCGGTGTAGAAGCCGCCATTGCGGTTCGCGACCGACTGGCGCAGCAGGCGGTAACAGCCCACCACCGCTTCGGGCCGGAAGATATCTTCCAATGAACCGTCCGCGAGCTTGTGGTCAACAACCAGCAGGTGATCGCAGAAGCTGTCGAAGCGGTCAACGTCGCGGCGCGTGGCGCGGGTCTCGGCATCCGGTATCGCTGACATTTCTTCGTAGAAGACGTGATAGCGCAGCGCCTGCGCGGCGTCGATCTCGGCTGGCGTTGTGGCAATGCGGACTTCCAGCGTGCCCTTGCGGCCAAAGCTCATCGGGACCGCAAGCTCTGTTGCAGCCGCCATCACCTTGTCCGCGTTGGGCGCGGGCACAGTCATTGGTATGTCCCTCATCCGCATATCACCCAAACCAGCCTGAAGCCGGTTATGTGCGATCTTGGCCGCCAAGCTTGGATAGCTCAGGCTCTGACCAAACATATAGCTATCCTTTCACCAAGATGCACCCCTGCCAAGGCACGAGGGGATTTGCGGACTACTTGTCGCGCATTTGTGCGGCAGTCGTGTGACGGGGACAAGGGATTGAAAAAATTGGGATTTCAGCCGGAGATGGTCCGGGGGCGGAGATATGGTGCGGGCCGAATCAGGCGGCGGCTTTCGGGGCCCGCATGAAAATCACGATGAGAACGAGGGCTGGGATGGCTATAGTTCCGGTCGAGAAGAAGAAAGGCACGTAACCTGCGGTTTTTTCAGTCAGCATCGGCCAATGTCCGATCACGAGGTCGCGCAGGGGACCGGGCTCCGAAAAATGATCAACCATGCGGCCTGACTGACCACCCAGCAATTTGCCCGGCAGCGCATAGATCGAACTGAAAAGCGCATATTGGGTGGCGGTGAACTCGCGCGCGGTGAGCGAGGACATATAGGCAATGAGGCAGGTGCCGGCAAAGCCGCCGGAAAAATTCTCGGCGCTGATCGTGAGCGTGAGGGCCGTGAGATCCGTACCCTGCATGGCGAGCCAGGCGAACATGAAATTGGTGAGCATGGCCGCGGTGACACCGATAAGCATGGAGGGCATGATTCCGATACCGGCAACGACAAGGCCGCCCGCGATAGCTCCCAGGATCGTCATCCAGACGCCAAAAAGTTTGACGACGGTGGCGATTTCGGCGAGCGAGAAGCCGAGGTCGATATAGAGCGGGTTCGCCATGACGCCGAGGACAAAATCGGGCACACGGTAAAGCCCGATAAGCGCAAGGATCGCCAATGCCTTCCACCCTTCACGCCCGAAAAACTCGATAAAGGGCGCAAAGACCGCACGGTAGACCCAGGCGACGGCATTCTTGGCGCGGCCGTGAAGATGATAGCTGGCGGTGAAGGCTTCGACCCTGTCCTCACCGATGACGGGCGCATCGCTTTCCGCAAGGCGCGGCGAGAAGAGCGTCGCGGCAAAGCCCACCCCCATGAGAAGCGCCATGGCAAGATAGGCGACATGCCACGAGACGAAGTCGGCGAGATAGAGCGCACCAGCCCCCGACGCGATGATCGCGAAGCGGTAGCCGAGCTGATAGGCGGCCGCCATCGCGCCCTGTTCATCATCGGATGCCGCCTCGATGCGCCAGGCGTCAATGGAGATGTCCTGCGTGGCCGATGCAAAGGCGAGGAGGACCGCAAGGAGCGCGATGGGTAGAAGCGATTGCGAGGGGTCGCAGAAAGACATGGCGACAAGGGCTACCGCAATAACCGATTGCGCCAGCACCATCCAGGCGCGGCGCTTGCCGAGCAGATCATCAAGCACCGGCAACCTGATCTGGTCGATGAGCGGGGCCCAGAGGAATTTCACCGTATAGGCAAGGCCGACATAGCTCATCAAGCCGATGTCGGTGCGCGAGACGCCTGCGGTGCGCAGCCATGCCGAGAGCGTGCCGAAGACGAGAAGGAAGGGGAGACCCGACGAAAAGCCCAAGAGCAACATCATCAGCAGACGGCGCTCCTTGAAGATCGCAAGCGTTGCCGCCCACCTGTCACGCCGGTTCTTTTGCTGCTCTGCTGTTTCGGTCATCGGTCCCCGCCTCGCTCACATGCGAATCATGCGGGCTCTACTTTAGGCGAGATTTTGCGCGGGCACATCTGCAGGCGCGATGCCGAGATCGCTGCGGCGGTCGGACCATGTGGCAAGCATACGGGCCAGCGCATCAGGGGCCACGGGCTTCGAGAGATAATCATCCATGCCTGCGGCAAAGCAGATCTGTCGGTCATCCGCCATCGCATTGGCGGTGAGCGCCACAATCGGCAGGCTGGAACGCCCGTCGGACAGGCCCCGGATGCGGCGCGTCGCTTCGAACCCGTCCATGTCAGGCATGTGCAGGTCCATCAGCACGAGATCATAGTCTTTACCCGTCGGTTCATCGAGGGCGGCAAGCACCTCGATACCGTTTTTGGCGATGTGGACTTTGTGGCCGTCGCGCTCCAGAAGTGTGCGGGTGAGAAGCGCATTGATGTCATTGTCTTCGGCAACCAGCACATTGAGACGCGCGGTCCATTCCGGCTGTTGCTTGACACGCAAGATGTCGGGGGCACGCAGACCGGAAAAGGCTTTGAGATCGGCGAGCATCTGCTCCTCGTTGTAACGGGCCTTTTCAAATTTCCCCTCAAAGGACTGCCGCTGCGACCCGTTGCGCAATATCTCAAGCCGCGCTTCGAGCGAGGTGGCGCGTACTGGGCGAACGAGATAGCCGTCGAAGCGGCGCTGGGCGAGCGAGGGATTGCCTTCCTGACCGAGCAGGGTGGGCAGACGGTCACGATCCTGCGGACGCAAGAGCACCAGCGCATCAAGGCCCGGGGAAACGGCGCGTGCACGCGATAGAAGTTCGGTGCCGGACCCTTCGTTTGTATCAATAGGCAGGATCAGCACGTCATAGGTCGATGCCTTGAGGGCTGCAACCATCGCCTCGCTGTTCAAGGTGAGATCAACTGAGGCACCGGCAAGGCGGGCTGCGCGGGCAAGCGATGCGGCAAGGATCGGACGGTCTTCCAGGATCAGCACGCGCTGACCATCGAGATTGGCACGGCGCGGCAAGGCACTTTCAACGGCGGTGAAAGGCAGATGCACGCGGAAGACAGAACCTGCACCCAACGTGCTGTCGACACTGATCGAGCCGCCCATCGCGGTGACAATGCGGCGCGAAATGGCAAGGCCGAGCCCCGTGCCGTCGAAGCGGCGCGACAAGGTCTGGTCGGCTTGCACGAACTCATCAAAAATAATCGGGAGCGTGTCGGGTGCGATGCCGATCCCGCTATCCTCGACCTCGATGATGATGTTCGCCACATCATCTGTATACGAATAGCTCTCAAGGACCGCGCGGATCGTGATACCACCGGCTTCGGTGAACTTGATCGCATTGCCGGCAAGATTGATCAGGATCTGACGGATGCGGGCATCATCTCCCAGAAGGCGGTCCGGAATTTGCGGGTCGATCTCGGCGATGATCTCAAGACCTTTTTCAAAAGCCTTAGGCGAGAGAAGTTCGCAGACGCTTTCGAGCACACCGCGCATATCGAAGGGGGCAGACATGATCCTCACTTTGCCTGCTTCGATTTTGGAATAATCGAGAATGTCATTGATGATCGCAAGCAGCGCATCGCCGGATGTTTTGACCGCTTCGGCGTAGGAGCGCTGCGCGGCGGTGAGGCTCGTATCGAGGAGCAAGGCCGTCATGCCGAGGACGCCGTTCATGGGTGTCCGGATTTCATGGCTCATCGCGGCGAGGAACTGGCTTTTGGCGCGATTGGCCGCTTGCACTTCGTCAAGCGTCAGGGCGAGTTTCTCTTCGACCGCCTTGCGCTCGGAAATATCACGACCGACGATCTGGATCTGGCGGACGTCGCCTGCCTCGTCATGGATGGCAAATTCCTCCCATGAGAACCAGCGCATACCCTGCGCGGTGCGCACACGCCGGTCGAAATGCACACGCTCAGCGGGGGTGCGGGCTGCATGTTCACCCATGCGGCGCGGGGCCTCATCATCGGGCCCGTCCGGTGTGAAGGGCCGCCCGATCACATCCGAGCGGTCGAGGCCGAAGGTGAGACAGAACACATCGTTGACGTAAGTGACGCGGGCCGACATGTCCTGCCGGATGATCACATCACCCTGTACGGCGACGAGATCGCGATAATGCTCTTCGCGCTCGGCAAGTTCCCATGTTTTGTCGCGCAGGGTTTCGAGAGCGGCTTCGGCACGCATAGCATCATTGCGGCTGGCGCGCGCGCGCGCGGAGGCACGCCGCCAGGCTTCAACCCCCAGCAGCAAAACGCTCGCTATGGCCAGAAGCACAAGCGGGACAGGATCGCTGTTCAGAAACGGCATTGTCGGCAGACCTCTTCCTCAGGTCTGACAGAATGCATCCGACAGGGTTTCCAACTGATTACTTAGGAGGCAGATGGGGCCGGATCTGGCAGAAAATGACTCTTTTTGGCCAAGGTAACTCTTGCTTAGCCGGGTTCTCAAGCGACCGCGCCGATGACAGGACCTTGCCGACTTGACACCGGCTCACGATAGGCGAGCGCTTCGGCGATGTGTTGTCGCCTGACACTGCCGGACCCTTCGAGATCAGCCAGCGTGCGGGCAACCCGCATGACCCGGTGATAGCCGCGCGCGGTGAGGCGCATCCGTTCGGCGGCGTCCCTCAGCAGCCGCAACCCCGCCTCATCGAGCGCTGCGACCTCTTCAAGCAATTCGCCCTCGACATGGGCGTTAAGCTGCGGAGCGCCCTCGCCCATATGTGCAGCGAGGCGGGCATAGCGCATGGTCTGGATGTCACGCGCCGCAGCGACGCGGGCGGCAACCTCGGCGGACCCTTCGGCGGGCGGCGGCAGAGAGAGATCGGCAGGCGAGACAGGCGGCACTTCGATGTGAATGTCGATGCGGTCGAGCAGGGGGCCTGACAGTTTTGCCTGATAATCACCGACACAGCGCGGCAAACGCCCGCAGGCGCGGGCGGCGTCGCTGGCATGACCGCAACGGCATGATCGCGTTGCCTAGCTTCTCTAGCGTGCGTCTTGCTGGCAGGTGCGACTGCTCGACGAGCCTGATGATCTCGAGTTTCTCGGATGCAGGGTACCTCATGCGTCGTCTCCCCCATCCGCGATCATGTTTTTTTTGAGCAGACGCAGCTCAAGAGCCTGCTCGGCAACGACCTCCTTCAGGGCAGTCGCTTCTCGCCGCAGGTCCTTCACCTCGTCGGTTGTGGCCGCACGAGACGTATCGCCAGCCAACCTGCGCTTGCCTGCTTCCATGAACTCCTTCGACCAGGTGTAATACAGGCTCTGAGCGATACCTTCCTTGCGACACAGCTCGGCAATGCTGTCCTCGCCGCGTAAGCCTTCCAGCACAATCCTGATCTTGTCTTCGGCTGAGAAATGCCGGCGCGTCGCCCGCCGGATGTCTTTGACCACCTGCTCGGCAGGCCTCTTGGAGCTCGGGTGTTTGCTGTTCATATCCAGTCCTCCGTCACTGCGACGAGAACTAAATACTCCTTAAGCTACAACCTCAAATCTGCGCCATAGGCCCTGACGGCGGACACCTCGTCCATCACGCGCATGAGATTGCCGCCCCAGATTTTGCCGATGTCCTCGTCGGCATAGCCGCGACGGATCATCTCCTCGGTGACGTGAAACGTCTCGGACGCATCCGTCCAGCCCGCAATGCCTCCCCCGCCCTGAAAGTCGGATGCGATGCCGACATGGTCGACACCGATGAGCTTCACCGCATAGTCGATGTGATCGACAAGGAGCTTCACATCGGCGCGGGGATATTTTTTGTTGAGTTCGGCAATTCCGTCGAAAAACTTTTTCTTGGTCGCGGCGTCGGCGTCAAAGATCGCGTCGAGACTTGTGAAGCCCAGTGATTTTGCGAGCGCGCCGCGCAGCTTCTTTTTCTCTGGGTCCATCGGTCTGAGATACTCATCAAAGGCCACGATCTGAATGACGCCACCCTTGGCCGCGAGCGCCTTCATCTCCTCATCCGACATATTGCGCGGATGGGGATTGAGCGCGAAGACGGCGGAATGCGATGCGATGACCGGCACACGCGAGGCGGCAATCGCCTGCAGCGTTGTTGATTTGGCTGAGTGGCTCACATCAACCATGAGCCCCAGATCGTTTGCATGGGCGATGGCCTTGCGACCGAAATCGGACAGGCCACCATGCTCGCCGCCTTCATCGTTCGTCTTGTCACCAAGGTCTTTGCGCGGCTGGGCACTATCGGCAATGTCGTTATGGCCGTTATGGACGAGGCCGAAATAGCGCGCGCCGAGATCGTAATAGGCATCCATGAGCGACAAGTCCTTGCCGATGGAATAGCCGTTCTCGATGCCGATCAGCGCGACGCTCTTGCCTTGGCCATGGATGCGGCGGATGTCGGCGGATGTCAGCGCGAGGCCCACGTCTTTGGAATATAGCTCGTCCGTCATGCGATGGATGGCGGCAAATTTGGCAAAGGCCTCGGACGCGGCTTCGGCATAGCCTGTTGCGCCCCGCCTCGTCTGGTCGACATAGGCGATAAAGAACACAGCGTCGAGCCCGCCGGATTTCATGCGCGGCAGATCGACGAGGACGGGCGGCGGATTTGATTGTGACGGATCGTAGCGCGGGCTTGCAAAGAATGTCGGAATATCCGTATGCGTATCAATCGTGATGATGATCTTTTGAAGGTCTTTGGCGTGGTCCTCGATGGATTGCTCCGCGCCGCAGGCAGCGGTGGTGAGGGCCATAAGGAACGTGAAGGCAGGGAGAAGTGTTTTCATCGCCAATGATTTCATCTTCTGGCCTCGATCGCGTCCCAGACAAAGCTGGCGAGATTCGAGCCGTCGAAGCGGTCGATTTCCTGAATGCCGGTAGGGGAGGTCACGTTGATTTCGGTGAGGTAGTCGCCGATGACGTCGATACCGACAAAGATCAGACCACGGCGTTTCAATTCCGGTCCGATCATCTCGCAGATGTCCTGCTCGCGTTTGGTGAGGAGGGATTTTTCGGGGCGGCCACCGACATGCATGTTGGAGCGCGCCTCGCCTTCGGCGGGAACACGGTTGATCGCGCCTGCCGGTTTGCCGTCGATCAGGATGATGCGCTTGTCGCCCTTGCGCACGTCTTTGAGATATTTCTGCACGATCACGGGTTCACGGTTGATCGAGGTGAACATTTCCAAAAGAGATGCAAGATTTTCATCGCCCTCGCGCAGACGGAAGACGCCTGCCCCGCCATTGCCGAACAAGGGCTTTATGATGATGTCGCCGAACTCGGTGCGGAAGGCTTTGATCTCTTCCGCGTCGCGACTGATCAATGTCGGCGGCAGGAGACCTTCAAAGCGGGTGGCAAACAATTTTTCCGGCGCGTTGCGCACTTCCGACGGGTCGTTGACGACGAGAACCTTGGGGTGCACCAGTTCCAGCATATGCGTCGTCGTGATGTAGCTCATGTCGAAGGGCGGGTCTTGGCGCAGGAGGACCACATCGAGATCGGTCAGGTTCATGACTTCCGACACGCCGAGCGAGAAATGATTGCCATGCTCGCGGCGAAGCGTCAGCGAATGTCCCCGCGCATAAACGCGCCCGTCGCGCATGGAGAGATGTTTGGGCTCATAGTAAAAAAGCGTGTGGCCGCGCCGTTGCGCCTCAAGGCCCAGAGCGAAGGTTGAATCGCCGTTGATATTGATCGTCTGGACCGGGTCCATCTGGAGGGCAACATGCAAGCTCATAGGGTCTGCGGCCTTTTTCGGTTTTATCTTCGCAAGAATGTGGGGGAGACGGGGTGAAAAGACCAGAGGCGGCTTGAACTTTAAAGAATCTCAAGCGAGGCTTAGCCCAAAGAGGGGCTCCCATGTTCCATGATCTCATCACCTTCGGCCTGACGACGCTGGCGGGCTATTTCGCCATTGCCAACCCGATTTCGGCAACGCCGATCTTCATCTCGCTGACACGGGGCGACAAGCCCGATGTCAAACGCCAGATTGCCATCAATGCGGTTCTGACGGCGCTTTTCGTCGTCGTGCTGTTTTCGGTTGCGGGCAAGCTCATCTTCGAGATTTTCGGCATCACCATGTCGGCGCTGCGCATCGCGGGCGGCATTCTCGTGACGCTTGTCGGCTATCAGATGCTTCAGGGCCATTCGTCCACCGTGCAGGTGCCCCTGCATGTCGATGGCGAAGAAGCGCGCGCCGATGTGATCGAAGCCCAACTCTCGATTGCCATTTCGCCGCTCGGAATGCCGATTATTGCCGGACCCGGCACGATTGCCACCGCCGTCGGCTTTGCCGCCAATCCCGGCATTGTCTATACAGGTGTTTCCATCGCCTCGTTCTGTGTTATCGCGCTGCTGACCTATATCATGTTCATGCAGGCCGAACGTATCGTGCGCTTTCTGGGCGCGACGAACCTCACCGTTGTCACGCGGCTCATGGGCCTCATTGTCGCCACCGTGGGCGTTGAAATGATGCTGACGGGCTTTGGCGACACTATCCGTGAATTTCTGGCGAGCCTGCCGCCCGGCACAAAACTCTTTTAATTGAGTTTGGCCCTGAGCCGCCGCAACGCTTCCGATGCCATGGAGGCAAGCCCCTGTTCGCCCTGCGCCTCCGCCATATCGCGGGCAAGCGTAAAGGCCGCTGCCGCTGCCGTCATATGGCTTGCGTAAATCTCGATGCGGCCCAGTTCAAAACGAAGACCTGCGCGTTCCGGTGCGAAAGCGATCATGCGCGTCACCACTTCGCGGGCACGTTCGTGACCACCCTGCCCCAGCGAACGGCTCAGGATATTGTTCTGCAAGCGCAGCAGAATATCGCGGGCAGAGACGGAGGTGTGATGGTCGGGCGTGAGACGCGCCCCCGGCCCTTCGACCGAGCGCAAAAGATTGAGAAGGTCGGCGGGGTTGAGCGTCTGGCCGCGATTAAAGGGATCAATGATGGTCGCCTGCGGGCCCACTTGCAGGCGCAAGACAAAATGCCCCGGAAAATTCAGGCCACGCAGATCAAGCCCGAGGGTCCGGGCGACATGGAGATAGATGATGCCAAGCGCCACGGGAAGGCCCTTGCGCCGGTCGATCACTTCGGTGAGGTCGGCATTGCGGAGATCGTCATAAGCCTCATTGTCACCGCGATAGGAAAAGCGGCCCGCGATGATATTGGCGAGCACCATAGCGACGAGATCGGCATCCGCCGCCTGTTTTGCATCGGCTTTATCAAGCGCCTCGCGCGTCGCGTCGGTCAGGGCTGCAAGCTCGCCCAGATATTTCGAGCGGTCTTTGTACGGATGATCGAGAAGGGCCAGTGTCAGCGCGACGCCTGCAATATCAAGCTCATCATCGCCAAGCGCCCCTGCTGCCTTCAGCTCTGCTTCAAGCTCATCCTTCAAACATTCAATCCTTAATTCAGTTGGCCTTCACATCGACATTCGACACGACATTGCGCACACCTTTGATCTCGCGCGCGTGACCGATGACGCGGGCAAGCTCATCATTGTTTGCTGCACGGCCACTCAGATAGACTGTACCCCTGACCGTCTTGATCGAATAGTTGAGACTTGCGATTTTGCTATCTGTTGTGATCGCCGTGCGGAGCTTTGTTGTGATAAGGCTGTCATCGGCTTTTTCCGAGAAGGTTGTCGGCTCGCCGGTCTGCAATTCATTGTCAACCTGACGCACGCCACCGACACTCCATGCGATTTTCGAGACGGTCGCCGAATCCTCTTCCGATTTCACAAAACCCGTCAGCACGACGCGCCCCTCGCGCACCTGTGTCGAGACACGGTCGTAAAGTGCGGCATCTTTGGCGGCCAGTCGCCGGTTGATCTCGAAGGAGATTTCATTGTCGTTGATCCCCTGTTCGAGGCCGCGATCCTGCGAGGCCATCACCGCACCTGTCGCGCCTGCGCCGATGGCCAGTGGCACACAGCCCGCCAGAGAGGCCGAGAGAACGAGCGCCGAAATCACTTGTCCGATAATCACACGCATCAAAAATCCTCGTCTCAAAAAGCCCCGCTTCTGTTTCGCCCGACGTTGCGGCAAGATTATGGCCTGCTCACTTAAGGGCGGAACGCATCGGGCAGATGGCGCGGTAGGCGACCGCGGGCTACCAGCACCATATCAAAGCGCATATCGAGCGATTGCATAGCGGGACGTGATGCGACATAGAGGCTGGCAGCGCGGAAAAGCCGACCCTGCTGATGCGGGCTCAGAGCCTCGATAGCCCTGTCAAAATCATCCGATGCTTTCACCTCGACAAAGACAATCACATTACCACGCCGCATGATCAGATCAATTTCGCCCGCTTTGGTTTTCACTCGCCGTCCCAAGAGACGGTAGAAGCGCAGCAAAAGCCACACAAGCGCATACCGCTCGGCCTGCAAGCCGAACTTATATGCTGCCGCGCCACGCGCGACCCTCGTTTTGCTTTTGAGGGGTCTCTTCCCGTTCATTTTCCGCCTTCAGAAATTTCAAGCGCACGGGCATAGATGTCGCGTCGTTTGAGTCCTGTCATGGCAACGACTTCGGCGACCGCATCCTTGAGGCTGACGCGGCCCAAAGCGTTTTCGATCATCACATCAACTTCATGGGCACAAAGCGGCACAGCGGCCTGAGGCGGGCCGACAACCACGACGATCTCGCCTCTGGGTGCGCCTTCCGCTTCAAACTGGGCGGCAAGGTCGGCAAGCGTGCCACGGCGCACCTCTTCAAAGCGCTTGGTGAGTTCGCGCGCGACCGCCGCCTCACGGACACCCAAAATCGCGGCCATATCGGCGAGCGAAGCCGCAAGGCGCGCAGCGCTTTCGAGAAAGACCAGCGTTGCGGGCACCGCAGCAAGTTCGGACAGTTCCTTGCGCCGAGCCTCCTGTTTTGCCGATAAAAACCCTGCAAACAAAAACCGGTCCGTCGGGAGACCTGCCAGCGTCAGCGCCGCCATGACGGAGGAGGCACCGGGCAGCGTCGTCACATAATGACCGGCCGCCACCGCTTCGCGCACGAGCTTATAACCGGGATCTGAAATCAGCGGCGTGCCGGCGTCCGACACGAGAGCGATTTTCGCGCCTGCACTCAGCTTATCAAGTATGAAAGGGCGCATCTCGGCTGCATTGTGATCATGGTACGGCATAAGGCGCGTGGTGAGCCCGTAAATCGCAAAGAGCTTGGATGTGACGCGCGTGTCCTCGCAAAGCACGATGTCGGCGCCGCGCAAAATGTCGAGCGCACGCAGGGTAAGGTCAGACGCGTTGCCGATGGGTGTCGCCGTCACATAGAGACCCGCCTGCAATGGCGATGGCGCACGGCGAAGCCGCGGCTCGCTTGATGGCCCCTCCTCTTCGTCATCTGTTTCGGTATCCGGCATGGTTTTGAGACGTTTTCTTGAAAAAGGTCGGCTTTAGGACTTATTTGACAAGATTGCAGCCGTTTAGCAACAAGGTCGGCTCTGCAGGCGCTTCGTCTGGCCGGTCCCCTTCGCTTGGCGGGCTATGGCGCATATGTTTAGGCGGCGGGGCGTTTACTTGGGGTTTGGCCCCCTTTAGTGTCACCAAGCCAATTCGCGTCGTCTTTCAGGGAAGTGTTGCACTTTGATTTTGCATCTGTCGAAGATTTTGCATCTGTCGAACGGTTCTCGTCCGCTTGTCGCCGCTTCTCTCACAAAGTATCTGGTCACAAAGTATCTGGCGCTCGCCCTGCTCCTGCCGCTTGTCGCCGCCTGCGGCTCGTTCGGTTTTGGTGAAAAACCCGCACCGGCACCCCGCCCCGTCGTTCAGGCCCCCGTGATCCCCGTAAAACCCAAGCCCGCCACCGATCCGAGCAAGCGCGATCCTTCGTTCTTTTACACCCCGAAGTCGATGGAAGGACGCCCGATCATCCGCGTGGCGCTGCTCTTGCCGTTCAATTCAACCAAGTCCGAAATCCGTCAGCTTGCGGCCTCGCTTTATAATTCGGCGCAGCTTGCCTTGTTCGAGTTTAACAATCCCGACATTCTGTTGATGCCGAAGGCGACGGGCGGCGAAATCGCGGCACGGAACGCGGCCTCGGAGGCGATCCGCGAAGGCGCCGACATGATCCTCGGCCCGCTCTTTGCCGAAGAGGTCCGCGCCATCACGCCGGTTGCGCGCGCTGCCCATGTGCCGGTTGTCGCCTTCTCGTCAGACAGCACGGTGGCGGGCGAAGGGGTCTATCTGCTCTCCTTCCCGCCTGAGGCCGACGTTACGCGCATTGTCGATTTCGCGGTGCTGAACGGCATGACGAAATTTGCCAGCCTCACGCCACAGGATGATTACGGTGCCCGCGTCAGCGTGGCCTTTGCCAAATCTGTCGCCGATCACGGCTCGAAACTCACCGACAACGCGTCTTATCCGACAACCTCAATCGAGGCGATGAACCTGCCTGTGCAGCGCGTTGCCCATTATGGCGGACGCCATGCCGATCTTGTAAACAAGAAAGCGCAGCTTGCCGCTGCCAATGATGATGCGGGCCTGAAGGCGCTCGAAAATGTGGACGCGATCGGCGACCTGCCGTATCAGGCGATCTTCCTGCCTGACGGCGGTGAACGCCTGCGTGCACTCGCACCGCTGCTTCCCTATTACGATATTGATCCGCGTAAGGTGAAATTTCTCGGCACCGGCCTGTGGGACGATAAATCGCTTTGGGCGGAGCCCGCGCTCGAAGGCGGCTGGTACACAGCACCGCCACCGGAAGCGCATGAGCAATTCGTGCAGCGCTATACCGGCACCTATCACTCGACACCGCCGCGCATAGCGAGCCTCGCTTACGACGGCGTGAGCCTTGCCGTCGCGCTCTCGCAACAGCCTGCCGAAACACGTTTTACACCCGAGACGCTCACGCATATTGACGGCTTTGCAGGCGTTGACGGCATCTTCCGCTTCCTGCCCGACGGGCGTACGGAACGCGGACTTGCGGTTCTTGAAATCCACCCGACGGGGGCTGTTATCATTGATCCCGCGCCAGTGAGTTTCGGTGTGCCTGCGGCTTACTGAACTTCGAAATGAAATATGGCCGCAAAAGCAACCCGGTCACATTTGAAGGTCAATGAGTTTTTCTAAGCAAGCAAACGCCCCAATACGCCATTAAGCACCAAGCGACCATCAGGTGTTGCGGCGATCATGTCGCCGTCACGCGTGAGAAGGCCCTGCCCTATTAATCCGTCGAGACGCGTTGCTTCGAGTGGCTGGCCGCAGAGACGTTGAAAGCGTGAGAACGAGATGCCTTCGGTCAGGCGCAGGCCCATCAGCATCATTTCATCGCCCTGCTCTATTGGGCTCACCATGTCGCGCGTTTCGAGCCCGTGGTTTTTGTCCTTGACCGATGCAAGCCATGCGCCGGGTGCCTTGAGGCCTGCGGTCGCGATGCGGCCATTGCTCGTTGTGATGCGACCATGCGCACCGGGGCCGACGCCGACATAATCGCCATAGCGCCAATAGACCAAGTTATGACGGCATTCGGCGTCGGGCGCAGCGTAGTTCGAAACTTCGTAGGCACACATATTATGTTCGGCGCAGATCTCGCCAGTGAGCGTGTAGAGCGCTGCGGCATGATCTTCATCAGGCAGTTTGAATGCACCGCGCTCATAGAGTTTGGCAAACGCCGTGCCTTCTTCGATGGTGAGCTGATAGAGCGAGAGATGGTCAACTGTATGCGCGAGCGCCAAACGCAATTCGTTCGCCCATGCGTCCCGTGTTTGTTCAGGCCGCGCATAGATCAAATCAAACGAGAGGCGCGGGAATATATCGCGGGCGAGTGCGATGGCTTTCAAGGCTTCATCTGCCGAGTGAAGACGACCCAGGAATTTGAGCTGCGCATCATCTAGAGATTGAACACCCAATGACAGGCGGTTGACGCCCGCGGTGCGGTAGCCGATGAAGCGGGTAGCTTCGACACTTGTCGGATTGGCCTCCAAAGAAATCTCGACGTCATTATCGACATGCCAGAGACACTGGATTGCACCGATCACGGCTTCGACGGTTGAGACGTCCATCAATGATGGTGTGCCGCCGCCGAAGAAGACGGACGAGACACGGCGGGGGCCGGTGAGGTCCCGCATAAATGTCAGTTCACGGACGAGAGCGTCTGACCAGTCACTTTGGTCAACATTGGCGACGACATGCGAGTTGAAATCGCAATAAGGGCACTTCGACAGGCAGAAAGGCCAATGGACATAAATGCCGAACCCACCTTCAGTAGGCGAGGGCAGAGCGCTTTGGTGAGAATCAGTTTTTAAAGCAGGCATTGATGAGCTGAGCGAACGCGCGGGCGCGATGGGACATCGCGTGTTTGGCATCCGGTTCCATTTCGCCGAAGGTGATCGCGTGACCATCGGGCACAAACATCGGATCATAACCGAAGCCCTTGCGTCCACGCGGCGGCCAGACAAGATCGCCGTCGATGCGGCCTTCGACATATTCCACGTGACCGTCAGGCCAGGCAAGCGCCAGACCGGCGATGAAATGACTGCGTGTGTTGAGCGTGCCTTCTTCGACAAGACCCAAACGGACCTTCTCCATCGCGAAGTCGAAATCTTTTTTCGGGCCTGCCCAGCGCGCCGAGTAAATGCCCGGCTGACCGTTCAGGGCTTCAACGCAGAGGCCACTATCGTCGGCAAGGGCCACTTCGCCCGATGCCTTGGCGGCGGCGAGCGCTTTCAGTTCGGCATTGGCGCGGAAGGTCAATCCTGTTTCGTCAGGTTCGCGAAGACCCAATTCGGCGGACGAACGCACGTCAAAAGAGAACCCCGCGAAGAGGTCACGGAACTCCCTGACCTTGCCTTCATTGTGGCTCGCGATGACGAGCATTTTTCCGTCAAACTTACGGCTCATCCACCGATCGCCTTTTTCTGGAGGGCGACGAGTTCTTTGATCGACACTTTGGCAAGACCCATCAGTTTGTTGAGTTCGTCTTCGCTGAAAGGTTCGGCTTCCGCCGTGCCCTGAATTTCGCAAATGCCGCCTTTGCCGGTCATCACGAAATTCGCGTCCGTGTCGGCCGAAGAGTCTTCGTCATAATCCAAGTCTGCAACAGGGACGCCCTGATAGATGCCGCAGGAAATCGCCGCGACGTGATCTTTGATGGGCGAGGCGGCGATGATATTGCGTTTCATCATCCAGTCGATGCAGTCATGCAGCGCCACCCATGCGCCGGTGATGGAGGCCGTACGCGTTCCGCCATCGGCCTGAATGACATCACAATCCAGTGAAATCTGGCGCTCGCCGAGCAGTTTCATATCGACGACAGAGCGCAGACTGCGACCGATAAGGCGTTGAATTTCCTGTGTTCTTCCAGACTGCTTGCCTTGGGCGGCCTCGCGGCGCATCCGGTCATGGGTCGAGCGCGGCAACATGCCGTATTCGGCCGTCACCCAGCCCGCACCCTTACCTTTGAGAAAAGGGGGCACGCGTTCTTCGAGACTTGCCGTACAGAGCACATGCGTATCGCCGAATTTGATGAGGCAGGAGCCTTCGGCATGTTTTGTCACACCGCGCTCGATGCTCACGGCCCGGATTTGATGGGGCTCACGACCGGATGGACGCATGATGGGCCTCTTCTCTGTCAGTTTTTCGTTATACTTGTTCGGCGCCTTAGTAGCGCGAAGGGGCGAAATAGGGAAGGCCGGCTTGTGGTGTCATTTGACGCGGGCAGCGGGTTTTCCTAATTTTGTTACCAGTTTCATATATTTAGCCCCGAGAGACACAAAACACAGATGGTTGCCGTCAAGGATCTCAATGAACGTTCGCGCGAAATCCTGCGTCGTGTCGTCGAGACCTATCTGGAAACGGGCGATCCCGTCGGTTCGCGCTTCCTGTCGCGCCATTTGCCGATGTCACTCTCTGCCGCCTCAATCCGCAATGTGATGTCGGACCTTGAAGCGCTGGGCCTTATTTTCTCGCCGCATACGAGCGCCGGACGCGTGCCCACAGAAGCCGGACTGCGCATGTTTGTTGATGGTTTGCTCGAAATCGGCGACCTGTCGGAAGACGAGCGCGGGCAGATCGAGCGCCAGATCGCGGGCTCACATCGAAGCGTCGAGGACGTGCTTGATGAGGCCTCCAAAATGATGTCGGGCCTCAGCCATGCGGCCGGTTTCGTCGTCGCGCCGAAATTTGATGCCGCCCTCAAACATATCGAATTCGTGGCCATGGATCCCGGTCGCGCGCTTGTCGTTATCGTCACCGAGGGCGGCGAGGTTGAAAATCGCGTCATCGACGTGCCGACGGGCCTGACGCCCTCGGCGCTGACGGAGGCGACCAATTATCTCAACCAGCGTCTGCGCGGCAAAACATTCGAGGAAGCAAAGGCCATATTGGCTAGCGAGATGGAGCATCAGAAGGTCGAGCTGAACGAGCTGACGTCACGCGTGATCTCATCGGGTCTGGCCACATGGTCGGGCACCAGGCCTGCGGCGGACCGCGACGATCCGCTGACAAAGTCATTGATCGTGCGCGGGCGCTCACGGCTGCTCAACGATGTTCATGCGATGGAAGACCTTGAGCGCGTGCGGTTGCTTTTTGACGAACTGGAAAACAAGCGCGATCTCGTGCAACTTTTGGGGCTTGCCGAAAATGCCGATGGCGTAAGGATTTTCATCGGCTCGGAAAATAAACTTTTTTCAATGTCGGGTTCTTCGCTGGTGATTTCACCCTATATGGACAGCCGCCAGCAAGTTGTGGGTGTGCTGGGTGTGATCGGGCCGACACGATTGAACTATGCCCGCATCATCCCGATGGTCGATTACACGGCCAAACTGGTTGGTCGTCTCATCAACTAAGCGTCTGGAATGCTTGAAGGTTTTTGAGAACCATTGACTTTAGGGCCGCGCACGCGCAAATCGTGGGCCGCGCGAAAGAGCCAATTCCCCCCTCCTGTGATGTCAAGGAGTGGCTTTTATACATAACGGATTGAAGTGATGACCGAGCAAAAAGACGAAAACAGCAAGCCTGATGTAAGCCCCGAAGCGCTGCGCAAAGCCGCTGATGACCTTCTCGCTGCCGCCGATGACGCCGAGGCTTCTGTTGAGGAGATCAACGAAGGCGGACCGGTCGAACCTGATCCGTTTCAGGTTCTGCTCACACTTCAAAAAGAAAATGCCGAGCTGAAAGACAAGGCGCTACGCGCCGTGGCCGAAGCCGAAAACACGCGCCGTCGCTCCATCAAAGAAAAAGAAGATGCGCAGCGCTATGGTGCCCAGCGTTTCGGCGGCGACATGGTGCAGGTGTCCGACAATCTGCGCCGCGCTATTGCCGCACTGAAACCGGAAGACCGCGAAGCCTCGCCCGAAACAGTGAAGGCGCTGATCGACGGTGTCGAAGCGACAGAACGTCAGTTGCTGGCCGCCTTTGAACGCCATGGCATTAAAGAAATTACACCGCAGCCAGGGGACCGCTTTGACGCACATCTGCATGAGGCCATGTTCGAAGTGCCCAATAGCGAGTTTCCGGCAGGCTCTATCGTCCATGTGGTCGAAGCCGGCTACATGATCGGTGACCGGCTGCTGCGCGCGGCACGCGTCGGCGTGGCCAAGGCAGACGACAGCCCCAAGGCGCATGTCGATATTAAAGCCTGATTTCCGGCAGTGACCGACACAAAACCGGAAGCGGTCTGAGCCTGAACCCTCAGATGCCGGAACGGACATCGCTTTCCAGTTGCCTTGGATGCGCCGTGGCCGAAGAATTCCCAACGAGTGACGCCATCAGGTTTACAGTGACTTGAAAGCCGGTCTGGCGATGACCTGTTCATAACGATGTTATGGATCGGTACGGAGGGGAGATCAATATGCTCAATCTGATGGTGGCTTCGGGTTTCTTCTTAGCCCTTCATCTTCTCATCTCGGGCACATCAGCGAGGGGCCGGATCGTCGCTGTCACTGGCGAGACAGCTTATCTCGGTCTCTTCTCGGTGGCTTCCATCGGCGGTATTGTCTGGCTCTGCATGGCTTACAACGCGACCGACGCGATACCGAACCGGCTTTACTGGGTGGCGCCCGACTGGCTTGTGCATCTCGCGCCCGCCGTCATGCTCGTCGCTTTCCTCTTTGCGCTGATCGGCCTCACAACACCAAACCCGACCGCAGTGAAAGCCGAAGCGCTGATCGACAAGCCCGACACGATCAGAGGCATGTTGCGGATCACGCGGCATCCCTTCCTCTGGTCAGTGATCATATGGTCGACTTTGCACCTCACTCTCAACGGTGATCAGGCATCGGTCATTTTTTTCGGGACATACTTGCTTCTTGCTGCACTGGGTACGCTTTCCATCGACGCCAAACGCCGGTTGAACCTCGGAGAACGCTGGAAGGACTTTGCCGCGCAGACCTCGAACCTGCCTTTTGCCGCGATCTTCGCCGGTCGCAACAAAATCGCGCTTGGTGAACTCGGGCTTTGGCGAATCCTGCTTGGGCTCGCGGCCTTTGGGCTTATGTTTTATGCCCATCTCTGGCTTTTCAAGGTTTCGCCCGTACCGGGCTGGATGCCTTATTGAAAATCCAGTGCCTGATTTTTAAATCAGAGCTTGGGGTTTGTGACCCGCCTGAGCGTCAGGTTAAGGCGACCGCCACCCACGACAAGCGGGGCAAGTATTCGTGACGACCCCGGAATGATGCGGTCGACCCCGTGAAAACGCAGACGCGAAGGGCCTCCCAGCACCAAAACGTCGCCAGATGCGAGTCTGAAGCTTTTTGTGGGATCGCTGCGGGCGAATCCGCCGATACGGAAAATGCATGTATCGCCGAGCGAGACAGAGAGGACAGGCGCGTCGAGTGCTTCTTCGTCGCCATCACGGTGAAGTCCCATCCGCGCTTTCATGCCCTGATAGAAATTGACGAGGCAGCATTCGGGCTCGGCGGCACATCCCGACAAATCTGACCAAAGCGCAAGTAGGGCCTCTGGTATGGCGGGCCAGAGCGCGCCCGTTTCAGGGTTTAAGTGTTCGTAAAGGTAGCCGTCTTTACCCGACAACCAGCCGAGCGCGCCCAAATTGGTTTGCAGGATCGACCATGGTTTTCCGGTCCGCGGCATTGTCGGGCGATAGAACGGGGCCTTACTGAGGGTCGGCATGAGGCATGTGACAAGCGCGCGCTGGGCTTGGGTGTCAAACCAGCCCGGATAAAGCCTTACGCCTTCCATGCCTGTTTCGAGTGTTTGTGCCTTCAATTTTTCGACTTAAACCAAAAGTTTCCGTAATATACTTGTGTCAGCTATCTAAAGTCCTTTTAATGGTCTCCATGGATCGGGAAGATTACAGCTCCAGGGGCAATCTGATGAAAAAGTACTTTGCTTTCAGTGGTCGCGCTTGCCTTGAACGGATGTGCCGCCGCCGCAATCCAGGGTGCATCCCGCGCAGGCGATCAGACGACCATTCTGGCTTACAAAGATGATGCCGAAAAAGGCGATCCTGTCGCCCAATATGAAATGGGAAAAGCGCATTGCTGCACTATCGCGGGCTCAATGGGGGTTCTGAACAATCAGAAAGCGACCCATTGGTTCTGCAAGGCGGCCAATCAGCACAATGCCGATGCGCAATATGAGCTTGACCGCATCTATGCCGGTGATCTCGTGCGCGGCTTGAACGGTCCGGCCAAAATCGGGGCCTTGTTGACCGAACAGCCGATGAACAAGCCGCTGTCGCTGATGTGGTTCGAACTAGCCAATGCCAATGGCCACCATGAGGCCGCCGAAAAGGCCAAAGCACTCAGCAATGACATGACACCCGCCGAAATCGTGGAAGCCGCCTTGCGCAAAAAGGCGCCCCGTTCGCAGGCCTGCGAATGGAACGATGTTTATCCGGATAACAAACTTTAACGGGCGGACAGGCAGCGGGCGGGCATGAATTGCTATTCATCCTGCCAATTCAGGCTAATTGAGCTTTTTATTCGGGCCGAATAGCGGTTCCGGAGCGAATCGCTGTGGCTCAAATGCCGCATGACGCTTGCGGCCACCGCTCACCAAACCTATATAGAGCGCAACATGTTCAACCCCTAACGGACCCCTATGGGGGCCGGATGGCGTGGGCGTTATGAAAACGCCCGTCGCGCAGACGCGGGTGCCCTGAGACAAAGGGGCCCGCCCGGCCAGCCGCAGAGAAAGAGGACCAAAACTATGGGCAAAGTAATCGGCATCGACCTTGGCACAACCAATTCCTGTGTGGCCGTCATGGACGGCGCGACGCCAAAAGTGATTGAGAATTCCGAAGGCCTGCGCACGACGCCCTCGATCGTAGCCTTCTCCAATGATCAGGAACGTCTGATCGGCCAGTCGGCAAAGCGCCAGGCTGTGACGAACCCGACCAATACGCTCTTTGCCATCAAACGTCTGATCGGTCGCGGCTATACAGACCCGACCACGCAAAAAGACAAAGGCATGGTGCCTTACAACATCGTCAAAGCCGATAATGGCGATGCCTGGGTCGAAGCTCAGGGCGAGAAATACTCCCCCTCACAGATTTCCGCTTTCATCCTTCAGAAAATGAAAGAAACCGCCGAAAACTATCTCGGCGAAAAAGTGACGCAAGCCGTCATCACAGTACCCGCTTATTTCAATGACGCGCAGCGTCAGGCGACCAAAGACGCAGGCAAAATCGCCGGTCTTGAAGTGCTCCGCATCATCAATGAGCCGACCGCGGCGGCGCTCGCCTATGGTCTCGACAAGAAGGACGGCCAGATCATTGCCGTTTACGACCTTGGCGGCGGCACGTTCGATATTTCCATTCTCGAAATCGGCGACGGCGTCTTCGAAGTCAAAGCGACGAACGGTGACACGTTCCTCGGCGGTGAAGACTTTGATATGCGTCTGGTCTCTTATCTCGCTGACGAATTCAAAAAAGAAACCGGCATTGATCTCAAGGGCGACAAACTCGCTCTGCAACGCCTGAAGGAAGCCGCCGAAAAAGCGAAGATCGAACTTTCGACTGCTCAGCAGACGGAAGTGAACCTGCCCTTCATTACGGCAGATGCGTCGGGTCCGAAACATCTCACCATGAAGCTCACACGCGCCAAGCTCGAAGCGCTTGTCGATGATCTCATCCAGCGCACCATCGAGCCCTGCAAAAAGGCTTTGAAGGATGCGGGCGTCACAGCCGCGCAGATCGACGAAGTCGTACTCGTTGGCGGTCAGATCCGGATGCCGAAAATTCAGGACGTGGTGAAGCAGTTCTTTGGCAAGGAGCCCAACAAGTCGGTGAACCCTGACGAAGTCGTCGCCATGGGTGCGGCCATTCAGGCCGGTGTGTTGCAGGGCGATGTTAAAGACGTGCTGCTGCTCGACGTGACACCGCTGTCGCTTGGTATTGAAACACTCGGCGGTGTCTTCACACGCCTTATTGATCGCAATACGACGATCCCGACCAAGAAGAGCCAGACCTTCTCGACCGCTGACGATAATCAGAACGCGGTCACGATCCGTGTCTTCCAGGGCGAGCGCGAAATGGCGGCGGACAATAAAATCCTCGGCCAGTTCGATCTCGTTGGTATTCCGCCGGCACCGCGCGGAATGCCGCAGATCGAAGTCACGTTCGACATCGACGCCAACGGTATCGTCAATGTGGCCGCCAAAGACAAAGCGACCAACAAGGAACAGACGATCCGTATCGAAGCCTCGGGCGGCCTGTCTGAAAAAGACATCGAGCAGATGGTCAAAGACGCTGAAGCTCATGCGGCTGAAGACAAAGTGAAGCGCGAAGAAGTGGAAGCGCGCAATCATGCTGATGCGCTTATCAATTCGACGGAAAAATCATTGGCCGAACACGCCGATGCCGTGCCCGCCGAAGTGAAAGCTGAAATTGAGAAAGGCGTTGAAGATCTGAAAGCCGCGCTCAAAGACGGCTCTGCCGACGATGTTAAAACGAAAACGGCGGCGCTGACACAGACGGCGATGAAGCTCGGCGAAGCGATCTACAAGGCAACGCAGGAAGCGTCCGCCAGTGCGGATGCCGCTGCTGATGCACGCGCTGACAAGTCGGACGAAGACGATGTTGTCGATGCCGATTTCGAAGAAGTGGACGAGGCAGACCGCGACAAGGGTGCCAAGAGCTGATCCTCACCGGCGCATTTCCCATGTCGTTCAACTTGAAACACGCATGACAGCGCCCCGGTGAGGTTCTCCTCGCCGGGGTGTCTGGTTTTGCAGAGACGATAAGTCCGATGTCCAAACGTGATTTTTATGATGTGCTAGGCGTCGCCCGTGGGGCGAGCGCGGATGAGTTGAAAAAAGCCTATCGCACACAGGCGAAGATTCTTCACCCCGACCGCAATCCCGGTGATGCGGCGGCCGAACAGAAGTTCAAAGAGCTCAATGAAGCCTATGACGTTCTGAAAGACGAGCAGTCGCGGGCGGCCTACGACCAATATGGTCATGCGGCCTTTGAAGGCGGCGGGCCTCGCGGGCAGGGCGGCTTCGGCGGTGGCGATTTCGGCGCGTCCATGTCCGGCATTTTCGATGATCTCTTCGGCGAGTTCATGGGCGGGCGCGGCGGACGACGTTCTGATGGTGGACGCTCGCGCGGACAAGACTTGCGCTACAATATGGAGATCACGCTCGAAGAGGCATATGAGGGCAAGAAAGCACAGGTGCGTGTGCCTTCGTCTGTTGCTTGTGACACCTGCCAAGGATCGGGCGCAGAGCCGGGCTCCAAGCCTGTGACATGCTCTACCTGCGCCGGTCACGGCAAGGTGCGCGCCTCTCAGGGTTTCTTCACGGTGGAGCGCACATGCCCGACCTGCCACGGACGTGGGCAGCTCATCGAAAAGCCCTGCAAGACCTGCCACGGCGCGGGCCGCACACAGAAAGAGCGCACACTGTCGGTCAATATTCCCGCAGGCGTCGAAGACGGCACACGCATCCGCCTGTCGGGCGAGGGCGATGCCGGAATGCATGGCGGACCGGCAGGCGATCTTTATATTTTCCTGTCGCTGCGCCCGCACGAGATTTTCCAGCGCGACGGGGCGGACCTTTTCTGCCGCGTACCGATCTCGATGACGTCGGCAGCGCTTGGCGGCGAGATCGAAGTGCCAACGCTTAATGGCAAACGCGTCAAACTCAAAATTCCCGAAGGCACGCAGACGGGTCGTCAGTTCCGCCTCAAGGACAAGGGAATGCCGGTGCTCAATTCGCGCGAGATCGGTGATCTCTATATTCAGGCCACCGTTGAGACGCCGATCAAGCTCTCCAAGAAACAAAAAGAATTGCTGCGCGAGTTCGACGGTATCTCGGATAAAAACACGAACCCTGAAAGCTCCGGCTTTTTTGCCAAGGTCAAGGATTTCTGGGACGGGTTCCAGTCTTAGCCGATAAGATGAAAGGCCTTGGCGACAACCGCCCGAGGCCTTTTTCATCTGGTCTTCCCATGCCGCTCAATAGCTATCTCTATCCGCTCGGCCTGCTCGCCCTCTCTAATCTCTTTATGACGGCGGCCTGGTACTGGCATCTCAAATACAAGGGCGTACCGATTTTCACGGTGATCCTCATCAGTTGGGGTCTCGCCTTTATAGAATATTGCCTTGCCGTGCCTGCAAACCGGATGGGGAGTGCGGTCTATTCCGCGGCCCAACTCAAGACCGCGCAAGAGGTGATAACGCTTCTGGTCTTTGCCGGTTTCTCGACTTTTTATCTCGGCCAGCCGCTGACATGGAACACCGTCATCGGCTTTGCCTTCATAGCCTTCGGGGCCTTTTTCATTTTCCGTGGCTGAAGTTTCGGCAGAGATATCGTTACTCACCGGTAAACAACTTCATTTGTGACAGTTTTCTAAAACCTTATGCATTTCCGTCAGTGTGCCCCGCAACGTCGCAATTCTTGCGCAACAACGAGGCATATGATGACCACCCTGAAGAAATGCATTCTCACCCTAACGACCATCGCCTCCCTGACAATCGGCGTGACGACCGCCTCTTTTGCGAGCGATGATGTCAATGCCCGCATCGAGGCGCTTGAATCCGCGCTCAAAGAGCTTCGCAATGAAGTGAAGGCGCGTGACGAAAAAATCGCCGCCATGGAAATCAGAACCGCTGAAATCGACAAAATGCCGAAATTCAGCAACAGCAAGCTCGAAATGGAAAGCCACGACGGCAAATTCTCGATGGGCATTGCCGGCCGGATTCAGGCAGATGCCTATGCAATCGACGATGCTGGTTCGAGCAAGAACCCGATGGGCAATGGTATGGAACTACGCCGTGTCCGCCTCGGTGCCTACGGCAAGATGTACGGTGACTGGAAATACAAGTTCGAAGTCGAATATGCGGGCGACAAGGTTACCGTCAAAGACGCGTTTATCGAGACGACGCTCGCCAAGAACCTCAACATCCGCGCCGGTCACTTTAAAGAATATTATGGCATCGACAACCTGACATCCGACAATACCATCACATTTATGGAACGCGCCTTGTCGAACGTCTATTGGCCGGAAGAGGCCATGGGCGTGGGCCTAACCTATACCGATGGCAAGTTCTGGGGTGCGCAGGCTGGCATTTTCACACCGGGCGTCGTCAATGGCGGCACGACAGATGACACGGACTGGGCGGCCACAGGTCGTATCTATGCGGCTCCCGAAGTCGCGGGCGGCAAGGTCCATGTTGGCCTCAATGGCTCCTATCGCAGCTCGGAAAGCAGCCTGACAACTGCGACAAAGTTCGAACAGCGCCCTGAAAGTCATATTGCCGAAAAGACACTGCGCACGGGCAATATCACGAACCCCGACAGCGAAACCCGCTTTGGTCCGGAAGTGGCCGCCAACTTCGGTGCTGTCACGGTTCAGGCCCAGTATGACTGGTCGACCATTGAACGTCTGAATGGCGCTCCCGCCGTCTCGACCGATGGCGGCTATGTCGAAGCCTCGTGGTTTGTAACCGGTGAAAAACGCAATTACTCGGTCAAAACCGGCACTTTCAGCCGCACCGATGCGACCAACGCGATCCAGCTTGCGGCCCGCGTCAGCCATCTCGACTTCTCGGACGCCGCACTCACAGACGCACGCCGCGGCGTACAGGACGACGTCACATTCGGGGCAAACTACTATTTCAACCCCAATGTCCGTCTGATGCTTAATTATGTTCTCGCCGATCTCGACTACACAGTCGGCGCTGATGAAACTTACAACATCGTCCAGTCGCGTATCCAACTCGACTGGTAAGTCCGAAACGTCCTCGCAGACGTCCTCCAAAACTGGCTCCAAAACTGGCCCGCCTTCGCAAGAAGGCGGGTCTTTTTTTGCGTGTCCGCGCCTGCTATACCCCAAAACCACGAGAAATGGGCCTTCAAGCGGAAAAGTGATTATGAGCGCAGATGTAAAGATCGCGGTGACGGGAGTAGGCGGGCGCATGGGCCGCACACTCATCCGTCTCATTCACGAAACCAAAGGCGCTGTCGTCTCTGGCGGCATCGAGGCCAAAGGCTCGGTTCATGTCGGCGCTGATCTCGGCACGCTGGCGGGGCTTGGCCGACCGCTCGGTATTTTTGTGAGTGACGATGCGCTGGCCGTCATCAAAGACGCTGACGTCCTTATCGACTTCACCGTGCCTGCGGCCTCGGTTGAATTTGCTGGTCTTTGTGCTCAGGCCCGTATTGTCCACGTCATCGGCACGACGGGCATGTCGGAAGACGACCAAGCCCGCGTGGCCGCTGCTGCGCGTCACGCGACGATCATTCAATCCGGCAATATGAGCCTCGGCGTCAATCTTCTGGCAGCGCTCGTGCGGCAGGCCGCCCGTGCGCTCGATCCGTCATGGGATATTGAGATCGTCGAAATGCATCACCGCAACAAGGTCGATGCCCCGTCGGGCACTGCATTGCTGCTCGGGGAAGCGGCCGCTGAGGGGCGCGGCATATCACTGAAAGACAATTCAGAACGCGGTCGCGATGGCCAGACCGGCGCACGCGCTGACGGAGCCATCGGCTTTGCGGCTCTGCGCGGCGGCAGTGTTATCGGTGACCATCAGGTGATTTTTGCCGGCCCCACCGAGCGCATCACGCTCGGTCACATTGCCGAAGACCGCGCTATCTTTGCCCGTGGCGCCATCCGTGCAGCCTTATGGGGCAGGGGCAAGGGACCAGGACTTTTTTCTATGGCTGATGTTCTCGGCATCGACTGATCTTTATACGGAATAGGAAGACGATAGTGTCAAATCTGCTGGTGCTCGTCCGTCACGGACAAAGCGAATGGAACGAGAAAAATCTTTTCACAGGCTGGCGTGATCCGGCTCTGACAAAACAGGGCATTGCCGAAGGCCGCGAAGCCGGTCAGGCGCTCAAAGCCGCGGGCTATCAGTTTGACGTGGCCTATACATCCGTTCTCACGCGTGCGCAGGAAACAAACCGCCTTGTGCTCGAAGAGCTTCGCCAGCCGCACCTTCCTGTCATCAGAGATCAGGCACTGAACGAACGCGATTACGGCGATCTCTCCGGCCTCAACAAAGACGATGCCCGCAAAAAATGGGGCGAGGAGCAGGTTCATATCTGGCGCCGGTCCTATGACATTCCCCCGCCTGGCGGCGAGAGCCTCAAGATGACGGCGGAACGCGTGCTTCCCTATTTCAACAGCGAAATCCTGCCGCGCGTGCTCAAGGGCGAGCGTGTGCTGATTGCGGCACATGGCAACTCACTGCGGGCGCTCGTCATGGTGCTCGACAAACTGTCGGAAAAAGAAATTCTCGAAGTGAATATCGCGACGGGGGCACCCATCGTTTACAAACTCGACGACAAGGGCAATGTGCTTTCCAAAGAAATGCTGATCGAGCGCGAGGCGCACTGAGCTTCACGTCAGGCGAGCGGCTTTGTTTTCATTTCGATAAGAGCCATATGGAGCGCATGGGCAAAGTCGGTACGCTCTTTTGGTGAGAGCGCATGGGCGACCTCATAGCTCTTTCCGTGCGAACGCAAAAAGAGATGTGTTGCGCCGTCTGGTTCTTCTTCCATGTCAACACGCAGCCAGTATGGCTGCAGGCGGATTGCGCGGACACGACCTTTCTGATCGACACGGCGGATGAGCAGCGTGTCATCGGAAACCTGCACGGTTTCATGCGCATAAGCGGCGCGATAATTCGCGCGGAAGGCCCACCAGACAAGCGCCACATCCGCCCCGCAAAAGAAAAAGACAGGCCATGCACCGAGCGCGATGAAAACCGCGCCGGCACCAAAATTCATCATGGCCAATATGCCCATGACGATGAGAAAACCACGTCTGTCCAACGAGCGGTGCGGACGCACCAGCGCATTAAAATGAAGTGGGCCTGACAAAGGCATATCGGGGTCATCGGCCATGGTAAAGTGGGTCATGGTGATATGTATCTTGCCCCGGAATTGAAACTTGCGCATCTTCTTGAGATGCTCGCGAACCCGAAACCATCATCGGCGATGAAGAAGCCTGAGATCAAAGCCTTTTTTCAAAGGCTCTCGGAGGGCGACCCGCACCCTCAGACAGAGCTTCAATACATCAATGTCTATACGCTTCTTGTTGCTGTCGTGCTCTCGGCACAAGCGACCGACAAGGGCGTGAACAAGGCCACAGAGAAATTATTTCAGGTCGCTGATACACCTGAGAAAATGCTCAAGCTCGGTATCGGTCGTCTCACCGATCACATCAAAACTATCGGGCTTTTCCGCACCAAAGCCAAAAACGTGATGGAGCTTTCACGTCTTCTCATCGAGCGCCATGGTGGCGAGGTGCCACGCACGCAAAGCGAACTTGAGGCGCTGCCCGGAGTCGGGCGCAAGACCGCCAATGTTGTACGAAATGTCGTCTTCGGCGAACCCACCATCGCGGTTGATACGCATATCTTTCGCGTCAGCAACCGCACAGGCCTCGCTGTCGGCAAGAATGTCGTGGAGGTCGAGGAGCGGCTTTTGAAAGTGATACCGGAGACATACCGGATGCACGCCCATCACTGGCTCATCCTGCACGGGCGCTATGTCTGTATGGCGCGCAAACCTTTGTGCTTTACGTGCAAGGTTGCCGATCTCTGCCATTTCAAAGCAAAGACCACCACCGCTTAGATCACGATGTCGGCACGCCATGTCCGCTGGCAATGTCGGCAAGGCAAACATCCGTGCTCGCCGGGCCGCCACTTGATTTGCGCGCATCGACATAGGTGGAGGCAAGAGCGCCGTGACCCGCCTTATAGAAATAAACAAAGAGGGCGCAATCGCTGCCGCTATATTGCCAGACTTCCGCGTCGGGTTCCGTGCGCTTCAGGGCGGGGGGGCCAAGGCGTGCAGACAAGGCTGACGGGGCAACGCCCAACAGAGAGTGAGGCGTCAGCGGTCCACTGCCGATGCTGGGCGCAGGTTCGAGCGATGACAGTTCCGCATCCTTCATGCCGATGCCGGTCGAGAGAACACTGCCGCTGCCACTTCCTGCGCAAGCCGCAAGCAGAAGGGACAATAAAACAAGGCCCAGAAGGCGCATCATATTCATGTCAGGCCGATCCGTTTGGTCGTATGCACCATATAGGCGGTGGCAAAGAGGGGCGTCAGCAGATTGAGAAACGGTACTGTCGCAAAAGCAGCGACCACTATACCAGCGAGAAAGACACGCAATGCATGATGCTTTCGTAATGCTTTCGCCTCGGCAGTGCCCAGATGACGCAGCGCTACCAGTTCGAAATACTCACGGCCCAGCAGATAGCCGTTCACCACCCAGAAGAGAACAAGATTGACGCCCGGTAAAAGATAGAAGGGAAGCGCGATGAGATTCACCACGATGAGAACAAGCGTGAATCGGATGGAGACAATGAGCGATTGCAGGAAGGGCTGGTCGCGGCCCGCAGCATCGGCGGGATAGTCGCTCGCCTCGACCTTTGCCGCGATGCGCTCCAGAAACAATCCGGCAACAAGCGAGACCACGGGATGGACCAGCGGGATCAGCACAACGACCGCGAGGAAGCGCGAAATCCATTCGATACTCGTGTCGGCCCATGTCGCGCCCGTATAGGGCAGGGCAGCAAGCGCCCATTGGGCCCCTGCACCAAAAAGGGTCAGCACAACAATAGTACTTAACAGCGACAGCCAGAGCACCTGACGGAAGGGTTTTGAGAAGACCTGCGAGAGAGATATTAAAGCGTCAGACAGCATGTGCTTTTCCTGTTGTGTTCAGCAAACCCGCGCTTGCAACATATCCCTATCGGCAAGCTAGTGTCGCGCCCGTCAATTCTCAAGCTGATGCGCTTTCGGGGAGGAATGCATCCCGTGCTAACTGACAGACTGCAAGAAAATCTGCTGCCGCCAAGGCTCTTCCAGATTTTCCTTGTGCTTATGGCGGTGCTTGACCTGATGCTGGGCGGCAGGCCGGTTTTTGCGGACGGATTCCTGCTTGCCGTCGGTATTCTACTCGTCATTACCGGCGTCGGGCTGACCCTTGGCGGGGCAGGACAGTTCAGCGACCACGAGACCAATATCAATACATTACGCAAACCCAACCATCTCGTGACCGACGGGCTTTATCGTTATTCGCGCAACCCCATGTATCTGGGCTTTGCCATCGTGCTCACTGGCACAGCGCTCATCCTTGGCAGTTTTGAGGGGCTGATCATCGCCGCAGGCTTCGTTATTATCTCCGACCGCTGGTTTGTCGGCTATGAGGAGGCTCGGATGCGCGAGACATTCGGGGATGCCTACACCGCCTATTGCCGCCGGACACGGCGTTGGCTTTAAGACTGCGCCTGACTATACTCCGCCCGCATTTTAACTTTAAAAACGAGCCCGTTTATGAGCCTCCTTAAATTTGATGTCGCCGGTATCGGCAATGCGCTTGTCGATGTGATCGCCAATGCCGACGATGCATTCCTTGCCAGCGAGGGCGTACAGAAGGGCTCTATGACGCTCATTGATGCCGCCCGCGCCGACACGCTTTATGCGCGCATGGGGGAGGCGATCGAAAGCTCCGGTGGCTCGTGCGCCAACACAATCGCGGGTCTTGCCTCATTGGGCGGCACGGGTGCTTTTTTCGGCAAGGTGAAAAACGATCAGCTGGGCGATGTCTTCGTCCATGACATCAAAACGCTTGGCGTCGCCTTCCCCGCGAATGTCGCGACCGACGGCGCACCGACAGGACGTTGCCTCATTCTTGTCACGCCGGATGCCGAACGCTCGATGAGCACATTTCTCGGTGCGGCACAAAACCTGACGCCCGATGACATTGATGCCGAGGTGATCAAAGCCTCTGCCGTGACCTATATGGAAGGCTATCTGTGGGATCAGCAGGATGCAAAAGATGCGTTTCTGAAAGCGGCGAAAATTGCGCGTAATGCGGGCCGCGTTGTGTCCCTCACCTTGTCCGACAGTTTTTGCGTTGTCCGTTTCCGCGCCGAGTTCCGCAATCTCGTAAAGAATGAAATTGATCTTCTGTTTGCTAATGAAAGCGAACTTTTATCGCTCTATGAAACCACATCCTTTGACGATGCACTCGCGCAGCTTCGCAAGGAATGCAAGCACGCGGCCGTAACGCGGTCTGAAAACGGTGCGGTGATCCTGCAGGGTGGACAAGCGCATAAAGTTGCCGCCGACAAGATCGAAAAGGTAGTTGATACGACGGGTGCAGGTGATCTTTTCGCCGCCGGTTTTCTCTATGGCTTTGCCCGCAATATGGGACCCGTTGAAAGCGGGCAACTGGGCGCGATGGCGGCCGCTGAAATCATCAGCCATTACGGACCGCGCCCGCTCGTCTCATTGAAAGAACTGGCCGCTCAAAAAGGTCTCTGAGTTTTTCTCAGAGCTTACGGAGCATCACGTCACGGATGCGGTGATCCTCGCCTTTTTTGAGGATCGCCTGAGCCCGCTGACGGGTCGGCAGAATGTTTTTATTCAGGTTTGCAAGATTGATCGACGTCCATATGCCGTCCGCTATTGCCACCGCTTCTTCGTCTGATAATTTTGCGAAACGATGGAAGAAGGCGTCCGGGTCTTTGAACGAGGTCAAGCGCAGGCTCAGGAAACGCTCGATATACCAGCGCCGGATCGAGGCTTCGTCCGCATCAAGATAGATCGAGAAATCAAAAAAGTCGGAAACGAAAGGCTGCGGCGCTTCGCCTTCAGCAGGACGCCACGGCTGCAACACATTGAGGCCCTCGACGATTAGAATATCGGGCTGGTCAACGATGATCGTTTCGTCCGGCAATATGTCATAGGTGAAATGGGAATAGACAGGCGCCTGCACATTGCCGATGCCCGCTTTCACATCCGACAGAAACTGGATGAGACGGCGTGCGTCAAAACTTTCTGGAAATCCTTTGCGGCCCATCAGATCGCGTTCTTCGAGAATGCGATTGGGAAACAGAAATCCGTCCGTCGTGATGAGATCGACCTTGGGGTGATTGGGCCAGCGGGCGAGCAGCGTGCGCATGATACGCGCGGATGTGCTTTTGCCTACCGCAACGGAGCCTGCGATGCCGATAATGTAAGGGACCTTCGCCTGCGCACGGCCGAGAAAATCCGACGTGACGCGGTAAAGCTCCTGCGTCTCGCGGACATAGAGATTGATGAGACGCGAGAGCGGCAAATAAATCTCGCTCACTTCGTCGAGTGACACGCGTTCACCGAAACCACGCAACTCCTCAAGCTCGGCTTCGCTCAAAGGAAGCGGCGTGTCTTTGCGAAGCTTGCCCCATTCAGCCGCCGTGAAATGACGGTACGGCGAGGCCGCATCTTCGGCGTTGGCCACGGGCTTTGCTTGCGTCACTGACGACAACTCACCGGTTTTCGTCATAGACCTTACTCCTGACCACGAGAGGCTTTTTCATCAAGGCCGGAGCGGCCCTCGCGGCGCGCCAATTCGCCATAGACTTCTGACGGGGTCACACCGGTCACAGCGAGCGTGACGAGCCAATGATAGAGGAGGTCGGCACTTTCCGAGATCATTGCTTTGCGATCTGAGCCCAACGCGGCAATGACTGTCTCGATGGCTTCTTCGCCAAATTTGCGGGCGCAGAGCACAGGGCCACCGGCCATGAGTTTGGCTGAATAGGAGGTCGAAGCGTCCGCACCCTTGCGGGAAGCGATCACTTCAAAAAGCCGGTCCAGCTCGGTCGCATCGACTGCCATCAGGGCAACCCCGTCACAGAAAACCGCCCAACAGGGCTCCTCACAGAACCCTTTACGGCGGCTTTGACTAGCAGATTTGATGCTGCGATGCCAGAGAAGCGTCACAAATGTGAAAAACGACGAGTTTGCGGGCAAAGACCTCAGGTACGGGTGGCGAGTTTGATACCTGACATTTCACCCATTTTTGCACCTGCGGTATTCGCATCCTTCATATTTGCGCCGCGTAAATCCGCACCACGTAAATCCGCATTGTGCAGATTAGCGCGGAGCAGGATCGTGTCGCGCATGTCAGCGGCGGCCAGAATGGCGTTTTCGAAATTAGTATCCGCCAGAATGCATCCCCTGAAGATGGCACTTGCGAGCACGGACCCGCGGAAATTGACGCGGCTCAGATCCATGTCGGTGAAGTCGGCGCGGTGACCCTCACCCTGGCTTGTCTGGATCCAGAGCATATGCTGGCGCAGCATTTTAGACATGCGCTCCGGCCCCGGCGCGGTGCGCGCCTTGGTCGCACGCATCATGTCGCCCTTGCTTGTCGTCTCTTCGTCCATCACTGCGCGGCGGAAGTCGGTGTCTGACAGGTTCGCGCCAGTCAGCTCGACACCTTTGAGTTCGGCGCCATTGAAGGTCGCACCGCGCAAATCAGCGCCGTGCAGATCGACACCGCTCAGGGCGGCGCCTTCAAAGTCAGCTCCGTGCAGCTTGCATTCTGCGAGCTTGGTGCCGCGCATTTTAGCGTTACGAAAGCTCGAAATTTCGCGATTACTCTGGATGCCATCTGCACGGATCACCACGCCACGGCGCAGATCGGCACCCTGAAGCTGAGCATCCATCAGTTCGGCATTTTCAAAACAGGCACCGCGCAGGTCGGCCTGCGTAAAATCGGTGCGCGTGAGGTTCGCGCCATCAAAATTGGCGCTGAACAAATTGGTGCCGATGAAACGCGCGTCTTCGAGGTTTGCACCTTCAAAGGAACAGGCAATGAAATGAGCGCGGCTGAAATTCAGCCCACGGAAATCGCGACCAGACAGGTCGCAATCCTTCATCACAACACACCAGCCGTTCGGGACGCCTTTGAGAAAACGGTTGTTCAACTCGCAGAGTTTGACGATGGCTTCCTGACTCAAACGGCGACCGATAATAGCCTGGGGTTCTCGCTGAGAATCCGGCCGTTGCTTAGTCGTACCAGGACGGGCAGGGACGGGCTTTACGGACATGAACATACCTATTGAGGGGAATTATCCTCTCTATGGGAGCCTTGAGGTTTTGATTTTAGGCGTCAAACTCTTCAGAATTGTTTAAGAGGTCCGAAATAGTTGTTTGGGTATGCGGACTTAACACTACTTTGGCACTTTTGGTTTATGGGTTTCTTCGATCGGCATTTGACAGTGCGGGCATCGCAGGGGCGGGGGCCGTGCGAAGAGATCGAGGATGGCTTGCCTGATGGCTGGCATACTGGGTTGTGGCGGCGGTCCTGCGATTCTTTTTTTTCCGTCCCGCGGCTTTGAGGCGGCGGGATTGAAGAAAGGCGTAGGCAATCATCGTCATCAAGGCGTGTCGATGTAATCCCGTCCATGATCTGCCTTCGAAGTGGTCGAGCCCCAGCTCCTCCTTGAGTTGCTGGTGCGCCTGTTCACAGACCCATCTGGCCTTGATGGCAGCGGCGAGCATCTTGATCGTGGCATCGGCCGACAGGTTCGACACATAGTATTTCTGCTCTCCAGTCAACCGCCGCTCGCCGACGAGCCAGACGGCGTCGTCGCCAGGCATGGCCTGGACGCGGCCGTCGAGCATCCGGTGCTTATGGCCATCCGCAACGCGGACACGGCAGGCCGCGAAGAGACAGGACAACCGACCTTTGGTACCCCGCCGCCAGCTGACCTTTTGCCATTTCTCATCGGCCAACATCGCCTCGCGGAGACTGGGGGCCTGTCGGGGATGTGGTACTTGCGGCGTCTTCCGGTTTTGGCGACGGGGAAGATCAGTGTGACGTCGGCCGGGTAGACGTTCTGGCGCCGCGACAGACCCACCGCCCACTTGAGACCGCGCTCGCTCAAAGCCTGACGGAATGGCCCGCTTGATCCATATCCTGAATCAGCCAGCACGCAGCCGAAACGCGTGCCGGAGGCAATGACACGGTCGATCTCTTCAATGGCGATCTCCGGCTTGGTCAGGGCGATCTGTCGATCCTTCGGGACACGGGCCCGTGCCATGCGCTTGGGATCGTCCGTCCAGATCTCGGGCAGGAATAGCCGCAGCCCCACCATCACCGGTACCTCGCGCGATGCCAGCGTCACCGAGACCAATGACTGACAGTTGGCCGTCTTCCCAAGCGAGGAGGCGTATTGTGGCGCAACGCCAACCGAGTGACGCCCCTTCTTCGGCAGCGCGGTATCATCGACAATCAGCCAGGCATCCTCGCCCCCGACCATTTTGTCCGCTTCGGCCAGCAGCACCGCTTCCAGCGGCGCGGCGTCCCAGACTCCGCTACCGATGAAATGATGAAGCTGGTCATAGCTCACGGCGCTGTCACGTGCCGCCATCGGCTGAATGCTCTTGCGATCGCCAGGACCGATCAACCCCGCGACATAGGCCGGGCACATCCGTGCCCTCGTCTTGTGCCGCAGCGCCGCAGCAAACGGCGCGAGCCAGCGCTCCAGATCAGCTTGCCAGTTCCCATCCGTGGTCGGCCCCTCCAAAAAGCCGACCTCCTATGAATCACTGAAAAGCTGATTCGGGAATCCCCTGGACCGCATTCCTACACAAAATCTGCCAAAGTAGTGTTAACCGGAAGACTCTAATGCCCGTCATTGAGCGGGCCCCGAGCCCGACCTCAAGACAATTATCTTTAACGAATTCATGCCAGAAGATGGAAGAATGGCCGGTTTGCGCCGGCTGTAGCGCCATATATTTCCGAAAGAGTGCGGCTAAAGCCGCTTATTTCTGAAAGAGTGCGGCTAAAGCCGCATGGGGATGCCAGCGGCCTGCATATAGGCCTTGGCCTCACCGACGGAATATGTACCGAAATGGAATATAGAAGCTGCGAGCACGGCGCTGGCGTGCCCTTCTTTAACGCCCGCCACAAGATCATCAAGCGAGCCCACACCACCTGACGCAATGACGGGAATAGTGACGGCATCGGCCACCGCCCGCGTCAGCGGAATGTTGTAGCCCGCCTTGGAGCCGTCACGGTCCATGGAGGTCAGGAGAATTTCACCCGCCCCCAGAGAGGTCACCTGACGAGCAAAGTCGACCGCTTTGATGCCGGTGCGATTACGTCCGCCATGAGTGAAGATTTCCCAATCATGGGGCCCGACTTCCTTGGCGTCGATGGCGACGACAATGCATTGATTGCCGAATTTCTCGGCCGCCTCACGCACGAAATCCGGTCGCTCGACAGCGGCTGTATTGATCGACACTTTATCGGCACCGGCAAGTAGGAGCTTGCGTACATCCTCGACGGTCCGGACACCGCCGCCGACGGTGAGCGGCATGAAACATTGCTCGGCGGTTTTGGCGACCACATCAAAAATGATCGCGCGCGCCTCGTGGCTTGCCGTGATGTCGAGAAAACAAAGCTCGTCCGCACCTGCCGCATCATAGGCGCGCGCAGCCAAAACAGGATCGCCTGCATCCACGAGATCGACGAAGTTGACGCCTTTGACGACACGACCGTCTTTGACATCAAGGCAGGGAATAACTCGGGCCTTGAGCATCAGGCGGCCTCTCTCAAGAGACGCAATGCAACGGCTGGATCAATGCGACCATCATATAACGCGCGACCCGAGATCGCGCCTTCGAGCCCCCTGCAGTTCGCAGCGATAAGCGCGTGAATATCATCGATAGACGAGAACCCCCCCGAGGCAATCACAGGAATGGAAATAGCCTTTGCCAGCGCCACCGTCGCTTCGATGTTCAGTCCCTGCAACACACCATCGCGCGCAATGTCTGTGTAGATGATCGCAGAGACGCCCGCGTTCTCGAAACGATTGGCCATGTCCAGAACGGTGAGGTCTGAAACTTCTGCCCAGCCTTCGACCGCCACGCGTCCGTCTTTAGCATCAAGACCCACGGCGATGCGCCCTGGAAATTTTTTGCAGGCTTCAATTACAAGGGCCGGATTTTTCACTGCCGCCGTGCCGATGATGACACGGGTGATGCCCTTGCCGAGCCATGTCTCAATCGTCGCGAGATCGCGGATGCCGCCACCGAGTTGGACCGGAATGTTGATCGCGGCAAGGATCGCATCAACGGCAGAGGCATTGACGGGGCGGCCCTCGAAAGCACCGTTCAGATCGACAAGATGGAGATACTGAAATCCCTGCGCAACAAACGCACGCGCCTGCGCTGCCGGATCGTCATTGAAGACAGTTGCCTCTTCCATCAGGCCGCGCACGAGGCGCACGCATTTACCGTCTTTGAGATCAATCGCGGGGAAAAGGATCATATCAGGGTCGCCAGTTCAAAAAATTGCCGATGAGCTTCAGACCTAAAGTCTGGCTCTTTTCAGGATGGAATTGCGTGCCCACCATATTGTCGCGTCCGACCATTGCTGTGACAGGTCCGCCATAATCGGTGCGGACCACAACGTCACTCTCGTTTGCCGTCCGCATCGCATAGGAGTGCACGAAGTAAGCGTGCAGGCCCTCCTCGCCGAGCGGAATGCCGTCAAGCAGCATATGCGGTTTCAAATTGGTCAGCGTATTCCAGCCCATATGGGGAATTTTCAAGTCGGGATCGAGCGGCGTAATCGCGCTCACCTCACCCTCAATCCAGCCGAGACCTTTATGCACACCATACTCAATGCCGCGCGTCGCCATCAGTTGCATCCCGACACAGATGCCGAAAAACGGTTTGGCTTTGTCACGCACGCATTCATTGAGGGTCTCGATCATGCCTTCAATCGCGTCGAGCCCGGCCCGGCAATCCCCAAACGCACCGACGCCCGGCAGCACAATGCGATCCGCGCCGCGCACGTCCTTGGGCGAGCCCGTCACTTCGATGCGCATATCGGCCCCGACTTCACGTGCGGCCCGCTCAAAGGCTTTGGCAGCGGAGCGGAGATTTCCCGATCCGTAATCAATAATCGTCACAAGCTGCATCAATTATGCTCCCGCATGGGGAAAGAAACCAAGTGGCGTATGTGCATCGGTCTCTTCGCGATGTGGCCAGACGGGTGCAGTGAAGCTCTTTGTTCTGGCAGGCGGTGTCGCCGTCACGGGCGCTGACCAATGGCGGAAGAAATCGCGTTCGGCTTCAGTCAGATCGCTGCCAGACGCCACACCGATTTCGCGGTAGCCTTTCAGCGACAAGGTCCAACGCTCCACGTCATGACCGACAACAGCAACAGTGCCCTGCAACAGAACGAAAACCGACGTCATCACTTCTTCGCTGACGCCTGCCTGATCAGCGAGATAGGCAAGAATGACGGTGAAGGCAAACCAGAGCGAGGCGGCCATCCAAAGTCTGCGGCTTACAAACCAGAACAAAGTAAAAACAAGGGCAGGCCAGCAGAACCCTTCGCGCACGAAGACGAAGCCCCTGCCATCGGCCGGAGCCCCGCTCAACTCGTGAACTGTATACATGCGCATCAAACAGGTCCTTCACGCGCTGCCGTCACTCTCAATCAGGCACGGGGCATCCTGCCGCCTTTATCCGAGACAAGCTTTATCTAGGACAAGATCGGCAAAAAGGCCAGTCTCGCCTGAACCCGCCATTCATGTAGACGTGTCAGCTTCCCAGTTTGCCCTTGGTCGAGGGAATGCGGTCGGCCATGCGCGGATCAATTTCAATGGCGTCACGAAGAGCGCGCGCGAGTCCCTTGAAGCAACTCTCCACGATATGATGGTTGTTTTCGCCATACATATTTTCGATATGGAGCGTGATGCCGGCATTCTGGGCAAAGGCCTGGAACCATTCTTTGAAGAGTTCGGTGTCCATGTCGCCGAGCTTGGGCTTTGAAAAATTCACTTTCCAGATGAGATAGGGACGCTGCGATACATCGATGGAGACGCGCGTACAGGTCTCATCCATCGGAATGATGGCCGTGGCGTAGCGACGGATGCCCTTGAAATCACCCAGAGCCTGACGCACGGCCTCGCCGATCACAATGCCGCTGTCTTCGGTCGTGTGGTGAAAATCAATGTGGAGGTCACCGACGGCACGGACCTTGAGGTCGATCAGGGAATGGCGCGAAAGCTGCTCAAGCATATGATCGAGAAAACCGATGCCGGTATCGACATCATATTCACCCGTTCCATCAAGATCGAGGGAGACGAAAATCTCGGTTTCTTTCGTCTTGCGCTCAATCGTGGCCACGCGGCCTTCGCTCAAATCGTCCATGTGCTTTGCTCAAAAAACGTCGGTCTTGCCCAAGAAGTCTTATCAGTGCGCCCTCACGACAGCCAGTCTCTAATCTGCCGTAATCGCTCAACTTGCCAAATCTTATGCCCTTCCAATGGCTTATAAGACGTTAACCTTTTCTCTTAAGATTTATTGAGATTTTACTTCAAGTACTGGAGAACAGAAATGATCTTGTTTGGATAAGTCACTGTTATGTAAGTCACCGGTTGAGATTACCTTGTCATAATCCTGCTCACGGACACCAGATAAAGTGTGAATAGCCCCAGAACAACCCGCAGCCATCTTTATCTGGGTTGATTTGCTCGCAGGTGCAAAATGATATTTTCCTTAGATGCAATCTGTGTCTAAAGTACAAACTGGAGGAGCGCTATTCAGAGGACAGCGGCTATGATGCACCATTCTCTGTGGCGACGCTTTTTGGGGCTCGGTCCAAGACGCCGCTCTTTTTACGAAGACCAACATGCGATGCGATCGGTCGTCAATGTCGACCTGTCATTAAGCGAAACCATGAAGAAGGAAAGAGCAAGGAGCCAGTCAGACGAGATTGGCCGTCCACAGCCGCTCCCTCCTTCTGACCCGTAAAGCACAGATTTATGCCGATTTTGGCAGATGTCTGCTCAATGTCTTGACCGGAACCGATAAAGTCGCCACATGAAGGCCCCGTTCTTTAAAGACCATGCTTTTTTAAAGACCACGCTTTAAAGAATTGCGTCTTTCAGACTTTAGCGGAACCGCATCCCATGTCCGACCCCGACAGCCACGGCCTTGTCTCATGGCACGGCACAACCATTCTGACCGTCCGCAAGGGGGGCCGGGTTGTCATTGCCGGCGACGGGCAGGTGTCCATGGGTAATACGATAATGAAAGGCAATGCACGGAAAGTGCGGCCTCTGGGCTCCGGTCAGGTCATCGCGGGCTTTGCCGGTGCAACGGCTGACGCCATGACGCTTTTTGAGCGGCTTGAAACAAAGCTCGAACAATATCCGGGGCAGCTTACGCGGGCCTGTGTCGAGCTTGCCAAGGACTGGCGCACCGACCGGTATCTCCGCCGCCTCGAAGCCCTGATGATCGTCGCGGATGCAGAGGTGAGCCTGGTGCTTACCGGAAACGGCGACGTGCTGGAACCCGAAGGCGGCATAGTCGGCATCGGATCGGGCGGAAATTATGCGCTCGCCGCCGCTCGCGCTTTGGCTGACAGCACCCTTTCCGCCGAGGAGATCGCCCGCAAAGCTATGAAGATTGCCGCCGAAATCTGCGTCTTCACCAATGGCAATCTGACGGTTGAAACGCTCCCCACGTCCTGAATTCTTTTTTCTAAAGTCCCCAAAAAATGACCAGTTTTTCACCTCGCGAGATTGTTTCCGAACTCGACCGCTTCATCATCGGCCAGAACGATGCCAAGCGGGCCGTTGCCATTGCGCTGCGCAACCGCTGGCGTCGTCAGCAACTACCTGAGAATTTGCGCGACGAAGTGCTTCCCAAAAACATTCTGATGATCGGGCCTACCGGCGTCGGCAAAACCGAAATCTCGCGCCGCCTTGCCCGTCTTGCCGAAGCACCTTTTCTCAAGGTGGAAGCGACAAAATTCACCGAAGTGGGTTATGTGGGCCGTGATGTCGAACAGATAATCCGTGATCTCGTCGAGGTCGGCATTTCCCAGCTCCGCGATAAAAAGCGCAAAGACGTGGCCGCCAAAGCCCATCTGGCAGCCGAGGCCCGCGTGCTCGACGCGCTTGTCGGCAAAGGTTCGTCAGACTCCACCCGGGAGAGTTTCCGAAAAAAGCTCCGAGACGGTGAGATGGATGACAAGGAGATTGAGGTCGAGGTCGCCGATCAGGGCGGGATACCGAACCTTGATATTCCCGGAATGCCCGGCAGCCAGATCAGCATGGTCAATCTCGGCGAGATGTTCGGCAAGGCACTTGGCGGCCGGACCAGGAGCCGCAAGATGACGGTGCGCGCCAGCCACCAGCTTCTTCTCACAGAGGAATCCGACAAATTGCTTGATCAGGAGCAACTGACGCAGGAAGCGATCCGCCTTGTCGAGCAGTCTGGCATCGTTTTTCTGGATGAGATCGACAAAATCTGCGCCCGCACAGAACGGCAGGGCGGCGATGTCAGCCGCGAAGGCGTGCAGCGTGATCTACTACCGCTTATCGAAGGGACCACGGTTTCCACAAAACATGGCGCGGTCAAGACCGATCATATTCTTTTTATCGCCTCAGGGGCATTCCATATCGCCAAGCCCTCAGACCTGCTGCCTGAGCTTCAGGGACGATTACCGATCCGTGTAGAACTGAAAGCACTGACACGCGAGGATTTCGTGCGGATTCTGACCGAACCGGAAGCGAGCCTTATCAAGCAATATGTGGCCCTGCTTTCAACAGAAGGGGTCACGCTCGATTTCAAACCGGACGGGATCGAGGCGATTGCCAGCATAGCCGCCGACGTCAATGCGAGCGTCGAGAATATCGGAGCGCGACGTCTCCATACCGTGATGGAACGCGTATTGGACGAAATCTCTTTTGCCGCCACGGACCGCTCCGGTCAAAACATCGAAATAACGGCAGACTATGTTCGGGAACGGATCGGGGATCTTTCCAAGAATGTCGACCTTTCGAAGTTCATTTTGTGAAGCTCGGACTTCAAAAATTAGCTTTAAACGATTCATTTGATTAAATTTTTTTAGCAAATAGAGAATCATATCCCAGCATTTACGAACTTTTATCTAGAGCGGGATGACATATGACTGATTCAAAGGGGATTCCCTTTGGAGGAGATTT
>JAZJXO010000003.1:0-54142 GCA_040390855.1 Pseudomonadota bacterium
TCTCCTCCAAAGGGAATCCCCTTTGAATCAGTCATATGTCATCCCGCTCTAAACCAACAAAGAGGAACGAAGAATGTCAGCAGACGGACCTTGGAGCTGGCTCGACATCGCTTTCCCTTGGATCGGACTGGCAGGCGCGGCCCTGCTGGCGGGCTTGATGTTCGCCAGCAATCAGTTGCGCGGAAACATGAACGTATCGCGCTGGCGCGATCCTGTCTGGCTCGCATGGTTCGGCATGTTCGCTTACCTCATCCACAATGTCGAAGAATATGGCGTCGATCTTTCCGGTCAGCCCCATGCCTTCCCCGACGCGCTCTGCACCAATCTCGGCCTCGGCCCCTTTCCCGCCTGCCCTTTACCGCACGCGTTCTTTCTCGCCGTCAACCTGCCGATGTTCTGGATCGTCGCACCTTTGGCTGGCCTTCTCGCGCGCCGCCACCCGCTGATCGGCCTGACGACCTATAGCGTGATCTTCATTAATGCCCTCGTCCATATCGCGCCGATGATCGCCAGACAGAGCTACAATCCGGGCGCCCTCTCGGCACTTCTGATCTTCCTGCCTGCATCATTCTGGGTTGCGCGCACCTGCTTTGGTAAAAACAAGCTCAGCCACAAAGCGCTCGCCCTGCTCGTCACCAATGGTGTCCTTGTACATATCGTGCTGATGGGATCGGTAATGCTCTACATACACGGAGAACTCGGCGCCGCAGCGCTCATTTTCATCCAACTGATGAATGCGGCGCTTCTCCTCCTCATCCCATGGATAGGCGAGAAACGCCTGTCAGCGCCTGCCCCCTATTTCAACCCCTTGGGATAATTTCCCTTGGTCGTAAACGTCTGTGTACGGTGTTTTGACCCCAGCCGCTTGCCCTCGCCGCCGGTTTTCCCCGTACCCGCCGGTTGCCAGTTCGGGACCAGCTGTTTCTTGCCCGGCCCGATGAGATCGGCGCGACCCATATTTTTGAGCGCCTCGCGCAATAACGGCCAGTTTTCCGCATCGTGATAGCGCAGAAAAGCCTTGTGCAAGCGGCGTTGTTTCAATCCCTTGATCGTCGAAACAGGTTCCGACACACCGCGTCGCACGGCTTTGAGCGGGTTCTTGCCCGAATGATACATGGCGGTCGCCAGCGCCATTGGTGACGGCAGGAAGGTCTGGACCTGATCAGCGCGATAGTCATTGCGCTTCAACCAGATCGCAAGGTTCATCATGTCCTCATCCTCGGTGCCGGGATGGGCCGCGATGAAATAGGGAATGAGAAAATATTTCTTGCCCGCCGCCTTTGTCGCCGCATCAAACATCTGCTTGAAGCGATCATAGGCGCCGATACCGGGCTTCATCATCTTGGTCAGCGGCCCGTGCTCGGTATGCTCCGGCGCGATCTTCAGATAGCCGCCAACATGATGCGTGACGAGTTCTTTGATATAGGTCGGACTTTCAACCGCGAGGTCATAACGCACGCCGGACGCGACCATGACTTTCTTGATACCCGGAATTTCGCGTGCCTTGCGATAGAGACTGATCAGTGCCTCATGGCTCGTATTCAAATTCGGGCAGATGCCGGGATAGACGCATGAAGGCCTGCGGCACAGCGCTTCCGTGCGTTCATCCTTGCAGGCCATGCGATACATATTCGCCGTCGGCCCGCCAATATCGGAAATGATACCGGTAAAACCTTCGACCTTGTCGCGCACCGTTTCGATCTCTTTGAGGATCGAGCCTTCCGACCGGTTCTGGATGATGCGGCCCTCATGCTCGGTGATCGAGCAGAACGAGCAACCGCCGAAACAGCCGCGCATGATCGTGACGGAGGTTTTGATCATGTCCCATGCGGGAATCTTTGCACCGTCATAGGCCGGATGTGGTCCCCGCGCATAAGGCAGATCGTAAACCCCGTCCATTTCCGGCGTCGTCAGCGGAATGGGCGGCGGCGTCAGCCAGACATCATGGTCGCCGTGGTTCTGCACCAGTGCGCGCGCATTGCCCGGATTGCTCTCGCGGTGAAGCACGCGGCTTGCCCGCGCATAGGTTTCCGGATCGCTTGAGACCTGCGCATAAGATGGCAAACGGATCACCGTCTGCGCATTGCTCGCCCGTGCGCCTTCGTCAGCGTCGTCAATATCGTCGGCGTGTTGCTCGGTCCAGCCTTCAGGGATCGCCGATTTCAAAATCGCAACACCGCGCACGTCGTCAAGCTCGCTGAACTTGTCACCCTTGGCGATCCGATGCGTGACTTCGACAACAGCGCGCTCTGCATTGCCGTAAAGAAGAATATCGGCTTTAGCATCAACGAGGATCGAGCGGCGCACCTTGTCGGACCAGTAATCATAATGCGCAATGCGACGCAGCGAGCTTTCGATGCCGCCAAGCATGATCGGCACGTCTTTGTAGGCCTCGCGGCAACGCTGCGCGTAAACAATGGTCGAACGGTCCGGCCGCTTGCCGCCTTCGCCGCCCGGCGTGTAGCTGTCATTGTGGCGGATGCGGCGGTCCGATGTATAGCGGTTGACCATCGAATCCATATTGCCGCCAGTCACGCCGAAATAAAGCGCGGGCTTGCCGAGCGCCTTGAAGGGTTCAGCCGATTGCCAGTCGGGCTGCGAAATAATGCCGACGCGAAAACCCTGCGCTTCAAGCAAGCGCCCGATAATCGCCATGCCGAAGCTCGGATGATCGACATAGGCATCGCCCGTAACGAGGATCACATCGCATTGGTCCCAGCCAAGCATATCCATTTCCGCCCGCGACATGGGAAGGAATGGCGCAACACCAAAGCGGTGCGCCCAATGCTTGCGATAGGAAAAAAGTGGTTTTGCAGCTTCCATGCGCCGGAAGATGCGGCTGAATGACGTTTACGTCAATCGCGGCATAATCGCAGGGCAGAAAGGTTGGAGATTTGGGGGTCCTCAGCCCTTCTTCCCGAACCCTGCGCCACCCAGCACCTCGCCGATCTCCGTCAGGATCGCCGGATCGTCAATCGTCGCGGGCGTGGTCCATTGCTCGCCATCGGCGATCTTGCGCATCGTCCCGCGCAAAATCTTTCCCGATCTTGTCTTCGGCAAACGCTGCACCACCAGCGCCGTCTTGAAGGCCGCCACCGGCCCGATCTTGTCGCGCACCAGTTGCACCGCCTCCTTTTCAATATCAACCATCGGGCGATTAACACCCTTGTTGATGACGAGGAAGCCAAGCGGCACCTGCCCCTTCATCGCATCGGCCACGCCGATCACCGCACATTCGGCAACATCGGGATGTCCCGCCAGCACTTCCTCCATGCCGCCCGTCGAAAGCCGATGCCCCGCCACATTGATGATGTCATCGGTGCGGCTCATCACATAGAGATAGCCGTCGCCGTCGATAAAGCCCGCATCCGCCGTTTTATAGTAACCCGGATAATCGGCGAGATAGGACTTTTGAAACCCCTCATCATTCTGCCACAGCGTCGGCAAGCATCCGGGCGCGAGCGGCAGTTTGATGACGATCGCGCCGGTCACACCCGCCGCCACTTGGCGGTTCGCTTCGTCTACAACATGGATCGTAAAGCCCGGCACCGGCACACCGGGCGAACCGTATTTCACCGGCAACCGCTCGATCCCCATCGGCACCGCCGCCATCGGCCAGCCGCTTTCCGTTTGCCACCAATGGTCGATCACGGGCACGCCAAGCGCACGTTCCGCCCACTGAATAGTGTCAGGGTCCCCGCGCTCGCCCGCAAGAAACAGCATCTCGAATTTCGACAAGTCATAATCTTTGACAAGTTCCGCCTTCGGGTCTTCTTTCTTGATGGCGCGAAAGGCCGTCGGCGCGGTAAAGAGCGCCTTGACGCCATGCTCTGCAATCACACGCCAGAAGGCTCCCGCATCCGGTGTGCCCACCGGCTTTCCTTCATAGAGCACCGTCGTGCAACCGTGCAGCAGCGGCGCATAGACAATGTAGGAGTGGCCGACGACCCAGCCGACGTCAGACGCCGCCCAGAACACCTCGCCGGGATTGATCCCGTATATATTCTGCATCGACCATTTGAGGGCCACCATATGACCGCCATTGTCGCGCACAACGCCTTTGGGGATGCCCGTCGTGCCCGATGTGTAGAGCACATAGAGCGGATCGGTCGCGGCGACCGGCACACAGGCCGGTTTCAATCCCGCCCCACGCGTCTTTTCAACCTCATTAGCCCAGTCGAAATCGCGGCCTTCCACGAAATCGGCTTTAAGCGCCGCACGCTGCAAAATGATCGTCGCCTCGGGCTTCGAGGTTGCCAGATCAATAGCGGCATCGAGCAGCGGCTTATAGGCAATCACGCGGCCGGGCTCCAACCCGCACGACGCCGACACAATGAGTTTCGGTTTTGCATCATCAATGCGCGTGGCGAGTTCCTTCGCAGCAAAGCCGCCGAAGACGACCGAATGGATCACGCCCAGCCGTGCGCAGGCGAGCATGGCGATAACCGCCTCCGGCACCATCGGCATATAGATGATGACGCGGTCGCCTTTGACGATACCGTGGCTCTGCAACACACCGGCAAAAGTGGCGACCTCGTCGAGCAGCGCCGCATAGGTAAAGCGCTTCACCGTACCGAGCATCGCGCTGTCATAGATGAGCGCGGTCTGCTCACCGCGACCCGACTTGACGTGCCGGTCAAGCGCATTCCAGCAGGTGTTGCAGGTCGCATCGGGAAACCAGCCCGCGGGGCCATAAGTCTCACGCGGGGCGCTCACCCAATCTATGTCCTTGGCCGCCTCTGCCCAAAACCCATGCGGATTGCCCGCCCAGCTTGCATAGGTGTCCTTGTAGCTCCCCATAAAGCGCTCCCCGATTCCGAATTTTTATTGTCTGACTCTTTCAAGACCGCTCAAGCATTGCAAGCCCCGCACGGGTTTGATTAGCTGCACCTTAATCACCCGCGCGAGAGGACCAGACGATGACCGCCAGCCCCTATGATACCCACCTCGACAAAAACCCGGCGAACCATCAGCCCCTGTCACCGCTCTCCTTCCTCAAACGCGCCGCCGAGGTCTATCCCGAAACGGTGGCCATCCTTCATGGCGACCTCAAGCGCACTTATGCGGAGTTCTATTCTCGCTGCTGCCAGCTTGCCTCGGCCCTCTCGAAACGAGGACTGGGACAAGGCGACACGATTGCCGTGCTTGCGCCCAATATTCCCGAAATGCTGGAACTGCACTATGCCGTGCCGATGATCGGCGCTGTCCTCAACACAATGAACATCCGCCTCGATGGGGCCAATATCGGTTTCATGCTCGATCACGGCGAAGCCAAGCTTGTCTTCGTGGACCGTGAATTTTCACCGCTGGGACTTGAAGCGCTCAAAGCCGCCAAGGTGAAACCCATCGTCATTGACATAGACGATCCAGAATATGACGGGCCGGGTGCCGCCATCGGCGAAACAGATTACGAAAGCCTGCTCGAAGAAGGCGACGAAGAGTTCAAATGGGCGCTTCCCGCTGACGAATGGAATGCCATCAGCCTCAATTACACGTCGGGCACAACCGGCAATCCCAAGGGCGTCGTCTTCCATCATCGCGGTGCTTATTTGCTCGCCATGGGCAATATAGTCACCGCCAGCATGACGCATAATTCGGTCTATCTCTGGACCGTGCCGATGTTCCATTGCAATGGCTGGTGCTTCACCTGGTCGATGAGCGTCATCGCAGGCACACATGTGTGCCTGCGCCGCGTCACCGCCAAAAACATTTTTGACGCGATCGCAAAATACGGCGTCACACATATGGGGGGCGCACCGACCGTCATGGGCTTTCTCATCAACGCGACGGAAGAAGAGAAAAAACCGCTGCCCAACACCGTGCATTTTTTCGCCGCCGCCGCGCCGCCGCCCGCCGCCACCATCCGCAAACTCGAAAGCGAAGGCTTCAACGTCATTCACGTCTACGGTCTCACCGAAACCTACGGACCTGCCGTGGTAAACGCATGGCACGACGAGTGGGACGAACTGGAAGCAGGCGCGCGGGCGCAAGTGAAAGCACGCCAAGGCGTCAACTATCCCGTACTGGAAGGCATTTCCGTGCGCGATGCCGAGACCATGCTCGAAGTCCCGCGCGACGGCGAGACGATGGGCGAGGTGATGTTCCAGGGCAACGTGGTGATGAAGGGTTACCTGAAAAACCCGAAAGCCACCGCCGAAGCATTTGAGGGCGGCTGGTTCCATTCGGGCGACATCGGCGTCTGGCATCCCGACAATTACATCCAGCTCAAAGACCGCTCCAAAGACATCATCATCTCCGGCGGTGAAAACATTTCGTCATTGGAAGTCGAAGACATTTTGTACAAACACCCCGACATCATCGAAGCCGCCGTCGTCGCACGACCCGACGAGAAATGGGGCGAGACACCTTGTGCCTTTATCACATTGAAGAAGGGGTCAACTCTCACCGCCGAACAGGTAATCGCTTATTGCCGCGAAAACCTCGCCCACTTCAAGTGCCCCAAGACGGTCGTGTTCACAGACCTGCCGAAAACCTCGACAGGCAAAGTACAAAAATTCAAACTCCGCGATATGGCAGGAGAGCTTTAAGTAACTTCACCACCCACACTGGTGAATGGCCGCGTCCAACACGGCCTATCCCGCACAATAAATAGATTTCCCGCAAATCTAGAAAATCATCTCGTGTGAGGCTCGAACATAATGCTTGATCTCTGCATGGAAACGCTCGATCTCTTGCAAGAAACGCTCGAAAATACATAGCAAAACGTGCTGGATAAAGTACCTACCCCCGCTTTTCGCGGGCACCGCAACGCTTGTGAAAGTCTGGAAAATTCAAACCAGAATATTGACCGCAAGCCCTTTGGCGCGGTCACCGGCAAAGCCGTTTTCATTGGCCACATTTTCGCCTTTGGCCTGCGCGTGTTTTTCTTCCGCCTTGACTTTTCGGGCATCGCTTGTCGGAACAGAAGGATCAATATCTGCATCCGCGCCACTGGGGCCGGACTTTGGATGCGCCGGGTCAATATTCTTCTTTGCCCGAAAAGATTAAGATTAAATAAGGGCCACTCCAAACAAAACGCCGGGCTCAAGGCCCGGCGCAAGCGACTGTCTGTTGTTTGAATGGATGAGAAGGGATTGTCAGGCTGCCGACTGATGTCCGGACAGCTTTTCGATTTCTTCTTTCAAGCGGAGCTTCTGCTTTTTCAACTCGGCTATGTGAAGATCATCGCTTGCGGGGTGGTGAAGTTCGCTCTCAATCTGAGTTTCGAGAGCTTTGTGCCGGTTGCACAACTCGGTGATATGCGACTCAAGCGCCATATTGTACCTACCTTTGCCTCTAGTGGTTGGTGACCTGAAAAGCATGACTCTTTTTTGACATCCTGTCGAACACCAATCTGAAAAAACTTTTGAACACTCGCAATCTTAACGAAGAAACGCTAAATCTCGTCCATGAGCGAAACAAAGCGACCCATAAAATCAAGCAGCAAACGGCTGATCGTCGGCATTTCCGGTGCCTCAGGTGTGATTTATGGCGTGCGCTTGCTTGAGATTCTGCGAGCCGAAAAAATCGAGACCCATCTCGTGATGACTAAGGCAGCAGAGCTGACGCTTGCCCATGAAACCGGCATGTCAATCCGCGATGTCGAGGCGCTGGCCCATACCCGCTACCAGTTGGGCGACATCGGCGCGAGCATCGCGAGCGGTTCCTTCAAAACCCTAGGCATGGTGGTCGCGCCATGCTCGATCCGCTCCATGTCGGAAATCGCTACAGGCGTCACATCCAATCTTCTGACGCGCGCCGCCGATGTCGTGCTGAAAGAGCGCCGCCGTCTCGTACTGATGGTACGCGAAACACCGCTGCATACGGGCCACCTGCGCACGATGACGCATTTGTCTGAAATCGGCGCAATCATCGCGCCGCCTTTGCCTGCCTTTTACGTCGCGCCAAAAAACATCGACGAAATGGTGACGCAATCGGTCGCCCGCGTGCTTGATCTTTTCGACATCGAGACCGATATAACAAAGCGCTGGGGCGAAGACATCAAAGGCGGCAAACGCAGCCCGACCTCCAAAAGAAAATCCTAATCAGGAAACGCCGCCGCGATAAGATGCGCAACAGCAACGCGCGCCTCTTCACCGTCAACGCCCTCTTCTTCAAACCATGCGGCAAAATTCTGCGTGGCAATGGCACGTTGGGCATGGACATCAAGGGGTTTTGCCTCCGCAAGCAAAGCCGTCAACGCGCCTTGCATCGCCTGCTCAGCAGCAAGCTCCAGCACCTTCACTTCATTGCGCAAGCGCGCGGCCTCTTCGTTCTCGCTCGCACGCGGTTTCATCAGCCGCCGCGCCTGCCGCAGATGTGCGACAACCTCGTGGCCCCATGCGAGCCCGATACCACGCATGGCCTCGATGGTGATGTAATCAAACTCCTGCCCGCGCGATGCGGCAAAGAGACAGAAGAGCGCCAGATTGACCTCAAGCCCGTCGCGGTCCTGCAAACCCAGCAGCCGCGCCTCAACGCCGGGCTCGGTATAAAGCTCGTATGAGAACTGCCAGAAAGCGGCGGACACATCCCCGTCGGTACTCATCATTTTCCTTGTGTTTAAGCCTCTTTGCTCAGACTGAAGAGAAAATCCGGCAGGCGCAAATGCGCACTTGCTCTGGACCCCGCGCTTCGCCACGATGTCGCAGGATTTGGCCACCCCGCTTCTTCAAGAACTTACGTTGGACGATGACCGAACAGGAAGAACAAGAGCTTCAGCACATGCTGGCGCAGCTCAAGGAAGAGCATCGCGATCTCGACGACGCCATCATGGCGCTCGAAGCTATGACCTCGCCCGACACATTGCAGATCAAACGGCTGAAGAAGCGCAAACTCTATTTGCGCGACCGGATCCGCGAGATCGATGACCAGCTATTGCCCGATATTATCGCTTAAAGAAAATTACTGGTGCGCGCGCTTGGCGTTGTACATCGCCTTGTCAGCCAGCGCCAAAGCCTCTTGCGGCTCCATCGTGCCGTCAATGCTGATCGCACCCACCGACACGGACATCGGGATTTCAACACCATCCATCAGCAGCGGATGCAGCGAGATGAGCAGCCGCAACGCCTCAGCTTTGGCGTAGGAGCTTTTCTCGTCGCTGCGCACAAGCACCACACCGAATTCATCGCCGCCCATGCGCCCGACAATATCCGTCTCGCGCACATTGCCAGCCACAATATCAACGAGATGACGCAGCGCCGCATCGCCTGCGGCATGGCCATAGGTATCGTTGATCTGCTTGAAATTATCAATGTCGAGATAGGCGAGACCGGCAGGCTCCTTGTAACGCCGCGCAAAGGCAATGACGCGGCCAAGCTCTACCATGAAGGCGCGGCGGTTCAGCACCGGCAGCATCGCGTCATGGTCGGCGAGCTTTTCCGCCTCGCGGATACGGGCACGCATCTTCTCCACATCGCGGCGGAGCTTCTCAACTTCCGACATCAGAGACATCAGCGCGTCACGCACCGTGGGCGTGATTTCAGATTCGGGAATGCCCATAAAGCTCACGGCATCGGTGATGGTCCGGCCTGTGCCCACAGATGGAACGGTGGTGAAAGTGGCAGAAGGCCCGCGCGGCGCCGCCTCAGCGCGTTCGCGGCCGACGCCCACGGCTTGATCAAGCGGTCGTTTGTCTCCGACTTTCATGTCCCGACCCTTGCGCTCAATTCCTTTGAACCAAACTGTCTGCCTGATGCTCCGGCTGGACCAAAGTTTCAGACGAAACCCTCAACGCATGGTGATCGTAACCACTCATAAACGATGAATACATCCAAATCAGCCGAATCAAAGATGCCATTAATCGCCGGAAAAGGCCAGAAGCAGCCCGATTCCGCTCGATCTTCCAACAAGTTGACCAAGCGGAACACAAAACTTCTGTGAATTTGTGGGTTTTCAGGGTAAAAGAACCCAATAACCGACAATTTGTCAGTTGTAATAGAAACTGACGCCGCCTGCGGGAAGGTGACGACCAATGACACAAATGACACAAAACAAGACCGAACATTTCGACATGCTGATTGTCGGTGCCGGTATTTCGGGCATCGGCGCGGCCTATCATCTGGGCGCGAACTGCCCGACCAAGACCTATGCCATCCTCGAAGGCCGCGAGAGCCTCGGCGGCACATGGGATCTCTTCCGCTATCCCGGCATCCGCTCCGACAGCGACATGTATACACTGGGTTATTCGTTCAAACCCTGGAGGCAGGCCAAAGCCATTGCCGACGGTCCGGCGATCCTGAACTATCTGCACGAGACGGCCGACGAAAACGACATCAAACGCCACATCCGCTTCCGCCACATGGTCCGCCGCGCGTTCTGGTCGAGCGAGGACGCGGCCTGGACCGTTGAAGTCGAGACCGGCGAAGACAAAAAAATTGTCGCCTATACCTGCAACTTCCTCTTCATGTGCTCGGGCTATTTCAACTACGCAGGCGGCTATACGCCCGACTTCCCCGGCGCGGAAAATTTCAAAGGCCGTATCGTCCATCCGCAAAAATGGACCAGCGACATCGACTACAAGGGCAAACGCGTCATCGTCATCGGCTCCGGTGCCACCGCTGTGACGCTCGTGCCCGAAATGGCCAAAGAGGCCGCCCACGTCACGATGTTGCAGCGTTCACCGACCTATGTCATCTCGCGCCCCGCCGAAGACGAACTGGCAAACAACCTGCGTCGCTGGCTCCCCGCGAAAATGGCTTATGGCCTCACGCGCTGGAAAAACGTGCTGTTCGGCATGTATTTCTTCCGCCTCGCCCGCAACAAGCCGCAACAGGTCAAAGCCTATATCCTCAACATGGTGCGCGAACAGTTGGGCGATGATCTCGTCAAAAAACATTTCACGCCGAGCTATAATCCGTGGGACCAGCGCCTCTGCCTCGTGCCGAACGGCGACCTCTTCGACGCGATCAAATCCGACCGCGCCGACGTCGTGACCGATCACATCGAAACATTCACCGAGAAGGGCATCAAACTTAAATCCGGCCAGGAACTCAAAGCCGACATCATCGTCACCGCCACGGGCCTCAACCTCCAGCTTCTCAGCGGACTTGAAATCACCGTTGACGGCCAGCGCATCGACCTCTCCAAGTCCTATGGCTACAAAGGCATGATGTATTCCGGCGTACCTAACCTCGCCTCGTCCTTCGGCTACACCAACGCCTCATGGACATTGAAGTGCGACCTCACCTGCGAATATGTCTGCCGTCTCATCAACTACATGGACCGCACCGGTAACCGTCAGGCGACCCCGCGCGTCGATGAAAGCACCGTGACGCCGGAACCCTGGCTCGACTTTTCAAGCGGATATGTCCAACGCTCGATCGACCAGTTTCCCAAACAGGGCGACAAAGCCCCGTGGAAACTCTACCAGAACTACGCCCTCGACCTCTTCAGCCTCAAATTCGGCAAGCTCGAAGACGGTGCTCTGGAGTTCTCCAACAAGGTCTCAAAGAAGAAGGCAGCCTGACGCCGCAGAAACAGGCGTCACCCCGTGACAAGCAGGGGGTGACGCTGTGTATCAGGCGTAAATAAACCCACCCTTGCCAAACAACCTTCCATGCCTATACTGCGCCGCTTTCCGCGCCGCACCCGGCATCTCTGGATTCGGAAAGCACATGGCAGAGCAATCCCTCGTCGGCATCATCATGGGCAGCCAGTCCGACTGGAAAACCATGCGCCTTGCCTCCGACGTCCTTAACGAACTCGGAGTCCCCCACGAGGCCCGCATCGTCTCGGCCCATCGCACGCCCGACCGCCTCGTCGACTACGCCAAAACCGCCCGTGCGCGTGGACTCAAGGTCATCATCGCCGGTGCCGGTGGCGCCGCCCATCTGCCGGGCATGTGCGCCTCCATGACAGCGCTCCCCGTCTTCGGTGTACCCGTGCAGTCCAAGGCGTTGAACGGTCAGGACAGCCTTCTCTCCATCGTCCAGATGCCGGGCGGCATTCCCGTCGGCACTCTGGCCATCGGCGATGCCGGTGCCAAGAATGCTGGCCTTCTCGCGGCCGCCGTTCTCGCTTTGATGAACCCCGCCCTTGCAACCCGTCTCGACGCCTACCGCGCCGCCCAGACGGCCTCAGTCGGTGACATTCCGGTTGATGAGTAAGTCTCACGACAAACCCGCCATCATCGCCCCCGGTGGACGCATCGGCATTCTGGGCGGCGGTCAGCTTGGCCGGATGCTGGCGCTCGCCGCCGCCGAACTTGGCATGTCGAGCCATATCTATTGCCCCGACGCCGAAGCCCCCGCGATGGACGTTGCCGCCACCGGTACCCGCGCCGCTTATGATGATGCCGAAGCGCTCGCACGCTTTGCCGACAGCGTCGATGTCGTCACCTATGAATTTGAAAACGTCCCCGCCGAAACCGCCCGCATCCTTGCCGAACACGCACCCGTCCGCCCCGGTGTGACAGCGCTCGCCACCGCACAAGACCGCATCGTCGAAAAGAGCTTTCTGAAATCGCACAGTATCGCGACCGCACCCTTTGCCGACGTACCCGATGAAACCGCCCTACTGAAAGCCGTCGCAGAGATCGGCACACCCTCGATCCTCAAAACGCGCCGCTTCGGCTATGACGGCAAGGGTCAGGCAAAAATCACCATGCCCGAAGACGCCATCGCCGCTTACGATGCCATCGGTCGCGCGCCTGCGATCCTCGAAGGCTTCGTGCCCTTCGAACTTGAAATCTCGGTGATCGTCGCCCGCGGGCTGGACGGAACAACAGCGGCTTACGATCCCGTCGAGAACATTCACAAAAATCACATTCTCGACCAGAGCCTCGTGCCCGCCCGCATCGACGCGAAGCTCGCCGCCAAGGCCCGCGCCATCGCCGCCCATATCGTCGCCGATCTCGCCTATATCGGTGTTATGGGCGTTGAAATGTTCGTGCTACCCGATGATGCCGAAGGCCCCCGCCTCCTCGTCAACGAGATCGCCCCGCGCGTTCACAATTCCGGCCACTGGACGGAAGATGCCTGCACTGTGAGCCAATTCGAGCAGCACATCCGCGCTATCTGCGGCTGGCCGCTCGGCAGTCCCAAACGCCACAGCGATGCAATCATGCTGAACCTCATCGGCGACGAAGTGAACGACTGGGCCTCGCTCGCCGCCGAGCCCGGCACCGCGCTCCATCTCTACGGAAAAGCAGAAGCCCGTCCGGGGCGCAAAATGGGACACTTAACGCGTCTCTATCCTTTTGGCCTGCACCCACATACACTCCGTTAACGACAGAGACGGTAAAACGACTGCACGATTTACTTCCGGGCAGAACGTTGGCAGGGCTTGGGCACGGGCATGCATTATTCACCGAACGACGCAAACGGCGGGCAAGGCCGTGAAGTGAGCTTAAAAAACTGGCGTGAGCTGACGGGTTTTTCCGAACTCTATGACTATTGGAATTCCGGTCGTGTGGACGGCGATCTGCCGCTGACGGACAAATTTGATCTTCTCGCCGTGACGCAATGGCTGCCCAACATCATGTTGCTTGATGTCTTCGACCGCGAGAATGTCGTAGCCCGCTTTGCCGGCACGGCAATGGTTGACCGCCTCGGCTTTGACATCACGCGTGAAAATGTTTTTGCCACTCAATCAGACGTCTCGCGCGACCGCGTGATCAACGCTTATTCAATCATCGTCAACAAGCCTTGTGGCATGGTCGCTCGCTACACCAATCACTACAGTTCCGGTCGCTCAGGCACCGTCAGCACGCTCTATCTGCCTCTCAAAGCAACGGCCAACGGCAATGCACGCATCGTCGGTATGGTCCACCGCGAAGAAGACGCAGGCTACGCCGAACCGATCGAGCGCACACAATCGGGAACCGATATTCAGTCAGCGGAATGGGTCGATCTGGGCTTCGGTGTACCTTCAGAGAGGCCCTGAAAACCGACTAAAACTTCCTGTAGCGAAGCCGTCCGAGCAACGCGAACGGATCAGGCAACATCGCGCCAAACTTTTTGATGCCCGCTTTCGCCTTCTCGATTTTCATCACATCGCCGATCCGTGCGTCGAGAAACGTCCATGTGTCAGCATAGCCTTCGCTCTCATCACCGAACCATGTGATGCAGACGGCCGAATAGACACCGGCCAAAATCGCCCGCTTCGTATAGAAATTGAAATCCGTCGACGTATCACCAACGCTACGCCAAATCGCATCGACGGTGCGATATAGCGCTTGTGGACCCGCAGTCCCCGACAAGGGAAGCCCCAGCAGCGTCACGGCACGGCGCACCGCCTCGCGGTCCTTCAAATCCACCTCGATGCGCGTGCGCACACCCAGCGTAATGCGTTCGCGGATTTTCATTGCTGACAGGTCGCGCGTTGCCAGCACCTCGCTCATGCGGCGGTCACCATCGGCGAGAAAGCAATCCACCAGATCTATAATGCCGCCGGGAAAAGCGAGCCGCATCTGACCATGAGACACACCGGCTTCCGCCGCAGCATCCGACATGAGCTTTGCTGTCCAGCCATCAAAGGCAACATTGGGCAGCGCGGCCTTCAGGATCGCCGCACGCGTCTTCACGATATGATCGTCGGCCCGGGGTTTTGCAGAACCCGGCTTTGATACCCTGTCACTCATGTTCGCTCTCGTCATCTTCTTCATCATCGCGACCACCGATCCGGTGACGGATTTCACTTTCAAAAATCAACGTACCGAGATCATCCATCTGCTGCGGATAGAGCACACCGTCAAGATGATCGCACTCGTGCTGCACCACACGAGCATGGAAGCCCCTGGCGCGGCGCTCGATGGGTAGGCCGTCGAGACCGACACCGCGATAGATCAGCTCTGTATAGCGCGGCACGAGCCCGCGCAGACCGGGTACAGAGAGGCAACCCTCCCAGCCGTCTTCCGTCTCTTCGCTCAGAATTTCGATTTCAGGATTGATCAGAACAGTGAGTGCTACCGTATGGTCAAAGCTCTCCTCCTCGTCGATTCCTTCCGGCGCGCGCTCTGGCGGGGCCTGAAAAATGACGACGCGCAGCGGCACATAGACCTGCGGCGCGGCAAGTCCCGCCCCGTTCGCATCAATCATGGTCTCGACCATATCGGCGACCAGACGCCTGATTTCGGGGGCGGTCGGGTCTTTCACCGGCGCGGCGATCTTGGCGAGGACCGGATGACCCATACGGGCTATTTTGAGAATGGACATGGTCAGAATATGGCGGTCCTCGGGGCGTCCGGCAACGGGCAAGCCGCTTTTCAACGCCCGCCCGCGACAAAGAATCCGCCCCATCGCCCGCATTTCCGGCCGACCGGAGTGGACAAGCCCCGATTCCTTTGCTAGAAAGCGGCTCTCTCGCATCGGGGCTCAGCCCTGTTGCGGCTAACACATTGATCCCGATAGGGAAATCCCAGACAGGATTTGGCTCGTGCAGGTACTCGTCCGCGACAATAACGTTGATCAGGCTATGAAAGCCCTGAAGAAGAAACTTCAGCGCGAAGGCGTGTTCCGTGAAATGAAGCTCCGTAACTTCTATGAGAAGCCCTCGGAGAAGAAGGCCCGCGAAAAAGCCGAAGCCATCCGCCGCGCCCGCAAGCTCGCGCGCAAACGCGTTCAGCGCGAAAGCGGCGTCGTCGCCAAACCCCGCGAGGCAGCACCCCGCGGCTAAACTTCGCTACGATGAAACATAAAAACGCCCCCGAAATTCGGGGGCGTTTTTGTTTTTGAAGATCGTCCACGATCACGCCGATGGAAGCTTCTTCGCACCGAAGACGAATAGCGCGACGAGCACCAGTTCAACAAGCATCGGCATGGCCACACCTTCCGGTGCGCCTTCAACGAGCACGCCGATGAGTCGACCCGTCACCGCGAGCCCGTAAAGCAAGGCTGCGCCGTAAAGCCAATGCGGACGTTTGGCAAAGAGCGCGAGCGCGGCGGCCGCGGCACTGACGAGAAAGAACGAGCCGATGTCAGCGCGCAACGCGTTCTGACCCAATGGCGACAGCGCACCGAGACCGAGCATCTGTCCCAGTTCAACCGGCGTGAGAAACGCCTGAACGCCCATAAGCAATGAAAACAACCCCGCCAAAGCGACGCCGATACGTGCAGCCAAAATCATGATTTCAGTCCCCTGTTTTGTTGGCGGGATGGTAGTGCGGCAACGGTCCGTGTCCAAATGAAAAGGGGGAGGATAGGGATTTTCCTGACTCTCGGTCGGCTCAAATCACTCAACATTTCTTGCAAGAGATTCGAGGTTTCCATGTCGAGATCGTTGGTTTTTCGAGGATCCATGTCGATGGTACCGCAGAATGAAAAATACCCGGGCGGGGATAGGGATTTCTTTCCCCTTTATGTCACGCCCTCTTTTGCAAGACCCTCACCCCACCCTCTCCCAACCAGAGAGATATTGAGAAACAAAAAGGGCGACCCTCTTGCGAAGACCGCCCTCTTCAATTCCAACCTTTTCCGCTTACAGAGCTTTAATGATCTGCTCGACCATCTTTTTCGCATCGCCGAACAGCATCATCGTGTTGTCGCGGAAGAAGAGTTCGTTCTCGACACCGGCATAGCCAGAGCCCATGCCGCGCTTGATGAACAAAACAGTACGGGCCTTCTCGACATCCAGAATCGGCATACCGAAAATCGGGCTTGATGTATCGGTCTTTGCCGACGGGTTCGTCACGTCGTTCGCACCGATGACGAAAGCAACGTCGGCCTGCGCAAACTGGTTGTTGATATCTTCAAGCTCGAAGACTTCATCATAAGGTACATTGGCTTCGGCAAGCAGCACATTCATGTGACCGGGCATACGACCGGCGACCGGATGGATGGCGTAGGAAATTTTCACGCCTTCTTTTTTCAAATGGTCGGTCATTTCCTTCAGCGCGTGCTGGGCCTGCGCCACCGCCATGCCGTAGCCCGGCACGATGATGACGGAACCGGCATTCTTCATAATGAAAGCGGCATCGTCTGCCGAGCCTTGCTTCACAGGACGTGTCTCGACCTTGCCGTTGCCGACCGCCGCCGCATCCGAACCGAAGCCGCCGAGGATGACGGAGATGAAAGAGCGGTTCATGCCTTTGCACATGATGTAGGAAAGGATCGCACCGGACGAGCCGACAAGCGCACCTGTGATGATGAGCGCGAGATTGCCAAGCGTGAAGCCGATGCCGGCCGCCGCCCAACCGGAATAGGAGTTCAGCATCGACACGACGACGGGCATGTCCGCGCCACCGATCGGGATGATGATGAGGAAGCCAAACACGAAGGCGATGAGCGTGATCGCAAGGAAGAGTTCAACCGACTGATGCGACGGATCCATGCACAGGTAAACAACGCCACCGACAATGGCGAGCGCGAGCACCGCATTGATGAGGTGACGGCCCGGCAACATGATGGACGCGCCCGACATGTTTCCGTTGAGCTTGGCGAAGGCGATGATGGAACCGGAGAAAGTGATGGCACCGATGGCCACACCCAATGACATTTCCACAAGATTGCCCGGATGGATCGCACCGAACTCGCCGATGCCGTAGGCGGCAGGCGAGAAGTAAGCAGCCCAGGCGACAAGCACGGCGGCAAGACCGACAAGCGAATGGAAAAAGGCCACAAGCTGCGGCATCGACGTCATGGCGATGCGGCGCGCGACAACAGCACCGATGCCGCCGCCGATCACGACACCGACAACGACGAGCGCCCATGTGGTCTGGTTTTGCGCCTGAAGCACGGCAAGCGTTGTCGCAATGGCGATGGTCATGCCGATCATGCCAAAGCGATTGCCCTGACGCGAGCTTTCAGGAGAGGAGAGGCCGCGCAGCGCCATGATGAACAGGACGCCGGAGACGAGATAAAGCAGAGCCGCGATATTGGCTGACATGTCCTTGTTCCCTCAGCGATCTTTTTTCTTGTACATGGCAAGCATACGTTGGGTGACAAGGAAGCCGCCGAAGATGTTGACGGAGGCCAGGATCACGGCGAGGAAGCCGAGGCCCTTGGACATCCAGCCCGCATCGCCCGCCGCCACGAGATCAACACCGACAGCGATCAGTGCGCCGACGATGATGACGGATGAAATGGCATTGGTGACGGACATAAGCGGCGTGTGGAGTGCAGGCGTCACGCTCCAGACGACGTAATAGCCGACGAAAATCGCGAGCGCGAAAATCGCAAGACGGTAAACGATGGGATCAATAATTGTTTCCATCTCAGTTTCCTCCAGCACGGAATGAGGGATGAACAACCTGCCCGTCTCTGGTCAGACAAGTGCCGGTGATGATCTCATCTTCCCAATCTATCTTGAGCGATTTCGTCTCGGTATTGATGAGCGGCGTGATGAAATTCAGAAGGTTCTTGGAATAGAGCACGGAAGCGTCAACCGAAAGCTGCGCCGCCACATTGAGATCGCCGATGATGGTGACACCATGTTTGACGACTGTTTTGCCGGGCTCGGTGAGCGGGCAGTTGCCACCGCGTTCCGCCGCGAGATCGACAATGATCGAACCGGGCTTCATCGACTTCACATGATCTTCGGACAGAAGCACGGGCGCGGGACGACCCGGAATGAGCGCCGTCGTGATGACAATATCCTGCTTCTTGATGTGTTCGGCGACAAGCGCTGCCTGAGCGGCCTTGTACTCGTCGGACATTTCCTTGGCATAGCCCCCCGCCGCATCGCCGCTTTCGTTTGACTCAACCATCACGAATGTACCGCCGAGGCTTTCGACCTGTTCCTTGGTCGTCGCGCGCACGTCGGTCGCTGACACGATACAGCCGAGACGCTTGGCAGTGGCAATGGCCTGAAGCCCCGCGACACCGACGCCCATGACGAAGGCACGGGCAGGCGCAATGGTGCCCGCCGCCGTCATCATCATCGGTGTGGCGCGTGTGAAGGCCGCTGCCGCGTTGATGACGGCTTTGTAGCCCGCAAGGTTTGACTGCGAGGAGAGCACGTCCATCGACTGCGCACGCGTGATGCGCGGCATGAACTCCATGGCAAAGGCATTGACGCCCGCGCTCGCATATTTGGCGATACGGTCTTTGTTGTCGTAAGGGTTCAGAATGGCGGCAAGCATCGCGCCCTTCTTGAAACCGGCAAGCTCGTCATCGGACGGCCCGCGCACCTTGAAAACAATGTCCGCGTCCTTGAGCGCATCGGAAGCACCCGACGCGATGGTCGCGCCCGCTTCCTTGTAGAGCGCATCAGAGATGCTCGCATGAGCCCCCGCGCCCGTTTCCACACTGACGTCGAGGCCGAGGCCCACAAGCTTTTTCACCGTGTCGGGCGAAGCGGCCACGCGCGTTTCACCGTCTTGGCGTTCTTTAAGGATCGCAAGTTTCATGAACTTTGCCTTGATAGAGGGGCCGACGAAGCCACCCGAAGACCATATTAGAATTATTCTAACTAGAGACCGGGAGAGGTCCCGTCACCCCCCTGCCCCCAAAGACGCATCCCCTCGCGCCGAGCCGGAAGGCTCAGAGGAGGAAGAACGCCATGCCTGCCAGAAGAACAACAAGGAGTACACCAGCGACCTTTGTGCCGGTCAGGAAAGCGTTGTAGGTGCCGATATGCTCGCCCGCATTCATTTCAGCGCCCCAGCCGGAAGCGGTTTTATTGTCAGCCATGTTGTTGCCTCTTGGTGCGATATTTCGGCCCGCGCTTTGCGCACACGCCATGTTGCGCCGGACTATAGCAAAGAGAGGGCGATGGGCAAGGTCAGGCACCCTCTGAATGGGCTTCAACAGCTGCAAAACCATGGGCAGAAATGCACAAGGTTACTGACCAAACGGAGAGCCTTTGGGGAAGTCCGTACGGCGCGTGGGGCGCGAGTGGTCCCAGTCGGCCAGAAGGGCCCGCAGCGCCGAGACGAAGGCCAGCGGCTGGTCGAGCATCACATGATGGCGGGCCTGCGGAATTTCGATCACAGGAGCCGTGCGGCCCAGCAGGCCGAACATATAATCACCGATCTCGGAGGGGACCAGAACGGAGAACTCCCCCCGCATGATCGCGATGCGGCAACGGGTCTGGGCGAGCCGAGCGGCCATGTCGCCAATGTCAAAGCGCTGCCAGATGGCCGGATCGAACTTCCATGTCCAGCCGCCCTCTACAGATTTGAGGGAGTGACGCGCTATGTAATCGACGATGTACTGATTCTCATTGGGCTGGGGCGGCGCCAGACGAAAGCGGCCCATGGCTTCTTCAATGGTCGGATAAATCCGGTGCGGGCGGAACTCACGCGAGGGCGGGCCGCCCGGACGCTCCGGCGGATTGACGGGACTGTCGACAATGACCGTGCCCGCCAGCCGGTCGCCGTAAAGCGCGCCGGTGAGAATGGTGATGAAGCCGCCGAACGAGTGCCCGACAATGATCGGCGGCTCGTCATTTTTGAAAAAACCCGCATCCTCGCAGACAGCAATCTGCTCCTCGGCAAAGACTTCGATCGTATAGGTCTCACGCCAGTCGCTGTCGCCCATGCCCGACACATTGATCGCGGCGACGTTATATTCGTTGGCAAGAAACGGCGCGATGAAGGACCACCAGCGTGCATGAGCGCCATTGCCATGCACCAGCAGCAGACCCGGCTTTGCCGGATTGCCCCAGCGCAGATATTCGACGCGTGTACCCTCGACAATGACGGCGCGCACTTCGGGCTCGACGGCGACGGCTTTGGTGAACCATGTCGGCGCGTCTGTGACGAGCGGGCCCTGTTCGTCGCCCGGCGCAATTAAAGGACGTTCAGACATCAATCAGCCTTTCACGGCAGGGCGGTCGCCCAATGATTTGAAAATAGCGCTGCCGGTAAGGATCGTGCGGTCACCGACCCAGACGCGACCCTGCACGGTGTAAAACTCATCTTCGACACCGACAAGCTCGCCATTGCCCTCGACCCATTCGCCGAGCTTCGCACCGGAGAGAAAATCTGTGAGCAGGCGCACTGTCACCCAGAACTTGTGTGCCTCGACCGAGATCACATGACCGAAGGCCATATCGGCAAAGGCCATCAACATGCCGCCGTGACAGTTGCTCATGCCGTTGACGTGATGCTCTTCGACACGGAAGGCGCGCGTATAACCGCCCTGCGGGTCGAGCCTTTCAAACAGCGGGCCCATCTGACGGCCGAAGCCACGCATCCAGTTCATCTGCTGATAGCCTTCGGGGAGCGTGAAGGAATGGTCGTCGAGCAGATCGTCAGTCATGGGGAGGCACTCTCTCGAATTATTTACGCAAGGGAAGCAGGAACGCCTGCCTTCTTTAGCGCAGCCGCCTGTCGTTTGCCAAGTTTCCCAGTTTCGAAGCCCTCGATCGCCTGATTGAAGAGCTTGTGGAAATTGAGTTCCGCGCCGAGATGGAGAAAGACGCCGCCAAGGCCGATGGCTGCGCGGTCCATAAAGACAAATTCGCGCGGCGGCGTCACGGGGCCGAGTTTCTTCAGGGCCTGATGCACCTTGAAGGCTTCGCGGCGGCCATAGTCGGCCGGCTTCACACCATCGGCGATGGAGCGCACACGATTGTCGAGCATGGGCGCATAAATGAAACTCGCCCAGACATTGAGCACGTCGATCAACTCATTGCTGAGCCCGGTGAAGCCCCATGTCTCATAGGCATGTGCCGCACGGTCGCGATCAGCGGATTCCAGCGCCCGGTAAAGCTCGACCACACCGCCCACGAAGGCGGGAGGGAACACACGAATGCAGCCATAGTCGAGGAGATTTATGCCGAGATCGTCACGCACCGTGTAATTGCCGAGATGCGGGTCGCCGTGAATGACGCCGTATTGATTGAAAGGGCGCCACCAAGCGGTGAACATCGCCCCGGCAATCGCATTGCGTTCATCGAGACTGCGGTCACGGAACGTGAGGAGGGGTGCGCCGTCGAGCCATGTCATGGTGAGCAGACGACGGGTGGAAAGCTCGTCGACCACATCGGGCACGGCGATGCGGGGGTCATCTGCAAAAATGGTCTTGTACAGCCGCATATGTGCCGCCTCGCGCTCATAGTCCAGTTCTTCGACGAGACGGGCGCGGATTTCGCTATAGATTTCGCGCGTATCGACCGTCCGATCAAGGCGGCGGTGAATGGAGAAGACAAGACCCAGTTGATTGAGATCGGCATCGACCGCCGATTGCATATCGGGATATTGAAGCTTTGCAGCAAGCCGCGTGCTGTCATGGGCGACGGCGCGGTGGACCTGACCGAGCGAAGCGGCAGCGGCGGCCTCATGCTCGAATGATTTGAATTTTGTCTCCCAGCCTGCACCCAGCTCGGCACGCATCCGGCGTTTGACAAACGGCCAGCCCATCGGCGGAGCGGCACTTTGCAATTCGGACAATTCCAGCGAAAATTCGGCAGGCACCATATCGGGCACAGTCGCCAGCATCTGCGCGACTTTCATAATCGGCCCCTTGAGACCACCCAAAGCCTGCTTCAACTCGCGCGCCGTCTTGTCATTGTCGGGCGTGAGGCCGAAGACACGCTGACCTGCGACTTTCGCCGCGATGCCGCCCATGCCGGCACCCACCTGCGCATACCGCTTCATGCGCCGTCCGAGGCTGTTCTTCTCCTCGTCCGGTTCCTTATGGCTCATTCCGTCGCTTCCAGCTCATCAATCAGTCCACGGATGACCGAGAGGCCCTTGTCCCAGAAGGCAGGATCGCTGGCGTCAAGCCCGAAAGGCGCGAGAAGTTCCTTGTGGCGCAACGTGCCGCCCGCTTTCAGCATGTCGAGATAACGCTCCGCGAAACCGTCCGATGCCTGCGCATAAACCGCATAGAGCGAGTTCACGAGGCAATCACCGAAAGCATAGGCATAGACATAGAACGGCGCGTGGATGAAATGAGAGATATAGCACCAGTAGGTCTCGTAGCCCTCACCCAGATGAATGGCGGGACCGAGGCTTTCCGATTGCACTTCGAGCCAGATCTTGCCGATCTGTTCCGCCGTCAATTCGCCTTCGCGCCGCGCGGTGTGGATGCGGCGTTCGAATGTATAGAACGCGATCTGGCGGACCACCGTGTTGAGCATGTCCTCGACCTTGCCCGCTATCATCGCCTTGCGACGGCGCGGGTCTGTCGTATCGGCCAGCAATTTGCGGAAAGTGAGCATCTCACCGAAGACACTCGCCGTCTCGGCAAGCGTCAGCGGCGTGTCGGCCATCAGCGCGCCCTGTCTGGCGGCGAGCACCTGATGGACACCATGACCCAATTCATGTGCCAGCGTCATCACATCGCGCGTCTTGCCCTGATAGTTGACGAGCACATAAGGATGCGCGCTCGGCACGGTGGGATGGGCGAAAGCGCCCGTGGCTTTGCCCGCACGCAGCGGCGCGTCGATCCAGCCCTTGTCAAAAAACTGCTCGGCAATATCGGCCATTTGCGGCGTAAACCCGCGATAGGCCGAGAGCACCGTGTCACGCGCCTGACCCCACGGAATTTGCGCGTCATCTGCATCGGGCAGCGGCGCATTGCGGTCCCAGTATTCGAGCCGGTCGAGACCGAGCCATTTTGCCTTCATCGCATAATAGCGATGCGAGAGCTGCGGATAGGATTTGCGCACGGCATCGACAAGCGCCGCAACAACAGGCGCCTCAACGCAGTTTGCAATGTGGCGGCTGTCGGCAATGTCGGCGAATTTGCGCCAGCGGTCTTCGATCTCTTTGTCTTTGGCAAGCGTGTTCGTCACCAGCGTGAAAGTGCCGATATTCGCCGCGAAGGTTTTGGCCAGCGCATCGGCAGCCACTTTGCGCTTGTCCTGCTTGCGATCGGAAAGCTGGCTCAGGGCCGCTTCCAGCGGCTTTGTTTCGCCATCAATGTCAAAGGTGAGACGCGAAAGCGTTTCGTCATAGAGACGGTTCCATGCGCCGCGACCCGATACGCTCTTCTCATGCAGCAGCGTTTCGATGTCGTCGGAAAGTTGATAAGGCCGCATGGTGCGCAGATCGCGCAACCAGGGCGCATAATGGGCGAGAGTCGGCGATGTCAGCGCCGCGCCCATCGCCGCATCATCGAGACGGTTGAGTTCGAGCGTGAAGAACAACAGGTCCGTCGAGATCGCGGTGACGCGTTCCTGCATGTCACCGTAGAACTTGCCGTTTACTGGGTCGGTATTGTCGGTCGCATAGAGCAGCCCCGCATAGGACATGATACGCCCAAGTTTGTCTTGCAGCGCCTCGTACTGATGCATCGCCTCGGCCATCCGGTCGCCGCCTTCGGGCGCAGAAGCAAGGGTGGCGAGCTTGCCGCGCCATTGATCGGCAAAGGCACGGGCAGCAGCCGCCGAGGCTTCAAGATCGACCTTGAGCGAGGGCGCGTCAGTGCCTGCGTATAGGTCGGAAAGGTCCCAGACAGGAAGATCGTCACGCGGAGACGTGGCTGTAGCGGGATCAACGGGTGAACGGACAAGTGACATGGAAACTCCGAGGATAAAAGCGGCTTCCTGTTATATCGCGCCCGGTGCCACCTTATTCAACTTATCGCAAACAAAAAGGCCCCGGTCTTGCGACCGAGGCCTCTCTATTCGTTCAGGTCAGAGCCTTACGGGCAGACTGACACGACGGCACGGCGGTTGAGCGGCTCGCGCACACCATCGCCTGTGGCCACTGCGAGGTTCGATTCGCCATCAGAGACGACCGAGCAGGTGGCTTTGCCATTGGACTTCAGAGCGGCGGCAACAGAGTTGGCACGGCGTTCACCGAGCGCGCTGTTATAGGCCGAGCTACCCGACGTATCCGTGTGACCGGTGACAGCGAACGAGGGAGCGCTCGTCTTCGCGATTTCGGCGATCACGGCCTGAGCTTCCTGCGTCAGGCTCGACTTGTTGAAGCCGAAGTAAATGGTCCAACCAAGTGCTTCTTTAGCTTCGCAAGCCGTCAGGGCTTCATAGAAGGCAGCCTTTTCAGCGGCTACACGTTCCGGCTGCACCGGACCGCCTTCGCCACCAAGCCACGAGCCATTGGCACCGAGCTTGTTATCGCTGGCCTGTTCGACCCAACCGTCATAGTAGCGCTGCGCTTTGGCGCACTGGCAGGCACGGGGACCCGTACGGCCATCAGCATCAAGCACGGCAAGAAGTTTTGCACGGGCGTCCTGCAATTCGGGCAGGTCGGCCGGGAGGACACCACGCGTGGCGGGATCCCAAGGCAGGACTGTTTCGCCGGCAGCCGCTGCGCGGCCTTTGGCGACAATGGCTGCTGTATCCACCCAGTTGCAATCAACATAGGCTTCAGACGTGGCACGCTCTTGATATTCGCGAGCAAGACACGCGTTAAAGGAGTCGCCGCTGATCGTTTCATGCAGATACGATTCAGCGGTCCAGGTGCCGCAGCCTGCCAGCACAAGGAAAGTTCCCAGTGCGATAAGGCGGGATATCATTTTCATCCCAATCTCCGTCGTTATTTATGCTCTGGCCATACGCCGGAAGGCGCGTGGCCCGGAATTACCGTTTACTTGCATCAAGCTAAGTTAATCGCACGGAAACCGGACAATCATCAACCCGATTTGCCCGAAACCCTCAAGTTCAGACCCTTGAGTCACTTCAGGGCAACACCATTCCGCCTACGTGATGAATTTCATGTTAACCATTTAATAGGCTGATTTCACGCCTTTATCGGTAAAATGAAGACGATTTTGAATGTCTTGAGTGATTAAGGGCCTATTTACCAATTCGCCCCAATATGGGCCAGCACCCGTCACTGACCCCTTCTTCTGAACGCTGATTCTGAAGATCCAATCGAGGCACGCACACAATGACTCAGGCCATCCTGATCGTGGACGACGACCCGGCGCAACGGCGCATTCTGGAAGAAGTCGTCAATCGCGACGGCTATCGCGCGGTGCCCGTCGACGGCGGCGAAGCGGCACTTGCCTATCTCGAAGGACCGTCGGGTGCGGAAATTTCACTCGTCGTGCTCGACCTTGTGATGCCCGGCATTGACGGTATGGAAGTGCTGAAGCGCTTTCATCCCCATAAGCCCAATCTGCCTGTCATCGTACTGACGGCACATGGCGGTATCGAGACAGTCGTGAACGTGATGCGCGAAGGTGCCACCGATTTCGTGATCAAACCGGTGAGCCCCGAACGACTCCATGTGTCGATACGCAACGCGCTTAAAGTTAACGCTCTGACCGGCGAAATTTCACGGCTTCAAAAGAAACAATCAGGACGCCTCACCTTTACCGATCTCATCGCCCGCTCGCAGGCCATGGATCAGGTGATCCGTCTAGGCAAACGCGCCGCACAGTCGAACATTCCGATTCTCATCGAAGGTGAAAGCGGCGTCGGCAAAGAAATCATCGCCAGCGCTATTCAGGGCGAGAGCGACCGCGCCGGCAAACCGTTCATCACAGTCAACTGCGGTGCGATCCCAGAGAATCTCGTCGAAAGCATTTTGTTCGGCCATGAAAAGGGTGCCTTCACCGGCGCCAATGACAAACATGCCGGCAAGTTTCAGGAAGCCAGCGGCGGCACGCTCTTCCTCGACGAAATCGGCGAGTTGCCGCTCGATGTGCAGGTCAAACTGCTTCGTGCCTTGCAGCAGGGCGAGGTCGATCCTGTCGGCTCGAAAAAACCTGTCAAAGTCGACATCCGTTTGATCTCGGCAACGAACCGCGATCTGCTGCAAATGGTCAAGGAAGGCCGTTTCCGCGAAGACCTCTATTACCGCCTCAACGTTTTCCCCATGAACGTGCCGCCGCTACGCCAGCGCAAGGACGACATTCCCGATCTCGTCGCTCATTTCATCCGTCGTCTGTCGGCGGAAGAAGGCAAGCCCGTGGTCGGCATCTCGCGCGATGCCATGGCGATGCTGATGGCATTTGACTGGCCGGGCAATGTCCGTCAGGTCGAAAACACCGTCTTCCGCGCCATCGTTCTGTGCGACGACGAAATGTTGCAGGTCTCGGACTTCCCGCAGATCGCCAGCCTCGTCGAAGGCTATGCCGCCGCCGCCATTCCCTCCGGTATGCGCGACATGGCCCCTGCTCAGGCCCCCTCCTCACCAGCCTATATTTCACAGGCCGCCCAGCCCGCCTATGCAACGGCTGCCCCTGCCAACACATTTGCCGACTTTGCCCGCTCGAACTTTTCCGACGGCATCGCCATCACGGATGACGCAGGCAATATGCGCAAACTCGAAGATATTGAAGCGGAACTCATCCGCCTCGCCATCGACAAATACAAAGGACATATGACGGAAGTTGCCCGCCGCCTCGGCATCGGCCGTTCGACACTTTACCGGAAGGTCCGCGACCTCGGCCTTGAGGTCCGCGAAAACTGAGACAAACCGGACCTGAGACAAAAACAGCGCAAGAAACAAATCTTGCGCTGTTTTCATTCGGGTAAAATGCACCCGATTGAAAGCCGTGCTAAAAGGGTCTATCCCTCGCGGCCTGAACCCTGACGGCATAAAGCTCCCCACATGAAAATGGCGCCCCTTCCCTACCTGCTCGGCATTGTCGCTGCTGCTCTCATCAGTGTGTGTATCTGGAAATATCTTGGTGCTCCCATCGCCATGGTTGATGCGCCGTCCGGAAAAGTCCATTGCGTGAGCTACACGCCCTATCGTGGCGATGAAACCCCTTATGATCAGACTTTGACCGCCGACCCCGTCAATATGGATCAGGATTTTGCCCAGCTCTCGGCGGTGACCGATTGCGTGCGCATCTACAGCGTCGATCACGGACTTGATGCCGCTGTGCCGCTCGCCGCCAAACATCATATGCAGGTGTTGCTCGGCATCTGGATCGGCTTCAGCGAAGACTTCAATCAAAAGCAAATCGCCAAGGCCATCGAAGTCGCCAATCAATATCCAGACACCATCCGCGCCATCATTGTCGGCAACGAAGTCTTGTTGCGCGGTGAGCAGGCACCGGAAGATCTGCTACGCTATATCAATCAGGTCAAAGCCGCCACGACACGACCTGTCACCTATGCCGATGTGACCGACTTCTGGCTGAAAGCACCGATTGAACTCAGTCAGGCCGTGGACTTCATCACCATCCACATTCTGCCCTATTGGGAAGACAATCCGACATCAGCGGCCAACGGCGTTGCCTATCTCGACCAAGTGCGCCACGAAGCTGCCGAACACTTTCCCGGCAAGCGCATCTTCATCGGCGAGACGGGGTTTCCGAGCGCCGGACGTCAACGCGAAGACGCGCGGCCCTCTATTGTCTCGCAGGCTCTCTACCTGCGCAGCTTTGCCGACTATGCCGAAACGCATGATCTCGATTACAACCTCATCGAAGCCTATGACCAGCCGTGGAAACGCGGACAGGAAGGCACGGTCGGCGGCAAATGGGGGTTCTTTACTACAGACCGTCTGCCTAAATTTCCGTGGACCGGCCCCGTTTCGGAACATCCAGACTGGCGCATGAAAGCGGGCATCGCCTTTGGTCTCTCGCTTATCATCCTCACCGTCATGGCATGGCGCGGCGGCAAGCCCGAAGCCCTTGGCGGCTTGGGTGCCGGTTTCGGAGCGGGCTTTGCAGGCTCGGCGCTGCTCCTCCAGATCATACATTCACATGTGGCATGGCGCTCGCCCATTGAAGGCCTTGTCGAAGTGATGCTCTTTCTGATCTCTCTCGCCGTGCTTTATTTCGTGCTGCCGGAAATCACAAAGAAGCGCGCGGGCATTGCCCCTTTATCAATTTACGACACGCTGAACTGGCTGCGTCACCCGACAAAACATAACCGCAGCATCGCGCTCTATCTCGGCCTGACGCAGCTTGCCGCCACATTTTCGGCTCTCGTTGTTTCCATGGGTTTGAACTTTGACAGCCGCTATCGCGATTTTCCATTGGCGGCTTTCGCGCTGCCTGCGCTGAGCTTTGCACTGCTCGCCTTCAATCGCGGTGACCAGAAACGCGTGAACGGAGATCGTCGCGAGGAGGTCGTCTTTTCGCTGCTGTTTCTGATCAGCGCCGTGCTCATCGCCACTGAAGAAGGCCCGCTCAATATCAATGCGTTGCTCTGGTGCACATTGAACGTGATCTTCGTGCTGCCCTGGTCCGGTCAGTTGCTCGCTACTGTGAAGGGTCTCTTCGTCAGGCCCGCGGCAGTCGCAAACACGTGAGCACGAGGCCGATAGCCGCGAGATCGGCATTATAGAGAACAAGCCCCATCAGGCTCATTACATAACCGAGCCAGACCGCCCAGCGCCAACCAAAAGCAAGACCAAGCACACCACCGCCAAGGCCAAGCCAGCCCCAGGCCTTCCAGAGATGCATCATCACCACGCCCTGACGCGGTGTGCACCACCACGGGGTCACCGTATCAGCACAGGCAAAGCCGATGTCATGGGGTTCGATGACGAGATAGCGCAGGGCAATCGCGGCGCCGAGCGAAGCCAGCCCCACACCGACCCAAAGCGCAATGCGCGAAAGCGGCCATTGCGGGACTTCACGCGGAACAGGACCGGACAGGTCGGAGGCAGGACTCATCTCTTGGTTGCTCGCATTACGAAAGCCAAAGGCGCGCCGCATTGGCGCGCCTCATGCCTATAGCAGATGTGAGGGACGAGACAAAGTTACTCGATCATGCCGAGAGCATGGAGATATAGCTCAAGGATCGCCTCGGCTTCCTGACGCTCGGCCTTGTCCTGCTTGCGGATGCGCACAACCTGACGCAGCGTCTTGGTGTCGAAGCCGTTGCCTTTGGCTTCGGCATAGACTTCCTTGATGTCGGCAGCGGTTGCCGCTTTTTCTTCTTCGAGGCGTTCGATGCGCTCGATGATGGAGCGCAACTGGTCGTGTGCGACGCCGCCATTATTCACAGGGATATTGCCGTCCGCCATGATGCGTCGCTCCTTTTATCCATTGGGTGATTAGGGTTGCCGACACTATCGGCGGGGCTCGCGCCCAGCAATATCACGCGGACAGAAACCTGTGGATATTACCGAGCCCGATTGCAAAAAAGCCTTTTATCCGTGGGATTTTTTTTGCGCGGCCTCAAAAGCCGCAAGCTGGGCAGGCGTGGCGTCCGGCTGATACTTTGCCTTCCATTCGGCAAACGGCATTCCATAAATCTCTGCCCGCGCCTCGTCCCTGCTCATCTCGATTCCGCGTTCTGCGCCCGCTTCACGCAACCAATCGCCAAGACAGTTGCGACAGAAGCCCGCCATGATCATCAGGTCAATGTTTTGCACATCTGTGCGTGCGCCAAGATGCGCTACAAGACGACGGAAAGCAGCCGCTTCAAGCTCGGTCTGTGTGGTCTTGTCCATAAGCCTCTCCTCAATCTTTCAATCGGTGCGCGAGCCGTAAAATCTGATCTCACGCATATAGGCAGCCCTGGCCGCTTCGTCCACCAGACGCGTCAGGCGGGCCACCCACTCGGCCTGACCCTCCGGTTCCGCGATGAGGTCTTGCCGGATTTCGACGAGCACATGCGGATAGCCGTTCAATGTGCCGTGACGATAGAGGCAGTCGCCTATAAGCGCACCGGAATAAGGCTCGTTGTCGCCGACGACGAGCCCCGCTTCGGCCCGCAATGTATCGAGCATCAGTTTCGGCAGCCGATCATCGCGGTCCCACAATATGCCTGCGTGCCACTTGCGGGCAACGCCGCGCCAGCTCGGTGTGAAACTGTGGATCGACAGAATAACCGGCACATGACCGCCTGCGTAGATACGGGCAAGCGCACCGGCAATCGCAGCGTGATAGGGCTCGTAGTAGGTTTCGAGCCGGTGCCTGAACTCCGTCTTGTCCTGAAAAGCATCAACGTAACGGTTTGCCGGAATGATCGCACCATCAGACAACTTCATCACCAGCGTCGGATCATCCGCACCACGATTGAGATCGACGAGAAGCCGCGAATAGCGCGCGAGCACGGCGGGACAGTTGAGCGCCATCGCAAGCCCGCGCGAAACCTCTGCCGCACCGATGTCATAGGCGATATGACGGGAAAATTCCGCCGCCGCCAGACCGAGAGAGCCATAGCCGTCCGGCAAAGCATTTGACGCATGATCGCAGACAACAAGAAAGCCGGACCGAGACCCGGCTTGCACATCGCTGTTGAACAGTTCAAACGCCAAAATGTCTGCCTTCTGGTGACGCCACACGCGGCACGCATTATACCCAAGGGCATGACCAAAACACGAGACGAGTCGGGCGGGACAACAAGGAATTTGCTCATCGCACTCTATAGCGAAGCGGTGCACGCGGCATTGCCCTCCGTCATTCTGAAAGAGCATCTGCCCGCGCGGCCCAAAGGCCGCCTCGTCATCATTGCCATCGGCAAGGCGGCCGCCAGCATGGCCGCTGCAGCAGAGGCGCATTACGAGGGTGCTGAAGGCATCGCACTGACACGCTATGGCCACAGCGTACCCACGCGCACTGTCAAGGTGGTTGAGGCCGGCCATCCCGTGCCCGACGCCCATGGCGTTGCGGGTGCCGAGCGCATCATGGCACTGGCGCAGAGCCTCACCGCCGATGATTTCGCCCTCGTGCTGATCTCCGGTGGCGGTTCCGCGCTCGCTACCCTGCCCGTTGACGGCGTGAGCCTCGCTGACAAGCAGGCGATGACGAGAGACCTTCTTGCATCAGGCGCGCCGATCCAGGAAATCAATACGCTGCGCAAGCACCTCTCAAAAATCAAAGGCGGACGACTGGCAAAAGCACTGAGCCCCGCCCGCTCGCTGACGCTGACCATCTCGGATGTTGCAGGCAATGATGCGACGGTGATTGCATCAGGGCCGACTGTGCCCGATCCGACAACAAAAGAAGATGCGCTGGCCACTCTCGTAAGCCGGAAGATCGACGTACCGCCGCATCTGCTCGCCGCCCTCAAAGAAGCCGACGAGAGCCCAAAGGCAAGTGACCCTTGTTTTCAATATGCGGATTATAAATTGGTCGCCAGCGGTGCGGGCTCGCTCGACGCCGCCGCAAAACACGCCGCTGCCGAAGGATACGAGGTGATCAATCTCGGTGACCGCATCGAAGGCGAAGCGCGCGACGTCGCCCGCACTCATGCAAAACTCGCATTGAAGGCAAAAGCGCAAGGCCGCCGCGTCGCGATCCTGTCAGGCGGCGAACTCGCCGTGACCTTCGCTGCAAAAACGAAAGGGCGCGGCGGACCCAATCAGGAATATGCGCTTGCGCTCTGTCTCGCCCTTGATGGTGCCACAGGCATCTCAAGTCTGGCGGGCGACACGGACGGCATCGACGGCGGCACAGGCGCGGCCAATGACCCCGCAGGCGCAATCATCGACGAGACCACATTGTCGCGGGCCCGTGCGAACGGTCTCGATCCGCAAGCCGCCCTCGACGCCCATGACTCAACGGGCTTCTTCCGTCCCTTGAAAGATTTGCTCGAAACCGGCCCGAGCATGACCAATATCAATGACTTCCGTGTCATACTGGTGGAACGAAGCACCGATAGGATTTGAACAAGCCGACCAAAACGCAAGGAGAGCGTCCCTTTGAACCGCCGCCGCAACGTCAAAATCATCGCCACACTCGGTCCCGCCTCCAGCACGCCTGACATGATCCGCGCTTTGTTCGACGCCGGTGCCGATGTGTTCCGTCTCAACATGAGCCATCTCAATCACGACAATTTGAAGATTGTGCATGGCTATATCCGGCAGGTGGAAAAAGAAGTCGATCGCCCGATCGCCATTCTCGCCGATTTGCAGGGACCGAAACTGCGCGTCGGTGAAATGGAGGGCGGCGCGGTGGAACTTGTGACCGGCCAGACATTCCGGCTCGATCTCGACAAGGCAAAAGGCACAAGCATCCGCGCACCGCTGCCGCATCCTGAAATCTTTGCCTCCGTCAAAACCGGCCACTCCCTGTTGCTTGATGATGGAAAAATCCGTCTGCGCGTGACATCGCACGGGTCCGACTTTGCCGAAACCGAAGTGATGGTCGGCGGCGTTCTGTCGAACCGCAAAGGCGTCAATGTGCCCGAAGCGGTGCTACCGGTCGCAGCACTCACCGAAAAAGACCGTCGCGATTTTGAAGCGGCACTTAATCTCGGCGTTGACTGGGTGGCGCTCTCGTTCATTCAGCGGCCCGAAGATATTGCCGAAGCACGCAAGATCGCGCGCGGCCGCGCTTCCATTCTCGCGAAGATCGAAAAGCCGCAGGCGCTTGTCCATCTCGATGACATTATCGAAATGGCCGACGCGCTGATGGTCGCACGTGGCGACCTCGGCGTTGAACTTCCGCTCGAACAAGTGCCGGGCTGGCAAAAGCGCATCACACGCGCGGCACGCCGCGCAGGCAAACCCGTCGTCGTCGCGACCCAGATGCTTGAATCCATGATAGCCTCCCCCGTGCCGACACGCGCCGAAGTCTCCGACGTGGCCACCGCCGTCTTTGAAGGTGCCGACGCGATCATGCTGTCTGCGGAAAGCGCCGCAGGCCAATATCCGATTGAAGCCGTGCGCATGATGAACAGCGTTGCCGTCGAGGTCGAAGGGGACAAAACCTATCCCGGCATCATCTATGCCCAGCGCAATGAACCCGAAGCAACCGGCGCAGACGCGATCAGCGCGGCAGCCCACATGGTCGCCGATACATTGAAAGCCGCCGCCATTGTCTGCTGGACCAATTCAGGCTCGACGGGCCTTCGCATCGCGCGCGAACGACCGATGCTCTCGATCCTTGCCCTGACGCCGGTGCCTGCCACCGCACGCCGCCTCGCTCTCGTCTGGGGCCTGCATTGCGTGCTCACCGAAGACGCAAAAGATCTGGAAGATATGGCCGAACGCGCCTGCAACATCGCCTTCCGCGAAGGCTATGCGCAACCCGGCCAGCGCATTGTCGTGACCGCCGGTGTACCGCTCGGCACACCAGGGGCAACCAATATGCTGCGCGTGGCTTTCGTCGGACGGATGGGAAGTTCGGCGGGCTAGTCGCTAACGGGTGCGACTTCGACAATATGCGTGCCTGCACGGGGACTCTCGCCGGATGCCAGACGCATCAAGGCATCAATGACAAGATCAGGCCGCACATAATGCGGCATATGGCCGACGCCCACGAGCTTGATAAGTTCGGACCCTGCAATCTCGTCATGCAGCGCATAAGAATGGAGCTTCGCCCAGACCGTCTTGTCGCGATTGCCGGTGATAATGATCGTCGGCACTTTGATTTCTCGGTATCGCTTGCTCTGCCCTTTCAGATAGAAGCGCAGGCGCGATGTGTCCGCGCTATTGGCTCTGAAATTGCCGGGCCGGAACAAGAGCGGCAGGCCGATACGGGTTGCGTAATTCTCCGGCGCCGAGTTGGGCGCGAAATTATTGGCAACACCTGCCGCACTCAGAAGTTTTCCGCCCGGCACCATCAGCGTGCGCAGAAAAATCTCACCCACCACAGGCTGGCGCACGAGCTTGTGATACCATGATGTCTCGCCTTCCCAGACATGCGTTGCTCCGGCAAGAACGAGAAGGCCGCTCAGCGCATCGGGAAATTTGAGCGCATAGGCAGTGGCAACCGCACCACCCCATGAATGACCGAGCAGTACAGGTCGCGTCACACCGAGATGGGCCAGCGCTTCGTGCAGCACTTCCGCTTGTGCAGCGGGATCGGTGATGTCTGCGCGGTCGGGACGTCCACTCCAGCCATGCCCCGGACGATCAAAGGCGAGGACGCGATGCGTTTTGGAAAGCTCCGGCATCAGACTCTCGACCATATCACCGAGATTGCCACTCGCCCCGTGCACAAGAACGATTGCGGCACCTTGCGGCGCAGCGGGTGACATTTCGACATAATGAATATCGACGCCGCCTGCCTTCACAAATTTTCCGCGCGGCGGATGGTCCCGCACCGTTCTGGAAAAGGCATAGGCCGAATAAAGCGCCAGCGGCAAACCGAAGACCGTCGCAACAAGCAACAACGTGATGAGCATCAGATACCGCGTCCTTCGACATCGAGCGACAATGATTTCTCAGTTTGCGCCGCGCCGTCGAGCCACGGATTGATGGCCAGCGCACGACGGAAAACTTCAAGCGCCCCTTTTTTGTCGCCAAGTTCTTCCAGCATCAGTGCGAGCCCGCCCATCGCCACGAACTGACGTGGCTCAAGCCGCAGGACCTGCTCGAGATCGGACAGTGCGCGCGAATAATTATTCCGCACATAGAAGACCGTCGCACGCTTGTGCCAGCCTTCGGCAAAGCCAGGTTCAAGCTCGACGATCTCGTTGAAATAAAAAAACGCGCGCTCATAGTTTTTAGCGTCAAACGCTTCGAGCCCGCGATTCATCAGAATGTCGATACTGGGACTGCCTGATTGCAACCAGACCTGTTCGATTGCGGCTTCAATCGCCTTGCCCTCAGCATCGGTCTGCGCTTTGGCCAGTTGAGAAAAAAGACTGTCGAGAAGGGCCGCGCGCGGCGGTTTGTTTTGTTCTTCGGATTGCGGTGGCGGCGGCGCGATTTCAGCCCGTGCCGGTGCGCCTGAAGCACCAAGCGCAATCAGGGCGGCCGACAAAAGAAAAACCCGGACGTTCAGAACCATTTGAGAAGCATAGGCCCTGCAATGTTTTCCGTCATCAGGTGTTGAGATCCTGCATGACGCAACCGTCAAACTCGGTGATGAAATCGGCGCCATAGGCAAGCGACGGTGTCTGGAAACCGGCATGGACTTCACCGTTCAAAGCGCGGCGCACGATTTCAAGGCTTGTCATGGCCGTGAGCGTATAGCCTTCAGGCGTGGTGAGACGCGAGACGACGCGGTCGCCTGCGGCATTCACCGCTTCACCAATCAGCGTGCCATGACCGGCGCGGCGCTCCGTATCGGTCGGACCTTCCGGCATCCGATCAACCTGCGCTTTCAACCGGCGCTGCATGAAACCGAGGCTTGCAACCCAACGTTTAAAACCGCCGAGACCCGCCATTTGTTCAAGCTCGGGGCTCGCTTCGAAATAAACGGTGATCGCCGGAATGTCAGTCGAGTAGAAGGCGGTGGACACATCGCCCCAGCCCATGCCTATGGCGGGACGCAGACCTTGCCCGAAATCGACCTGCGTGCGCGGCGGGGATTTCAGCGCGACGATCCGGCCATCGCGGCGGACGCGCGTGCCTTTGCCGACACTCTCTATCCCCGTCTTGGCCGTCCCGCGCGACATGGAGGTAAGGCCACCAATGGAAATGGAAAGCTCGGTCGCATCGGGCATCCGCGCCTTCATGTGAGCGGCGAGACAGTCGCTGGGGACAACGTCGAAACCGACGCCCGGCAGCACCATGATACCCGCTGCCTTGGCCGCCTCGTCGCGCGCAGCGCAGGCCTCGAAGACATCAATTTCGCCTGTAATATCAAGATAATGCGTGCCCGTGCGCAGGCAGGCATCAAGCATAGGCTTTGACGTCTGGGAAAAGGGTCCGGCGATGTGAAGGACGAGATCGACCTCCCCCAACACGCTCTCCAATGTCGCGGTGTCGGACAAACCGAACGCCCGAAAATCAAAGCCGTGCTGACCCGCGACCGATTTCAGACGCGCCTCGTTACGCCCGCCGAGGATCGGATGCATCCCGAGCGCTTTGGCGGTGCGGGCGACGAGTTTGCCTGTGTAACCGGTGGCTCCGTAGATCAGGAAGCGGTCGTTCAGCATCGTCTTCAATCCTCAAAGCGGCACGGACTTGTATCCCCTTGACGACTATATCGGATTCGCATCAGGGAAGGAGACCAAGGTAGGCAAGATCAGCGGCTAATGCGGCTGAACTGGTGAAATGATGGATTTTAAAACCCATATTTCCTGCCGTTTTTATATCGGCCCAGCCGACAAGCACATTGCCGATGTCGGAAACCACCGGATCCACGCCACCGCCCATAGACTAACCACCTGAAACGAAAGACAAAAAGGGCCGCTCCCCGAAGGTGCGGCCCTGAATGTGCGAGCGCGGGGACAAACGCCCGCGCAACCTCACCCGATCAGCCCTGACGGGCCTTGAAGCGGGGATTGGTCTTGTTAATGATGTAAACACGGCCCTTGCGACGCACGAGACGGTTGTTGCGGTGACGACCACGCAATGATTTCAACGAGTTACGGATTTTCATAGCGAAACCTACGAGGCCAAAAGTTAAAATTTGGGGAGCGCGATCAGCCAAAAGCCCCGCAACCGGCAACAGCCGGAACACCCTGAACAGGCGCGGAACCTAGTGGGCAGCCCTCACGCTGTCAACCCGCTTATCTGCCGCATTACCATCATTTCCTGCGAGAGATCGAGCCTTTCCATGCCGAGTTCGTTGGTTGCTTCGTCGAGCCTTTTCCAAAGCCTGATTTCACATTATATCCATGCAATCACGAAATTAGAGCAGGCGTCATTTTTGCGTCCTGCCAACGGAATCAGTAACATTATGGCATATGAACAAAAGGCGGACGCGCCAGGCAATGACCGGCCCGAGCCTGCCCCCCGCACGCTGCCCGACGAGGATATAATCCACCACCGCCCGCAATGGTTCCGCGAGGCGCTCGCCGCACCTTATGAAAGCCGCAAGGTGAAGGTCGACGGCACGAACATCCACTATCTGCGCTGGGGCGATAATGATCCCGAGCGGCCCGGGCTTTTGTTCGTCCACGGCAACGGTGCCCATGCCTTCTGGTTCGCCTTCATCGCGCCGCTGCTGACACATCGCTACAACGTCGCCTCGATCGATCTGGGCGGCATGGGCGATAGCGACTGGCCGACATCCTACACGCGCGACACCTTCGCCCATCAGATCGCCGCTGTCGCCTTCGACGCACAACTCGGACCAAAACCCGTGATTGTCGGCCACTCATTCGGCGGCTTTGTCACACTGATCGCGGGCAATCATTACAGCGACAGGTTCGGCGGGCTGATCCTTTGCGACTTCACCGTGCGCGCGCCGGAACACCGCCGCGAATGGTTCCTCGACGGCCCGGTACGCAGACCCACACGCATCTATCCCGACTTCGAAACCGCCCGCGCCCGCTTCCGCCTCGCCCCGCTGCAACCCTGCGCCAACGGGTTCATCATTGATTACATCGGCGCTTTGTCCTTGCGCGAAGTGAAGGTCGGCGAGAATCCCGGACGCCGCACGTCAACGCAAGCCGGATGGACATGGAAGTTCGACGCGGAAATGTTCAACGGTCTGGAAATGGGCCGCGACCATCCGGAGATTTACCAAAATCTCAAATGCAAAAAGGCGACGATCTTCGGGCTGGAAAGCAATGACTACGATCCGGCGTCGGCTGCCTATCTGCGCATGATCACGCCCGACGCACCGGTTTTTGTCGTGCCCGGCGCGCAACATCACATCATGCTGGACCAGCCGCACGCCTTTGCCACCGCTGTCGGCAGCCTGATGGCGCAATGGGAAGCCGAGGGCGCTCTCGCGCCGTGAGGAATAAATGGGAGAAGTCCTGACCCTTTATCCGACGCTCGGCATCACCGCCGTGATGCTGGTATCGCTTGTCGGGCTTGCCATTCTGGAAAAGCGTCCGCACGAATTCGGTCAGTTCCGTTTACCCACCACGCCATTGTTCTTTATAGCACTGCTCGTCATCATGCTGATGTGCGCGCATCTGCTGACACTCGTCGGCGCAGGGCATACGTTGCGGTGCTGAGCCACTCCTTTCGTCATTGCGAGGCGGGCAGCTCAGTTGCTCGCAGATTTCTTCGGACGCCCTGTCACTCTCGGCCTGAAGAAAGCCTGCAAGACAATCGGATCTCTTTCCATTGCCCGCATGAGCATTTGCGTCGGTTCCGGCACCCGTCCGCCTGCCTTGTAATTATTCCAGCTCGACAGACTGATACGAAATAAATCAGCAGCCTCATTGTTCGACAATTTGAATGCGTCCTGCTATTTCACCAGATCAGCCCTCGTGAACGGCCGTTGCTGCCGTGCCAATAAAAGCAAATGCGTGGCATCAATCGCCAGATCGCCATCGTCCCATTCAACCGACGTGCCGTAGTCACCGATGCGCGCAGGCGCAAAAAGGAAAGAAGGAGGATGCCGAGCGAGTGTTACTTCAGTCCGATGTCTTCGCCTTCTTCGTCGTAATCTTCCGTGGTCTGATTGAGGTCCCGCATCAGGGGGTGGAAGTAGGCGAAGGCGAGCAGGCCGCAGACGAGGAGAGCGCCGACAACGAAGGGAGCCTGGTGGATTTCATCGTAAACATTGTAACCGATGAACGAGTTGAGGAAGATGAAGGGCGTGAGGATCATGCCGGTGGCTGATGTGCCGGAGATGAAACCGGCCATCGCGCCCTGATCACGCCGCGACACCGACAGCGAGGCACCCGCGCCGAGACCCGGACGCAGCAAGCCGAATCCGAAACCGGCCAGCGTCAGCGCCGTCACCAGCACACCGTATGAGCCACCGATAATGAGCAGCACATAGGACGCAATCGAGGTGATGGACCCCCAGCGCAGGAGGAACTGCACCGAGAGATTGAAACGCTGGATGAGGCCGATCTGGGCAAAGAGCGTTGCAATCGCCATGGCCATCAGGCCGACCGAAATCATTTCCGTCGCCTTGTCCGGCGGCAGATGCAGCGTGTCCATGAAATAGAAAGCGCAAAGCTGCATGATGATGGTTTGCGCAAAGCTGATCGTGACGGAAACGATGATCCATGGCAGAGCCTCGCGGCTGTTCCATTTGAGCGAATGTTTGCGCGCTTCCTGCTTCACCGACACGCGATGCGAGGGGCGCGTGCGCTCGGGCAGATAGAGAGCAATAAGCGCCACCGAGATGAACGCAATGACGGAAACCGCATAAAACGGCGCGACAAGATGAATTTGCGCAAACGCCGCCGCAAACCCCGGCCCAATGGCCGTGCCGATACCGAAGGCTGCGCCCAATGACGCGACACCCGCCGCACGCTCGCCGCGCGAAGTGCGGTCAGCCACATAGGCTTGCGCTGCCGATCCGTTGCCCGAGCCGAAGCCACCGAAAATCGCACGCGACAACATGAGAAGCGGGAAAGCGACCGCCATCGTGACCCAGCCCCAAAGTGCAACAAGGAGAAGCGTTGCAAAAATCGCCGTCGAAACGGCAAAGGCGCTGAGGCCTAGAAGCATGATCGGTTTGCGACCGACAGTGTCGCTGCGCCGCCCCCAAAAGGGCGAGGTGACGATCCACAACAATGCCGAGAGGGCATAGATCATCGTCGTTTCAAACTCTGACATGCCGAGCTTGCGCGCGATGGGCGGCAGCACCGCATAAACAAGCGTCTGTCCCATGCCGCCGGCAAGCTGACAAAGGAAAAGTATTTTGAAAGCGCGGTTGCGCTCCGCCGCCGTGGTCTGCGTACCGCTGAGGGGCGCCTGTTCTATGTCGAGATCGAGCTGGACGTCTTCGGGGGCGGGGGACTTGTCTTTACGGACTTCGGACATGAGCGGCTTTCAGGGGGCCTTTGGAGACTTCCGGATTCATTGGGGCATGGTGTACGGGAAAGCGGAGCCGCCGCCAACAGGACAAAAGGGGGAACAGGCCGGAGACGCTGCGTTTTTTCGCATATATACCATGCCGCCCGCCCACGGGGCATCTTCGACTTCTGCGCATCATGGCAAAAGCGGCGTCGGAATTATGAGGAAAAGCCCTCCCCGTCAAAAGCAAGGGCGCAAGATTGCGATCAACCTCGTCGGCTGCTACCACTCCGTCATCGCTATTTCCGCTGGAGTCCGAGCAGATGACATTTGCTGAGTTGCTGAGCGCGCGTAAGTCCGTGCGTGTATTCAAACCCGATCCCGTGCCGCTGGCTTTGGTGGAAGAATTGCTGTCGCTGGCCTCGCGCGCACCGTCGGGCACCAATATCCAGCCATGGAAAGTGCATGTGGTCGCGGGCGAAGTACGGGCACGGCTGGAAGCCGAAGTGCTGGCACATCGCGAGACCAAGCCCGCTGACACCATCGCCGAATTTCCGCGCACATCGAAGCGCAAGGAACCTTACACAACACGGATGCGCACGCTCGGCAAGGCGATGTATTCGCTGCTCGAAATCCCCAAAGGCGACGAGGCGGCGAACTGGGCGCAATGGGGCCGCAATTACAAATTCTTTGATGCGCCGGTCGGCCTCATTTTCACCATCGACAAAGACCTCGACGCCATGAGCTTTCTCGATATCGGCATGTTCATGCAGACCTTCATGCTCGCCGCAAAATCGCGCGGGCTCGACACCTGCGCACAAGGGGCGTGGAATAATTTCTGGTCGGTGACGCGCCGCGTGCTGGATGTGTCGCCGGACGAATATATCATCGCAGGCATGTCGCTCGGCTATGCCGACGAAACAGCCGCGGTGAATACGCTCGTCGCCGAGCGCGAACCGGTCGCGAGTTTCGCGACGTTCCATGGGTTCTGATCACGGGTTCCGAATGGGCCTGCCCCCTCCCTGTTCATTTCTGTAACTTGCTAAACAGGCGGACGGGGCTAAGGTTCACCCCACAAAATTTCAAACAGAGAGGGACTGAACATGGCCGACTATCCGCGCCCCCTCCCCGTGCCGACACCCGAGACGCAAGCGTTCTGGGACGGCTGCCTTGCCGGGGAACTGCGCCTGCAAAAATGCGATGCCTGCGCACACACATATTTTCCGCCGCGCGACTTCTGCCCCGCTTGTTCGGGCCGCAAGGTCACGACGTTCAAAGCGTCGGGCAAGGCAAGCCTTTACAGCTATATCATCAATCACCGCCCGCGCCCCGATTTCGGCACCGAGCCCCATTCGATTGCTGTGGTGACGCTCGCAGAAGGGCCGCGCATGATGACGAACATCATCGACTGTCCGCAGACCCCCGACGCGCTGCAACTCGACATGGCGCTGGAAGTGGCGTTTGAAAAGGCGAGCGAGACAATCGCGCTGCCAAAATTTCGCCCCGTGAAAGGATAAGCCACATGAAACAGATATCAGTGGCCATTGTCGGCGCGGCCGAGACAACGAACATGGGCAAGATTCCCAATCAATCCGTGATCGGACTTCATGCCGACGCGGCCTTGAACGCGATACACGATGCGGGACTGACCGCGAAAGACATTGACGGCGTCGCGACAGCAGGCGAAAGCCCCGTGGAACTCGCCCATTATCTGGGCATCACACCGACATGGGCCGACGGCACCAGCGTCGGCGGCTGTTCCTTCATGCTGCATGTCCGCCATGCCGCCGCCGCGATCAATGCCGGTCTTTGCAACACAGTGCTCATCACCCACGCCGAAAGCGGCAAGTCACGCGTCGGCGCACGCAAATTCGGCCGTGATCCGGCAAGCCAGATGGGCCAGTTCGAAGTGCCCTTCGGCGTCACAAGCCCGCCCACCATGTTCACGATCCCCGTGCTGCGCTACATGAAAGAGATGGGCGTGACGGTCGAAGACCTGGCCACCGTTGCGGTCATCCAGCGCGAATGGGCCGCAAAGAACCCGCGCGCGTCTTACCGCGATCCGATCACTGTGGACGATGTGCTGAACTCGTCGATGATCGCCTGGCCTTTCACCAAGCTCATGTGCTGCCTCGTCACCGATGGCGGCGGCGCGCTGATCCTGACAAGTGCAGAACGCGCCAAGGATTTTCCGCAGAAACCGGTTTACATTCTCGGCACGGGCGAAAGCGTCGAGACACCGATGGTGAGCCAGATGGCGGATTTCACCACGTCGAAAGCCTTTCGCGTGTCGGGCAAAAAAGCATTCGATGAGGCAGGGATCAAACACGCGGATGTCGATCATCTGATGATCTACGACGCTTTCGCGCATCTGCCTCTCTACGGGCTTGAAGACCTCGGCTTTGTAAAGCGTGGCGAAGCGGCGGATTTCATCCGTGAACAGAACACGGCGATTGGCGGCAAGCTGCCTCTGAACACCAATGGTGGCGGCCTGTCCTATATGCATTCGGGCATGTATGGTATGTATGCGCTGCAAGAAAGCGTGCGGCAGATGCGGGGCATTGCACCGGCACAGGTGCCGAACGCGAAGATTTCCATTGCGCATGGTGTCGGCGGGATGTTCGGGGCATCGGGGACAATCATTTTTTCCAACGAAGCGCCATAGAAACGAAGAGGCCAGAGTGAACCTTGCCAAGCCACGGATCGACATCGGCCTTTTCACCAATCAGATCGACGCGATGCTCGACTTTTATCAAAACAAAGTCGGCATCGCCTTCGATCACGCGCTGCCGCTCGGCAGCGGGCAGATGCAGCATCGGCATGATCTGTCCGGCTCGGTGCTGAAAATCAACACATCGCGCAACGAAATTCCTGCGGGTCAACCCACAGGCTACCGCGAATTGCTGATCGCCCGGGATGGTCTGCTCGGCCCCAGACACATGAGCGACCCCGACGGCAATATAGTGACGCTGGTCCCGCGCGGACTTTGGGGCGTGACCCAAATCGGCATCAGGCTCGACGTGCGCGACGTGAACGAGCATCGTCGCTTTTATGCCCTCGCGCTCGGACTGCCCGATGTTCCCGAAGAAGGCGGTGACAGTTTTTATTGCGGTGAAAGCGTCATCATGGTGAAAAGCGCGGGCGACGCTTCGATCAACGCAGATATTGCAGGCGTCGGAATACGCTACATCACCGCTCAAGTGTTCAAAGCAGACGCCGAATATGACGGGATCATTGCGCGGGGCGGGCGCGAGGGGACAAAGCCCCGCACACTGGGCGATGTCGCTCGCTTCGGTTTTGTACGCGACCCTGACGGCAACTGGATCGAGATTTCGCAGCGGGCGTCGCTGACCGGATCACTGGACTGAGAGGCCGAAGGACCGGCTCTTTCCGCAGGAGCGACAAATAAGCTAGACTGCCCCGAAATCAAAGGGAGTCTCAAATCGTGCTCAAGGTCTATCACGCGCCTAATACGCGCTCGATCCGTGTTCTCTGGCTGCTGGAGGAACTCGGCGTCGCTTATGACAAAGAGACGGTGGCATTCGATCCTGCCTATCTGCAATCGCCAAAGCATCTGGCCATTCATCCTCTGGGCAAGCTGCCTGCGATTGATGATGAAGGACTGGTACTGAACGAGAGCGGCGCGATCGTGCAATACATTCTCGCCAAACATGCTGGCAGCCATCTGGAGCCGAAGCTCGGCACGCCCGCCTACGGCAAATATCTGCAATGGCTGCATTTTGCCGAGGCAAGCGTCATGCCGCCGGTAAGCACGATCATTCAACACACAATACGCAAACCGAAAGAGGAGCGCGTGGAAAGCGTGCTCAATGACGCGCGCGCGGCGCTCGCCAAGGTGATGGGCGTGCTCGACAAGGAACTGAGCAAGGGCCCGTTCATCTGCGGCGAGACGTTCACGGCGGCTGACATCATGCTCGGCTATGATCTCTATCTGTGCAATCTCATCGGCGCGGGCTTTGCCGACTACAAAAATCTGTCGGCCTATTATGCAAAGCTGGCGGCGCGACCCGGATTTTTGAAGGCGACGGGGAAATAGAATGAGCGGCATTTCCGTCGAGCCGATTTCGGGCGCGCTGGGCGCAGAGGTCAAAGGCGTGGACCTGTCGCACGATTTGACCAACGAGCAATTCAGTGCCGTGCGTCAGGCATTTCTCGATCATCAGGTGATTTTCTTCCGTGATCAGAAACTGACACATGAACAACACAAAGCGTTCGGACGACGCTTCGGCACGCTCAACATCCATCCTTATGTGAAGGGCATGGACGGGCATCCGGAGATCATGCAGGTGATCAAAGAGCCTACCGACAAGGTGAATTTCGGCGGTGGCTGGCACACCGACATGTCCTTTCTGGAAGAGCCTGCTCTGGGGTCATTGCTCTACGCCAAGGAAGTGCCCGCTGTCGGCGGTGACACGCTCTGGGCAAACCAGTATCTTGCCTATGAGACGCTGTCATCGGGTATGAAAGAAATGCTCGGGCGGCTCAAAGCGATCCATACCGCCAAGGGCGAATATAGCGAGCGCGGACATTCGGCGCAGAAGCGCGGCTCGATGGATGTGAAAGTCGCACAAGGTGACGTACCGTCATATGAGCATCCGGTGGTGCGCACGCATCCCGAGACGGGCCGCAAGGCACTCTACGTCAACATGGCCTTCACAGAAAAATTTGTCGGCATGACGCGGCGGGAAAGCACGCCGCTGCTCCAATTCCTGTTTGACCATTGCACGCAAGAAGGCTTCACCTGCCGCTTCCGCTGGACGGCGAGCACGCTCGCTTTCTGGGATAATCGGTGCACGCAGCATTTTGCGCTGAACGACTATCAGGGCAAACGCCGCCATATGGAGCGCGTTACGGTGAACGGCGACAGACCTTTCTAGTCCTGCAATCTCCTCTTTAATTTGACCTCACGCCCATGCATCATTGTCGCGGGCGCGCACTGATTTGTTTTGAGGATTTGCGCGAGGGAAAGTTTTGAGGGGTGGCGTAAATGGGCCGTTTAAGTGTTTTCGCATGTCTGCTCGTTCTGGCCTTGTCACCGGTTGCGGCCAAGGCCGACACCCTGCCGCCCGCAACCGATCCGGCCGCGCGCGGTCTTGCCATCGCCACGACCAGCGACGCGCGCGACAAGGGCTGGGGCGACGCCAAGGCGGACATGAAAATGGTGCTGACCAATGCGTCGGGCGAGACGAGCGAGCGGGCATTGCAATTTTTAATGCTGGAGCGGCCAGAAGCGGGTTCGGGCAACTGGAGCCTGATGACCTTTGATCGCCCGCGCGACATCGAAGGCACGGCGCTTCTCACCCATTCAAGCCTCAAAGACGCTGACGACCAGTGGCTTTATCTGCCTGCGATAAAACGCGTGAAGCGCATCTCGTCCAGCAACAAGGCGGGGGCCTTTGTCGGTAGCGAATTTGCCTTTGAAGACTTCTCGACACAGCAGGTTGAAAAATTTTCCTACAAATGGCTGAAGGACGAGCCCTGCGGCACGCTCACCTGTCACGTCATCGAGCGCACCCCCACATATGAAGCATCTGGCTATACGCGCGAGATCGTCTGGATTGACGCGAGCGACTTTCAACTCCGCAAAATTGATTACTATGATCGCAAGGACACGCTGATCAAGACGCTGACGCTGTCGGATTACAAATTATATGAGGGGAAATTCTGGCGACCCCTGGCGCTCGATATGGCAAACCATGAAAGTGGGAAGGCGACAAAACTCGTCTGGACGGCGTATCAGTTTCATACCGGCCTCAACAAAGCCGACTTCACACCGGCCGCTCTGGAGCGCGCACGTTGAAACACCTTTCCGTTCTCGCGGTTTTGTTGCTGGGTACAGCGGCGCAGGCCGACGAGCTGGGTCTGCGCGGGTCGATCACACCGGAGATCCGCTACTTTCCGCAAAGCGCCAGCAATTCAAGGCAGGACAGCACGGATATATCCGTCGCCGGCGAGGTGACGGGCAAATATTTCTTCGGCGAGAACAACAGCCAATCTATTGTCGTGACGCCTTTCGCGCGATGGGACCAGCGCGATCACCGCCGCTCGCATTACGATCTGCGCGAGGCGCGCTATGGCATCATCATGGGCGACTGGGAGCTGCGCGCCGGTATCGACAAGGTATTCTGGGGAGTCACCGAGGCAGTTCACCTTGTCGACATTGTCAATCAGGTTGATGCGATCGAAGACCCAGTGAAGCAGGAAGTGCGGCTGGGGCAACCGATGCTGCGCCTGCGGACCACGCAGGACTTCGGTACGTTCGATGTATTCGTGCTGCCTTATTTCCGCGAACGGACATATCCGAGCGCCGACGGGCGACCGGGAACAGACATTCCGGTCGACACACATCTCACCTCATATGAAAGCAGGCGCGGCGAGAACCATGTGGATGGCGCGGCACGCTACTCGAATTCGTTCGGAGATGTGGATTTCGGGCTTTCCTATTTTCAGGGCACCGGACGCGATCCCGTTTTGCAGCCTGCGTTGAGTTCAAGCGGTGATCTCGTACTCGCACCCTTGTATCCGCAGATCAAGCAAGGCTCGTTTGACGCGCAGGCGACCAAGGGCGCATGGCTCTATAAGGCCGAAGGCTATTGGCGCGATGAACTCGATACGCAATACGAGGCGATTACGGGCGGTATTGAATATACGTTCTACGGCATCGCAGACGGCAGCGACCTGGGCCTTGTCGTCGAATATGCGCTTGACAGTCGCGGACTTGTGGCCCGCGCACCTTATGAAGACGACGGCTTTGTCGCGCTGCGCTGGACGGCGAACGATGAAGCCTCCACAACACTTCTCGGCGGTGCAGTCGTGGACGCGAAAACAGGCGCGACGGGTTTCCGTCTCAAGGGTGAGCGGCGGATGAGCGATGACTATCTCGTCTCGCTCGAAGCCTATGGCTTTGCCGGAGTGCCGCCGCGCGACCCTGTCTACAACATTGCCGATGACGGCTATGTGCAATTTCGGGTCGCCCGGTTTTTCTAAAATCTAGTGCGCGACCTGCACAACGTGTTTCGCGTCGGCGCGTTTCTTCTGCCAGTTCTTCACGATGAGATAAACCGTCGGCACGACAAAGAGCGTCAGCAGCGTGCCAAACGACATGCCGCCGACAATGACCCAACCGATCGCCTTGCGGCTTTCGGCACCGGCGCCCGAACTCAGAGCGAGCGGTGCGGCACCAAGCACCATCGCACCTGTTGTCATCAGGATGGGACGCAGGCGCAGGCCCGCTGCTTCGATGACCGCCTCATGGATAGAGCGGCCCTCGGCGCGGAGCTGATTGGAAAACTCCACGATCAGAATGCCGTGCTTGGTGATAAGACCGACGAGCGTAATGAGACCGACCTGACTGTAGATGTTGAGCGTCGTATTGGTGATGAAGAGCATCGCCAGAGCACCGGCAATGGACAGCGGCACCGAGATCATAATGATGAACGGGTCGGTGAAACTTTCAAACTGCGCGGCGAGCACGAGATAAATAAAGAGAATGGCGAGGACAAATGTCGCGGCGAGCGTGCCCGACGATTTCGTAAACTCGCGCATTTCACCATCAAGGTCCGTCTTGATGGTCGGTGGCAACACTTCGGCAGCGGTCGTTTGCAGGAAGGTCAGCGCCTCGCCCATCGAATAGCCGGGCGAAAGATTGGCTGTGATGGTGGCGGAACGGAACTGGTTGAAGTGATTGAGCGAGTCCGGTGCGACGGTTTCTTTTACATCCACAAGATTGGAAAGCTGTACCATCTTGCCCGACGAGGAGCGCACATAGATGTCGGAAATGTCACTGGGACGACGACGGTCAGCGTCGCCCGCCTGAATGATCGCATCGAACTGTTTGCCCGATTGCTCAAAACGCGTGACTTTGCGCCCGCCTAGGAATGTCTCAAGCGTGCGTCCCACCGTCGCGACGTCGATGCCCGCGTCAATCACCTTGTCGCGGTTCACGAGAATGTCGATCTGCGGTTTGTCGAGGTGGAGATCGGAATCGGGAAAGACAAAGCCATGGTTCGCGCGCACTTTGCCGATGAGATGATCAACGGAATGTTCAAGCTCATCGTAAGTGCCGGACGTCTGGAGAACAAACTGCACGGGCTGCGAGCGCGCGTTCTGGCCAAGAGATGGCGGATTGATCGCAAAAGCCAACAGACCCGGAATTTTCGGCAGCTTGTGATTGACCTCTTCAACGATCTCGCGCTGGGTGCGCGACCGGTCACCCCATGGATCGAGCAGAGAAAACGAAATGATGTTGGTGATCTGGGGGAAACCCGCCACCACGAGGTAGCCCTTCACTTCGGGAACCTCCGATATAACCTGTTCGATCCCGCGTGTGTAACGCTGAAGAAAACCGAGCGTCGCGCCTTCCGGCGCACGACCGGCGACGAGGAGAAAACCGCGATCTTCGAGCGGCGCAAGTTCCTGATTGAGAATTTTGAAGAGACCGACGCAAGAAAGCGCGACAACCGCGGCCACAATAACCACCTCGCGGCGATGATCGAGCACAGCCACGAGATTGCGCTTATAAGAAGCATCGAGACGGTCGAGCCATTCGCCGAGCACTCGCTCGAACTTGCCGGGACTGGCCTTGTGCGACAGAAGGCGCGAACAGAGCATGGGCGTGAGCGTCAACGCCATGAAGCCCGACACGACAACAGCAGAGGCGAGCGTCAGCGCAAACTCAAGAAAGAGTTTGCCCGTGCGGCCCGAGGCGAACGCAACGGGTGTGTACACAGCGGCGAGCGTCAACGTCATGGAAATGACAGCAAAGGTGATTTCACGCGAACCTTTGATCGCGCCTTCGATTGGCGTCATACCGTTTTCGATGTGACGGTAAATGTTTTCGAGCACAACAATGGCATCGTCCACCACGAGACCGATGGCGAGCACCATCGACAGAAGCGTCAGCGTGTTGACGGAAAAACCCAGCGCGAACATCAGACCGAATGTGCCGATGAGCGAGACAGGGATCGTCACCACAGGAATGAAAGACGCACGGAAAGTGCGCAGGAAAAAGAAGATGACGAGCACGACGAGAACAATGGCCTCGCCAATGGTTTCGTAAACAGACTTGATGGACTCGTCGATGAAGACCGAACTGTCAAACCCGATATTTGACGTCATGCCCACGGGCAGAGTGGGTGCCATTTCGTCAAGCGTCGCACGCACAGCTTTAGCGACTTCGAGCGGATTGGCGGTGGCTTGCTTGATAATGCCGATGGAAATGGACGGTGTGCCATTATAGGTGGCGCCACGGCGCACATCAGCGGCGGCGATCTCAACCTTGGCAACTTCGCTCAGGCGCACTTGAAAATTGCCTGCCTGCTTGACGATAATGCGGCCAAATTCTTCCGGCGTGGCCAAAGCTGTTTTGGCGAGCACGGTAAACTCGCGGTCATTGCTTTCAATACGGCCTGACGGAATTTCGGCATTCTGCTGCCGTACGGCATTCTCAACATCTTGCGCGGTGAGGTCATAGGCCGCCAGGCGCTCACGGTCGAGCCAGATGCGCATGGAGAAAAGGCGCTCACCGAAAATGACGACCTGTGCCACGCCCGGCTGGTTCTGCATCTGATTTTTAACGACGCGATCAAGATAGTCGGTGATGTCGAGTTCCGACATGCGATCCGACTTGAAGGCGATGAACATGATGGGCTGGGCGTCGGCCTCGACCTTGGCGATGACAGGCTCGTCGATTTCATCCGGCAGAAGTCCGCGCACACGGCCCACACGGTCGCGGATGTCGCTCGCCGCCACATTGGGATCGGTTTCCAATGTGAAGCGGGCTGTCACCTGCGACTCCTCGGGACGGCTCGCGGACGACAGGACTTCAATGCCTTCGATACCGGCAATGGATTCTTCAAGCGGCTGTGTGACTTCGCGTTCGATAACCGAGGCACTGGCACCGCGATAATCCGTGGTGACGGTGACAACGGGTTCATCAATGGCGGGATATTCGCGCACTGTGAGGCGCTGATAGGAGACAAGACCGATGAGAATAAGGATGAGCGCCACAACGGTCGCAAAGACCGGCCGACGGATGAAGAGTTCCGAGATATGCATGATGTGCCTCTCAGTTCTTGTGATCTGGGGCTGGGGCGGCTGCATCTACAGTTCCGGCCACCTGCGGCTCAACAGCATCGTCAGGGCGGATTTTCAACTGACCGGCCGTGATGACGAGATCACCTTCTTTGACGCCGGAACGGATTTCAACCATGCCTGCCATACGCTCGCCGGTGACGACCGGATGGAGCACGGCGATCTTGCCCTTCTCGCCCTGATCCTCAACGACAAAGACGGCCTTGTCGCCGGTTTTTTGCGGCACGAGCGCGGCTTCGGGCAACATGACCGCGTGGCGCGTTTCGGTGACGATCGTGACGCGACCGAAAATACCGGGACGCAACTTGCCTTCCTCGTTTTTGATGGAAGCACGAACAGAAATGGCGCGGCCCGACACGTCGATGACAGGATCTATGGCGGTGATGATGCCGGTGAAAGTTTCAGCAGGGATCGCGTCAAACAAAACACTGACACTCTGGTCCTTGCTAATCCGCGTGAGATAAACTTCCGAGACGCGGAAGTCGATACGCATATTGTCAACATCGGCAAGCGTGGCGATGGGCGCGCCGGGTTGCAAATACTGACCGAGGCTCACCTGACGCAAACCGATGATGCCGGTGAAAGGTGCCTGGATATTGGCTTTATCGAGATCAGCTTTGGCGGCAGCCATGTCGGCTTCGGCAGAACGCATATCGTTCAGCGCCTCGTCCAGCGCACGCTCTGTGCCGGAGCCCTGTTTGCGCAGGCGCGAGGCACGGTCATAATTGGCGCGGGCAAGCGTGACGCGGGCCTCGGTCTGCATGAGGCGCGCCTTGAGCGAACCTGAATCAAGCGAGATGATCGTGTCGCCCTGATTGACGCGCTGACCGTCGGTGAAATCAATGCTGGTGATAATGCCGGGGATTTCAGGCGCGACGATGATCGACTGGTTACCGTCAAGCGTACCGAGCGCGGAGATGCGCACTTCGACATCGCGGGTGGCGGCGGGTATGACTTCAACAACCGCAGGCGGGCGGTGATCCTGTCCCTCACCTGACCATTCGCGGTAAAAATAGAGGGCAAAAAACAAGCCGACAACCACGGCACCGATGCCGATGGCACGGTTTCTAGTCATGTTCGCCATTCAATCCCGCTGACGCGGCTCACGCCGCGACCATCCCCCTACAACATTTTTAAACGGCCACGTGCCCTCCACAGGGAAACACCTGACAGCCTTTGTATTTTAGTTTTTGAACATAGCACCCGCATGGACCGCCTCAACTCAACAGGCGTCGCGGCGCAATCTCCCCACCATTGCAAATAGGGGAGTTTGAGCCCCAGTAAAATAGCAAATTGAGGGCATAGCCACAGAGAAGCCACAGAGAGACTTATAATTGACGTTGCTTTACAGACGTGACCGTCACTCAGGCGGTCGTTCGGGGCACCTATACGGCTTATTATCGTTTCCAATTCAGAGTTTAGAAGTAGCGTCTATTTGTTTGATCTGATCTGAAAGTGCCCTCCCCTTTGTCCATCGACCGTTTCTTTGAACTCCTGACAAAATTCGGTGATCAGGGCTTCGTGCTGCCATTCGTGCTGGCGGTCGGCGCGGTGCTTTGGCACGGGCAGGCGCGGCGCGAAACCATATGGTGGTTTGTGGCCACCGGCGCGGCGCTCGGTGGCGTTCTGATGCTGAAGCTCGTCTTTGTGCCTTGCGGCCATTTGCTGCCCGGCTGGGACATACGCAGCCCCAGCGGACATTCGGCGTCAGCCTTTGCGGCTTTCGGCGGCTTTGCCGTGCTAGAGGCAAAATTCCGGCGGAATATCTGGGTGAAAGCCGCGCTACTGGGCGGCGGTCTCGCTTTCGCCGCACTCATCGCCGTCTCGCGGCTTGTCATTCAAGTCCATTCGGTGCCGGAGGTCCTGCTCGGCAGCTTCGTGGGACTGATCGCTCCGGTATTGCTTCTCTTTGTCGTAACACCCGATGCGCGGCGCAATCTCGCCGACCCGCTCGGCCTCGCACCGCTTCTGCCACTGGCGCTGCTGTTGATCTTTGACGGGCGGACGCTGCCAGTCGAAGAACAAGTCTCAATCCTCGCGCTGAAGATCGCGCATCTCTTGGGCGTATGTATCTGAGGACGCAAATGATCAATGTGAAAGAAAAACCTACGCATCAAGAACAGAGCGAACCTTGGTCGCAATCTGGGAACGACGGAAAGGCTTATCCAGCAACTCTATCGAACCTGATAGGAGACCTTCTTTGGCCAGTAGATCCTCTGCAAAGCCTGACATGAATAAGGTCTTGAGGTTAGGCCTAAATTTACGGATTTCAGCCGCCAGCTTCAAGCCGTTCATAGTACCTGGCATAACAATGTCTGACAGCAACAGGTCCAGATGTTGCCCTGATTGCACATAGCGCAAAGCGCTTTCTGCATCAGATGCCTCTTCGACGATATAACCAAGGCTACGCAGATTAGAAGCTACGGTTTCGCGTACCTGCCGGTCGTCATCCACGAGAAGAACTCTCTCAGTTCCACAGGGAATGATATCTGCATCAGCCACTGTGTTTATTGCTGTTTGATCATCATTCATTCGAGGCAGAAAAACAGAAACGGAAGTCCCCTTACCAGCTTCCGACTGAATCTTCAAATCACCTCCTGATTGTTTAGCAAAGCCGTAGGCCATACTGAGTCCGAGTCCGGTCCCCTTACCGACCTCTTTCGTCGTGAAAAATGGCTCAACAATCTTGTCCAGCAATTCCGGCGGAATTCCGGTCCCCGTATCTATGACCGAAACTCGAACATAGTCCCGATCTTCGAGATCAGTGGATTTATAATTTGTTCCAAGCAACTCCCTCGATACATTTTCAATTTCAATTCGAATAGAACCACCTGTCGACATTGCATCACGGGCATTGACACATAAGTTGATGAGCGCATTCGTAAATTGCGACTGATCGACCTCGACCGGCCACAACCCATTCTGAATTCTGAGATCAACGCCAATGTCGACGCCAATCAAACGACTAATCATCTTCTCAGCTTCAGCTATTAGCTCTGCGAGATCTACACGTTCCGGCGCGAGATCCTGCTGCCGCGAAAATGCCAAAATGCGCATCGTCAACTCAGCCGCACGATGCGTCGCCGCTTCTATGCCCTTCAAAGGTTGGCCCAGCCGGACATCGCCCCCGATAAGATCACCGAGTATTTCTACATTGCCGCTAATGACTGTCAGCAGATTGTTAAAATCATGCGCAATCCCGCCAGCGAGCTTACCAACCGCCTCCAGACGTTGCGCACGCATGAGTTTTTCCTCTGCAAGCTTTTGTTCCGTCAGATCGCGGGCGTAACAGGTCACGCCATCGTCAGTCACAAAAATACGCAGGTGAAACCATTTGCCGAAAGTGGTGTCAAAATAGGTAAGCGACTGAGACTCTTGCGTCACAATAGCTTTTTCAATTGCCACGGCGAGGGGGGCGGCCTCCGCAGAATTTGGAATATCCCGCGCATTCACGCCTTCCAATTTCTGGTACTGCGGGTAGAGGCGTTTTGTTCCACCATTTGCATAGGTGATATAGCCTGAACGGTTGATACTGAAGATCAGATCAGTAACGCTTTCCAACGTCGCATTCAGCTGTTCAGCTAGGCGCAACTTTTCAGCTTCCGCCTGCAACCGCCCTTGCTCAGTCTGCCTGTGGTTCTGTCGTTCCTTTTCAAATGAGATCGCAAAAGCCAGCTCATCCGTTAATGCCTCAAAGAGCTTCAACTCCTCTTCCGCAAACGCATTCGGATTTCCGGCATAAACAATAAGGACACCAACAACATTGCCTGTTCGCCGTCAGGGCCTATGGCGCAGATTTGAGGTTGTAGCTTAAGGAGTATT
>JAZJXO010000004.1:0-16430 GCA_040390855.1 Pseudomonadota bacterium
AATGCTCCTCTAAGCCGCTACAAAACGAGTGCCAAATGTTCTGACGACGGACAAGATCAAGGTTTAAGTAAGTGCGCCGATCAGAGGAGCTTCACGATCTTCAGTGCCAGTAATTGTATAAAGCTTTGAAAAAGAAAGTATTTCCTATGCAGACAGATATTATCAATTTCAGGAATGTGACAAAACCGTTCAACATCGCGTCCTATGCGTTGCTCACCATGATGGTGGCGCAGGTGACGGGATTGCAGGCGGGCGAGTTCATCCACACGTTCGGCGACGCGCATCTTTATTCCAACCATCTGGAGCAGGCCGACAAGCAGCTCGCGCGCAATCCCTATGCGCTGCCGAAAATGATCATAAATCCGGATGTGACGTCGATTTTCGATTTTACCTATGATGATTTCCGCCTCGAAGGCTATGAGGCCCATCCCCATATTGCTGCACCTGTTGCGGTCTGATGGATGGTCGTCAGCGTTTCGTCGTGATGGTGATGGCGATTGTCATGGCCATGCTCGCCGTTACAGCAATGGGGCTTATCCTTCTTCATACGCGACCGATCTCGCCTGACAGGATCGAAACGCAAAATCTCCAGTGAGTCACATGCACCTCTCGCTCTTTATTGCTATTGCCGACAATGGCGTCATCGGGCGCGACAATGGGTTGCCGTGGCGGCTGAAGAATGACCTCGCGTATCTCAAGCGCATGACGATGGGCAAGCCGATCATCATGGGGCGCAAGACATGGGAGAGTTTCCCCAAGAGGCCTTTGCCCGGACGGCCCAATCTCGTGGTGACGCGGGATGGTGATTACGATGCGCCGGGGGCGGAGGTTTTTCCGTCGGTTGAAGCGGCTGTCATGCGGGCGGAGGCTTTGGCGCGCGCTCTCGGCGTTGACGAGGTGATGGTGTTGGGAGGCGCACAGGTTTATCACGCGCTGCTTGCGCGGGCGAGCCGGATCTATCTCACCGAAGTTCATGCGCGACCTGACGGCGACACGCGGTTTGAGTTCGCGCGCGATAGTTGGCGCGAGGTGTCACGCGAAGATTTTGCGGCAGGCGAGGGCGATACGAGCGGGTATTCGTTTGTGGTTCTGGAGCGTTCCTAGTTTCGTCATTGTGGGTGGAGTAATCCATCCTTCTTTGTCGAGGCAAAATGGATTGCCGGATCAAGTTCGGCAATGACAATCTATAAGAAAATGAGGGGAAGCGTATGACCACCGATGAGATGAAACTCCCGGCGTCGTTGCACTATGTCGCTTTTCCGTCGCTGCATGAAAAACCGTTGACGATTGCGGGACGGTTGCGTGTGCCTTTCGGTGCGGGGCGGAAACCGGCGGTTCTGATTTTGCACGGGTCGGCGGGGCCGTCGGCGCGTGAGGGTGGCTATGCCGATGTGTTGAACGCGGCGGGGTTCGTCACGCTGGAGCTTGACCAATGGGCGGCGCGGGGGTTGAAGGGCGGGGCGGAGGGCAGGCCGAAGACGATGGCGGAAACGGTGCCTGATGTTTACGGGGCGCGGGCTTTTCTGGCGGCGCATCCGGCGGTCGATGTTTCGCGCATCGGTGTCATGGGATTTTCATTCGGCGGGGTCGCATCAATGCTGTCGGCGACACATAGGCATAATGACCCGTTTTTGCCGGACGGACATTTCAAAGCCTATATGCCGTTTTATCCGGCGGCATGGACCTACAATAAAATTCCCGGATTTGAATTCGGCGATCTTGTCGATGCGCCTGTGCTGATTGTCACCGGTGCGCTGGACCAGTATGACAATGACCGGCATGTGACGGAGAAACTCGTGGCGGAATTGTCGGCGAAAGATGCGGCGAAAATTTCACTGAAGGTGATGGAAGACGCGCATCATTGTTTTGATATGCCGGGTGTTGATGTTGTGGTCGTTGATCCGTTCGCCAATCAGGGCAAGGGCGGCGAGGTGATCATGCGCTGCAATGAAAAAGCGATGGCGGATGCGCATGGGCTGGCGGTGAAGTTTTTTTCGGAGATGTGAGGAAGTAAGGAAAATCAATGACCGAATGGGCGTTGACGTTAATTGGTGGACTTGGTGTTGGCTCGCTACTGACTACATTATTGTCCCATTGGATTGCTCAGAAATCGTCTAATCGCGAACTTTTGTATAAGGAAAAACGGGAGACCTATCTAGGGCTGCTAGAGGCGCTGCAAAGAGCTCCTGTTGGCTATTCAAATGAGAACTCAAAAGAATTACGCATACTGGCAAATTCGATGCGGTTTGTTTGGATCGGAAAAAGTCGCTGATCTTGCGCATCTGCTTGTGAGTACGAATAACAATCCTGAAGCGAGAAATTCGGCGTTTGATGCGATGGTTGCTGCAATGCGTGCAGATTTGAAGAACGGAAAATAGATTCTGAGATTTGCACTTAAAGCCCTCCCCCTCAAGGGGGAGGCGTATTTTAGATTAGGTAAGGAGAAACTGATGGACGTGCGCGCGGCGGTGGCTTTTGAAAAAAGCAAGCCTCTTGAGATTGAGACGGTGCAGCTCGAAGGGCCGCGCGAGGGCGAGGTGCTGGTCGAGATCAAGGCGACGGGCATTTGCCATACGGATGCCTTCACGCTGTCGGGCGATGATCCGGAAGGCATGTTCCCTGCGATCCTTGGTCATGAAGGTGCGGGTGTTGTGGTCGAAGTCGGCAAGGGTGTGAAGTCGCTCGCCGTTGGCGATCATGTGATCCCGCTTTACACGCCGGAATGCCGCGAGTGCAAAAGTTGCACGAGCCATAAGACAAATCTCTGCACGTCGATCCGCGCGACGCAAGGCAAAGGCCTGATGCCGGACGGCACGAGCCGGTTTTCATATAAGGGCAAGCCCGTGCTGCATTATATGGGCTGTTCGACTTTTGCGAATTACACCGTGCTGCCGGAAATCGCGCTGGCGAGAATCCGCAAAGACGCGCCCTTCGACAAGGTTTGCTACATCGGCTGCGGCGTGACAACCGGCATCGGCGCGGTGATGTTCACCGCGAAGGTGGAAGCGGGCGCCAATGTCGTTGTGTTCGGGCTTGGAGGCATCGGGCTCAATGTTATTCAGGGCGCGAAAATGGTGGGCGCCAATATGATTGTCGGCGTGGACATCAATCCGGCACGGCAGGAACTCGCCCGTGCATTCGGTATGACGCATTTTGTGAACCCGAGGGAGATCAAAGGCGATATTGTTGCGCATATTGTCGAACTCACGGGCGGCGGCGCGGACTATAGCTTCGAATGCATCGGCAACACGACGACGATGCGGCAGGCGCTGGAATGCTGCCATCGCGGCTGGGGCGTTTCGACCGTTATCGGCGTGGCGGGCGCGGGACAGGAAATTTCGACGCGGCCGTTCCAGTTGGTGACGGGGCGCGTCTGGAAAGGCTCGGCCTTTGGCGGCGCGCGCGGTCGCACGGATGTGCCGCGCATTGTCGACTGGTATATGGACGGCAAGATCAATATCGACGATCTCATCACGCATGTGATGCCGCTGGAGGAGATCAACAAGGGGTTCGATCTGATGCATGAGGGCAAGTCGATCCGGAGTGTTGTGACGTTTTGATTTTTTTGACATCCCTGAGAGAGAGAAGTTGAAGAATGAATTGCCCCTGAGCGTCTCTCTCGCCACAATGCCTCATCGAAAATCGGACGCGGGAGAAATCCGCGCCACAAGCAGGGAGAGAGAGATGGCTCAGCCAAAGCTGATTGCGGACGGTTTGCATTTTCCGGAAGGCCCGATTGCCATGCCGGACGGCAGCATCATTCTTGTGGAAATCAAAAGCGGCGATCTCACGCGCGTGACGATGGACGGCAAGAAGCACAAGATTGCGCATCTGGGCGGCGGCCCGAACGGCGCGGCGATCGGGCCGGACGGGGCCTGCTATGTTTGCAATGATGGTGGCTTTGAATGGCATGAGGTCGGCAATCTGACGATCCCCGGCGGCAAGCCGGATAATTATTCCGGTGGCCGCATTGAGCGCGTTGACATCAAGACCGGCGTTGTCAACGTTCTGTATACGGAATGCAATGGCAACCCCCTGATCGGGCCCAATGACATTGTTTTCGATAAAGAGGGTGGCTTCTATTTCACCGATCACGGCAAGACAGACGGGCGCATTCAGTATCGCGGCGGCCTCTATTACGCCAAGATCGACGGTTCCTATATCAAGGAAGTGGCTTTCCCGATCCTCTCGGCCAATGGCGTTGGCCTGTCGCCGGATGAAAAGACGGTCTATGTCGCCGACACCTATTCGGCGCGTCTGCTGGCTTTCGACATTGTGAAGCCCGGCGAGATCGTATCCGAAGCAGGGCTTGGCGGCGCGGGACGTTTTGTCGGCGCGGCGCCGGGGCAAACTTTTTTTGACAGTCTTGCGGTTGATGCCAAGGGCAATATTTGCGTCGCAACAATTCTGAACGGCGGCATCACCATCTTCGCGCCGGACGGCTCGAACAGGCATGTGGCGATTGACGATATTCTTGTCACAAATATTTGTTTCGGTGGTAAAGATTTGAAGACGGCCTATATCACCGCGTCATCCACTGGACGCCTGCTGGAAATGGAATGGGAGACGCCCGGTCTACCCCTCAATTTCCTGAATAAATAGGCTGACAAAACTGTTCATTTGAGGTTCAGGTCCGCAGCCGCATAATGGTCCGGCTGCGGACATTCTGGACTTTAAATTGTGGTAAATGCGTTCCAGACTGCCGCCGCTTGAAACGGCTTTCCTTTAACAAAGCCGTAAACCCCCGGAGGACTGAAAATGCGTCTTTTTTATAGCTCTCTTGTTGTTGCGTCTGTTGCTTTTGCCGGTGCGGCCTCTGCTGCCGCGATGAATGAAAATCTTTTTGGCAACACGGTTGTGATCACCTCTGCAAGCGGCGTAACCAAAGCGCAAGTCAATGCCGACAAGACCTATGAGACGCATCTTGCCGATGGCAAGGTCGTTAAAGGAACATGGGCGGAAGACGGCGCGAACACCTGCTACACGCAGGTCGATCCGGCTCCTGCGGCCGATGCGAAACCCTTTTGCACACCCAATGAAGCCCATGCTGTGGGCGACAAATGGGAAGCCAAGGGCACCGATGGTTCGGTTATCAAATTCGAACTGGTGGCTGGGCACTAGTCCGTCTACTGATTAGTTGTTAAGCGTGTGTTGTGGCCGGTTTCCGTGTGTTCGGGAACCGGCCATTTTGCAATGACGGAGATTTAATCCTCTACCACAATCGACGGAGCCTTGCGCGCTCTTACACCTTTCGTCGCCGCGATATGCGCTGCAACCTTGCGGGCGATGCTGATGTAGATCTTTGCTTCGTCGCTGTCGGGGGCGGATGCCACGATCGGTGTGCCTGCGTCCGATGTTTCGCGTACAGACATGTGGAGCGGCACTTCCCCTAGGAAATCGCAGCCGAGCTTTTCGGCCATGCGGCGTGCGCCGCCTTCGCCGAAGATGTAGCTTTTTTCTTTTGTCTGTGGGCTCACGAAGTAAGCCATGTTTTCGATGATGCCGAAAACGGGCACATGGGTTTTTTCAAACATTGCGTAGCCTTTGCGGGCGTCGATCAGTGCGATGTCCTGCGGCGTCGAGACGATAACGGCGCCGGCCATCGGCACGCGCTGGACCATGGTGAGTTGCGCATCGCCGGTGCCGGGGGGGAAGTCGACGATGAGGACGTCCAACTCGCCCCAGGCGACATCCATCATCATTTGCGTGAGGGCAGATTGCACCATCGGCCCGCGCCATATCATCGCAGTTTCTTCGTCCACCAGAAAACCGATCGACATGCATTTGATGCCGTAATTTTCCATCGGTTTCAGTTTTTTGTTTTCAAGCACCGGCTTGCCTTTGAGGCCGAGCATACGCGGGATCGAGGGACCATAAATGTCGGCGTCGAGCAGACCGACGCGAAGCCCGAGATGTGACAGTCCCAAAGCGAGATTGACGGCGGTGGTTGATTTGCCGACGCCGCCTTTGCCGCTGGCGACGGCGACAATCGCGGCGACACCGGGAATTTGCAACGGACCTGCCGGACGTGGTGCCGCTTTGGGCTCGCCGTGAGAGTGATCGTGGGCCCCGTGTGCTTTTGCTTTCGGGGTTTCGCTATGGGCGGTTAAAACGGCGGTGACGCTGAGGACGCCCGGTAACGCACGCACCGCGTTTTCGCATTGACGCCGCAAGGGTTCGGCCTGAAGTCCGCGCTCCGGTGCCACTTCGAGCGAGAAACCGACATGGCCGTCGCGGACAACCAGCCCTTGAATGAGGCCCGATGAGACTACATCTCTATCAGTTGCGGGGTCTGTGACACCCGACAGGGTTTTTATGATGTCGTCACGGGAAACGCGGTCCATTTTGATGGTCCTTCGGGGGAGGTTCTGATTTTCGTGTTGCAGTGCGGTTTTGATGTTTCCGGCGCCTTGCGTTGCGCCTTGCGAATGACTGTCATATAACCGGCTTGGACGCGAATCCACCCGATCATTTTTGTTTTTCACTCTTCGATCAAAGGATGTTTGATGCCCTGGAGCAATAATAGTGGCGGCGGCAGCGGTGGCGGTGGCTGGCAGGGCGGAGGCGGCAACAATCGCGGTCCGTGGGGCAATGGTCCTTCAGGCGGTGGCGGCAATCAGCCGCCGGATCTCGACGAGTTGATCCGTCGCGGTCAGGAGAAACTCAAAGAAATCATGCCGGGTGGCGGCTCTGCGGGTCCGCGCACATTTGCGCTGATTTTCGGGGTGCTCATCGTCGTTTTGCTCGTGTTTAGCTCTTTTTATCGCGTCGACACCGACCAGCAGGGCGTTGTGTTGCGTTTCGGCAAGTTTGTGCGTGCCGAGGCGCCGGGCCTGCATATGAAATTGCCTTATCCGATCGAAACGGTCGAATTGCCGACAGTCACCCGCATCAACCGCATCGACATCGGTATGCGTGAAGGCGGCGTGACCACGATCAATAATATCGCCGAAGAGAGCCTGATGTTGACGGGCGATGAAAACATTATCGACATCAGCTTCACGGTGCGCTGGCGCATCAAGTATGATCAGGCTACGAATTATCTTTTCGAAGTCGAAGATTCCGAAGGCACGGTTCGCGCCATTGCCGAAAGCGCCATGCGTGAAGTGGTGGGCCAGTCGAACATTCAGGCACTGCTCACTACGGGTCGCGCCGAGGTGCAGACCAAAGTGAAGGGTCTGATGCAGACAGCGCTCGACACGTATAAGTCTGGCGTCGAAGTCACTGAAGTCCAGTTGCAAAACTCCAATCCGCCTGCTGCTGTGATCGACGCGTTCCGCGACGTGCAGGCCGCGCAGGCCGACCAGGAGCGTATGCAGTTCGAAGCCAATTCCTATGCCAATAAAGTTGTGCCGGAAGCGCGCGGCAAGGCAGCGCAGATCACACAAGGCGCCGAAGCCTATCGTGAACAGACGGTCGCTGCCGCGCAGGGTGAAGCAGCGCGCTTCCTCTCGATCTACAAGGAATATAAGAATGCCAAGGACGTCACGCGCCGTCGCATCTATCTCGAAACGATGCAGGATGTTTACAGCAAGATGAACAAGGTGCTGGTTGATCAGGACGGCAGCAAAGGCGTGTTGCCTTATCTGCCGCTATCTGGTCTTCGCCCCGCCGCACCGGTCGCCGCCGGAACCGGCGTGCCGGACGCATCGTCATCAACGACCAGCACAGGGAACCGCTGATATGAACAGAACTGTGCCCATTGTCGGCGGTATCGCCCTCGCGATTATTGCCGTTCTTGTTTATTCGTCCGCCTTTACCGTCAACATGATGCAACAGGCGATTGTTTTGCAATTCGGTTCGCCGCAGGGAGGGGTTATCAGTGAGCCCGGACTGCATTGGAAAATGCCGTTCATTCAGAACGTCGTTTATATCGACAAGCGGCTACTCTCTCTGGAAGCGCCTGCCGAAGAAGTGACAACGTCGGATCAGAAGCGTCTCGTGGTTGATGCTTTTGCGCGGTTCAAGATCGTGGATGCGTTGAAGTTCTATCAGACGGTTCGTGATTCGCGTCTGACCGAGCAGCGTTTGCAACCGACATTTGCATCGGCGCTGCGCAACACGCTGGGTGACAATACGCTCGAAACACTGGTGCGGGCTGACCGCGCCGGTCTGATGAAGAAGATTTTGCAGACGTTCAACGAGACGTCGTCGGATCTCGGCATTGTGGTTGTCGATGTGCGCATCAAACGCGCGGACCTGCCGGAAGCCAACAGTCTGGCGATTTATCGCCGGATGCAGACGGAGCGCGAACGCGAAGCGGCGATCATCCGCGCGCGTGGTCAGGAAGAGGCGCAGCGCCTGCGCTCTCGTGCTGACCGCGACGTGACGGTGTTGCTTGCTGATGCGGACCGTGACGGGCAGATCGCCCGGGGCGAGGGCGACGCGACACGCGCCAAGATTTTCGCTGATGCGTTTAATCAGGATCCCGAATTCTTCGCCTTCTATCGCTCGATGCAGGCTTACAAAGAAAGCCTTGGCGGCGATACGACGACGATGCTGATCTCGCCGGACAGCGAATTCTTCCGCTACATGAATAGTGAAAGCGGCGGGGCCAAGCGCTAGGATGGATCGTGGCTCCGGAATAGCCAGTGCTTTGACCGGGGTCATTTCGGCACCGGGATTGCGGCTGGCGGGTCACTGGATGATACGGGAATGAGCGTGCGGCTGGAGCGGGGCAGGGTGTTCACGAGGCTGGTTGTTGCGTTGATGCTGGCTGTCAGCGCAGGAGCTTCGGAGCCTGTTGTCCCGTCGGCCTATGCGCTTGCGCCGACGCCCGAACTCGCCGATCTTGCGGCGCGACTGTCGCCTGCTGTGGTGAATATCTCGACGACCTATGAGGAAGCGGCGGGCGAAGGCGAAAGCGATGGCGGCGGTTCGCCGTTTGAATTGCCCGACGGCCCTCAAGGTGATGATCCCCAGAACGGCAACCCCGGCAACGACCCCAGTGACGATCCCAGTGATGTGCCGGAGCAGGGTGCGCCGCAGGGACCACTGGAAGAAGCGCAGTCGCTGGGGTCCGGCTTTGTGATTGATGAGAAGGGCATCATCGTTACCAATAATCATGTGATCGACCGTGCGGAGAAAATAGATGTTCTGTTTACGGACGGAACGACGCTGCCTGCAAAACTTATTGGCCGTGATGAGAAAACCGACATTGCCGTTTTGAAAGTCGAGAGCAAGGTGGCTCTCGCTCATGTGACGCTGGGCGACAGCAATCATTTGCGCGTCGGCGACTGGGTAATGGCGATCGGCAATCCGTTCGGACTTGGCGGCTCGGTATCGCTGGGGATTGTCTCGGCGCTCAACCGCGATATTCATGCGGGCAATTATGATGATTTCATTCAGACCGATGCCGCGATCAACCGTGGCAATTCGGGTGGGCCTTTGTTCAATGTCGCGGGCTATGTTGTCGGTATGAACACGGCGATTATCTCACCATCGGGCGAGAGCGTCGGCATCGGCTTTGCGACGCCGGCGAGCACGATCAAATCCATCGTCGGACAGATACTGAAAGACGGCAAGATCAAGCGCGGCTGGATCGGCGTGCGCATTCAATCGGTCACACCGGACCTTGCAGCAACTTTGGGCCTCAAGGATTTACACGGTGCACTTGTTGCCGGTGTCACGGACAAGGGACCGGCGGGCGTTGCCGGTATGGAGACAGGCGATCTTGTCGTGGGCTTTGACGGCAAGGCGGTGCGCGAGATGCGCGATCTGCCGCGCCTTGTGGCGGAAACGGAAATCGGCCGTTTGGTCAGCGTCGATGTGCTGCGCAAAGGGCGTCCCAAGAAGTTAAGCGTGAAGGTTGGGTTGCTTGATGAGAGCGAAAAGAAAGTAGCCGAAGCGGCAAAAGCCGAAGCGTTGCAGGTGCTGACGATCAAAACGCTGGGCCTCGATCTCTTGACTCTCGACAAGGTGATGCGGCAGCGGTTTCAACTGAGCGACGATGCGACGGGCGCTCTGGTTAGCGATGTCGCGCCAACAAGTGCGGCGGCGGACAAGGGCGTGAATCCCGGCGATCTTATCGTGAGTGTCGGGCAAAATGCGGTGAAGACACCGCAGGACGTTCTCGACAGCGTGAACGAGGAGCGCAAGAGCGGCGCGACGAGCGTGTTGCTCAGGATTGTGACGGGCGGGGCGGCAAGGTTTGTGGCGTTGCCGCTGAATTGATTTTCTATCCTTCCCCTCAATAAAAATTAATTGCCATGATTTGCAATTAGGCAAACTCACTCACCTTATATCCCTGTAGATACAGCAATCCCGTGAGGTCGCCATGGTCGATGCGGGCGTCTGCCGCTTCGGCGACGACGGGTTTTGCGTGCAGCGCGACGCCCAATCCTGCTTCTTCAATCATGCCGAGATCGTTGGCACCGTCGCCCACAGCAAGCGTTGCGTGACGCGGCAGGTTGCGGGCGTCGCGGAGTTCGACAAGCGCGTCGATCTTTGCTTGCTTGCCAAGGATCGGTTCGCCGACGTCGCCGGAGAGTTTTCCGTCCGTGAATAAAAGCGTATTGGCGCGGTTGGTATCGAAGCCCACCGCTGCGGCGACGCGTTCTGTGAAGAAGGTGAAGCCGCCGGAAACCAGCGCGCAGTAAGCGCCGTGTTTGCGCATGGTGGCAGTGAGTGTGCGGCCGCCTGGCATTTCCGTGATGCGGTTTTTGTAGACGCTTTCGAGCGAGGCGAGGGGGAGTCCCTTCAGCAGGCCGACGCGTTCGCGCAGCGCGGGTTCGAAAGCTATTTCGCCACGCATGGCGCGGGCCGTGATGTCGGAGATTTTGTCCTTGAGGCCGAGTTCGGCGGCCAATTCGTCGATGCATTCCTGCTGGATAATGGTTGAGTCCATGTCGGCGACGAGAAGGAGCTTGCGGCGGTTCTCTGACGGCTGGATGGCGAGGTCGATTTTGACGTTCGCGAGTTTTTTGCGCAGCGCGGCTTCGGAGGCTTTGGCATCGTCGGCTTCGAAGGCGATGTCGCAGGCGAGGTTCGGATTGAGCCAATCGGGAGTGCCCGAATTGGGTAGAGTGCCGCTTGCACCCGCGACAAGTTCATTTGACAGAGGAGTTGCGCTGTTGCCGATCAGGGTGAGGGTGTATTTCATGGCGTCCGAGGGTTTCGACAAAGGGAAGTGGTTTGACCGAGCCGTATCATACGAAAGGAGCGATCCTTATTGCAGGGCCGACGGCGAGCGGCAAGTCGGCTTTGGCGCTGGCTGTGGCCGAGCGGTACGGCGGCGAAATCGTGAATGCGGACTCGATGCAGGTCTATGCCGATATGCGGGTCCTGACGGCGCGGCCCCCGGTGGAGGATGAGGCGCGGGTGCCGCATCATCTGTATGGTTGTCTGAGTGCGGGGGAGCATTGTTCAGCGGGGAAGTGGGCGCGGCTGGCGCTCGGCGTCATTGCCGATATTGAGGCGCGAGGGCGTGTGCCGGTCGTCGTGGGCGGCACGGGGCTTTATTTCAGGACATTGGTCGAGGGCCTGTCGCCCATTCCGTCGGTGCCTGACGATGTGCGGGCGGCTGTGCGGGCGGAAGTAACGGAGGCGGGTGAGGGGGCTCATGCATTGCTTGTGGCCGTTGATCCGGTGCTCGCGGAGGTGATCCGTCCGTCCGACAAGCAACGGATTGCGCGCGGGATTGAGGTGGCGCGGGGGACGGCAAAGCCTTTGAGCCAGTGGCATCTGGAGCCGCCAAGGCCGTTGATTTCAGGGCGGATCGGCAAATTCGTGCTGGCGCCGGAGCGGGAATGGCTGCGCGCGCGCTGCGATTTGCGGTTTGACCTGATGGTCGAAGGCGGGGCGCTGGGCGAAGTGCGGCATATGGTGGGGTTGGGCCTTGATCCTGCTATGCCGTCGATGAAGGCTTTGGGCTTGCGTCCGCTCATTGACTATGTGTCTGGAAAAATTGAGCTTTCGGACGCGGCGGACAAGGGCAAAGCCGAGACGCGGGCTTATGCCAAGCGGCAGGAGACATGGTTTCGCACTCAGATGATTGCGTGGGATAGGCTTTCAACGCAAGATTCGGAAAGGTTGAAGGCGTTAATCTTTGCATTTATTGACGAATGGGCTTGACCATCAGTTGAGCCACCGCTAGGTTGCCTGCACTTTCAAGGTGACTGCCTATGCTTTTGCTCCGGCTTGTTCGGGGCATTTGTTTTTTGAGGTGCGGAAAATGGCTGCGAGCGAAATGACCGGTGCGGAGATTGTTGTGAAGGCGCTGATTGATCAGGGCGTCGACACGATTTTCGGCTATCCGGGCGGTGCGGTGCTTCCGATCTATGACGCGCTGTTCCAGCAAAACCAGATCCGCCACATTCTCGTCCGCCACGAACAGGGCGCGGTGCACGCCGCCGAGGGCTATGCGCGCTCGACAGGCAAGCCCGGCGTTGTGCTCGTCACGTCCGGTCCGGGGGCCACGAATGCCGTCACCGGCCTTACCGATGCGCTGATGGATTCCATTCCGCTCATCTGCCTCACAGGTCAGGTGCCGACGCATCTGATCGGCACAGACGCATTTCAGGAATGCGACACGGTCGGCATCACACGGCCCTGCACGAAGCACAACTGGCTCGTCAACTCCGCCAAGGAACTGACACGCGTTATGCACGAGGCATTCTATGTTGCGACGAACGGCCGTCCGGGTCCGGTCGTGATCGACATTCCGAAAGACGTGCAGTTTCAGAAGGCCGAATATGTCGGTCCGCAGAATGTCGTCCACAAAACCTATCGCCCGAAAGTTAAAGGCGACATCGAGCTGATCAAGAAGGCGGTGGACCTCATCGCCTCTGCCAAGCGTCCGCTGTTTTATACAGGCGGCGGCATCGTCAATTCGGGAACGCTCGCCTCGCAGCTCCTGCGCGATTTCGTCAAGATGACCGGCTTCCCGATCACATCTACATTGATGGGGCTCGGCGCATTTCCTGCGTCCGATCCGCAATGGCTCGGCATGGTCGGGATGCACGGCACCTATGAAGCCAATAATGCCATGCATGATTGCGATGTGATGATCAACCTCGGCGCGCGCTTTGATGATCGCGTGACGGGCCGCATTGATGCTTTTGCGCCGAACTCGAAGAAGATCCATGTCGATATTGACGCTTCCTCGATCAACAAGATCGTTCACGTTGATGTCGGCATTGTCGGCGACGCGGCGCATGTGCTTGAAGATATGATCCGCATTTGGAAGGCGAAGGCCATTCAGATCGACAAGCCCGCCATGGCCGCCTGGTGGAAAAAGGTTGACGGCTGGCGCGCGAAGAAGTCGCTCGACTACAATCATTCCGACGAGATCATCAAACCGCAATATGCCGTCGAGCGCCTCTATCAGCTCACGAAGGACCGCGACACCTACATCACGACCGAAGTGGGTCAGCATCAGATGTGGGCGGCGCAGCACTATCATTTTGAGAAGCCGAACCATTGGATGACATCGGGCGGCCTCGGCACGATGGGCTATGGCTTGCCTGCTGCTGTCGGCGTGCAGATCGCGCACCCGCAAGCGCTTGTCATCGACATTGCCGGTGAGGCTTCGATCCAGATGTGTATGCAGGAAATCTCGACCGCGGTGCAGTTCATGCTGCCGGTCAAGATTTTCATTCTGAACAATGAATATATGGGCATGGTGCGCCAGTGGCAGCAGTTGCTGCATGGCGGTCGCTATTCACATTCTTATTCGGATGCTCTGCCGGATTTTGTGAAACTCGCCGAGGCCTATGGCGCGACCGGTATCCGCGCCAAAACGCCCGCCGAACTTGACGACAAGATCAGGCAGATGATCGACGTCAAAGGTCCGGTGATTTTCGACTGCGTGGTCGATCAGACGGAAAATGTCTATCCGATGATCCCGTCAGGGGCGGCTCACAATGAGATGATCCTGAGCGACGGCAAGGACGAGCCGGCTGTCTCGGAAGAAGGCAAGATGCTGGTTTGATTGGCTTTTTTGACGGAACCCCGGCTTGTCGGTCGGGGAATCCTCATTTATGGCCGCCAGCGACACCGAAAACCCTTCACATCCTCCCTTAATCCCAATACAGAGACGCGCATGAGCACCGAGAGTAAAATTGAACGGCACACGATTGCTGTCCTTGTGGATAACGAGGCGGGGGTTCTGGCGCGCGTGGTCGGGCTGTTTTCAGGCCGCGGCTACAATATCGAGAGCCTGACGGTGGCCGAGGTGGACAAGGCGGGGCATACCTCGCGCATCACCATTGTCACGTCGGGCACGCCCATGGTGATTGAGCAGATCAAGGCGCAGCTTGAGCGTCTCGTGCCGGTTCACAAAGTGGTGGACCTGACGGTGGAAGCGCCGGGCATCGAGCGCGAAATGGCGCTGGTGAAAGTGGCGGGAACCGGCGAGCGCCGGGTCGAAGCGCTGCGCCTGTCGGATGCTTTCCGCGCCCGCGTGATCGACACGACGCATTCGTCTTTCATTTTTGAAGTGACGGGCGCGCCGGACAAGATCGACGCTTTTGTAGGATTGATGAGGCCCTTGGGCCTTGTGGATGTGTCGCGGACCGGGGTCGTCGCCATTGCGCGCGGTCCGGATGCGATGTGAAGACCAACAACAACGACCAGTTTGACGAATACGAAAAGGACGAAGCCCATGCGCGTTTATTATGACCGCGACGCCGATGTGAACCTCATCAAAGGCAAGAAAGTCGCCATTATCGGCTATGGCAGTCAGGGCCATGCTCATGCGCTCAATCTGCGCGACAGCGGCGTGAAAGACATCGCCGTTGCTCTGCGCGTTGGTTCACCGACGGCGAAGAAGGCCGAGGGCGAAGGCCTCAAGGTTATGTCCGTTGCCGACGCCGCCAAATGGGCCGACGTGCTGATGATGCTGACGCCTGACGAATTGCAGGGCGACATCTATCGCAATGACATTCATGCCAATATGAAGCCCGGTGCGGCGCTGATGTTTGCACATGGCCTCAACATCCACTTCAACCTCATCGAACCGCGCGCCGACATCGACGTGCTGATGGTCGCCCCCAAGGGCCCCGGCCACACGGTGCGTTCGGAATATAAGCGTGGCGGCGGCGTGCCCTCGCTCATCGCCGTGCATCAGGACGCGAGCGGAAATGCGCTCGATGTCGGTCTGTCCTATGCCTCGGCCAATGGCGGCGGTCGCGCCGGCATCATCGAGACGTCGTTTCGCGAAGAGTGCGAAACGGACCTGTTCGGCGAGCAGGTTGTGCTTTGCGGCGGCTTGGTTGAACTCATCCGCGCCGGTTTCGAAACATTGACGGAAGCGGGTTACGCGCCGGAAATGGCTTATTTCGAATGCCTGCACGAAGTGAAGCTCATCGTCGATCTGATTTATGAAGGCGGCATTGCCAACATGAATTACTCGATCTCGAACACAGCCGAATACGGCGAATATGTCACCGGCCCGCGCATCATCACCGCCGACACGAAGGCCGAAATGAAGCGCGTGTTGACCGATATTCAGACGGGCAAGTTCACGCGCGACTGGATGCTGGAAAATAAGGTCAACCAGACGAGCTTCAAGGCGACGCGCGCTGCCGCTGCCGCTCATCCGATCGAAGAAGTGGGCGCAAAACTGCGCGCCATGATGCCCTGGATTGCCGCGAACAAGCTCGTGGACAAAGCCAAGAACTAATACGTTGTCGCGATAGCCTCATGGTTTGGTAAGGGCCCTCTGCGATAGTCGCAGAGGGCCTTTTTCTTAGCCCTTCCCTTCAAGGCGGGCAGGGACAAAGAAATCGAATTCGAGTTGATGAACATGACTTCAACACGCGTAGACATTGCTTTCCTGCACACCGCCTCGGTGCATGTTGAAACCTTCAACGCGCTGGCGGTAGAGCTTGCACCGCAGCTCACGATCTCTCATGTCGTGCGTGAAGACCTGCTGAGTGCTGCCGAGAAGGCGGGTCTCGTTACGTCCGCACTCGATCTGAAGACGCAGGAAGTGTTGCTGGCGCTCGCTGACACCGCCCGCGTGGTTGTCTGCACCTGCTCGACATTGGGCGCGAGCGCAGAGGCGCTGGGCGATGAAACCGATGTGCCTATGCTGCGCATTGACCGCGCAATGGCCGACCTTGCCGTCAAAACCGGTCGTCGTATCGGCGTTGCCGCTTGCGCGCCGACGACGGTGCCCAATACGCAGACGCTTATCCGCTCGTCAGCGGCGCGCGCGAAACGCGAGATCGCCATCCGTACTTTTGTTTTTGACGATGTGTGGACCTTGTTCCGCGAAGGCCGTCTGACCGACTATTACGAAGGCATCGCGGCGCGGCTTGTGGATGCGGCGCGCAATGTCGATGTGATTGTGCTGGCGCAAGCGTCCATGGCACCTGCGGCGGCGCTTTGCGGAGCGCTCGACGTGCCCGTTCTGTCGAGCCCGCGTATCGGCTTTAGAGCGGGATGACATATGACTGATTCAAAGGGGATTCCCTTTGGAGGAGATT
>JAZJXO010000005.1:0-201646 GCA_040390855.1 Pseudomonadota bacterium
ATTACCTCAAAAACTCCGGCTATGCGTCAATCTAATGTCATCAAGCTCTAAAGCGCGAAACCAAGGGTCAGCGAACCGAACTGATCGATCTTGGGCTGGCCGTCAAATTCGCGGGTGCGGAAATCATGGGTGAAGCTCAGTCGCGCGCCGCCGAGCACGATGACCGTGCCGAGCTTGAGGTCGCCGACTACAGGTTTCTTGTCGATGGATTGACTGTCACGGAACGTGTTGCCGTCGAGGAAAATATCACGCGCCACGGCGCGGCCTTCCACACCAACAAAGAGATACCAGTCGAAACCCGATGAGGTATGGAACCATTCGGATCCGCCGGACGCCGGATAGATGCGCGGCGGACCGAAATCATCCGGCAGCGACGGCCCGATGCGCCAGACCGCGCCCGCACCGGCATAGGTCGAGATATTGCCGAGCGCGAGACTGCCATAAGGAATGATGTCGGTCGAAAGACCAAAGACCTTCGGCGTCTCGAATAAATTGGAGCGCCATGCGCGCTCGAAGCTGAGGTTGACGCCCACTTCGTTTTTGAGCTGATTGTCCCAGCCTTCGGCTTCTTCCGCGCCGATCAGCTTGTGCCAGTTGTTCTGCACTTCCTCGCCGCCCGCAGCCGGTCCGATCACGCCGAGATCAAGCGCCCATTGGTCCTGCCAGCTTTCGCCGCGATCATTGGAGCGCACGCTTTGCAGCGTGAAAGTCGTGTGCAGCCAACCCGCATAGGGCCGGTCATTATAGATCGGGGCAGGATTGTCCGTGTCGTTCGGTGTGAAGATCAGGTGGGCAAGCGATACGCCGACGCGATGCGTGGTGCCGGTGATGTTTTCATCATTGGTGAGGAAGCCGAAGAGCGGCGGCGCTGATAGTGACTTCAGCCAGTCGGGCATGTCGGTCGTGGGGGCGGAAATCCACGAGAGCTTCAAACCATTGGTGTAATGGCGGTCGGTATTGGCGAGCTTGGCAAAGAGATCGTTTTCAACTTCCATCGTGATGAAGCCGTTATCCGGCGTGATGGCAGGGTCGGGCACAAGCTCGTCCGCGCGGACAGCGTCCGGCAAAAACAGGGCCAATCCTGAAAAAGCGAGCGCCGCAAGGCGCGCGAGGGACATAGATGAAGTTTGCATCGGTTTCATCGGGTGCTCTCGTAATGGTTTCTTGACGGGGGGAAAGGAGAGGTTGTCCAATGTCATCCAACGAATAAAACGGGAGCACCGGAGCCGCACGAGGTCGGGACGCATCCCTAAAAACAGTATAGGGAGATTTGAGGATGAATGTGTCGAAAATTGTGACGGGCTCGATGAGCCGCGAAGAGGCGGCGGCCAACGGCATGATCATCGCCTTCCATGCGGGCATTCGGCCCGATGTCCCGGCTTTTCTGTCGGAAGCGGGAAGCCGCACCTTTGGCGAACTCAACGCGCGGGCGAACCAGTTGACGCGGGCGCTTCGCCGCGCGGGGCTCAAAGCCGGTGACGCGGTGGCGCTTCTCTGTTCGAACCGTCCCGAATTTGCCGAGACGGTGTCCGCCTGTCAGCGTGCGGGCTTTCGCCTGACGCCCGTGAACTGGCACCTGAAAGGCAACGAAGTCGGCTATATCGTGGACAACTGCGAGGCAAAAGCCTTTATCGCGGATGCGCGCTTCAAGGGCTCGGCCATCGAAGCCGCCGCCATGTCGCCGGGCGTCCTGATCGGCCTTGCGATCGGCGGCGACATCGACGGTTTCACAAATTACGACACGGCGATTGCAGCGGAGTCGGACGAAAATATTTCCGATCCGGTCCTCGGTACGCAGATGCTGTACACATCCGGCACAACAGGGTACCCCAAAGGCGTCTTTCGCCGCGAAGCAGCACCCGTCACGCCTTTGCTGGTCAAACTCTCTGAGACGGCGCAATTCAAAGAGGGTGACTTCGCGCTTGTCACCGGCCCGCTTTATCACGCCGCCCCCTTGTCGCTCAATCTCACCTTCCCGCTCAATTCCGGCATCGGATGCTTCGTGATGGACAAATGGGACGCGGAGGAAGCGTTGCGTCTCGTGCAGGAGTATAAAATCACGCATACCCATGTCGTGCCGACCATGCTTCACCGAATCCTGTCCCTTGCGCCGGAAGTGCGCGCTAAATATGACTTCTCCAGCCTGCGTTGGGTGCTGCATGGCGCAGCCCCTTGCCCGACCCATGTGAAAGAACGCTCCATCGAACTTTTCGGACCCGTTGTGTACGAGTATTACGGCGCCACCGAAGGCGGCGGCATTTTCGTCGACAGCCACGAATGGAAAACCAAAGTGGGCACCGTCGGCAAACCTCTGCCCGGCGTCATCGTCCGCGTGGTCAATGACAATGGCGAACTCACCGCGCCACGAGAAGTCGGTACGATTTATTTTGAAGCGCCCGCGACGGGCCGTTTTGAATATTTCAAGGCACCGGAAAAAACCGAAGGCGCCTATCGCGGCAATGACTACACGATGGGCGATATGGGCTATCTCGACGAGGACGGCTTTCTCTATCTCACAGGTCGCAGCGCCGAAGTGATCATCTCCGGTGGCGTCAATATCTATCCCGTCGAGATTGACCAGGAAGTGCTGGAACACCCCGCCGTCTATGACGTTGCCGCCGTCGGTGTGCCCAGCGAGGAATGGGGCGAGGAGATCAAGGCCGTGGTGCAACTCAATGAAGGCTACACCGCCTCGGAAAAACTCGCCGCCGAGATCGTGGCCTTTGCGGCGGAGCGTCTGCCGGGCTACAAGCGCCCGCGTTCGGTGGATTTCACCGACGATCTGCCGCGTATGCCGTCTGGAAAAATCCTGCGGCGCACTGTGCGTGACCGCTACTGGCAGGGCGATAAGAAGATTTGATGAATGTCGAGATATGGCCGCTGTGATCGTGGCCTGATCGGGACTCTCGACGAACCAACCTATCCCCTGTATCTCTAGCGGGTAAAACAGAAACATCGGGAGCTGGAAATGTCTTTTGCTTATCCTTTGACCGGCCTTGTCACGGTCATCACCTTGCTTGTCTTTTTTTGGATGGGAATAAACGTTGGTCGTGTACGAACCAAATTGAAATTGCCTGCGCCGATCATGCAGGGTCCAGACGAATTCATGCGGGCGCTGCGGGTGCATGAAAACACGATGGAAGGTCTGCTGATTTTTCTGCCGATGCTCTGGCTCTTTGCGGTGACCTCGTCGCACGATCTCTGGGCGGCCATTATCGGCATCATCTATCCGGTCGGACGTCTTCTCTATGCACGCGGCTATTACACAGCCGCTGACAAACGCGGTCCTGGTTTTGCCATTGGCCTTCTGTCGAGCTTCGCGCTGCTTCTCGGAACGCTCTACTTCCTGATCAGTCAGATCGTGACGAACGGCTTCTGATTTTTTCGCTGCAAAAAAGCCCGCTCTCAGATGTGAGGGCGGGCTTTTGTTTTTTGTGAGGTAGCGTCAGCCGAGTTTTGCAATCGCGGCGCCCACCTGATTTGTTTTTTCCGCCGTTACCATGTGCCCTGCCTCGGCAATGGAGACAAGCTCCGCTCCTGCAATCGCTTTTTTGAAGGCGTGTGCATAGGTAGGCGGGATCAACCTGTCGCTGTCGCCCCAGATGAGTATGGTCTTTGCTTTGATACGATAGAGGCGTTGCGAAAGCCCGCGTTCGGGAATGGGGAACAATATCTTTCCCGCCATGCCCATCTGCCGTGCGTTCATCACGAGAAACCCCTTGAGCCATTCAGGGTCCGAGAGGGCGACGCCCGCTGTCATAATTTTCGTGCCTGCCTCAACATCATGGAATAGATATTGCGGCATCTCGTAAGGCAGCATGGCGAATATGTCGGGGATCGGATGCGCGTCATGCCAGAGGCCCGCCGGACAAATGAGCGCGAGGCGCGAGACGGAAGCGGGCGCGATAGCCGCCATCTCTGCCGCGATCATGCCACCCATCGAATGACCGACAAGGATCGGGTCTTTGAGCCCCAGCGCTTCAACCACATCTGCCGTGTGCAGTGTGAAGTCGAGCATGTCGCGCAACTCGCCGCATTCTTCGCTGTCGCCATAGCCCGGCAGCAAAGGCGCAAAGACGTGATGTGTCTCGGCAAGTTTTGCGATCAGCGGATCGCCAAGTTGAATGCCGCCCGCGCCATGCAGGTAAACAAGCGGCGTGCCTTTGCCCGCTTCGATGTAACGGACGGGGACCGCATGAGTTTTGACTGTCTTGAGTTCCATCAGTCTTTTCCTCCCACGGCCGCAGCAACCATCTGCTCTGTCGGCAGGTTGCCCGGTTTGGCCTGATTTTTGAGCGGGCTGCACCAGAAGCGGTTGTCGTCTTTATGGTCCGGGAACATGTCGCGCAGTTTGGGCATGACTTTCTCGGCAAAAAGTTTTGTCGAATACATGCACTTGTCTTTCGGCATGTTGCCGACATGCATGAGGCAGAAGACATTGCCGACGCGAAGTCCCTTTATGAGTTCTTCCATGCGTTGGCGCACAGTTTCCGGACTGCCCGCAATGACGTGACCCTGTTCGTTCAGATCTTTCCACGTGAGTTCGCCATAGCCGTCAACGGGCGGCGCATATTGCGAGAGCGCCCCGCTCTGGATCGTCTTGATCGTGCGGTAGCCCGGTGCATCGGCAAAGCCACCATAGACATGGAGGCAGCGGTTATAGAAATAGCTGACATGTTCGGAGTAAAGCCGTTCGGCTTCTTCGTCGGTATCGGCCACGCAGATCGTCTGCGCAAATCCGGCACGGTAAGGACTGTCATCGGGTGCATTGCGGTCCGCGACGCGGTCCCAATAGCCCTGCATGAGCGCTTTGGCGCGGATATAGCCGGAGAAGGAGAGATAGGAATAGGAATAGGTGTTGTCGATGCAGAAATCATATGTCTCGACTGAGCCGCCGCCGGGAATATGGATCGGCATGTTTTTCTGGATTGGGCGCGGCCAGATATTCACGTGGCGCAGTTTGTTGTAGCGACCGTTGAACGCGAAAGGATCAGGGTCTGACCAGGCGCGTTTGATGAGGTCATGCGCCTCGTTATATTTCTCGCGCGTCAGCGCCGGTATCTGCCCGTAGCAATAGTTCGTATCCATCGACGTGCCGACGGGAAAACCCGCAACGAGACGCCCGCCCGAAATGCAATCGAGCATGGCAAATTCTTCGGCGACGCGGACGGGTGGATTGTAGAGCGCAATCGAATTGCCGAGCACGACAATGCCGACGTCCTTGGTACGGCGCGCGAGCCCTGCGGCGATGATATTGGGCGAGGGCATGATGCCATAGGCATTCTGGTGATGCTCATTGACGCCGATGCCGTCAAAGCCGAGCGTGGACGAGTATTCCAGCAGGTCCATATATTCGTTATAGAGATGATGGGCGCGTGCGGGATCGAACAGGCGACTGTCGATGTCGACCCAGACCGAACGATGTTTCTCGCGGAAGTCATCGGGCAGGTCCTGCCACGGCATCAGATTGAACCATGTAAACTTCATCAGCATGTCCTCCCCAGGATGAGCCGAATTATTCATAAACGGGTCCGCTTCTTGATTTTTATACGGCCCGCGAGATTAGGGTGATTGCCCTAATCGGCAAGTGTAGTGATTTTCCTTTCCCCGCGCAAACGGGTTTGGTTCGCCCGTTCGTCTCTCCCGCGTTACGTTGTGTCCTTTCACCTTGGCCGGTTTGGGGAGTAAACTCCCCCAAATCAGAAAATCTCAAGGTGAGGACAAGACCATGGCTGAAGTCGATATTGTGATCCGTGGCGGCACACTCTATGACGGCACAGGTACCGAGGGCCGCAAGGGCGATGTGGCGATTGATAAAGGCATCATTGTTGCTGTCGGCGAGGTGAGCGCAAAAGGCCGTGAAGAGATCGACGCGACGGGCCATATCGTGACGCCGGGCTGGGTCGACATTCATACTCATTACGACGGTCAGGCGACTTGGGACGAGCGCATGACGCCGTCTTCCATCCACGGCACGACGACGGTCGTCATGGGAAATTGCGGCGTCGGCTTCGCGCCTGTTCGCAAGCAGGATCACGATACGCTGATCCGCCTGATGGAAGGCGTCGAGGACATTCCGGGGGCAGCACTTGCCGAGGGTCTCACATGGGATTGGGAAAGTTTCTGCGATTATCTCGACAAGCTGGAAGCCCGCCCGCGCGACATCGACGTCGCCGCACAGATCCCGCACGGCGCGCTGCGCGTCTATGTGATGGGCGAGCGCGGTGCGAAACGCGAAGCGGCGACAGAAGCAGAGATCGCGCAGATGCGCGTTCTCGTGCGCGATGGCATCAAGGCGGGTGCACTCGGTTTCTCAACGACGCGCACGATGGTTCACCGCACGGCGGATGGAGATCTGACGCCCACGGTCGGCGCAGCGGATGCTGAAATGCGTGCGATTGCACTCGGTCTCAAGGATGCCGATGCCGGTGTGTTGCAATGGGTGTCGGATTTCAGGGAAATTGATCACGAGTTTGCCCTTATCTCCGAGCTTGTCGAATTGTCGGGCCGCCCCTTGAGCTTCTCGATGGTGCAAGCAGACGTGGTGCCGGACCAGTGGCGTGATCTGACGAAGCGTCTTGATGCGGCTGCGGCCAAGGGATTGCCGATCAAGGCGCAGGTGCAGGGCCGTCCCGTTGGTCTGATGCTGGGCTTGCAAGGCTCGGTGCATCCGTTTGTGACGCGTCCGAGCTATGTGGCGATCATGCATTTGCCGCTTGCTGAGCGCGTCGCAAAAATGATCGAGCCCGAGTTCCGCGCCAGGATGCTTGCTGAAGCGCCAGAAGCTGGTCATCCCTTTGTGAACTCGCTCGCTGGCGCTTATCACAAAATGTTCGATCTGGGGATCCCGCCGAATTATGAACCGGCACCAGAAGAAAGCATTGGCGCGCGCGCGAAGCTCACGGGCCAGAACCCCGATGAGATCGTATTTGACGTGCTCACCGCCAATGGCGGTACGGGTTTCCTCTTCTTCCCGCTGCACAATTATTTCGACTTCAATCTCGACAACACACTGACCATGATGCGCAATCCGAACACGCTGTTCGGTTTGAGCGATGGCGGCGCGCATGTCGGGGCGATCTGCGATGTGAGCGTGCCGACCTATATGCTGACGCATTGGTGCCGTGACCGGACGCGCGGCGAGCAGCTCGACCTGCCTTTTGTGGTGAAGAGCCAGACGCGCGATACGGCTGAGGCGATGGGTCTGCTCGATCGTGGCCTTCTGGCGGTGGGCTACAAAGCCGACGTCAATGTCATCGACTTTGAAAACCTGCAATTGCGCCCTCCGCATATGGTCTATGACCTGCCGTCTCGTGCGCGTCGTCTGATGCAGGAAGCCGACGGCTATGTGGCAACGATTGCGAACGGTCAGGTGATCTATCGCGACGGGGTGCCTACAGGCGCTTTGCCCGGCAAGCTGGTGCGCGGACACAAGGCAGCGCCTGCTGTCTGAAGTTAAACGGTTCGGGGTTCCCAGACGGGCGCAACTTCGGTTGCGCCCGTTTCTGTTTGGGCGACGACAATTTCCGTTTCGATAAAACGGGCCGCGCGTTCGGCAATTTCAGGCCAGCCGGTTTCCATCGGCAGCCAATGGGCATGACCGGGTAGCGTTTCGAGCCGCGCTTTGTCGCCATAGTATTCTGCGGCGCGCATGGCAACCGAGAGCGGTGTCAGGCGGTCTTCGCTGCCGGTCAGCAACAAGAGCGGGCAGGTAATGGCGTTGAAATCCACGGCGCTGGCATGGCGGCTGTCAAAAAACCACAGTGTCAGTTCAAATGCGGCGCGGCCTGATTCCGGAATGAGCGATGCATAGAGATTGCGGGCATCGCGCTCATTAAACCCGTTGAGACCGATGCGGCGCATGATGTCATAGGTCGGTTTCTGCGTTTGCCGCCAGAAAGGTTTGGGGAAAAGGTTGCGCAGGAAAAACAGGACGACAGCGCCGGGCATTGCAAAGACCGGAGCGCAATGGGCGGAGGCCAGCAGCACCGCGCCGCTGGTGAGATCACGCGCGGCGAGGATTTGCGCGAGCGTGCCGCCCATGGAGTGACCGATTAGGATTGGCTTTTCATCAAGCAGACGGATTTCGCGCTCAAGATCGGCGGCGTAATCAAGCAGGCTCGTTGTTGCAAGCGCAGGGTCGGGCGTCTCGTCCGGCTCAATGTCGTGATAGCGCAAAGCAGGCGTGATGACGCGGTAGCCGCGCGCTTCAAAATAGTGCCGGAAATTGTGCCAGACATGCGGGCGCGACCACATGCCGTGAATGAGCATGATCGTGCGCGATGGTGCCGCAGCGGCAGGCGGGCCCGCTTTCTCCTTAGAAGGAACAGTTTGGCTCAGCTTGAATAGGGTTGTCTCATGCATCATGGTTAATGCCAATCATTAGACAATGACGTAATGCGCGGGGAGGGCGGCGCGGTAAGACGCAGCGTGATCAGGAGCGGCATGAAGGAGAGAAAGCACCATGAGCGATTATTCCAACGGCAGCGTGGGCGGGGGCGTCTATCGTATTTATGGCGGGCTCTGAACGCCCTGTTCGATGAAGCGGCGCGCTGTTTGTGCCAACGCTGCGTGCCGCATATGCGGGCGCAATTAAACGACCGAAACGCTTACGAAATCGCAAACGTCCACCCGCTGGTAATCCCTGTTTTAGGTTTTGCGGACAGGAAGATGCAGAAAGACAGTCCGCCGCTTGTTTTCGAGTTGGAAATGCGTTTTGCCAGACGGCACTCTTGACCTGTCGCTGCCCGACGATGTGGTGTGTGAAAAAACTGGTCCGGTTCTACGCAGAGCAGGGCGTCCCGATTATTTCTCTGCCTGCAAACACTGCCTTAATCTCGCCGCGTTGAGATTGAAAACTCTGACTTGCATCGCTCCTCTTGTGAAAAAGATGCAATAGCGGCAATCTTTCCTCCGTCGGAGTCGCAGCCTTCTTGCGGTGCACGGATTGAGGTCAAGATGACGGAGAGACGACGAACATCAGGCCGCAGGAAAGCGACCCGCAAGGTTCAGGCGACACGACGCACCGCCGCCCGCAAAACGAAAGCTGCGGCGGCAACCCATCTATCAGCAACGCCGGTTGCAGCACGACCCGTAGCTGCACCAATGGCAGGGAACAATTCAATGACCGACGATACGACATCAGTGGCCGCCGCAGTCCCCGCAGCCGCAGCACCGGCGGCAGTTGTGCCGAAGGCCAAAGCGAAAGCAAAGAAGACAGTGGCAAAAGGTAAAAAGACAGTAGCAAAAGCGAAGAAGGCTGTTGCCAAGGCACCGGCCAAGGCCAAAGCAAAGGCCAAGACCGTGAAGGCGAAAGCCGCGCCCAAGGCCAAAGCAGCCAAAGCAAAAATAGCTCCCAAGGCAAAAGCCGCTGTCGCCAGCGTCAGCTCAAAGCTCGTCAAGGAACAGGCCAAGGCCAAAAAAGCGCTTGAGAAGCAGGTCAAAAGCGTGTCGCGCGACATCGACAAGGCCGAACGCGAAGCGAAGAAAGCACTGAAGTCTGCCGAAAAGCGTTATCAGGGCGTGCTCGGTAAACTGAAATCCGACCGCAAGGATCTCGAAAAGCGCCTGAAGGGCCTCAAGGCCAAAGGCGACGGTGCTTTCAATGATATTAAATCGGGCATCGAAGGCGCGTACAAGGAACTGTCCGCTGCCGTTGTCAAAGCCTATGGCCACTTCAAATAAGTTTTGGCCATGACATCTGAAACGCGGGGGTCTTGATCAGGACCCCCGCGTTTTTTTTAAAAATCAGGCATGATGGATGTGATGTATGAAGAAGGCCGGATGCCCGCTGATGTCTTCAAGAACATCCATGATGTTTATTGCGACGGCAAGATGGACGCCGACCCCGCACTTTCGCCTGATCAATGAAACATCGCGGGTGCGTCGATGGGCGGCGTGAGGCCAGTAGCGGGCGTCGTGAGATAGAGCCCTGCCGATGTCATGGCAAGCGCCAGACGCTGCGCCGGTGACCAGATGGATGATGCATGACGCGGCGAGCGCCATTCGGCATTGCAGACGGCGAGCGGTGTGCCGTCGCGCGCTTGCATCGCCGCAAGGAATCCGAGAAGGCGGGCTTCATCACCCGTGATCACGCGCCATTTGGGGCAGGGGATCGAAAGCGGGCGCGAGGTTGCCGCGATCAGGGCCTCGGTGAGTTCGGCAACGAGCGCTGCGCCTTCCGGCATGTCGACCCCATGGCTGGCACGGTCGATGACGAGCGAGGTCTGCCGCCCGTCGCCGATATGTGCCCACTGAATGCGCATGGCCCAGACAATAAACTGCGCGGCAAAGCCCAATTCACTAAGCGCCTGTTCGACATGGAATGTGGGGCGGGGCGGGAGCGAGGTAAATCGGGCGAGATCGGCTGGCCTCATCTGGGTCTCCTCTGAATGCGGGGACTCGGACACTAACGCAATTAAGAATTATTAGCAATAAAAGATGTGGCTCTGCGACTCAATGCCTAAAGCACTATGAGGCTTGGGATAAGCTCGGGATGCCCCTTGTCACACTGTGACATTTCGGCGGAATCCCTAGGTTTTTATTGACATGGTGCATTGTGCAATCTACACCACGCATCAAGAACGCAATCGCACGTGCCTCAGATCACCTGTCTCGGTAACGACGTACGCGTCTCTTTTTGAAAGTTGGGCGGCGCTCTGTGCGCGGCAGCTAGGTTTCTGGGGAGAATGCATATGCCGGATTATAGTCTGAGGGGCTAACGCCCCGGATGAAGTCGAGCCGCACCGATCCTATTCGGGCACGTCGGGCGAGATCGCCCCACACTCGGCACCTTCTAAAAATTTGGAAGTCGAGGCGGAATTTCCGCCAAGGCTTTGCAGTGTTTCCGGCGTGTCACGCGGGCTTCCCGCGCGACCGGCGGTTGGTATGAATTTCTGATTGGGAGTGGCGACAATGCCTAAAACCAATGTGCTCCACAAAGTGGACAATGACCTTGATGTTAAGACGGCCCGTATGGAGGCCGATGTTGTGAATCTGCGTGGTGCAGACGTGCGCGCATCTGCCCCCGGCCAGTTCACCACAACGGATGAACGCACCGATTTTTTCATCGAGCGCGACGGCGAACGCTTTGCCGGCACGCATCTCATCATCGACCTCGTTGGCGCATCGCGTCTTGACGAGCTTGAGCATATGGAAGCGGCGCTGCGCCGTTGCGTGGAAGTGTCGGGTGCGACGCTTCTCCATATCCATCTCCATCACTTCACGCCCAATGGCGGCATCTCCGGCGTTGCTGTTCTGTCGGAAAGCCACATCTCGGTTCACACATGGCCCGAAGCCAATTACGCGGCCTTCGACGTCTTCATGTGCGGCGAAGCGCAACCGCATAAATCGGTAGACGTTCTGCGTGAAGCGTTCACACCCTCCGACATCCGCGTCGACGAGCATCGCCGCGGACGGGGCATGGTATGAACCCGCGCTGGATTGCTGAGACCCTCCATGAAAAGGGTGGTCTCACAACCAGCTATCGCGCCGACAAGGTTTTTTACGAAGACAATACGGGCCAGCAGGCACTGACCATTTTCGACAATCCGACCTTTGGCCGGATGATGACGCTTGACGGCGCGACGCAGGTTTCGACGCATGATGAATTCATCTATCACGAGATGATGACCCATGTGCCGGTGCTGGCGCATGGCACTGTGCGCTCGCTCCTCATTATCGGCGGCGGCGACGGTGGCATCCTGCGCGAAGCGCTGCGCCACAAAGCGATCGAAACCGTCACGATGGTCGAGATCGACGCGGGCGTGATCGAGTTCTCGAAGCTCCACCTGCCGATGGTGTCGGACGGCGCGTTTGATGATCCCCGTGTCGAACTTGTTATTGCCGACGGCACGAAATTTGTCGCCGAGACAGACAAGCGTTTCGACGTGGTGATTGTTGATTCAACGGACCCCGAAGGCCCCGGCGCGGTGCTGTTTGCAGAAGCCTTCTACGCCGATGTCAAACGCGTGCTGACCAGAGGCGGCATTATCGTGACGCAAAACGGCGTGCCGTTTTTGCAGCCCGCCGAACTCACCTCAACGATCATAAAATTCCGTCGTCTCTTTGGTGATGCGTCCTGTTATCTCGCCACGATCCCGACCTATGTGGGCGGACCGATGGCGATGGGCTGGGGTTCGGATAACGGCGCGCTGCGCAACCTGCCAGTGGCGACGCTCACGGCGCGTTTCGTACTCGCCGACTTTGAGACACGCTACTACACACCCGAAGTGCACGCTGCCGCCTTCGCGCTGCCGCGCTATGTGCAAGCCTGCTTTCCGGCTCAGGCGAAATAATCACTCGCGGAAGATAGCCAAATCGTGATTCACTTGATCGTCTGATTCGCTTTGCGCGGGCAGATGGCGGACCGGCAAAGCCGGACGTCTTCGTCACCCTGTAAGGCGGGAGGGGACGTATGAGTATTGTGTTCGGATCATCTGATGAACTGGTTGATCACGCGCCGCATGGCGATGTTCGACCCAGTGTCGGATTTGAGTTGATCTACTGGTCGGCGATCTTCGCGTCAGCCGGTATCACGGTCTTATGTCTGTGGACGCTCATCGACGTGTTTTTGTGACGCCGGCTTCAAAGTCTTTCGTGCAAAGCCTTTGAATCTCAACGTCAGATTTTGTCTCCGACGTGGTCAGATCAATTTCGTCTTGGCGATGATGATGCCATCGGCATCGGCATAGAGCCAATCGTTCGGGCTTATCGTGACGCCTGTAAAGCGGACGGGAACATCCTTCTCGCCGACACCCAGACGCGCACTGCGTTTGGGATGCGCGGCAAGCGCCTTCACACCGACATTCGCGGCGGCAAGCTCCGACGTGTCGCGGATGCACCCATAGACGACGACACCGGCCCAACCATTATCGGCGGCAAGTTTGGCGAGATTGCCACCGAAGAGTGCGCAATTCATCGAGCTGCCGCCATCGATAACAAGAACACGGCCATTGCCTTTTGTCTCGACGGCTGAGCGCACCATCACATTGTCTTCAAAGAGTTTGAGTGTGGTGACGGGACCGTGGAATGCGGTGACGCCGCCATAATCACGGAAGACCGGTGCGCAATGCTGGAGATCATCGGAGTGACCATCGGAGAGATCGGTGGTGGCGAATGAGGTCATGGAGGGGGCTCGTTTGCGAGGATGTGTTGGAGAAGTGTAGTGAAGGAAAAGAGAGGGAATAAGAATTTTTTGGGTCCGGTCGAGGCTCGAAACACTCAACAATTCTTGCAAGAGATCGAGCGTTTCCATGTCGAGATCGTAGGTCGGTTCGTCGAGCCTTCGGGCGGGTGCACGAAAAGTAATTCTCAGGCGGGGATATGGGCCTCTTATCCTTCGAGACGAGCCAAGTGGCTCTCCTCGGGATGAGGATTACTTTCTATTTTTCACAAATATTTTCCACAAAAATAATCCTCACCCAATCGCCATATCAAAAAAGCCCGCGAGAGTTTCCTCTCGCGGGCTTCGTGTTTCAATCAAAGCGACACTCTTAGTGAGCGGCGGATTTGAACTGCTGGGCTTCGGTTGAATCGCCCAGCGCCGTTGTGGAGCTTTCGCCACCGGCGGCTGCGATCGACACGAGGTCGAAATAGCCGGTGCCGACTTCGCGCTGGTGGCGGGTCGCTGTGTAGCCTTTGGCTTCGGAGGCGAATTCGGCCTGCTGGAGTTCCGAGTAAGCGGCCATACCACGGTCACGGTAGCCCGACGCGAGTTCGAACATGCCGTGGTTGAGCTGGTGGAAGCCAGCGAGCGTGACGAACTGGTACTTGTAGCCCATCGCCGCGATTTCCTTCTGGAACTTCGCGATGGTTGCCTTGTCGAGCTTGGCTTCCCAGTTGAACGAGGGCGAGCAATTATAGGCGAGGAGCTGGTTCGGGTGCTCTTTACGGACGGCTTCAGCAAAACGCTTGGCGTCGTCGAGATTCGGAACCGATGTTTCCCACCACAGAAGGTCAGCATAGGGAGCAAAGGCCATGCCGCGTTTGATGCAATGGTCAACGCCTGTGCCGGGCTTCAGACGGTAGAAGCCTTCAACCGTGCGGCCCTTGTCGAAGTCGATGAACTCGTGATCGCGTTCGTCGATGTCGGAGGTGATGAGGTTTGCGGATTCGGCGTCTGTACGCGCCATGATCAGCGTCGGTGTGCCCATGACGTCGGCGCCGAGGCGCGCGGCGTTGAGGTTGCGCTCATGTGCGCGTGTCGGGATCAGAACCTTGCCGCCCAAGTGGCCGCACTTCTTTTCGGAAGCGAGCTGGTCTTCGTAGTGAACGCCAGACGCACCGGCTTCGATATAGGCCTTCATAATTTCGAAGCAGTTGAGCGGGCCGCCGAAACCGGCTTCCGCGTCGGCAACGATGGGGAGGAACCAGTCGCGCTTGGCGCCGCCTTCGGAATGTTCGATTTCGTCGGCGCGCTTCAGGGCACGATTGATGCGCTTGGCAAGTTCCGGACCGGCATTCGCAGGGTAGAGCGACTGGTCGGGATACATGGCGCCAGCGGTGTTGGCGTCGGCGGCAACCTGCCAGCCGGAGAGGTAGATGGCCTTCAGGCCGGCACGCGCCATCTGCATGGCCTGGTTGCCGGACATGGCGCCCAGCGAATGCACGTAGTCGCCGGAGTTCAGCATGTCCCAGAGCTTGTTCGCGCCGCGTGTGGCGAGTGTGTGCTCGATCGGGAAAGAGCCGCGGAGCTTTTCAACGTCGGCAACGGAATAGTTGCGCTTCACGTTGTCGTAGCGGCCCTTGGGCGCGCTGGGGATGAGATCGTAAAAGGTCTTTGCCATGGGTTTGATCCTTAAATCAACGGGGTCGGGTCGGATGGAGTGTGAAACGGGGTCTTGAAATTCAAGCGTCGTGGGAAATCAGAAGTTTGTAGGCGGGAAGGGTCAGGAACTCTTCGCATTCATCAGCAGTTGCCATATCGGCGAAGAGACGGATCGCTTCGTCGAAATGGCCCGACGTCCAGCGCGTTTCGCCAAGCGTGGCGCGGAGCGTCGTCATTTCGTCGTCGAGAACGGACTGGAACAAATCTTTGGTAACCTTGCGGCCGTCGTTCAAAGCGGCGCCGTGATAGAGCCACTGCCAGATCTGTGTGCGGCTGATTTCGGCGGTCGCGGCATCTTCCATGAGATTGTAGAGTGGCACGGCACCACGGCCACCGATCCATGCTTCGATATATTGAACGCCGACGCGCACGCATTCGCGCATACCGTGTTCGGTGCGTTCGCCCTTGTGAGGCTCCAACAATTCCTTCTGGCCCATCACCACGTCCTGACGCTGACGCGACAACTGGTTCGGACCTGCGAGCTTGCCGAAAATTTCCATCGCCACGGGCACGAGATCTGGATGCGCGACCCATGTGCCGTCATGGCCATTGGTCGATTCACGATCCTTGTCGGCGCGGACTTTGTTGAAGGCGGCAAGGTTTGCGGCTTCATCGCCCTTTACGGGGATCTGGGCTGCCATGCCGCCCATCGCGAAAGCGCCGCGCTCGTGGCAGGTCTTCACGAGGAGTAGTGAATAGGCATTGAGGAAGGCGCTGCCCATGACAACCGAAGCGCGGTCGGGCAGCAGGTAATTCGGGTTTTTGCCCAGGCGCTTGATGTAGCTGAAGATGTAATCCCAACGGCCGCAGTTGAGACCGACGATATGGTCTTTCAACTCGAACAGGATTTCGTGCATTTCGAAAGCGGCGGGCAGCGTCTCGATGAGGACGGTCGCCTTGATCGTGCCGTTCGCAATACCCAATGCTTTCTGTGCGAAGACGAAGACATCGTTCCAGAGGCGGGCTTCGAGATGGCTTTCCATCTTGGGCAGATAAAAATACGGGCCGGTCTTGTGGGCTTTGAGCTTCTTGGCGTTGTGGAAAAAGTAGAGACCGAAATCGAAGAGCGAGCCGGACATGGGGCGCCCGTCAACTTCCAGATGCGCCTCTTCCAGATGCCAGCCGCGCGGGCGGACGTTCAGCACCGCATGTTTGTCGGCGACGTTGTAAGTCTTGCCGTTCGCTTCATCGGTGAAGCCGATCTTGCCGTCCCAGTAATCCATGAGATTGAGCTGGCCGTTGATCATGTTGTCCCATGTCGGCGAGGCGGCATCTTCGAAGTCCGTCATATAGGACTGCGCGCCGGAATTGAGCGCGTTGATGACCATCTTGCGATTGTCGACGGGGCCGGTGATTTCGACGCGGCGGTCCATCAGGTCAGACGGAATGGGCGCGACTTTCCAGTCGCCTTCACGCACGGATTTTGTCGAGGGGAGAAAGTCGGGAAGCTCGCCGGCATCAAAACGCTTCTGGCGTTCCATGCGCGCATCGAGAAGTTCGCGGCGACGGGCGCCGAACTTGCGCTCAAGCTCGCCGACAAAGGCAATCGCATCAGCCGTCAGGATACGTTCGAAACCGGGCTTCACGGCGCCGCGAAGCTCGATGCCCGAGGTGGTGGTCGTCGTCATATGCACTCTCCGAGGGTCTGATCTCGGCGAGGTCATACATCCACAACAAGCAAATGTCCAAAACAAACCTAAACTATTGAAATTGTTAAAGTAAAGAAGTTCACAAAACTCGCTGTCAATTTTGTTGTGTGTGTAAAATTTGTAAATTATGATGCCGGAAAGCGACCCATCGGAGCGAGTTTCGAACATGGCAGCAGAGAAAAAAGTCTTTGCCGGTCCGCGCGTTAGACGGTTAAGGCGCGAGCGCGGCCTAACGCAGGTCCGCATGGCGGCGGACCTTGGCATATCAGCGAGTTATCTCAACCTGATCGAGCGCAACCAGCGCCCCATGTCGGCGCAAATCCTTCTGAAGCTCGCGGAAGTCTATGACATCGAGTTGCGCAGCCTTGGCGGCGACGACGAGGCGCGGGCCATGACGGGCTTGCGAGAGGTCTTTGCCGACCCGCTGTTCCGCGATTCCGGCCTCACCGCACAGGACATTCAGGAGGTTGCCGCAGCCAGCCCGACCAGCGCGGAGGCGATTGCCACGCTTTACCGCGCCTATCAGCAGGCAGTGGTGAACACATCGCTGCTGGCCGAGAGGCTCGCCGACCGCGATTTGCTTGACGGCGGGCAGACGCTTTCAGCGCCTCTGGAAGAGGTGCGCGATTTCATCAACAGCCGGAACAATCATTTTCCCGCACTGGACGAGACGGCGGAGGAGCTTTACCGCAATGCGCAGCTTGGCGCGGACGAACCTTATGTGAGCTTGCGCAACTATCTCCGCACGGCGCATGGCGTGACGACGCGCGTGGTGCCTGCCGACCTCATGTCGGGAGAGTTGCGCCGCTATGACCGCCATCGCCAGACGATTTTTCTGTCGGAGCTTCTCGACCAGCCGGGGCGCTCGTTTCAACTTGCCTATCAGCTCGGCTATTTCGAACAGTCGCGCGCGATTGAAGACATTGTCGAGGGGTCCGAACTACAGGGCGACGAGGCGCTGACACTGTGCCGTGTGGCGCTTGCCAATTATTTCGCCGCCGCGCTGCTGATGCCTTATGCGGCGTTCCTGCGCACAGCAGAAGAGACGCGCTATGACATGCGCTTGCTGGGCCGACGCTTCGGCACGAGCTTCGAGCAGGTCTGTCACCGCATCACGACCTTGCAGCGGCCCGGCGCGCGCGGCATTCCGTTTTTTCTGATCCGCGTCGACAATGCGGGCAATGTGTCGAAGCGCTTTTCAGCCGCCGGTTTTCACTTCGCGCGTTTCGGCGGGACCTGTCCACGCTGGAATGTGCATGACGCTTTCCGCGTGCCCGGCAATATCTATACGCAGGTCATCCAGATGGAAGACGGCACGCGGTATTTTTCCATCGCGCGCACTGTAAGCCGTGGCGGCTCTGGCATCGGCGTGCCGGGCGATCAATATGCGGTGGGGCTTGGCTGCGAAATCAGCCACGCAAAAAAGATCATCTATAGCCAGGGATTTGATCTCGATGACGAGCGCGGCGCGACACCCATCGGCGTCAACTGCCGTTTGTGCGAAAGGCTTGATTGCTCGCAGCGCGCCTTTCCGCCGTTGAAGCAACGCCTGCGCATCGAGGATCATGTGCGCGGCGTTTCGCCTTTTGGTGTGCTTCAAAGTTAGAGCGAGAAGATCGCCTTGAGTGTGTAGGACACAAGCGCGACGGCGAGCGCGCTTGCCGCCCAGATGCCGAAGAACCATGCAAGACGGCGCGGCAGGGATTTCTCACCCTCAGTGTTTGGCATAGCCGCCATGTTCGCTCGCCTTTCCTTTAAAGACACTATAGGCATACCACGTGTAGCCCAAGACCATCGGCAGGGTGATAGCGACGCCGATAAGCGCAAACACCATACTGGAGCGCGGCGCGGCGGCCTCCCAGATGGACAGTGACGGCGGCACGATGTTCGGATACATGCTGACGCCCAGACCGATATAGCCCCAGACGAATAGTCCGATGGCGGAGAAAAAAGGCAGGCGCTCGCCGTTGCTCAGAATGCCATAGTAAAGCAGCGCCGCATTGAGCGCCGTCATGGCGGGGATCGGCGCGAGGAGGAGCGCATTGATGCCGCCGAACCAGCGCCCGGCAATCGCAGGCTGGAGAAGCGGCGTCATCACGCTGACGGCGACCATGGCGACAAGCAAGGCACCGCCGAGGACGAGCGCTGCACGACGGGCCCAGGCTTGCGTCTCGCCTTCGCCCTTCATCACGATCCAAGTGGCACCGAGAAGTCCGTAGCCTGCGACGAGGCCGAGCCCTGTGAGGATCGAGAAGGGGGAGAGCCAGTCAAACATGCCGCCGGCAAAGCGGTGGTCGACAATGGTAACCCCCTGAATGAGCGCACCCGCGAGCACGCCCTGCGCAAACGTGGCGACAAGCGAACCGCCGAAGAAAGCACGGTCCCACAGATATTTGCTCGTATGGGCGCTGTGGCGGAACTCGAACGCGACACCACGGAAGATGAGCGCGAAGAGAAGCCCCATCACGGGAAGATAAAAGGCAGGCAGCGCGGTTGAATAGGCGACCGGAAAGAAGACGAGAAGCCCGCCGCCGCCAAGAATAAGCCATGTCTCGTTGCCGTCCCAGACAGGCGCGACAGAGTTCATCATTACGTCACGCGCTTTGTCATCGGGCGCGAAGGGAAAGAGGATGCCGACGCCGAGATCGAAACCGTCAAGCACGACGTAGATGAGAATGCCTGCGGCGATGACACCGGCGGCGATTAAGGCGAGGTCCATTTTCGTGCTCCTCTATTCTGCCGGTACGACGAGGCCGGGCCGCGCGCCGCGAATGGCCTCCGGTGTATCGTCTTCATTTTCGGGGGCGGGCAGCGCGGGACCGACGCGGATGAGTTTCACGAGATAATAGAGGTACGCCCCGAACAGACCGCCATAGACGACGAGGAAGACGGTGAGCGTGGTCGCGATCATCGTGCCGTTGATAACCGGAGACGCGCTGTCTGCCGTGCGCAACACACCGTATATCGTATAGGGCTGACGACCCACTTCAGCGACGAACCAGCCGGCAAGCGTGGCGACAAAACCGGTGGGCGTTGCGACAAGGCAGAGACGGTTGAACCAGAGGCTCGTTTGCAATGTGCCTGTGTAGCGCGCATAGGCCCCCCAGACGCCGATCAGGAGGAAGAGCACACCGAGCCCTACCATGACGCGGAAGGACCAGAAGACGACACCGACGGGCGGGCGGTCTTCGCGTGCCACGTCTTTGAGCCCCGGAACGACGCCGTCGGGATCATGCGTGAGGATGAGGCTTGCGCCCTTGGGTATGCTGATTTCGAAATGATTTTTTTCGAGTTTTGAATCCGGCAACGCGAAGAGAATAAGCGGGGCTCCGGCCTGACGGTCCCAGTTGGCTTCCATCGCCGCGACCTTGACCGGCTGATGTTCGAGCACATTGAGCCCGTGTTGGTCGCCGATGAAAATCTGCAAGGGCGCGAGCACGAGAATGGCCCAGAGCGCGATGGACTGGCTTTTGCCTGCAAGGACTTTGTGCTTGCCACTCAACGCGTAATAGGCCGCCACACCGGCAATGAAAATCGCCGTGGTGAGGAAGGAGGCGGTGAGCATATGGGCGAGTCGATAGGGGAAGGAGGGATTGAAAATGATCGCGAACCAGTCGTCCGGCACATAGGAGCCAAGCACCGGATCAATATGCGCGCCTTGCGGCGTCTGCATCCAGCTATTGGCGGAGAGAATCCAGAACGACGACAGCGTCGTGCCGAAAGCAACGAGGAAGGTCGCGAGGAAATGCAGCCGCGGCCCCACTTTGTTCCAGCCGAACAGCATGACGCCGAGAAAACCGGCTTCCATGAAAAAGGCGGTGAGGACTTCAAAGCCGATCAGCGGCCCGAGAACGGGGCCGGAGATGCGCGAGAATTCAGACCAGTTGGTGCCGAACTGATAGGAGAGCACGAGACCCGACACGACACCCATGCCGAAGGTCAACGCAAAGAGGCGGACCCAGAAATGATAGAGCCGCAGATAGGCATCGTCTTTCGTTCTGAGCCATGCCGCTTCGACAAAAAACAAAAAGGCGGCAAGGCCGATGGTGAGTGTCGGAAAGAGAATGTGAAACGAGACGGTGAACGCAAACTGTAGTCGCGCAAGAATTTCAGCGTCGGGCGCGGGCATGGTGGCACCTCCGAAGTGATACCGACAGTAAGGCCCATTTTGCCCGAAAAGGAAATCTGAAAAGACGCAAATTGCACCGACGCGTCAATCTGCCAGTAGGGGTAAATACCTATGTGACGTATTGTCAGTGCGGAGCGTTCAGCGGATCAGCCGCTCGGCCGGAAAGGTCAGCGAGATGGTGACGGGCTCTTGCGCACTCTGGTTGATATGCATGGTGCCGCCATGCATCTCCATCACTTTGCGTGTGAGGGAAAGCGCAAGACTTTCGCTGCGGACGATGCCGCTGTTTTCCGTGCTGACAAACGGATCGTCGGCGAGATAGGGCAGGCGCGTCTGGCCGAGCAACTTGTCCGTGTCGGGCATTTCTTCCGAAATTGAAATTGTAATGCTGTCATGCGCTTCGCGTACAACCAGTTTCAGCGTTGCGCCGCGATGAGCGCAATGGATGGCCTCGGCAAGAAGACGGAACAGGCCCTGGCGCAGACGGCGCGCGTCACCGCGCAGGCCCGGAATGCGCGCGGGGCAATCCACTTCGACTTTGATGCCATTGTGATGCGCCGATCCGCGCTGGCTGGTGGCTGCAATTTCGACGAGCTGGCCAAGATTGCAGATCTCGTCGGTGAGGTTGATGTTTTCAGAATCCGCCTCGGCAATGCCAAGCAGATCTTCAATCATGTCGAGGAGAAGCATACCGCTTGAGTGAATGTCGTTGGCATAATCGCGATAACGCTCCTGCCCTATGGGGCCGAATTGTTCGTTCTTCATCAGCTCGGCAAAGCCGATGATATGCGTCAGCGGCGTGCGCAGGTCATGGTTGACGTTGGAGAAGAAGCTCTGGCTGCGCTTTTCTGTGTCGCGGCTTTTTGCGGTCACTTCCTGCATTGTCTGTTCGAGCATGTGCCGGACTGTGATGTCATTGAGCGCCGCAATGCGGGCCGGCATACCGCCCCAGCGCGTTTCGATGACGCGCATTTCGGCAAAGCGGTTGTCGCCGTCGGGACGCATGACGGCCACTTCATGCTCGCCGATGTCGGAGGGCAGGCCGAAAGGTTTGCCGATCATCGATTCAGGTTCGCGTCCGAAAATATCGGCGGCAGCGGCATTGGCAAAGCGGACATGGCCGCGATTGTCGAGAATGACGATAGCGTCGGATGATTCCTGCACGAGCGTCACTTTATGCGGCTCAACGGCCTGTGGCGCGGGCGTGACATTTTCCGTGTCACGCAGCTGATGCCGCGCAATGGCACGGCGCAGCGACAGCATCAGCGCCCGCGGCGCATCGGCTTCATAGGTGATGCAGTCTTCAGCGCCCGCCGCCATGGCGAGAAGCTGCAACTGCGGATCGTCGGACGAGGCCAGCGCGATCACCGGTGCATCGGGTCCGAGCGCACTGACACGGCGCAGGAAGGCGAGGTCCGTCGGTGTGCCCGCACCAATGTCAATAATCACCGCATCAAGACCGGGCGCGAGCAGCGGCGCGATCCCTTCGCTGCGCGAACAGAACTGGAAGTCGAAAGGGCCGACCACGCCGCTCTCCGCAGCAGACAGAAGGTCCTGACGCAGATATTTGTTTTCACTGACGACTTGAACGCTCAGGGCTTTGAGAGCCAGCGCCTTTGCTGTATCTGCGTTCGGAGTCCCTGATCGTCCCATGAAATCCTGGGCATTGCCGGTCATCGCGTTCACTTCCTGCCCCTACCCACCGAGACAGACGGGGCTGCCCGCCCTGCGCTCTGCCACCTGATCTTGCATTCACGATCCGCCCCCTTGGTAAACAGTTCATTAACGAGCGCAGCATGTGGTAGAGGGGGCGGCAATAAGACACCATAAGCGGGATTCGCAGCAGTTTGGAAAAATCAATATTTTCAAGGACTTGGGGAAAATTATGGTTTTGTGAAAGAGGTGGAAAAATTTTTTGCTTTCACATCTTGTTTACACGTCAAACGGGCGATCCGGACGGGTGCGACCTTCCAGAATGTACATTCCTGATTTAATGATTCGACCGAATCCCTTTTAATTTCTGGTACTTAGCTGTCGCTTAAGAACAAAAAACAGGGTGGTTCCGGAGCAAATTCCAGAGGCCCCGCGCAGGTCTTGTGACGCGGGGTTCTATCGGCTAGGTATGCGCCCGAACTATTCAGAGCTTATTTCATGGCCAAACAGGCAAAGACCTTCCGCCCCAAGGCACGCGTGCCCAAGGGTTTGCGAGACGTTGCCGCACCTCAGGTGCGCGCGGAAGCGAAGATGCTTGGCCAAATCCGGGCCGTTTATGAAGCCTATGGCTTTGATCCGCTGGAAACATCGGCTTTTGAATATGCCGATGCGCTGGGCAAGTTTCTGCCCGACGAGGACCGTCCGAACGAGGGTGTCTTCTCGTTTCAGGATGATGACGAGCAATGGCTGTCGCTGCGCTACGATCTGACCGCGCCGCTCGCCCGCTATGTCGCCGAGAATTATGACGGACTACCCAAGCCCTTCCGCCGCTATCAGGCAGGCCCTGTCTGGCGCAATGAAAAACCCGGACCCGGACGTTTCCGTCAGTTTACGCAGTTTGATGCCGACATTGTAGGTGCGCCTGTTGTCGCGGCGGATGCCGAGATGTGCATGATGGGCGCAGATGTGCTCGAAGCGCTGGGCATCACGCGCGGGCTCTATCGTATCCGCGTCAACAACCGCAAGGTGCTCGACGGGCTGCTGGAGACCATCGGCATTTCGGCGGATGCGGATGATCGCACACACATGACGGTGCTGCGCTCCATCGACAAGTTCGACAAGCTCGGCCGTCGCGGCGTCGAGCTTCTGCTTGGCGACGGACGCAAGGATGAAAGCGGCGACTTCACGAAAGGCGCAGGGCTGAAGTCTGAACAAATCGCGGTCGTTCTCGACTATGTGGAAAGCGGCCTTGCGCAAGAGGGCGCATCGCGTGCTTGCGTGCTTGAAGGCTGGCGCAAAGTCGTGGGCGCAAGTTCCATCGGTAATGAAGGCATTGACGAACTGGCAGAGATGGACGCGCTGTTCACCGCTGCGGGATATGGCACGGATCGCATCGAGTTCAATTCATGGATCGTTCGCGGTCTTGGCTATTATACCGGCCCTGTCTTTGAAGCCGAACTGCTGATCGAAGCTCAGGACGAAAAAGGCAATGCGGTGCGTTTCGGCTCGGTCGGTTCCGGCGGGCGCTATGACGGGCTGATCGAACGCTTTAAAGGCATCAAGGTGCCCGCGACCGGCTTTTCGGTGGGCGTCAGCCGCTTGCAGGCCGCACTTGCCATGCTGCCCGGCGCGAATGATGACACGCAGTCCGATGTGGTCGTGGTGCTGACGCTGGACCCCGCCAACATGGCCGACTATCAGGCGATGACGCGGGAACTGCGTGCGGCCGGAATGCGGGCTGAGATGTATCTCGGTGGGTCCGGAATGCGGGCCCAGATGAAATATGCCGACCGTCGCGGTGCGCCGGTCGCCGTCATCGAAGGCGAGGACGAACGCGCCGCAGGGCAGGTGACGCTGAAGGATCTCATCCTCGGCACGGAAGTCTCGCGCGAGATCACCGACAATGCGGAATGGCGCGAGAGCCAGGCGGCGCAGATCACTGTGCCACGGGCTGAAATGGTTGAGGCGGTTAAAGCGATCTTGATGCGTCATGGTCTGCTCCATCGAAGCTGACCCAAAGCTACATCTCCCAAATTTCCGCCAAATCATGCTAATAAGAGCGCGACGGTTCACCCCGAAGCGCGCGCCCATCAAAGGTCGATCAAAATGGCACCTGTGAAAACGCCAACACGCCAAGTCGTCAAAACAGACGCCCAACGCCCGAATGCGATGCGCTCTGTGTTTGAAGGCGCGGGCTTTGTGAATGTCGAGCCGCCGCTTCTTCAGCCTGCGGATGTGTTTCTGGACCGCTCCGGCGAAGACATCCGCCGCCGCCTCTTCGTTTTCAACGATCCGGGCGGCCAAGAGCTTTGCCTGCGGCCCGATCTCACGATCCCGACCTGCCGTCTCTATCTCGACAGCGATGCTGCAAAAGGCTCCGCGCGGTTCTGTTATTCGGGCACGGTCTTCCGCTATGAAGCGGGCGAGGCGGCTAACGAATTCGTGCAGACCGGAGCTGAATTTTTCGGCGGTAAAGATAGCGAAGATGCAGACGCCGAAATGCTGGTGCTTGCCGTCGAAGCGTTGCGTGCGGGCGGGCTTTCGTCATTCGACATCAAGCTCGGCGACTTGGCGCTGTTTGATGCGCTGGTCGATGCACTCGATATTCCTTCAGGCTGGCGCACAAGGCTGAAGCGTCACTTCTGGCGGCCTGATTATTTCAAGGAATTGCTGGCACGGCTTTCGACCAAAGGCGCGGGGACGCGCGCCGACGAACGCGTCGGCCTCATCGCGGCGCTTGGTGCGCTGGATGAAAAGAACGCGCTCACCGTCATCGAAGACGTGCTGGACCTTGCCAGAATCGCGCCCGTCGGCGGACGCAGCGTTGCGGAAATCGCCGAACGCTTTTTGGAACGCGCGGCCGACGAGAGCGCTGCGCCTCTCTCCAAAGAGACAGCAAAACTCATCGACACGTTTCTGCACCTGTCGCTGAAACCGAAAGATGCCGCCAAGTGCATTCGCGATCTGGTGAAAAGCGCGGGGTTGAAACTCGACGCGCCGATTGCGAGCCTTGAGCGCCGCTTTGATCTGATCGACAAAAAAGGCGTGGATCTCGCACGCGCGACATTCGAGACGGGCTTTGGTCGCACGCTCGAATACTACACGGGCTTTGTTTTCGAGTTGAGCGCAGGCGCGAGCGCGGTGGCCGGTGGCGGACGCTATGACGGGCTGTTGCAAAGTCTCGGCGCGAAGTCACGCGTGCCCGCTGTCGGCTGCGCCATCACGCTGGAGCGTCTGAACGCTGCGATTGCCGCCCCGAAAGGGAGGGCCGCCAAATGAGAAGGAAACAATCAGACGCGCTGATCATCGGCATTCCGTCCAAGGGGCGCTTGCAGGAAAATGCCAACGCATTCTTTGCCAATGCGGGCCTCAAAGTGAAACAGGCACCGGGCGGACGCGAATATGTCGGCCGCCTGTCTGGCCTCGACAATGTGGCGGTCGCCTTTCTGTCAGCGTCGGAAATTGTCGCGCGGCTGGAAGACGGCTCCATCCATTTCGGTGTGACGGGTGAAGACCTGATCCGCGAGAACCTTGCTGACGCTGACCGCGTGGTCGAACTCGTGCTGCCGCTGGGCTTTGGCTTTGCCGATGTGATTGTCGCTGTGCCGCAGAGCTGGATTGACGTTGAGACAATGGCCGATCTTGATGATGTGGCGCTCGCCTTTCATCGCCGTCACGGGCGTCGCCTGCGCATCGCCACGAAGTATCTGAACCTCACGCGGCGCTTCTTCGCTGATCACGGCATTGCGGATTACCGCATCGTCGAAAGCGCGGGCGCGACCGAAGGGGCTCCGGCGGCGGGTACGGCGGAAGCGATTGTCGATATCACGACAACGGGTTCGACGCTGGCGGCCAACAACCTCAAAATCCTCGACGACGGCGTGATGCTGAAAAGTCAGGCGAACCTCGTCGCGAGCCTCACGGCTGACTGGAGCGCTGCGGCGCTGAAAGCGGCGGGCGTGATGCTTGACCGGATCGACGCGAAGCTTTCAGCCGAAGCGCAGGTGGTTGTGATCGCACATGGCAAGGTCAATCAGGCGAAGCTCACCAAGGAACTGAGCGCGCAATTTTCCTGCACGGGTGTGTCGGGAGGCGACGGCGCTTTGTCTCTGCTTTGCCCGCGTGAACATTTGCAGGCAGTTGCGACGAGGCTTCGTGAAGCGGGTGTCGATACAGTGACGGTCAGAACTTCGGAATATATTTTCAATGCGGAGAATGCGCTGATGACGCGGTTGCGCAAGCGGTTGAGGAAGTAAAATCTTACGTCTCCTTTCCTATCTTCCAATCCTCCCATTCTGGAGCTTGTCGCCGCGTCCTTTCATCGTGGCGACGAAGAAGGCTGATCCGACATGAGTTTCCTGATCGGGGCGTCCATCGCACTCGTTGCGTTTGTCACGTCTGCTATTTCCGGCGTTTTCGGCATGTCGGGCGGCATGATCCTGATGGGCTACCTCGCTTTCGTGTTGCCGGTGAGCGCCGCCATGATCATGCATGGCGCGACACAGGCGGTTGCCAACGGCTATCGCGCCTATCTCAATGGCGCTGATATTGATTGGAAAATCTTTGGACGTTATCTCGTTGGCTCGTTGATTGCGCTGGCGATTCTGTCGGCCATTGCCTTTGTGCCGAGCAAGGTGACGATGTATCTCCTTCTTGGCATCGTGCCGTTTATCGCCGCCGCGCTGCCGCAAGCATGGGCGCTTGATGTGACGAAGCGGGGAGCTGCTGAAGTTTGCGGTTTCGCTGTGACGCTCCTGAACCTCACAGCGGGCGTCGCGGGCGCGTTGCTCGATGTCTTTTTCGTGCGCACGGCGCTGACCCGACATCAGGTGGTGGCCACCAAAGCCGTGACACAGACATTGAGCCATATATTGAAGCTCGCTTATTTCGGCGTGATTGTGGGCGCGGTGACGGGGGACACGTCCGCGCATTACGATCCGGCCATTTTGCCGTGGTGGATTTTCGCCGTTGTCATTCCGCTGTCGATGCTCGGCACAACGGTGGGCAAAAAGATTCTCGACCGCATGACGGACACGAATTTCCGCAAATGGTCGCAGCGGTTGACGCTGGCGATTGGTGCGATTTTGCTGGCGCAGGGTGTGATGCTATTGCTGCGCTAAATCCTGAGCCACTTCCATGCGCGTTTCAGAAATGCGGCACCGTCTGACGTGACGGGTGCGCCGTGCGCCATCAGCACTTTGTCAGCGGGCCAGACGAGAATTTTAGCAAGCGAGACGCGGGCCAGTTTTTTGTTGGTGAAGGCGCCGCGGAATTTACGCGGGACGGCGGGCTCTGCTTGCGTCATCAGATCGAGCCTGGCCACGATCGCGCGCCAGCCTGAGAACCATGTTTTGGGAAAATGCTGGATGAGGTCAGTGAAAAGCACCGTGCCGCTTTTCACGTGAAAGAACACGACTTCGGTTGTGATGGCATTGCCCTTCACCACAACCTGATCAATCTCACCTTCCCATGTGGCGTCCGGCGTGTTGCCGAGTTCGCTGTCAAAACGGATGTCTTTGCGTTTGTCGCGCAGGAGCGGTGCGGCATGGAGCTTTGCTTGCGGGTAAGCGCGTTGCCAGTCGGGTACGGCGAGATGATGGAGGTTGTTCGGGGCGACGATATGGGCGACGGGGCCGAGCGCCTCGATATCGGCGCGGAGTGCATCCGTGAGTTCGGTCGGCGACCAGATGAAGAGACCGCCACCTTCAAGGCGGATAACGGCCATCAGCGTCGGATAATGAAAACCCGCATAGGCAATTACATCGGGGCCGTGGGCCGTCCATATGTCAGGGCCAAATTGTTCCAGCATGGTTGCCTGTTTTGACAAATCTCGGACACCGCGTCCCTCCCACATCGATATAGCAGGACCTTAATTCCGGATGGAAAACTTCACGGGCAGGTCATTTGGTCAAATATCACATTAGAGCGCAGTGTTTCTCGAAACAAGAACGGCCGGTGTTTCCACCGGCCGTTTCAGATTTCTCACAGTAGAGCGCGAGTAGCTTAGAAGCCCATGTCGCCACCTCGAACCGGCGTAGCCGGTTCGAGCACTTTTTAGTGATGGGCAACTTTATGGGCTTAGAAGCCCATGTCGCCACCTCGAACCGGCGTAGCCGGTTCGAGCACTTTTTAGTGATGGGCAACTTTATGGGCTTAGAAGCCCATGTCGCCCATGCCACCCATACCGCCCATGCCGCCGGGCATACCGCCGCCCATGCCGCCGCCGTTGTCCTTCTTGGGAGCATCGGCGATCATGGCTTCGGTGGTGATCAGGAGACCGGCAACCGAGGCTGCGTCCTGAAGCGCTGTGCGAACGACCTTTGTCGGGTCGATAATGCCAGCGGCAACGAGGTCCACATATTCTTCTTTCTGGGCATCGAATCCGTAATTGGCAACTTTCGATTCCAGAACCTTCTGCACAACGATCGAGCCTTCAACGCCTGCGTTTTCGACGATCTGACGGATCGGCGCTTCGAGAGCCTTGCGGACGATGTTGATACCGGCCTGAATGTCCGGATTGTCGGAGGTGAGCTTCGCCACGGCCTTTGTCGCCATGAGGAGAGCTGTGCCACCACCAGGGACGATGCCTTCTTCGACCGCGGCGCGTGTGGCGTTCAGAGCGTCGTCAACGCGATCCTTGCGTTCCTTGACTTCAACTTCCGTCGCACCGCCGACTTTGATGACCGCAACGCCACCGGCGAGCTTGGCCAGACGTTCCTGCAGCTTTTCCTTGTCGTAGTCAGACGTTGTTTCTTCGATCTGGCGTTTGATCTGGCCAACGCGCGACTCGATGTCTTTTTTCTTGCCCGAGCCATCAATGATGGTCGTGTCTTCTTTCGTGATGCGCACGCGCTTGGCTTTGCCGAGCATGTCCGGTGTCACGTTTTCGAGTTTGATGCCGAGTTCTTCGGAGATCACCTGACCGCCCGTGAGGATGGCGATGTCTTCGAGCATGGCCTTGCGACGGTCACCGAAGCCGGGTGCCTTCACGGCAGCAACCTTGAGGCCACCACGCAGCTTGTTGACGACGAGGGTGGCGAGCGCTTCGCCCTCGATGTCTTCGGCGATGATGAGCAGCGGACGCGAGGACTGCACAACCGCTTCGAGGATCGGAAGCAGGGGTTGTAGGTTCGTCAGCTTTTTTTCATGGAGAAGGATGAGCGGCTCGTCGAGTTCCGTCACCATCTTGTCGGCATTGGTGATGAAATAGGGCGAGAGATAGCCGCGGTCGAACTGCATGCCTTCGACGACTTCGAGTTCGCTGTCCAGCGACTTTGCTTCCTCAACCGTGATCACGCCTTCATTGCCGACGCGGGCCATGGCTTCGGCAATCATCTTGCCGATTTCAGATTCGCCGTTTGCCGAGATCGTGCCGACCTGCGCGATTTCGTCGTTCGACTTCACCTTCTTGGAGCGCTTGGTAATATCTTCGCGCGCAACCGTCACCGCGAGGTCGATGCCGCGCTTCAGGTCCATCGGGTTGAGGCCGGCGGCCACAGCCTTGGCACCTTCGCGCACGATTGCCTGTGTGAGCACAGTCGCCGTTGTCGTGCCGTCACCGGCGGTGTCATTGGTCTTGGAAGCAACTTCCTTGACCATCTGGGCACCCATGTTCTCGAACTTGTCTTCAAGTTCGATTTCCTTGGCCACCGTCACACCGTCTTTCGTGATGCGCGGTGCGCCGAAGGACTTGTCGATGACAACGTTGCGACCTTTCGGGCCGAGCGTCACTTTGACGGCATCAGCGAGAATGTCGACGCCGCGCAGCATACGTTCGCGCGCGGAGCGACCAAATTTGACTTCTTTAGCCATGTGTTTCGTTCCTTAGTTATATCGTGTGCGTAAAACTCTGGGGGAGCGGGCAACAAAAAAGCCCGCGACATTCGGGTGAATGTCCCAAGCTTTATTCAGCAGCGGCTTTCGACTTCTTGGCGCCTTCGACAACGCCCATGATGTCGGATTCTTTCATAATCAGCAGATCCTGGCCGTCGATTTTGACTTCCGTGCCGGACCATTTGCCGAAGATCACCCTGTCGCCGATTTTAACGTCGAGCGCGACGATCTTGCCGTCTTCGCCACGGGCACCGGCACCGACAGCGACGATTTCACCCTGCGAGGGTTTTTCCTGCGCCGTTTCGGGAATGATGATCCCGCCGGCCGTCTTTGTTTCTTCGTCGAGGCGGCGCACAACAACGCGGTCATGCAGAGGACGAAATTTCATCTTAAGGTCTCCTGTTTCGGGAACCGCTTTGAGCGGGAAACGTTTGGATTAAGCGACTTGGCACTCACACTGAAAGAGTGCTAACAGCCGAGGCACAGATAAGCTTCCCTCCCCGATGTGTCAAGGACGGGGAGGGGAAAACAATCAAAATAATCATTGGTAAATTATATTGGCCGGAGCGAAATTAGGATTCAGTTTCAATGGTTAAGGATATTTCCATAGTCGCACCTGCCTACAAGGCAGGTGGAGAGTTTGGGGTCCGTTGCGCATTCGGGCGCGGTGACTAGGATGACCGCCATTGTTGTTCGATAGGGGATGCGCGTTATGACAGGTCGGTTCGTCAATGAAGCTCTTGTGGGTATTGCAGGCAGCCGCGCAAAACTCGCAACGCCCGCCCTTGTCCTCGACCTTGATGCCTTTGAACGCAACATCGCGAAGATGGCGGATCATGTCCGCCGCAACGGGCTGAACCTCCGCCCCCATGCGAAGACGCATAAATGCGTCGAGATCGCGAAGCGGCAGATCGCGGCGGGCGCTGTGGGACAGTGCTGCGCCAAGCTGGGTGAAGCCGAAACGATGGGGGAGGGCGGTGTTGAAAGCATCATCATCACGTCGCCCGTTGTGACGCGCCAAGGCATTGCGCGGGCCATGATGCTGAACGCAAGGATTTCCGATCTGATGCTCACCGTCGACAATCCGGAGAATGCGAGCGCACTCGGCGCTGCGGCGAAAGCATCAGGCAAGCCGCTCAAGGTTCTCGTCGATCTCGATCCAGGACTGCACCGCACGGGCATCGCGCCCGGCGAACCTGTTCTGGCATTGGCAAAACAAATCCATGCTGACGACAATCTCGTTCTGCGCGGCCTGCAATGCTATGCCGGTCACGTCATGCATATCGAAGAGTTCGGCGAACGACGCGAGGCGTCGCTCGTCGCGATGAAACTGCTCGGCAAAACACGCGATGCGCTCAAGGCGGCTGACCTGCCGACCGATATTATTTCAGGCGGCGGCACGGGAAGTTTCGATATTGACCCCGAAGCGCATGTCCTGACCGAATTGCAGGGCGGCTCTTATGTCTTCATGGACAAACAATACAATGACGTAAAAGCGCCGAACGGTGGTGCGGCACCTTTTGAAACATCGCTCTTTGTACAGATGAGTGTGGTGTCGAACAACACGGCAGGTCTTGTCACAACGGATGCGGGTTTCAAGGCGTTCTCGACCGATGCGGAGCCGCCGGTGCTTCTCTCCGGCGCGTCCGAGGGAGCAAAGTATTTTTTCTTCGGTGACGAGCAGGGCGGCATCATTCTGCCCAAAGGCGGCAAGCTGCCATTGGGCACATCGCTCACCGCGATCACGCCGCATTGCGACCCGACCGTGAACCTTTATGACGCCTATCACGTGGTGCGCGGCGACACGCTGGTCGCGATCTGGCCGATCGAGGCGCGCGGCAAGAGTGCATAGTGAAGCGTGATTCAAAACCGGTGCGCAATCGGCCACCGATCTTTCGCCCTTGTCGGACCGGTCAATGAGTGAAAGCACTAACGCATCAGCATCATCATCTTTGAGGCTTCTTCGCCTTCGATGGTTTTGAAGCCATGTTCCTTATACAGATCATGGGCATCATTTGTGCTGAGGAGAAAACGGCTCACCTTGGCCAGCGCCGGATCGGTAATCACGGTTTCGATGAGCCATTTGCCAAGGCCGCGACCGCGATGGACGGGCAGGACATAGACGTCGGAAAACCAGCAGAAGCGGGTGCCATCGGTGACGACGCGGGCAAAGCCTGTCTGTTCACCGTCGGGCGAGAACATGCCGTAAGCGCGCGAATTGAGAATGCTCTCCCAGAGATCGGCGGGAGGCACTTCGCTCGCCCAATAGGTCGCGCGCAACATGCGCAGGATCGACTCTTTGTCGAGTTTCGATTTATCGGTGTTGATCTCAAATCCGTGACGCAACCAACTCATTCTTAAATGTCCCGTTTCTTTAGGGTTCTTGTTTTCAATATAGTCTTGTCAGGAACCGGCGCCTGCACGCAACGCATATTTCCATGCTTCTTCAGCGAGCGGACGAACATTTTCCGACATGGTTCTGGCATGTTCGCTCGACGCCGTGCCGTCACGCACGCGCCCTGCAATACCTTGCAGGATGCCTGCGAGGCGGAAGAAATTATAGGCGAAGTAGAAATCGAGATTGTCGATGCCGGAGCGGTTTGTCGATTTGCAATACATGGCGATATATTCGTCGAGTGTCGGAATGCCGAGCGACTTCAAATCGGCAGTCGCAATCGAGCCCGTGCCGCCGCCTGTGCCCTGACCCGGCATTACCCATTGCATACAGCTATAGGTGAAATCGCCGAGCGGATGGCCGAGCGTTGAAAGCTCCCAGTCGAGCACGGCGATGACGCGAGGCTCGGTGGGATGCAGCACCGTGTTGTCGAGGCGGTAGTCACCATGGACGACGCTCACCGTGTCGTCTGCCGGAATGTTGTCAGGCAACCATTCCATGAGCGCATTCATCTCGCTGATGGTCTGCGTTTCCGACGCGACATATTGTTTTGTCCAGCGCGAGACCTGACGCGCGAAATAATTGCCCGGTTTGCCGAAGTCAGATAGACCCGCTTTCACGTAATCAATCGTGTGCAGATGCGCCATGGTGGCGTTGAGCGACTGGTAAATTTTTGTGCGCGTGGCGGGGTCCTGATTGGGGAGCAGAGGCTCCCAGAGAACGCGGCCCTGCACCATGTCCATGATGTAGAACGCCGTGCCGATGACGCTGTCATCTTCGCAAAGGCAGAAGGTGCGCGGCGCAGCGAAGCCGACATTATGCAGCGCGGTGATGACTTTATATTCGCGGTCAACGGCATGGGCGGACGGCAGCAGCTTTCCCGGCGGCTTACGGCGCAGCACATATTTCTGTTTGGGCGTGACGAGCTGATAGGTCGGATTGGATTGTCCGCCCTTGAATTGCTGCACAGTGAGAGGGCCTTCATAGCCGTCGATATGCACGCGCATATAGGCGTCGAGCCGCGCTTCATCGAAGCGGTGGCTTTCGGCGACTTCCTTGGTGCCGGAAAATTGGTCCTGACGGCTTGGTGCCGCCGCGTTGTCACTCGCCATGTCTATTTCCCCGCTTCGTTTTATTTTTGATTACATCGAACGTTTTTCACGCGCGACGGCACGCCAGCCAATATCTGATCGGCAGAAGCCTTCCGGCCAGTCGATCAGCGCGACGGCCTTGTAAGCTTGTGCTTGCGCCGCACCGACTGTCGCGCCCGTCGCCGTCACGTTGAGCACGCGTCCGCCGATGGCGAGGATGCGCCCTTCGTCATCGCGTTTGGTGCCCGCGTGGAAGACCTCGACATGGGGGAGTGCGTTGGCCGCATCAATGCCGTCGATCTCGGTGTCTTTCTGGTAAGTGCCCGGATAGCCGTTGGCAGCCATCACGACGGTCAGTGCGGCGTCGTCTTTCCATTCGATCTTTTGGGTGGCGAGCGTACCGTCATGCGCGGCGATGAGCGCGGGCATAATGTCGGATTTCATGCGCGTCATCAGTACCTGCGTCTCGGGATCGCCGAAGCGGGCATTATATTCGATGAGCTGCGGGCCGGTTTTCGTCAGCATCAAGCCGGCAAAGAGCACACCTTTGAAGGGGGTGCCGCGCGACTTCATGGCGGCGACGGTGGGCTCGATGATCTCGGCCATCACGCGGGCGACGAGGGCGGGTGTGAGCACGGCTGCGGGCGAATATGCACCCATGCCGCCGGTATTGGGTCCGCGATCATGGTCGAAGACGCGCTTGTGGTCTTGCGCGGTGGCAAGCGCGAGCGCGGATGTGCCGTCGCAGAGCGCGAAGAAACTCGCTTCTTCGCCTTCGAGGAACTCCTCGACAACGACTTCGGCGCCCGCCGCGCCGAACTTGCCGGAAAAGATTTCATCAACGGCGGCGGTCGCCTCGTCCGGCGTCATCGCGATGATGACGCCTTTGCCCGCTGCAAGTCCGTCGGCCTTGACCACAATCGGTGCGCCCTTGGCGGCGATGAAGATTTTGGCGGCGGCGGCATCCGCGAATCGGCCATAAGCGGCAGTCGGAATGTTGAATTCGGCGCAGAGGTCTTTGGTGTAGCCCTTGGAGCCTTCGAGCCGGGCGGCCATGGCTGTGGGACCGAAGGATTTGATGCCCTCTTTGTCGAGGCGGTCGACGAGGCCTGCGACCAGCGGATCTTCGGGGCCGACCATGACGAAGCCGATCTGGTGGCTGCGGCAGAAAGCGACGATGGCGTCGAAATCCAGCACTTTCAGCGGCACACATTCGGCGATCTGCGAAATACCGCCATTGCCAGGTGCGCAATAGAGCTTGGAGACCAGCGGGCTTGCCGCGATCTTCCAGCACAGGGCGTGTTCGCGGCCACCTGAGCCGATGACGAGTACGTTCATGTCGTCCGAAAGTCCCTTTCGCGGGGCAGAGTTTGAGCCTGCTTTTTGTTATGAGGCAAAAACTTGTAACATGCACAACGCGTGAGGCAAGCCCGCCGATACGCTCATGTCCGGTCCCGATGAATGTCTGATTCCCTTGAAAGCCGCGAAGCTGCGCCATTTGCCGGTCCGGCCGGTAATGCACATGAATTCTCCGTCAGCGAGTTGTCTTTTTCGCTGAAACGGACGGTCGAGGAGACTTATGGCCATGTGCGGGTTCGGGGCGAGATCACAGGCTTTCGCGGTGTGCACACATCCGGCCACAGCTATTTTGCGCTGAAGGATGACAAGGCGCGGCTGGAGGCCGTGATCTGGAAGGGCGTTTACGGGAAATTGCGCTTCAAGCCCGCCGAGGGGCTGGAGGTGATCGCCACCGGCAAGCTCACGACATTTCCGGGCAGTTCCAAATATCAGATCGTGATCGAACAGCTTGAGCCCGCAGGCATCGGCGCACTGATGGCACTCTTGGAGGAGCGCAAGAAGACGCTTGCCGCCGAGGGGCTCTTTGCGGCGGAGCGCAAGAAACCGATCCCGCATCTGCCGGATGTGATCGGCGTCATCACCAGCCCCACGGGCGCGGTCATCCGCGACATTCTTCATCGGCTGTCGGATCGTTTTCCGCGTCATGTTCTGGTCTGGCCTGTGCGCGTGCAGGGTGACACGGCGGCGGGCGAGGTGGCGAACGCCATTGCGGGGTTCAATGCGTTTGCAGTGGGCGGAAAAATTCCGCGTCCCGATCTGATCATCGTGGCGCGGGGCGGCGGCTCGATCGAGGATCTTTGGGCATTCAACGAGGAAGTGGTCGTGAGGGCGGTGGCGGCATCCGATATTCCGCTGATCTCGGCGGTGGGCCACGAGACGGACACGACGCTGATCGACTATGTGTCGGACCGGCGTGCGCCGACGCCGACCGCGGCGGCAGAAATGGCCGTGCCGGTGCGGGCCGACATGATCGCTTCAGTGATGGACCTGACGCGACGGATGCTGCGGGCGCAGACGCGATTGCTTGAGACACGGAAGAATGATTTGCGCGGGCTTGTGCGGGCGCTGCCGCGTCTCACGGATTTGATCGCGTTGCCGAGGCAGAGGTTTGATCATATCGGCGAGCGGCTGGGGCTTGCCTTGAAACGCGCCACGGAGGTGAAGCGGGCACGGCTGTCGAAAGTTGAAGGGAAACTCTCGACGCAGCTTATTCGCTTTCGCATTGCGGACGGGAAGAAGCGGCTCACCGGCTTGACCGAGCGCAGCATGAGTGCCGAGCGGCGGCATTTGTCGGACCTCGCACGCAGGCTCGACGGGATGGGTAAGCTGTTGCAGTCCTATTCCTATCAGGGTGTGCTGGAGCGCGGTTATGCGGTGGTGCGCGGGCCGGACGGCAAGCCGCTGCGCGGGAGCGCCGGGCGCAAGGCAGGCGAGGCGCTGTCGGTCGAGTTTGCGGGAGATGACCGGCTGGGCGTTGTCGTTGCCGGTGGCGGCACGCCAGTCGAGTCACCGAAAAAGAAAACGAAGCAGAGCGGGGGCGGGCAGGGGAGTTTGCTTTAGCTGCATTGAAGCCAGTGCGCTAACCCGCTAAACTCATGCCATGAACAGAATTGACAAAATGAACAGCGGTGGTGAAGCGGAAATCGTCTATGGCGATGGCGAGTTTCATGTTGTGAAGCCCGGCGCTTACGTCAAATGCGCGGTCACGGGCGTGAATATTGATCTCGACGATCTGCGCTATTGGAATGTCGATTTGCAAGAGGCTTATGCATCGCCTGAAGCCTCGCTGAAGCGTCATCAATACAAGCGCATTGTCTGATGAGGCTGCTTGTACTTGCATTGGGCCTGACGCTGCTGGCAATGCCTGCGCAGGCGGCTGTTATTCTCAAAGGCTATATCGAACAGGGTGCGCTCGTCGTCGGGCAAACGGACCCCGAGGCAAAGGTCGTACTGGATGGCAAGCTGCTCATGGTGTCGCCCAAAGGATTTTTTGCATTTGGATTCGCCCGCGATCACGGGCCGAAGGCGACGCTTCTGGTTGTGACGCCGGACGGCAAGCGGGAAACAAAAAATCTGACAGTCGCGCCGCGCCTATGGGCCGTGCAGTCGATCACCGGGGTTGAACAGAAATATGTGACGCCGCCGCCGGATGTGCTGGAACGCATCAAGCGCGAGAAAGACCTGAAGCTCGCGGCACGGGTCTGCGACACGAATGCCAACTGGTTTGCCGAAGATTTCATCTGGCCTGCCAAGGGTCCGGTGAGCGGTGTTTTTGGCAGCCAGCGCATTTTCAACGGCGTGAAAAAGAACCCGCATTTCGGCGTCGATGTGGCGGCCTCTCAGGGCGCGCAGATCGTCGCGCCTGCAGACGGCATCGTGCGGTTGGCGCAGCCGGATATGTTTTATGAGGGCGGTCTCGTCTTCATTGATCACGGACAGGGTGTCACGACGCAATATCTCCATATGTCGCGCATCGACGTGACGGTCGGCCAGCGCGTGCGGCGGGGCGATCCCGTGGGCGCGGTCGGCAAGACGGGTCGGGCAACGGGCGCGCATTTGCACTGGGGCATGACGTGGTGCGGCATGCAAGTGGACGCGTCGTTGCGCGTATCCGGCGTCGGGCCCAAGGGCGCGGAACCCGGCATGAAGGTCGGCGGGATGTAGCCGCCGCTAGTCTTTATCGGCCCAGCGATTGTGGAGCCAGAACCAGTTTTCCGGTTTCTCGCGGATCCGCGCTTCCAGAAAATCATTGAGCATTTGCGTGAGGCGTACCGTTTCGCCCATCGGTTCCGCATCGGGTGTCGCGGCGATGGAAGGATAAACCGTCACGCGGAAATTTGCTCCCTGCAAGCGCTCGATACAGGCGGGAAACATGCGCGTGCCGAGGCGGATAGCAAGGCCCGCAGGCGCGGGCGTTGTCATGGACGTGATACCGAAGAGTGTGACTTCGATGCCCTCATTCATTTTCTGATCGAACAGCATGGCGACAAAACCATTGTCGCGCAGGATGGTCAGAAGATCGCGCGTGCCTTTGCGGCCCTTCGGCATTTGCACAGAGCCTGTTTTGCCACCGCGCATGTCGAGCATCCATTCGTTCACATACGGATTGTTGGCCGGCCGGTAAACCTCGCCGCCTTTGAAACCTTCGCGGTTCATGGCGACGGGCAGAAGCTCGAAATTGCCGAAATGGCCGGAAAGCAAAAGCCCGCCTTTGCCCGATGCCTTGTGCGCGCGGAGTTCTTCGAGGCCGACAACCTCGATGCGATGGGCTTCTTCAGGTTTTCGGAAGGTGTCGATATAGGCATATTCGAAAATGACGCGTCCGAGGTTATCCCACATGGCTTTGATGATGTGGTCGATCTCTGTGTCGGGAAGTTCGGGCATGGCACGTGCGATGCGCCGCCGCGCGCGGCGCGTGATGCCGAGATGTGGTCCGATATGGCGACCGAGAAAACCGCCGATCGACGAGGCGCGATCAAGCCCCGGCAGGCGCACCAGCGCAATGAGACCCGTCAGCACGAGTTCTTCGAGTTTATATTTCCAGTTCTTTTTGCGCATGGGATGCTCTAACGCCGCTTGGGCTTGCGCGCGAGAAGAATTGCATCGCTGATCAGCGATTCAAGCCCTGTCAGATCGTCAATTAACGCGCGGATCGGCACGGAGACGGCACCGTCGCGCAGCCGCGCTCTTGCGCTGCCCTCCGGCACGGCTTGCAGGCGCACATGATCTTTTTCCGTCGTCACGATTATCGCGTTCAGATCACGTGCTCTGAGCAGGATTTTCCGGGCATCGCTTTCGGTGAACATGTGATGGTCGGGAAATTCCTCAACGCCCGCGATGACGGCGTGAAGTTCCTGTAGGGTGGTGATGAATTTGGCTGGTCGTCCGATGCCGGAAAAAGCAAAGACGGTTCTATTATCGAGGTCGGGGGCTTTTTTCGCGCGAAGGATGGCGCGAAAGACGGGCAAAGCCTGATTGCGGGCACGTGCGGCAACCGGGTCTGCCGCATGACCGCGCCCGACAAGCATGACGGCGCTGGTGCGTTTCAGCGCATCGTCAAGCCGTTCGCGCATCGGCCCTGCGGGAATGAGCCGGCCATTGCCGAGACCTGCCGAGGCATCGACGACGAGAAGGGAAAAATCCTTGCGGAGAGAGTTATTCTGAAATCCGTCATCCATGATGATGACCCGGGCACCGGCACGCGCCGCCGCCGCCGCCCCCTCAGCGCGGTCAACCGACACCCATGTGGGGGCGAGACGGGCAAGGAGCAGAGGCTCGTCACCGACATTCTTTGCGGTGTCGCGCTCAAGGTTTACCTGCAAAGGTCCGTGTTCGCTGCCGCCATAGCCTCGCGTGAGAAAATGCACCGCTTCGCCCGCTGCAATGAGACGCTCGGCGAGTGTCAACGCCAGCGGTGTTTTACCGGTGCCGCCTGCGGTGAGATTGCCGATGCAGATGATCGGCACGGCAGCCGTTTCAGGGTTCGCGTAATAGCGTTTGATGCGACCGGCAGCGCCCCAGACATAGGCGACCGGCGCGAGCAGGCTTGGGAAAACAGAGAAGCTGCCGTCGCGGCGCAATTTCCAGAAATCGGGTTCACGCATGGCGGGCCTCATGCGCAAAGTGTCGATCCAGCAAGGTGAGCAATCCGTCGCAAATCTCTTGTGTGGCCTGGCCCGACGAGGTGACGACGCTTTCAGCCGCATCGACACGGCGTTTGCGTTCGCGATCCTCATTGAGAAGCAAAGAGACTGTCGCCGCGAGTTCGCTCGCATTGGTGATCCGCGACAGGGCTTTGACCTCTGCAAAACCGGCAAAGGCTTCGGCAAAATTGTAATCGCTCGGACCGGCGATGAGGGCGGAACGCAGACGTGCCGGTTCAAACGGATTATGTCCGCCAAGCGTCCCCATCGTGCCGCCGATGAAAACAATTTCGGTGAGGCGATAGAAGAGACCAAGCTCGCCCAATGTATCGGCAAGATAAATCTGCGTCGAGGCGTTGATCTGTTCGCCTTTGCTGCGCTGGGTGACATTGATGCCACGGGCGCGCAGGTCTCTGGCGATGGCGGCCCCGCGGACCGGATGGCGCGGCACGATGAAGGTAAGAAGCCCGCCATGGCGACGCGACAGCGCCTCATGCACATCGGCGGCGAGCATTTCCTCGCCCTCATGCGTGTTGGTTGCAAGCCATGTCGGGCGCAGCCCGATGGTGTGGCGCATCGCACTGACTTCGGAGGATTTGGCAGTGAGCGGCGCGGCGTCATGTTTGAGATTGCCCGGCGTCGTGACGTCCGTAACGCCGAGGGCCGCGAGGCGGCGGGCGCTCGCCTGATCCTGTGCGAAGACGAGCGAGAACCGCGAGACGAGATCGTGGATCGTTTTCGGGAACCGCTGCCAGCCTTCAAAACTTTTTTGTGTGATGCGGGCATTGATGAGCGCGAGCGGCACACCTTGTTTGTCGCTCGTCGTGATGAGGTTCGGCCAGAACTCGCTTTCGACCCAGACACCGAGATCGGGTTTCCAATGGGCAAGAAATTTCTGGCAATAGCGCGGATGATCAAGCGGCACATATTGGTGGAAGGCACGCGGCGGCAGACGCTCGGCCATGAGGTGGGCCGACGTCACCGTACCGGTGGTCACGAGCACATGAATGTCGGCGCGCGCAGCAAGCAAGCGGTCGATGAGTGTGAGCACGGAGAGGCTTTCGCCGACGCTGGCCGCATGGATCCAGACGAGCGGACCGGCGGGGCGCGGGCGCACGGCGATTCCTTGTCGTTCATCGAGACGCGGCGCGTCTTCCTTGCCGCGTTTAAGGCGCCGGGAGAGAAGATATGGCACCAGCGGTCCGACGGCGCGCGTGGCAAGGCGATAGGCGGTGAGGCCCAGCCGCGCATGCGCATGGCGTCTCGCGCCGGTCTGCATCAGATCACCCTTGCACCTGCGCCGCCTGTTTTGGGGCGGCGGCCGACAATGCGTTCAGCTTCTTCGGCGACGGCGTTCAGCGCCTGCTCGACGCTGAGGCGGGCTGCTTCCAGTGTCACAGCGTCCGCATCTCGCGGTACATAGATCGGTTCGCCCCAGACGAGTGCACCTTTGGAGAAAGGCAGATTGATCGTGAAGCGGTCCCAGTTGTTGAGCTGGATGCGCGCGCGCGTGGTGGCAGCAACCGGAACGATAGGACGACCGGACAGACGCGCCAGCATGATGATGCCGTCGCCTGCGCGGCGGGCGGGGCCGGGCGGCAGGTCTGCTGTGAGGCCGATGGAAACATTTTCGCCAAGTGCACGTACCATCGCGCGCAATGCGCCCGCACCGCCTTTGCTTCTGTGCTTCTCGCGCCGCTCTTCGCCTTTGGGCACGCCGGAACCACGAATGGTGCCGACGCCGAGATAATGCATGATCTTGGACACGATCTCGCCGTCGCCGTGGCGCGAGACGAGAATGCGCATCTCGCGCCAGTTGTGCCAGAAGGTCGGCAGGATCAGATTTTGCCCGTGCCATGTCGCGCCGATAAACGGTTCGTCATTCGCCCAGAAGCGTTGTGCGATGTCCATGCGGTGCACTTCAAAGCGGCTCGTGAGGCGGATGAACTTAAGTGTCATGGCGACGGTAAAGCCCACTGCCGTCTTGAACGCCTCACTCTGTACAATGCTCTTGCCGATCATGGGGTCGTTATTCTCCCGCCACTGCGGTCGTGACCGCAGGCTGTGCATCGTCATTGGCCTCAGCACTTGTAAACTGTGTGCGTGACAATTCGGCATAGAGACCGCCCAGCGCGACGAGTTCCTCGTGCGTGCCTTCCTCGGTGACGCGACCCGCTTCGATCACATAGATACGGTTGGCATGCATGATGGTGGAAAGGCGATGCGCAATGACAAGCGTTGTACGGCCTTCCATCAGCGCGGCGAGCGCGTTCTGCACTTGTAATTCGGAGGCTGTGTCGAGGGCGGAGGTCGCTTCGTCGAGCAACAGGATCGGCGCATTTTTCAGCATGGCTCGGGCGATAGCGATGCGCTGGCGCTGACCGCCGGAGAGACGAAAGCCTGCCTCGCCCACAGACGTGTCATAGCCCTTGGGCAGCGCCATGATGAAATCATGCGCGGCGGCGTTGCGTGCGGCGGCGATGATGTCATCTTCGCGGGCGTCAGGGCGGCCATAAGCGATGTTGGCGCGAACCGTGTCGTCGAACAGGAAGGGGTCTTGCGTGACCAGCGAACTGGCCTGACGCAGAGACGCGACCGTCACCTCGCGGATGTCCTGTCCGTCGATGGAGATCGATCCTTCGGTCGGATCATAGAAACGCGGCACGAGATTGAGCGTCGTGCTTTTACCGCCGCCTGACGGGCCGACGAGTGCGACGGTGTGGCCTCGGGGAATGTCGATCGAAACATTGTCGAGCGCACGAGTGCCGTCGCCATAGGCAAAGCTGACATGGTCAAAGCGCACCGCGCCGTCAGTGACGGCGAGCGGTTTGGCGTCGTCGCTGGCGATAATATCGGGCTCAATGTCGAGAATCGGGAAAACGCGCGTTGCGGCGGCGACACCTTCCTGCATGATGGTCTGTGTGTTGGCGACGGCCTTAAGCGGCTGGTAGGCGAGCATCAGCGAAGACACGAAGGCGAAAAGCTCGCCGATGTTGAGTGTGCCGTGAATGACGGAAAGACCGCCGAAATAGATCACCGCCCCTATGCCGATGCCAGACAGGGATTCCGTGAGCGGGCTTGCCGCAGCCTTGGCGCGGAAACCCTTGCGCATGTGATGCAGTACGTTGGCGACGGCCTGATTGACGCGTTTGATCTCGTGGTCTTCCTGACCGTAAGCCTTGACGACGCGGATACCCCCCAGCGCCTCGGAAATCAGGGCTGACAGATTGCCCGAGCCTTCCATGCTTTTGCGGCCGGCCTTGCGCGTCTTCTTGCCGAGGTTACGCATGTAGTAGATGGCAATCGGAATGATCGAGGTGGCGATGAGCGCGAGTCTCCAGTTCATGTAGAACATGGTGCCTATCAGCGCGATGACGGTGAGGAGGTTCTGGGTGAAGTCGATGACCGAAATGGTGACGGCATCGCGAACGCGCGCGCTGTCCGTGGAAAGACTCGAAAGAAAGCGGCCTGAATGCGTGCCAGACACCCATGCAATGTCGGCCTTGATGATGCGCGAGAACATGCGGCCCTGAATGGACGAAATGATGATCTGACCAATGAGGTTCTTGGTCAGATTCGTGCTGTAGGAGGCGACGCCTTTCAGGGCGCTGGCAACGACGGCCCCGAGCGCCACCAGAACGAGCATGTCCTGATTTTTCTTCGTCAGCACATCGTCAAAGAGGTATTTGATGAGAAGCGGCAGGACGCCGGTAGACGCGGCGACCACAGCACTGGCGAGCAGCGAGGTCAGAACGAGTTTCCAGTTGGGCAGCAGATAGTCGCGCGTCGTCCGCTTTAGCACATCAAAGGTCTTGAGGTACTCGGGTGCGTTCGCAGTCTGATTATTTGGGGTGGGCTTGGCGGTCAACTGCAACCTCTAAATGTGTCATGCGGGCGCGACCTTACCATGCGGGGGGAACCCGCGCCACCACACCAACGCATCAAAGCTGATGGTAAATATATGTACTCATTGATCTTTTTGCCTTGCGGCAAGATAGCTGCCTAAGCGTTAAGACTCCAGACAGAGGCGGTGAGCCACGTCGCAAAGAGGCACCAGGCCAGATAGGGTGCGAGGAGCAAAGCGGCAAGGCGGCTCAGAGCCCAAAAGCATCGGATGGTGAGCACGATGGCGGCGACGAGAACGATGATTTCGAAGGTTGCAAGATCCGGCCTGTGCAACCCGAAGAACAGAACCGACCACGTAAAATTGAGCATCAACTGACCGGCAAAGAGAGACAGAGCGAGCCCCGCCTCGTTGAGCCCGCCGGCCGCGCACCAGACGAGCCAAGCCGAAAGCCCCATCAGGAAGAAGAGGAGATTCCACACAACCGGGAACACCCAGTTCGCGGGCGTGAGGTCGGGCTTCACGATGCCCGCATACCAGGTGTCGACACTGGAAGACGTCACATAGGCGCCTGCCGCCGCACAGATGAAGACCACTGCAAGAAACGCAAACAGCATGAGAATGGAGATAAGCGCACCGGGGGCTTCCGGTCCGCCGTGACCTGAATGTGGGGTTGGACGAGGACGGGTCGAACCGGCCTCATTGCCGCTCATTGGTCGTGATCATGGGCATCATCATGCTCATGCTCGCTTTCAGGATCCATCAACCGGTGCAAATGCACGATGAAATAGCGCGTCTGGGCATTGTCGACGGTACGCAGCGCCGCCGACTTCCACGCATTGTGAGCGCTGGCATAATCGGGGAAGACACCGACCACATCGACTTCATCCGTGTTACGGAACTCCGTTCCGTTCAGGTCTTTCAGTTCGCCGCCGATCACCAGATGAAGCAACTGTTTAGTCATCGCCCAACCGATTCCATCAATGAGAGATTCGATCCGGAAACTCTATCACGATACAGCAATTTTTATACGGAATAGAACGCCTGGCGGATTGATTAAACTGGCAATTTCAGGTCGCCGACGCGCTCGAAAAGCGCATCGTAAAGCGCGGGGCCTGCGGCGATCAGGCTGCGATGGCGCGGTATTTCACGGTTGTACACAAACGCCTTGCCGTCATGGCCGGTGAAGCGCCCGCCTGCTTCGGTGAGAATGAGGTCAGCGGCGGCAATATCCCAGTCGTTTTTGCTGTTAAGCGCCATTGTCGCATCAACCTGATTGCAGGCGACGAGCGCGATCCGGTAGGCGACGGAATTGCGGTCGATAATGTCCATCTCCGGCCAGGGTTTGGACCAGGCCGGATGCTTGAACATCGGCGCGAAGGCGGCCATGCGCGCGCCGGCAATCTCCTTGCGGTGGCCGGGCTGAATGGGCTTGCCGTTGAGCGTCGCGCCCTTGCCAGTTTCGGCTTCGAAAAATTCGTCCGTGGCCGGATTGAGCAAGGCGGCGAGCACGGGCCGCCCGTTTTCGACAAGGGCGACCGAGATCGTGAAATGTGGTTTGCCCTTGGCAAAAGCGCGTGTGCCGTCGATGGGGTCGACCACCCAGACACGGGACCGCGTGAGACGTTGCGCATCGTCCTCGGTTTCTTCCGACAACCAGCCATAAGCAGGACGCGGCACAGCGAGTGCCTTCTGCAACTGATCGTTCACGGCAATGTCGGCTTCCGTGACGATGCTGTCGCCGTCTTTCATCCATGTCTTGAGTTTGGTCTGATAATAGGTGAGCGCGATCCGGCCCGCTTCGCGCACAGCTTCATTGAGGAGCGTGCGGTCTTCGTCGCGCGAGAACAGAGGCTCAGGTACCTGCAATGGTCATGCCCTCGACGCGGATGGTGGGAGCGTTGGTGCCTTGTGTGAATCTGAGATCATTGGCGGGCGTGAGATGGAGGAACATGTCTTTGAGGTTTCCGGCCACCGTGATCTCGCTTACGGGATAAGAGAGCTTGCCGTTCTCGATCCAGAATCCCGATGCGCCGCGGCTATAGTCGCCCGTGACGCCGTTGACGCCCATGCCGATCATCTCGGTGATGTAGAGACCGTCTTTGATGTCGCCGATGAGATCATCCGGTGAAAGTGTGCCCGCTTCCATATAGAGATTCGTTGTAGACGGCGAGGGTGGCCCGCCGGTGCCGCGCGCGGCATGGCCTGTTGTGGTGAGGCCGAGCTGGCGGGCGGATGCGGTGTCGAGCAGCCATGTCGTCAGCACACCATTGTCGATCAGTTGAAAGCGCTGGTTGCGCACACCTTCACCGTCAAAGGGTTTGGAGCGTAAGCCGCGCGTGCGGTGCGGGTCGTCGACAATGGAAATACCGTCAGCAAAAACGCGCTTGCCCATCAGGGCTTGCAGGAAGCTCGTTTTGCGCGCGATGGCGGCACCGGAAATCGCACCGGCAAAATGGCCAACAAGGCCGGATGAGACGCGCGGGTCATAGATGATCGGTACGGATTGCGATTTGACCTTGCGCGGATTGAGACGCCGCACCGCACGTTCGCCTGCCGACGTGCCGATGGGTGCTGCTGCATCAAGATCGCCATGATGACGAGCGCTCGAATAATCATAGTCGCGCTCCATGCCTGTGCCTTCACCGGCAAGCACCGAGCAGGAGACGGAAAAGGACGTGCCGGAATAGGAGCCGGAAAACCCTTCCGATGTGACAAGTGCAATACCGGACCGACCCCAGCTTGCGCCTGCACCGCCGGAATTTGTCACACCTTTGACGGCAAGCGCCGCCTCTTCGGCTTCAGCAGACAATGCCGCGAGGTCTTCGGCTGTCGGCACATGAAGCGCATCGTCAATGTCGAGATCGGGCAGATCGCGCGCCAGTAACCTTTTTTCGGCAAGCGCCGCATAGGGGTCTTCCGGCGCGATCCTGGCCATGGCGACGACGCGCTCGATCAGTGGTTTCAGTGAGCGTTCGGACAGATCAGTTGTCGAGACCGTTGCCGCGCGCTTGCCGATGAAAACACGCAGACCGACATCGCGGCCTTCGGAACGCTCCACATCTTCGAGTTTTCCGAGCCGCCACGACACGCCGAGCGACTGCCCTTCCAGCACAATCGCCTCGGCGGCATCAGCGCCCGCCTTCAACGCGCGCTCGACAAGCATCGCCGCGTCTTCAAGGACGCTCACGGGCGCAGGCATGGCGGGGCTCACTTTGGACATGGAACTCAAACTCTCGCGCTTAGTAGAGCGCGTAAAAGAGGCAACCGATGGCGGCGATGATCTGGGCAAGCCAAGTCATCAATGTGCCGATGAGGCGGGGCGGGCTGGATTTCTCGGCGGCCGTCGAAAGGCCAATCGCATGTAGGATGCGCCCGACCGTAAGCAAGAGGCCGACGGCGTGAATGACATAGATGGAGCCGGAGAGAAGGTGGAGGCCGATGAGGCCTATGAGGATAATCGGCGTATATTCGGCGTTGGTGACATGGGCGCGGTTGGCATTATAGAGGCCGCGATCCTCGCCTGTGCCTGTCAGCACATTTGACCGCACGCGGTTTGCCGACACGCGATAGGCCAGAAAGAAATTGATGAGCAGATTGAGACCGATATAGACGCCGATGATTTCGAGCGAATAACTCAGCATTGGACCCTCCGGATGTGGTCGCGCTTGGCCTTAAGTCCGCCGGTGGACCAGCAAAAGCGTGATTCGTGATGCGCTGCGAAAAACTAGCATGTGCTTCCGCCAAAGACACGTCAGACAGGGCCGATTTCTGGGATGGTCGCCCAAGGCTGCAAAATTATCAATTAACATGATTTTAATGTCGATTTTCAGTTGAAACCTTCTGATTGCCTTGCCATGTGGAACGGATGGGAGGAGGTCCGGGCCCCTCTGGCGGTGGAGGCGTCCATCGTGATGTCGGACCTGAAGTTGCATTTGCGCGGACGCTGCGTGCATAGGCAAAAGGTACATCATGGAATTCGCAGGCACCCCGATTTGGGCTTGGGGGGCTTTCTTTACGATCATCGCAGTGCTTCTGGCCTTCGATCTGGGCGTGCTGAACAAGCGCGACCATGAGATAGGCGTGCGCGAAAGCATCCGCCTCTCGGCTTTTTATGTTGCTGTCGCGTGCCTCTTCGGCGCGGGCGTCTGGACCGTGCTCGGCGCGGAAAAAGGCATCGAGTTTTTTACCGGCTATGCGATTGAAGAAAGTCTTTCCCTCGACAATGTCTTCATCATCTCGCTGATATTCACGACCTTCGCGATCCCGCGCGAATATCAGCACCGCGTTCTGTTCTGGGGCATTGTCGGCGTCATCGTCATGCGCGGCACCATGATCGGTCTCGGCGCTGCGCTGATCGCGCAGTTCCATTGGGTGCTTTATATCTTCGGTGGTTTTCTTGTCGTCACCGGCATCAAGATGCTTTGCGCCAAAGACCATGACACGTCCATCAAATGCCATCCGCTTGTGCTCTGGTTGCAGCGTCATATCCGTATGACCAACGAGCTGCATGGCCATTCGTTCTTTGTCCGTCTTCCCGATCCGAAGACCGGCAAGGTGGTGCTCTTTGCGACGCCGCTTCTGCTCACACTCGTCGTTGTAGAATGTGCCGACCTCGTTTTTGCGGTGGACAGCGTGCCCGCAGTTTTTGCCATCACGCAGGATCCGTTCATTGTTTATACGAGCAACATCTTTGCGATCCTCGGACTTCGCGCGCTTTACTTTGCGCTTGCCGCCGTCATCCACCGCTTCGCTTACCTCAAATATGCGCTGGCCGTGGTGCTGGTCTTTATCGGCGGCAAGATTTTCTATGCCGAACTCGTCGGCAAAGTGCCGGCCCTGCTGTCGCTCTCCGTTACTTTCGGAGTTCTGGCGGCAGGTGTTCTTGTCTCTCTTCTAAAGACGCGGACAACACGGAAGGCGCCGTCGTCAGAGACACCGTGATCGTCTGATCAAGGAAGGACGCAGGGCTGTTGAGCGGCGGAAAGAACGCGATGGGACGGAGCGAGAAATGCGGCTCGTCGATACTGAGCCAGACGAAAGGCCGCTCGCGTGATTGCCGCGTGAGCCAGCGATAGGACGCTTCCGTCCAGAGGCGCACTTTGCTCTCGCGGTTGTCGAGCACAAAGTCGCCTTCGGCGGTGGTGGCGATGAGTACCGCATGGCCTTCATCGTGCTGATCCTTGCCAGTCGCCATCAGTAGCGCATCGGCAGGCCAGCCCAGCGCCATCAGGCGGCGGCGTTTTTCAAGCGCCAGATCTTCGCAATCGCCGCCCCTGTCGCGCGCGTAAGTCCAGATTTCGTCGAGCCTATAGAGCGTCTTGTCACTCACTTCGGGCAAGGCATTGACGGCAGCGTTGACGCCAACAAGCTCGGCGCGGCGTTTCGGCGTCAGTGCAAAAGGTAATGGCTCGTCCGTGCCGCCCGTGCATTCGCTGCGGACACGTAAACAAAATCCTACAAAGCCCATCGGCGGCATGACCTGCTGGCCGGTCAGCATGAAGACCGGTTTGGCCGCGATCACTGGGGTAATAGGCTGAACGGGTGCAGGCATAATGATGATCGGACCGTCATGCACAGGCGGCCTGAAATCAGACACCGCTGTCCGTTTCGGTTCGAAAGGCGCACAAGCCGCAATGATCAGCGCCAGCATGAGACCGGCGCACAAACGCACACAAGAAGACGCAACCACAACATACCCCGACCAAAGCATCGCGCCCGTCGGTGACTTTCGGTTGTCAGAATAACCAGTGTCTTAACGGTGAGTGGTGATTGGTCCGTTGCGGAGAGAGTCCTGAAACGAGCAGGTTATTTCCAGATCGGTTTGCCCGTGCCTGGTAATCCGAGGCTCGCCCATTTCTTCGTCACTTCCTCGACCACGTTCTGATCCATGCGGATTTCGCGGCCCCATTCGCGCTTGGTTTCCGGAACCCATTTGTTCGTCGCGTCCAGACCGATCTTGCCGCCAAGGCCTGACTCAGGTGAGGCGAAGTCGAGATAGTCGATGGGCGTGTTCTCTACAAGCGTCACATCGCGCACGGGGTCCATGCGGGTCGAGATCGCCCACATCACATCTTTCCAGTCGCGCGCATTGATGTCGTCGTCGACCACGATCAGCCATTTCGTGTACATGAACTGACGCAGGAATGACCAGCAGCCCATCATCACGCGCTTGGCATGACCGGGATAGGCCTTCTTCATCGAGACCACGGCGATGCGATAGGAACAGCCTTCCGGCGGCAACCAGAAGTCGATGATCTCGGGGAATTGCTGCTGGAGCAGTGGAATGAAAACTTCGTTGAGCGCCTCGCCAAGCACGGACGGCTCGTCCGGCGGGCGGCCTGTAAAGGTCGAAAGATAGATAGGCTTCTTGCGCATCGTGATCGCCGACACGGTGAAGACCGGAAATTTCTCGACCGAATTGTAATAGCCCGTGTGATCGCCGTAAGGGCCTTCGTCGGCATAGTCGTCGAGCGAGACGTGACCCTCGATGACGATCTCGGCTTGCGCGGGCACTTTCAAAGGCACGGTTTTGCAATCGACAAGCTCGACCTTCTCGCCGCGCAACAATCCAGCGAACTGATATTCGCTGAGCGTATCGGGCACGGGCGTGACGGCGGCGAGAATGGTTCCGGGGTCCGCGCCGATGACGCAGGCGACGGGCAGCGGCTCGCGCTTCTCGCCCTTCCAGCGCTGATGGTGCTGCGCACCGCCGCGATGGGCGAGCCAGCGCATGATGGTTTTGTTTTTTCCCAGCACCTGCATCCGGTAGATGCCGAGATTGAAGTCGTCCTCGCGCGATGTCGAAGGCCCTTTGGTGACGACAAGCGGCCATGTGATGAGTGGTGCAGGCTCGTCCGGCCAGCAGGTCTGAATGGGGAGCGCATTGAGATCAATGTCGCCGCCGGTGAGAACGACCTCGTGGACCGGCGCGGAGGAGGACGACACCGTTTTCGGTTTCATCGTCATCACAGTTTTCAGAAGAGGCAGCATGGAAAAGGCTTCGCGAAAACCGCCCGGCGGTTCGGGCTGGCGCAGGAAAGCGAGCATCTCGCCGACTTCGCGCATGTCGCGGGCTGTGCGTCGCTCGATGCCGCCCATCGTGACGCCGAGCGCGACGCGTTCGACCGTGCCGAAGAGATTGACAAGAACGGGCATGGGCGAGGGCGTGCCGTCGGCCCGCGTCACATTTTCAAAGATCACGGCGGGGCCGTTTTCGGCGAGTAGCCGCGTCTGGATTTCGGTGAGTTCGAGCACCGAGGAGACAGGCTCCTTCACGCGCACCAATTCACCTTCGGCTTCGAGCTTGTCGAGAAAATCGCGCATCGAGGAATAGGACAAGATCGGCCTCATGTGGTCGGGCAGGGGTGCAAAACGTACCGGACAATGCCGCAAACCCCGGCGTCTGCCAAATCTGTCGCAGGCACATGGTCCATTATGGGCCGCATTAACCCTTTTTGACCAATTCCGTTAATTTGATGCAAACCTTAAATGCCTAGCCTCGGCCCAGATGAGTTTTGAGTTCGAGGACCGTGATGGGTACGACCGTAAAGACGAAATTGCCGCGCAAGCGCTGGATCAGCGGAGAAGTGGATGCAGATCCGTTTCACCTGCCGCAGCGCATTACCATTCCGGCCAATGAGATCATGCATCGCCTGTTCGGTTTCATACGCTTTGCCGTTGTCCACAAGGACGCGGTGAAGGTCACGGATTCGTCGCCCATTCTCGGACCCTTCGTCTGGGACGAGCCGATGTCGGCTTTCAAGGGCGTGGCGCTGCGCGTGGCGTGGCGTGACCGCAAGGGCGGCGAACCTGTCGTCCTCGTTCAGCTTGTCCATCGTCGTGATGAACGCCGCACGGTCACATTGCATGTGTCATTCGACGGTTCCGACGTTGCCGCGCGCTGGCGCTCATGGGGCCGTGTGCTCGGTCTGCCTTTGATGCTGGAAGACCGTGAAGGCGAATTGCAGATGGCCGAACGCCGTCTGGGTTCCTTGCGCATTGACACACCGCAACCTCATGCGGGTGCCAATCCTTTATCTGCCCGTCGCCCGATGACCTTCGGCATGACAGGCCGCCCGCGCTTCTGGCAGGACCGCGTGTCGGCGGGAACACGGCCGGCGGCTTACTGATTTCCTATTCAGCAACCACCGTCATTGCGGCCTTGTGCCGGGCTTTGCCGCGCGCCGGTCAGGAAAATTTCGAAAAATCGGCTGTGCGTTTTTCAAAGAAAGCACTGATTGCTTCTTTCACTTCATCGGAGCGGAGCTGCGACGCGAAATGACGGCCTTCGGCTTCGCGCGCTTGCCCCACACGCTCGCGTTCATTGTCTTTGAGCAAGGCCTTCGTGACGCGCACGGCATTGGGGGCTTTGGCGGCAAGCGTCTTGGCGCGCTTCAGAGCTTCGACGGGCAGGGCATTGTCGGGGAACACGTCGGCGATGAGACCGATGGCTTCGGCTTTTTCAGCCGTGAGTTTCTTGCCGGTGAGGAAAAGGTCCGCCGCCTTCTGAATGCCGATCTGACGTTGGAGCAGGAAGGTCGAGCCCGCTTCCGGCACGAGACCGAGATTGACGAAAGGCATCTGGAACGTGGCGCTTGTGCCCGCATAAACGAGATCGCAATGAAGCAGCATTGTCACACCGACGCCGACGGCCAGACCATTCACCGAGGCGATGAGCGGCTTCCTCGCTTCGGCGAGGTTTTCAAGAAAGCGCGTCACATTGGCTTTGGTGGTTGGTTGCTCGCTCACCGGAGTTGAACCCGCTTTGGCGAAATCACCGAGATCATTGCCCGCCGTGAACGCATCGCCCATGCCGGTGAAAAGCGTCACGCGGATTTTCGGATCGGTATCGGCCGCCTCGATCGCATCGGCCAGTACGCGGTACATCGCGTCGGTGAGCGCGTTTTTCTTGTCGGGGCGGTTCATGGTGACGATCTGAACACCGTCTTCGATGCTCACAAGCACATGATCGGTCATGGCAGGTTTCCTCTTTAGCAGGGCTGAATTTCGGTTCGCATCTTGTGGCCTGAGAGGCGGCACAAGCAAAGGCCATTTTTGCAAAGCAGGTTCCAAAAAAGCACGGATAAAAATGAATTATAATTCATCATGTCAGACAATTTTCCACACACTTGTATTGCGCACATCCGTGTCTTCAAGCTCCCGTGTCGTCTTCACGGCATAGGAGATGAGCTTCTCGAGTCCGGTCTTGGGGAGGTAAGTGCGGCCCGGATCGCCGATCAGGGCTGTGGCGCCTTCCGCCACCAAGTCGCGAACCCAGATTTCTATGCTTTCAGCGAGCGGGCGCTCGTAGCACATGTCGCCGATGAGGATAATGTCCCAGCCGCCATTGGGCACACCCACAAGATTATCCCCTGTTGCAACAACTGAAACATCGTTCACTTCTGCGTTGAGCCTGATCGAGGCGACGGCGAAAGCGTCGATGTCGGCAGCGAGGACCGAAGCTGCGCCCGCTTTCATGGCCGCAATGGCGATGAGGCCCGAGCCCGAGCCGAAATCGAGGACGCGCTTGCCCCGCACCACGTCGGGATGATCAAGAATATAGCGCGACAGGGCTTGGCCACCTGCCCAGGCGAAGGCCCAGAAGGGCGGCGGCAAGCCGTTTTGGGCAAGTTCCTCTTCCGTCATCTGCCAGATGGGTACGATTTCGGACGCAAGATGGAGCTTCACTTCGGGGATCAGCGGCGGCTCGTGGAGGACCGTGTTGGCGCGGATGAAGGCGACCGGATCGTTGGAAACACCGATCATGTGTGCGGTGTGGCCGCAAGCAAAGCCCGCGCCTTGTCGCTGTCCAATGCGATCTGCGCTTTCAATTCATCAAGCCCGCTGAATTTCTTTTCCGCGCGCAAATAGTCGATGAAGGAGACCGCAATGTGATGGCCGTAAATGTCACCGGAAAAATCAAAAAGATGCACTTCGAGGATGACGTCTTTTTTGTCGAATGTCGGACGCTTGCCGAAATTGGCGACACCGTCATAGAAGCCCTTGTGCGGACCCTCTTCGATCTCGACGCGCACGGCATAAACGCCGAGTGCCGGCTGCACATGATCTTCGAGCGCGAGATTGGCTGTCGGAAAACCGATGGTGCGGCCGCGCCGATCGCCGGACAATACATGCGTTTCAACGGTCCACCAGTGACCGAGCAGATCTGCCGCGCCGCGCGGATCGCCCAGCGCCAGGCGTTCACGGATGCGCGTTGAGGAATAGGCCTCGCCGTCATGGGCGACCTCCTCAACGATGGTCGTGCCGTATCCTTCTTCGCTGCCCATATAAGCGAGCATCGACGCGTCGCCCGCCCGCGCCTTGCCGAAGCGGAAATCATATCCGGCAACGACATGGCTCACGCGAAGTCCGTTCACCAGCACATCGAGCACGAATTCAGGTGCCTGTCGTTTCGCCATGGCGGCGTCGAAAGGCAGCGCCGCCAATATCTCGACGCCGAGTGACGCCAGCAGCCGCGCCTTGGCGCGAAAGGGCGTCAGGCGGAAAAAGGGTTCATCGGGAAAGAAAAACTGCTTCGGATGCGGTTCGAACACGAGCACACCGAGTGGCACGCCAAGTGCGTGCGCAACCTTTGCTGCTTCACCGATGACGATCTGATGGCCTTTGTGCACGCCGTCAAAATTGCCAAGCGCAAAGACACCGCCTTGCAGCGTCCGTGGCACCGGCGAGTGATGGCGGAGAATATGCATCAGGCTTTATCGGCCTTGGAGGGGACCATAACCAGGGCTTCGCCGTCGATGACGAGCGTATCGTCGACATGACATTCGCAGGCGAGCGTCACGCGGCGGCGTTTGTCGTCAATCGCGGAAACGACAACGCGGGCAGACACTTTATCGCCGGGCTTTACGGGTGCGCGGAAGCGCAGCGATTGCGACATATAGATCGCGCCGGGTCCGGGCAGTTGCGTGCCGATGACGGCGGAGATGAGGCTCGCGCTCAACATGCCGTGGGCGATGCGACCGCCGAAGCGGGTTTTGCTCGCATAATCATCGTCGAGATGCATCGGGTTCGTGTCGCCCGATACATGGGCAAAGCCCGTGATGTCGGCGTCTGAAATCACCTTGGCGAAGGACGATTCCATGCCGACGCTCAGGTCTTCGATGCAATAGCCGCTGAAATCAGTCATGTTTGTCCGTGAACTTTAAGGGAGGAAGCCGCGCCGCACTTTATCGCGGCAGCGCAACAAATCACAAGAGATGAAGATAGGTTCACCAAACCAGCCGCGCCGCTGCTGCGACAGGCGCAAGCCCTGCCTTGCCACAGAATTGTGAAACGAGCATGGCGTCGGGTGTTTCGGCGTCAGTTCCGCAATCTGCCGCCGCGATGCCGCCCGTGATGAAGAGTGCGTCGATCCCTGCGCCGGCAGCGCCTTTGATGTCCGTGCCGATGCCGTCGCCGATGGCGAGGATGTGGGCGTCGGCCACGGTCGCACCTTTGATGGCGGCGAGCCGCGCCCGGGCGATGTCATAGATCGGTCCGTGGGGCTTGCCGAAGTAGGTCACTTTGCCGCCGAGGTCTTCGTAGAGCTTTGCGAGCGATCCGGCGCAACAGATGTGGCGAGGACCGCGCTCGACGACGAGATCGGGATTGGCGCAGACGAAAGGAAGCCCGCGCGCGACAAGCGGCGCGAAAGGCTCGCGGTAATCTTCCGGTCCTTCCACTTCGTCGTCGAACGGTCCGGTGCAGACGATAAATTCTGCGTCCTCCGCCCCCACCTGCGCGACGCCCGTGTCATCAAAGAGATTGTTATCGCGTCCGGGCCCGATCGCGTAGCATTTCGTGCCGAGTGCGTGGGTGGTGATGAAAGTCTTGGTCGCATCGCCCGATGTGAGAATGCCGTCATAGGCTGTGCCCGAAATACCGAGATTATCGAGCATGGCTGGCAGTTGCGTTGACGGGCGTGGCGCATTGGATAAAAGCAACACCGTGCCGCCTTGCGCGCGATATTTGACAAGCGCTTCTGCGACACCGGCATAGGCTTGTTTGCCATTGTGCAACACGCCCCAGACATCGCACAGCACGGCATCATATCTTTCGGCCACGTAACGGAAGCCGGAAATCAACGGAATGGTTGTCATCGGGCGTCGCCACTCTGCTTCAGAAACACAATCTCGCTGAGACCGTATTTCCGCCGGTCAAATTCGACAAAGCCCTGTGGTGCAACAAAGCCTGCCTCTGCGTGCTCTTCCACAACGAAGAGCGCATGAGGCTCAACCCAGTCGCCCGCAACAACAGAAGCAAGCGCCAGTTCGGCAAGCGCTTTGCGATAAGGCGGATCAAGAAACACGAGCGAGAATTTCGGACCGACGCTGCCGGGGCGCGGGCCGAGATTGGTCGCGTCACGCTTGTACAGTTTTGCATGGCCCGTGAGTTTCAGGTTTTCCATGTTCTCACGGATCGCGCCGCGCGCTTCGATACTGTCATCGACGAAGAGCGCAAATGACGCGCCGCGCGAAATCGCTTCGAGGCCGAGCGCGCCGGTGCCAGCAAAAAGATCAAGCACACGCGCACCGTCGAGATCGAAATCCGCGCCCAGTTCATCGGAAAAATCATGATGCGCGAGAATGTTGAACAGGCTCTCGCGCACGCGGTCGCCTGTGGGGCGGATCGCGTCGCCTTCAGGGGCCACAATGATGCGGCCCTTATGGGCTCCACCGACAATTCTCATTTGAAAAAACTCATCTCGGCTTTTTGCTGCCGGTGGCGGCAGGGCCTTTACGCCCCTTTGCTACATCGGCGCGTGATTTCTGTGTCGTCGGTTTCACGCTCATTTTCGGCGTGAAACGCTCCTGCGCTTTGTTGGTCTTGAATGGCTTATCAATCTTTGCGGGGCGTTCCTGTTTTGCCGCTGCCCGCTCTACGCGCTCTGCCTTGTCGGGATGGCGTCCGCGTCCCGCTGTTTTCGCGCCCTGATCCTGTCGCGCCTGCAACTTTGCCACGTTGTCTTTCTTTGCGCCGAAATGGCTTGTCGCTGTTCCGGCGCTATGGCTGCGCGGTTTTTTTGAGCTGGCGGAGCGGATAGGCGTTTCAGCAATTTTCGGCTTCGCGGCCTGATTGGGCCTGATGGGACGGCCTTCATCGTCTTTGCCGCCCTTGCTGTCGAAATGCGAGGCCTGTTCGCCAAGCTGATCCATCAGCACACGATTGGGCACCTGCGCCACTTCGCCTTCGGCCAGGTCGCCCACCTGAAAGGGACCGAACGACAAACGGATGAGACGATTGACGGTGAGATCAAGCGCTGCAAGCACGCGCTTCACTTCGCGGTTCTTGCCTTCCTTGAGGCCAACCGTCAGCCATACGTTCGAGCCCTGTACCTTGTCGAGCGAGGCCTCGATAGGTCCGTAGCGCACGCCTTCGACCTCGATCCCGTCTTTGAGTTTGTCGAGATCGCCTTGCGTGACCTTGCCCCAGGCGCGCACGCGGTAGCGACGCGTCCAGCCGGTGGCGGGGAGTTCCAAAAGCCGCGCCAACTCGCCGTCGTTCGTCAGCAGCAGCAGACCTTCGGTATTGATGTCGAGACGGCCAACCGAGACAACGCGCGGCATCGTCTCGGGCAGGCGTTCGAAAACGGTGGTACGGCCTTCGGGGTCTTTCGCTGTCGTCACGAGACCGGCAGGCTTGTGATAGCGCCAGAGCTTTGTCGGCTCCTGTCGCGGCAGGGCCTTGCCCTCGACCGTGATGAGATCGGCGTCCGAGACATTGAGCGCGGGACTGTCGATTTTTCTGCCGTTGACGGTGACGTGGCCGGCCTCGATCAGTCTCTCCGCGTCGCGCCGCGAGCAGATGCCCGCCCGCGCGATGCGCTTGGCAATGCGTTCCCCTTCGACGGCGCTCACAGCGGCATTCTCGGGTTTCGGGCCATTGCGGCCTGATTTCGGGTCATATGTCGTCATGGGCCTCTCTTTAGCAGGACTGGGCCAAAGCCGAAAGCTCGCCCTTGACGCAGGCGGGCGGGGAGGGGCAGGGTCCGCCCCATGAGCAATAATGAGGAAATAGGCCCAGAGGGCGCCCCGATGGATCTCGCTTTGGCCGAAGCCGAAGCCGCCGCCGCACGCGGTGAGGTGCCGGTCGGGGCCGTGATTTTGAATCCCAAGGGTGTGGTTCTGGCTGCCGCTGGCAACCGCGTGATGGAGATGAAAGACCCGACGGCCCACGCTGAAATGCTGGTGATCCGCGCCGCTGCCGCCAAGCTCGGGTCTGAGCGTCTCACCGGTTGCGATCTCTATGTCACGCTGGAGCCTTGCCCCATGTGCGCGACCGCGATTTCTTTTGCCCGATTGCGCCGCCTCTATTTCGGGGCGTCCGACGAGAAGGGCGGCGGGGTCGAACACGGGTCCCGTATTTTTGCGCAACCGACCTGTCATCACGTCCCGGAAATCTATGGCGGGTTGTCGGAGCGGGCGGCAAGCCGGATGCTCAAGGACTTTTTTGCAGCGCGGCGTGGTTGACGTTCGCGGCAACCGATTGAAATGACGTGATCATCTTCCGTATTTCCAACGTGATTTGCGTGAGCCATTCCCCTAAAGTGCCGCCCATCGCCATTGAAGGGGAGCAAGGGCGTTCCACCTGCGGACGACAAGCCCGTCTGTGAAGCGTGCGCGCTCTCCCGTCTCAGAAACAAAAGGGAGCTTTCATGAATTTCGAATTCAATGACAAGACGAAAGAACTCCAGGCCCGTCTCGAACGGTTCATGGACAAACACATCTATCCCAATGAAAAAACCTATAACGATCAGATGGACGCCTTCCGCAAGGCGGGCAACCCCTGGCAGGTGCCGCAGATCCTTGAAGACCTGAAGCCGATCGCCAAGGAAGAAGGTCTGTGGAATCTGTTTCTGCCGGAGTCGGAACGCGGCGGCGGGCTCACCAACCTCGAATATGCCTCGCTCTGCGAAATCATGGGCCGCGTGGGCTGGTCGTCGGAAGTGTTCAACTGCTCGGCACCCGACACCGGCAATATGGAAGTGATCGAGCGTTACGGCAATGAACGCCAGAAGCGCGAATATCTCGAACCCCTGCTCGAAGGCAAGATGCGCTCCGCCTTTCTGATGACGGAACCGGAAGTCGCCTCGTCGGATGCCACCAACATAGCGACGCGCATCGAGCGTGACGGCAATGAATATGTGATCAACGGCCGCAAGTGGTGGTCCTCGGGCGTCGGCGATCCGCGTTGCAAAATCGCGATCCTCATGGGCAAGACCGATCCGAAGGCTGAAACCTATCGCCAGCAGTCGCAGATCCTCGTGCCGATGGATTCAAAGGGCATCAAGATCGTTCGTATGCTGCCCGTCTTCGGTTACGACGATGCCCCGCATGGTCACGCCGAAGTCCTGCTCGAAAACGTCCGCGTTCCGGCTGAGAACTTGCTGCTCGGCGAAGGTCGTGGCTTTGAAATCTCGCAAGGACGGTTGGGGCCTGGCCGCATTCATCATTGTATGCGCACCATCGGCGTTGCCGAACGTGCACTGGAAATGATGTGCAAGCGTCTCTTAAGCCGTGTGGCTTTCGGCAAGAAGCTCGCAGACCACTCCGTCTGGGAACAGCGCATCGGCGAAGCCCGCACCAACATCGAAATGACGCGTCTTCTCACGCTGAAGGCCGCCTATATGATGGACACAGTGGGCAACAAGGTCGCCCGCACCGAGATCGCCATGATCAAGGTTGCGGCCCCGAACCTCGCGCTCAAGATCATCGACGATGCCATTCAGGCCCATGGCGGCGGCGGCGTGACCACCGATTTCGGTCTCGCCAAAATGTATGCCGGCATCCGCACCCTGCGTCTCGCCGACGGGCCCGATGAAGTGCATAACCGCACCATCGCCCAGCTTGAATTGAGGAAGTATTCGAACAAGGCCAAAGCCGCTGCTGAATAAGTGGCCTAAAAAATAGCAGATACGGCCGGTCCCCTCTTGTGGACCGGCCGTTTTCATACCTACTTTAATGTCAGAGAAATGTAAGCCAGAACGGGCGCGTCAAAGCCCGGCAGTTGCAATCGGGAAAACGCCCATGGGCCTGAAACTCTTTAATGCAAAACTCTCGCCCTATTCGGCCCGTGTGCGTATCGCGCTTTTTGCCAAGGGACTTGAGGCCGAAATCGTTGATGCGTTTTCAACCCCCGAACTAGAGGCAGAGCTGGAGCGGGCCAATCCGATGGTCAAGGTGCCGACGCTTGTGCATGACGGGCTCGCCATTCCTGAAAGTGAAGTCATCTGCGAATATCTGGAAGACATGGGGCTGGGACATCCCCTTCGCCCGACCGGGGCAAAAGCCTGCGCCCGTATGCGGCTCTTTTCGCGCATCGGCGATCTCTATCTGATGGGCTCGATGGAGCGTCTCTTCAGCCAGATCAATCCCAAGGGCCGCGATCATGCACTTGTCGAGCGCGAACTCGCCGAGCTTTCGAAAGCGATCAAATGGCTTGAGGAATTTCTCGACGGTTCACCCTACGCTGTCGGTGACAGCCTCACCTTCGCCGATTGCACGCTTGCCCCCATGCTTTATTTTTACAGCGAGATCAGCCCGATGTTCGGTTCCGCTGATCCTTACAAAAACTTGCCGAAACTCGGCGCTTATTACCGGACACTCAGACAGAACCCGCATGTCGCCCGCGTCATCAGCGAAGTGGACGAGGCACTGGCCAAACTTATGGGCGCCAAGAAATAACTATTGCGCTGCCTGTGTTGCGCGGGCATCCACCGGAATATCGACGCTGACGCTCGTGCCCTTGTCGACCTCGCTTTCAATCAAAATCCGACCGCCATGCAATTCAGCCAGTGAGCGCACCAGCGCGAGACCGAGGCCCGTGCCCTGCTTGCTGAGTTCGGCATTGGTTGAGACCTGTTCGAACGCATGGGCAAGCCGCGGTATATGCTCCTTGGCAATGCCGTGTCCTGTATCGCTCACAATGAAGCGAATGCCGCCTGCGATGGGAGCAACCGTCACGGTGACATGACCGCCGGTCGGCGTGAACTTCACAGCGTTCGACAAAAGGTTCAGCAAAATCTGCGTCAGGGCGCGACTGTCGGCATAGACCGGCATCGCTTTTGCTTCCGCGCTGATCTCCACATGAAGACGAAGGCCCGTGGCATCCGCGCGACCGGCGACCAGCTTCGTCGCCTGCATCACCACGTCGGTCACATCGACGATCTCGCGGTGCAGATCATATTTGCCGGCCTCGATCTTCGACATATCGAGAATGTCGCTGATGAGATCGAGCAGCAGCCCGCCCGACTGATTGATGAGCTGGGCATATTCGACATAGCGCGGATTGCCGAGCTTGCCGAACATTTCCATCTTCAGTATATCCGAAAAGCCGATGATCGCGTTGAGCGGTGTGCGCAACTCATGGCTCATATTGGCAAGAAAACGCGACTTGGTGCGGTTGGCCGTTTCGGCGCGCTCGCGCGCTTCCAGCAGTTGAAGCTCGTGTTTTTTGCGCTCCGACATATCGCGAGTCATCGAAATGATTTCTCTGAGCGTGCCGTCTTCCTCGCGCACGGCCCGCATCGTCGTTTCAAGCCACATATAATGTCCGTCTTTGTGCTTGAAGCGATAGTCCGTGCGCAGCATCATCTCCTGGCGCATGAAGGCTTCAAAACCTTTGCGCAGGCGCTTCATATCATCGGGGTGTGCGAAGTCGGCAATTTTTGCCAGGTGATCGACCTGGTCCGTCGGATAGCCGAGCACGGTCTCGACCGAAGGCGAGACATAGAGAATGCGCGCATCCGGCGAGATGTGATGGATAATGTCGCTCGCCTCTTCGGCAATGAGGCGGTATTTCGCTTCGGAACATTCAAGCGCTTCACGCGCCATCACTGACTGCGTCACGTCTTCGGCAAGTCCGACCAACGCACCGATTTCGCCGCGTGCGTCCGGTTCGGCATAGGCATAAGTCTTGATGTGGCGATAGTTGCCGTCTCCGCCGAGAAAACGCGATGTGCAGAGCAATGTCTCGCGCGTCTCGAAAGCATCGAGAAACTGCGAGAGCAGCGCGTTGCGGTCATCGGGATGCACGAGATATAAATACCAGTCACCGCCATTTGGCATGGTGGCGATGTCGCGGCCGAGAATTTTCGCAACCCCTTCCGACCATGTGGGAGATGGTGCGCCTTTGGCCCAGCGCCAGTGACCAAAACCGGCAAGACGCTCGGCCTCATGCAACCGATGCTCAAGCTGGCTCGCTTCCGTGACGTCGCGCGAAATGCACAGGATCGCACCGACATTTTCATCGTCGAGCAGGTTCTTGGCGCGTGTTTCCATCCAGCGCCAGCTGCCATCTGCATGGGGCACGCGGTAGCGCTCTATCGACATCCAGCCGCTTGTTGCCGCACACTCGGCAAAATGCGCTGCCACGCGCTCGCGGTCGTCAACATGAACACCGATGACAACCGGTTCGCCGACAACATCCTGCGGCTCATAGCCCAACACTTCCATAATAGCGGGGCTTTGATAGGTGATGATGCAATCGCGATCGACGAGCGAAATAATGTCGCCGACCTTCTCGATCAATGCGCGATAAAAACGTGCGGCATCAGGAACAGACGGTCCGTCACAGGCGCGTTCCCGCTTCCTGTTTGCCTCAGGCTTCGCTTTCTTGCGACGTGCCATCGAACCACCCACTATCGGCATTGCCGACTGCTCTCCAAACCACATTCACGTCCTGTGATGGGTCCGAGCAAACCAAGGGTAGCGCGGAGTTATTTAACATATATTGAAACAAATTGGTATTTACCAAATCTTCAGTATAAAGCGCGAAATAAAGGTCTCGATTCAGTCCATTTGCAAAAGATCCCGCGCGGCATCGGCGAGCTTTGCGCAGGCATCGACGAGCGTTTTTGCGCGCTCCGAGCTTGCGTTGCCGTCGAGCCCGCGCTTGTAGACGCCCTGACTGATCGACGCCAGACGGAACATCGAGAAGGCAAGATAGAAGTTCCAGTTGTCGATCCCGTCGCGACCGGCAAAGCGGCAATAGTCGGCGACAAAATCCTTGTCCGTCGGAATGCCGGGCGTAAGGCTGCGGTCGATCTTTGTTGCGCTCGATGCGACACCCAGAAAGTCATACATGCAATTATAGGCAACATCGGCCAGCGGATGACCGATCGTGCAAAGTTCCCAGTCGAGTACGGCGATCATTTTCGGTTCGGTGGGATGGAACATCACATTGCCGAGACGATAGTCGCCATGCGCGATGCTGACGGACTGCTCGTTGGGAATATGCGCCGGCAGATATTCGATCAGCGCTTCCATCGACGACACATCGGTCGTCTGCGCGCCGCGATATTGTTTGATCCAGCGCCCGATCTGGCGCTCGAAATAATTGCCGGGCTTGCCGAAATCACCAAGACCGACCGCCTGATAATCGACCTTATGCAGCTTGGCGAGATTCTCGGCCATATTGCTGTAAACAACCTTGCGATTCTTGGCCGTTTCGTTCGGCAGCGAACTGTCGTTGAACACGCGGCCTTCAAGATATTCCATGATATAGAAAGACGTGCCGATCACGCTGTCATCTTCGCACAGCGCATACATATGCGGCACCGGCACATCGGTATTTTCGAGCACCTTCATCACGCGATATTCGCGGTCGATCTGGTGCGCGCTGGCAAGCAGCACACCGGGCGGCTTCTTGCGCATGACATAGCGTTTGGTGCCGGATGATTTGTTTTCTGTGAGCAGGAATGTCGGGTTCGACTGACCGCCGGAAAACTGCAACACGTCGAGCGTGCCGGTGAAACCGTGCACGGCGTCGCGCGCGTAAGCCTCAAGCCTCTTCACATCAAATCGATGCGCATCGCGCACTTCGCTCATTTCGACCGACGTGGCGGCGGATGTAGCTTCGGACATCGTGATCTCCCCAGCAGGCAAATTCTTGTTGGGGAAAGGTCTAGCATGAGGTGACACACAAAAAACAGTGGTCGTGTCGCCGGGACCTTTTGCGGCGATCCCGCCCCGGAAAATCAGGCAGCCGCGTCATCCGTCGGCTTGAACCCTTCGCTCATCGCACCTGATACGCGCTGTTTGCGGCTGTTGTGAACGATGGTGCCGCGCTTGTCCTCGTCATCGGGCTTCGATGTCGCCATCGCGATCACTTCGCCGAAACCGTCTTTTGTTTCGATGCGCGATCCAAAGCCATTGGCGATGAGGAAGGCGCGCGCTTTCGGCAGGTTGTAGCAGGGGATCCACATCATCAGATGATGCTCGACGTGATAGTTGACCCAATAGGGAGCGAGCACCATGCGGGCGAGCCAGTTGGCTTTCGTCGTGCGCGCATTGCGGAAGTCATCATCATTGTCCGGCACCATCGCGTGTTCCGCGATATTGCGCACGCGTGTGATCGTCTGCTGCCATGTGAGGAGGGGCAGCAGCCACAGTGCGAAATAGAGATACCAGTGACCCGATGCGGCAAGGATCGCGAAAATCGCCATCTGTGCCAGTGTCGCGCGGCCAAGTCTGTTCCAGTAGTTCTTCAGGCGCTGCTCCAGCGGCCAGTCGGGCTTGCCCAGCGCATTGAGAATTTGCGCCTTGCGCTGCTGATAGCCCGTCTGACCGGTGAGGTCGCGGATCATCTTGCGGCGAAAACTTTTTTTCGTAATGGGGAAAGGTGCCGACAGAATAAGATCGGGGTCACCCTTCTGCTGCGTATTGGCGTGATGTGTCAGATGATAACGACGATAGGAGTTTGTATCCGCCATCATCGGATAAGCGCAGAGCCATTGGCTCACAAACATATTGAGTTTGGGATTTTCGCACAACACACCATGTGCCCCGTCATGCATCAGGATCGACAGACCGAGCTGACGCCCGCCGATGACGATGACGGCGGCCAGAAATGTGATCGGGTTCGGTGCCCACACAAAGAGCCCCATCATGGCGAAGATGACGACCCAGGCATGAAGCACATAAAACACGCCCCGGACGTCAGAGCGCTTGCGCACAATGGCGAGTTGTTCGGGACTGAGCAGCTTGCTCGCGACAATCATGCGCTGATCCTTTGTTCGACTTCATATTTTGTGCCTGCTCCGAGCACGGCGGCAAGGCAGAACTGGACAATATCTTCCACCACATGCGCGCCTGTTTCTTCAAGCTCGTGGCTTTCGGGTGCAAGCGGGCCGATCAGCGCGGTGGGGATCGCACCGGAAATGCAAGCCGCGGTCAAGCGGGCGTTCAAGGGCGCAATCACGCCTTCGGCCATCGCGTCTTCCAGAAGACCCGCAAAAATATCGCCATGCACTCCGCGAAAGCGCGTCCGCTCCTGGGTCAGCCCCTCGTCCACCGGTTCGGCGAGCAACGCATAAGCTAGGCGGCGGCCATTGACGACGCGGCTGGCGAAAGTCGTCAGCACATCATGCAGACGGTCGAGCGCGGGCCGGTCCTCGGCGGCTATACCGCTCAGCACATTCATCTCGCGGGCGGCAACCTCGCGGAAAACCTGACGGCACAGCTCCTCTTTGGAGGGGAAATAGCGGTAAAGCGTACCGGTGGCGACGCCCGCCTTGCGCGCGACTTCCGTCATCTGCGCGGCGGCAAAGCCCCCTTGCGCCACCAGATCGCGGGCGGCATTGAGAATAGCGCGGCGGTTATCCGCAAGACGGGCGGAAACCGTATCGGTCCGACGATAAGCCAAAGCATGAACCTCTGTTCAATCAGGTGAATCTTATCTTTGACAATATGAATATAAGTTCACTTCGTCCGTCAAGCAACCAACGGCCCTTGCGCATAAAAAATGAATGGTCATTTCTCGCAACCGCAAAAAAATGCCAGTAAAAAATGAACTTAGATTCTTTTTTTGACGTTTCGTAGCCATAACGGACTGGGAGGGCTATGAGGCTTACTTTCTCCCCCCGAACGCGGTTACCTTCTTCCCTCGCCCGCCAGACTCAGAAAACCTGAGATCCAGACTCAGAAAACCCGAGATAATGTCCACCGCACCCGCCGCCCCCGAAACCGTCACTCTGGCGAGCCTTCTCAATCTGCGCGATTTCCGCCTCTTCCTCACAGGCCGTTTCTTCGGCTCGGTGGCGGTGCAGATTCAGTCCGTCGCTATCGGCTGGCAGGTCTACGAGATCACCAAAAGTCCGATGGCGCTGGGCTTTGTCGGTTTGGCGCAATTCCTGCCCATGGTCATTCTGCTTCTCCCGGCGGGCGACATTGCCGACCGCGTCGATCGCCGCGTCATCGCCTTCCTCTCTTATCTCGTGCAGGGCATCTCTGTGGCGCTGCTCGCCCTTTTCACATGGACCGGCATTGCCCAACATGCGATCTGGCCGATCTATCTGGCGCTTGTGATCTTCGGGTCGGCCCGTGCTTTCTCCGGTCCTGCCACGCGCGCCTATGTGCCGCTTCTAGTGTCGAAAGCCCAACTGCCGCGCGGCATCGCTGTTTCGTCATCCACCTTTCAGGTCGCGACCATCGGCGGACCTGCGCTGGGCGGTTTCATCTATGTGGCCGGTCCGCTCGTTGCCTATGCCATTTGCTTTGCGTTTTTTCTCGTCTCGGCCTTCGCCTTTTTCGCTATCCGCACCCGCAGTGTCATCGCTCCGGCCGACACAACACTCTCCACCTTCGGTCGCGTCACGGCAGGCCTGCGCTACATCTTCAAAAAACCCATTGTGCTGGGCGCTGTCTCGCTCGATCTTTTTGCCGTGCTGCTCGGCGGAGCGGCGGCCATGATGCCGATTTTCGCCGCCGATATTCTGCATGTCGGCCCCGAAGGCCTCGGCCTGTTGCGCTCCGGTCCGGCGCTCGGCGCGGTGCTTGTGAATTTCCTGCTCATCGCTATGCCGTTGCAGCGCCACACCGGCTACATCATGTTCGCCTGCGTCGCGATCTTCGGTGTTGCCACCATCACCTTCGGCCTCTCCGAGAATTTTGTGCTGTCGATGGGCGCCCTCCTTATCATGGGGGGCGCGGATATGGTGAGCGTCTATGTCCGCTCGACGCTCATTCCGCTCGCCACCCCGCCCGAAATGCTCGGTCGCGTCAGTGCGGTCGACATGTTGTTTATCAGCGCCTCGAACGAACTTGGCGAATTCGAAAGCGGCGTCATGGCGGGACTTCTCGGCACCGTACCCTCCGTCGTTGTCGGCGGCATGGGGACCATCGGCATCGTCGCTCTATGGATGTATCTCTTTCCGGACTTGCGCAAAGTGGACCGCCTGATGGACGTGAAGCCCGATTAGGCCAACAAGCGTCCGGCGACAATCGCGACGAAGACAATCAATCCGAACTCGCGGTTGGAACGGAAAAGCATGAGGCACTTGGCTTCATTGTCAATGTCGAGCGAGCGGATCTGCCAGACGAGATGCGCTGCCGCCGCCGCGATGCCGACATAATAAATGAAGCCCATATGGCTCATTGCTCCCGTGGCCGTCAGCCCCGCGATCATCGCGCCGTAAAAAAACCAGAGCACTGCGCCGGTCTTTGTGCCCAGTTTCAGCGCCGATGATTTGACCCCGATCAGCGCGTCATCATCCTTGTCCTGATGCGCATAGATCGTGTCATAGCCGATGGTCCAGAACACAGCACCCGCATAGAGAATGACCGGCGGCACCTCGAGTGACCCTTGCACAGCCGCAAAGCCCATCAGCGCGCCCCAGTTGAACACGAGACCCAGCATCGCCTGGGGCCAATAGGTGATGCGCTTCATAAACGGATAAACGGCGATGAGCAGCACAGAGGTGAACCCAAGCGCTATCGCCGTGCCGTTGAGCGACAGCAGGATAACGAGCCCGACAAGAAGCTGCGCAATGAGAAACACAAACGCCTGAGTGACGGTGACAGCCCCGCTCGGCAAAGGGCGCCCTTTGGTGCGCTCGACTTGGCGGTCGAAATCGCGGTCCACTATATCGTTGAACGTGCAGCCCGCGCCGCGCATGACGATGGCGCCGACCGCGAAAAGAAGCATCAACCAGACGGCAGAGAGATCATAAGCGGCCAGCGCAATCGACCAGAGGCAGGGCCAGAGCAACAACCATGTGCCGATAGGCCGGTCGGCGCGCGCAAGTTTGAGATAGGGCCGTGCGAAAGCGGGGGCATGGCGGTCCACCCAGTTTGTCGGTGCGGCATCGGCAATCATTTCGCTCATGGGTCAGGGCTCTATCGTCAGGGTGACGGCGGGCAAAATTCCGTCTTCTACAATCGGCAACAGGTTTTCTTTGAGCGAAGAGGGAAAGAAAACATCTCCGCTCGCAAACAACTCATCAATATCCCACCACTTCAGATGCTGGATGACACGCGCTTCTTCTTCCGTAAAGCCATCCGATGAAAGCGTCGTCTTGTCCGTATAAGCGACCACAAATGTTTCCTGAAAGAGCCGTGGCACTCCCTTCACATTGAGCACATGTTCGGCATACCAGACGCGCGGCCCGAGCCGCGCATCGGCAATGCCCGTTTCTTCCGTAATCTCGCGCATCGCCGCCGCCTCGATCGTCTCGCCCTCGTCGATCTCGCCGCCGATCGTCACCCAATAGGCGCGCAGCTCCACGCGGCCATCGGCATCCGCGACCTCGGGGTCATGCATTTTGACAAGCAGCAACCGACCGTCTCTGTCGAACAGCAGCGCACGTGCGGTCTTTCTCGTCTGCATGTTATCTCATCTGCATGTTATAAGGTCCGTAGCCTATGGCCTGGCCTTGCGTGGAGGCCCCTTGACCCGTGAGCCCCCCATTCTGCGGTGAAAGACTGGATTGCTTCGTTTGACCTAGCAATGACGAAATTGGAAGCGGAACTATGAGTGACGACAAGGAAGACGATAACCTCCGCTGCGCCTCTGGCAAGGCGCGCCTCTATGTCGAAGCCGATCTGGCCCACAATGTCGAACTATGGCTCGACAAGGACCAGTCGCATTATCTGGTAAATGTGCTGCGCATGGGGACTGGCGACCGCGTTCTTCTCTTTAATGGCCGCGATGGCGAATGGGCAGGCGAGATCGCGCAAGCCTCGCGCAAATCCGCTTCTCTCATCGTTACGACGCAAACCCGCGCGCACGAGCCGCTCCCCGACATCTGGCTTCTCTTCGCACCGGTGAAAAAAGCGCGCCTCGATTTCATTGCCCAGAAGGCGACCGAAATGGGCGCTGCCGTCATCCAGCCGGTGCTGACGCGTCGCACCATCGTCTCCCGCGTCAAGGACGAACGCCTGGCGGCGAATGTCATCGAGGCCGCCGAACAATGTGGTCTCGTCTGCGTGCCGCAAGTGCGCGAGGCCGAAAAATTGTCATCGCTTCTCGATCATTGGAGCGCGAACAATCCGGCGCGCCAAATCCTCTTCTGCGATGAGGCCTCCCCGCCCGGCGATGCGCTGACAAATCTCGAAACCATCGCGAAAACCCATAGGCGCGGCACGCCCTTCGCGCTTCTCGTCGGCCCCGAAGGCGGCTTCGATCCGCACGAGCGCACGGCCCTTCTGAAACGCAGCGACACACATGCATTGTCTCTTGGCCCCCGCATCATGCGGGCCGATACAGCAGCCATCGCCGCGCTTGCCGCCATCCAGCTCGTGCTCGGCGATTGGTGAGTGCCATGCGTATTCTCGTGATTTACGCCCATCCCGTTGACACAAGCTATGTCGCCGCCATGCGCGACGCGGTGCTCGAAGGTCTGGGCACCGGCAATCACGATACCCGTATCCTCGATCTCTATGCGCAGAATTTCGAACCGTGTCTTTCCGCTGAAGAACATCGCCTCTATCTCGACGAGACGCAAAACCAGAACACGATTGCCGAACATATCGCGTTGATCCGCTGGGCCGAAGGTCTCGTCTTCGTCTTCCCGACATGGTGGTACGGGCCGCCCGCCATCCTCAAAGGCTGGCTCGACCGCACACTCGCGCCGGGCGTGGCCTTCATGCTTGATGAAAAGGGCGGCGACATCCGGCCGGGCCTCACGCATATCCGTCTCATCGCAGGTGTGACGAGTTGCGGCTCGTCGTGGTGGTTTGCCAAATATGTGGGCGAGCCCCACCGCCGCATCCTGATGCGCGGCATCGCGGCGCTCTGTGCGCGGGGCGTGAGCAAAATCTGGCTGGCCAAATTCAACATGGACCAAGCAGAAAAACCCGCTCTTGCCCGTCATTTGCGAAAAATCGAACAGCGTTTCGCTGCGCTCAGGTGAGGGCACCCGCGCTTTACCGCTTGTCAGAAACAGATTGCGCTCCTACATCTCTCACGATGCTGAAGGGCCGGGCAGGGTTATTTGTGCCCAAACGACACGGCTTTAGAATTGATTTAAAGGGGCTCGTCCATGAGCGTACTCGTTGCCGGGCCTGAGCCTGTAACCAGCCGTGATGATCTTGTGGCGGCGCTTGAGCGCGGCTCGAAACCGAAAAGCGATTGGCGCATCGGCACCGAACACGAAAAATTTCCCTTCCATCTTGCTGACAATACGCCAGTGCCCTATGGCGAGGCCTTTGACAAGGGCGGCAAGGGCATCCGTGCCATGCTTGAGGGGCTCACACGTTTCGGTTGGCTCCCCGTGCTCGAGGGCCAGACGATCATCGGTCTCGAAAGCCCCAAAGGCGGCGGCAACATTTCGCTGGAACCCGGCGGGCAGTTTGAATTGTCGGGCGCGCCGCTCGAAACGCTGCACCAGACCTGCTCGGAATTGCATGATCATCTGGCACAGGTGAAAGAACTGGGCAACGAACTCGGCCTCGGTTTTCTGGGGCTCGGCTTCACGCCCGACTGGCAGCGTCGCCAGATCCCCGTCATGCCCAAGGGCCGCTACAAAATCATGACGGAATATATGCAGAAGGTCGGGACTATGGGCCTAGACATGATGTATCGCTCCTGCACCGTGCAGGTGAACCTCGATTTCGCCTCCGAGCCCGACATGGTGAAAAAACTCCGCGTTGCCGTCGCGCTCCAGCCCGTTGCCACCGCGATTTTTGCGAACTCTCCGTTCACGGAAGGTCGCCCCAACGGTTTCAAGTCCTATCGCTCCCATGTCTGGACCGACACGGACAATGCCCGCACCGGCATGATCCCGTTCATCTTCGAAAGCGGCTTCGGCTTCGAGCAATATGTGGACTATGCGCTCGACGTGCCGATGTATTTTGTCTTCCGTGATGGCCGCTATCACGACGTGACGGGCCAGTCGTTCCGCGATTTCATGGTCGGAAAATTGCGCGGCCTCGAAGGCGAAACACCGACGCGCGGCGACTGGATCAATCACCTCACGACATTGTTCCCCGAAGCGCGCCTCAAGAACTACATGGAAATGCGCGGCGCCGATGGCGGCCCCTGGGCGCGAATCTGTGCGCTGCCTGCCTTCTGGGTCGGCCTGCTTTATGATCAGGTCTCGCTCGATGCCGCATGGGACCTCTGCAAGGACTGGACAGACTCTGAGCGTCAATCATTGCGCGATCTTGTCGCCAAGCACGGGCTGCAAACACCCTTCCGCAACGGCACGTTGCTCGATGTTGCCCGCCACGCCGTTGAAATCTCCCGCGCCGGATTGAAAGCCCGCGCCCGTGGCGACGGCGCCGGCTCGACGGATGAAACCACCTTCCTCCACACGGTCGAAGAAACCGTCAAAACCGGCAAATCCCCCGCCGACGTGATGCTCGACCTCTACCACGGGCGCTGGAACGGCAAGGTCGATCCGGTGTACCAAGAGTTTGCGTTCTGACGTCAAAAACAACTGTCACGCAGTCTTTGTGCCGGAACGACAGCGGAAGTTACGTTGAGCAAAAACCAAAAGTTTCTCGGTTATGGCCGGACTTGATCCGGCGGCGTATTCGCCTTACAATAATAGCGTGAATGTAAGGAGCAGCAGATGGGCTTCAATGCGAAAATCACGTCAAAGGGTCAGATCACGCTTCCTGCGGAAATGCGGAAGGCGATGAAACTGCAAGCGGGTGACAGTGTGACTTTTACGCGTGAAGCGGATGGTCGTTACATGGTCGTGCCTGAAACCGAAGTTCTTGCCGATCTTCGCGGTATTGTGAAGCTGGACAAAACAGGCGGCGGAAAAATAAAATCATCTGATATTGAAAACTGGATCGGCGAAGCCCGTGGTCGGCGAGGGTCCGGCATCCATCAGCGTCAGAAGACCGTTCGTTGATAGGTCTCGACACGAATGTGCTTTTGCGATGGCTGCTTGATGTATCCATCGTCATCGACGACGCACCAACTCAATCGGCCCTCGTCACCCGCACGATCATGGAAAGCGGCGAGACGTTTTTCGTCAATCATGTCGTGCTGGCGGAATCGATCTGGGTCTTGCGCAATAAGGTCGGCCAGAGTCGTACAGTCATCGAAGAGATCGTTACGCGCCTGCTCAACAGTTCAAATGTCGAAACAGACAATCCCGATGTTGTGCGCCTCGCGCTTGTGGCGTTTGTTGCGGGGAAGGCAGATTTTGCAGACTATCTTATCGCTGAGATCAACGTCGATGCCGGTTGTGCAAGCACTCTGACATTTGATCGCAAAGCGGCCAAACACAGTTCGTTTTCCAAACTGGGGCGTTGACCAAGCGATCCTTCCTCTTTGCGAGGAGGCGAAGCCGACGTGACATTCCATTTGGCGCAGCAAAGAAAGTTGATAGCGCACGCTTCACGCAGCCCTTGCCGTCCCGCCGATCGTCATGCCGTTGATCCTGAGCGTCGGTTGCCCCACGCCGACGGGCACGCCTTGTCCGGCCTTGCCGCAGACGCCGATACCGGGATCGAGTTTCAGATCATTGCCGATCATCGCGACGCGGGTCAGCACGTCAGGCCCGTTGCCGATGATGGTGGCGCCTTTGACCGGCGCGCCGATGATGCCGTTTTCGATCATGTAAGCTTCAGTGCAGGTGAAGACGAACTTGCCGCTGGTGATGTCCACCTGTCCGCCGCCGAATGACACGGCATAAAGACCGTGCTTCACCGAGGCGAGAATTTCCTGCGGGTCGCGGTCGCCTGCCAGCATGTAGGTATTGGTCATGCGCGGCATCGGCTGATGCGCGTAGGATTCGCGCCGCCCGTTGCCCGTCGGCTCCATGCCCATGAGGCGCGAATTGAGCCGGTCCTGCATATAGCCTTTGAGAATGCCGTTTTCGATCAGCACCGTTCGGCTCGTCGGCGTGCCTTCGTCGTCAACGGTCAGCGAGCCGCGCCGGTTCGCTATCGTGCCGTCGTCAACAACGGTGACGCCCTTGGCCGCGACGCGTGTGCCGAGCAGTCCAGCAAAGGCCGATGTTTTCTTGCGGTTGAAATCGCCTTCGAGCCCGTGGCCGATGGCTTCGTGCAAGAGGATGCCGGGCCAGCCGGGTCCGAGGACCACATCCATCTCGCCTGCGGGTGCGGGGATGCTGTCGAGATTGGTGATCGCCTGCCGCAGTGCTTCGTCAACCTGTCCCTGCCATTTGGCGGGATCAATATAGGCCTCATAGCCCGTGCGACCGCCGGTGCCTTGGCTGCCTGTTTCCTGCCGGTCGCCGACGCCTGCGACGATGGAGACGTTGAGGCGCACAAGCGGGCGCACGTCGCGCACGATCTGCCCGTCCGCGCGCATGATCTCGACCGCCTGCCATTCGCCTGCGAGCGAGGCCGAGACCTGCCGCACGCGGTCGTCTTTGCTGCGCGCGTAAGCGTCGATGTCGGCGAGAAGTTTCACCTTCTCTTCAAAGCTCTGTGCCGCGAGCGGGTTCTCGTCCGAATAAAGATGCACATTGGTCCGTTTCGGGCCTGAGGGTTGGAAACCGACATGGCCCTGCTTTACGGCCTGCACCGCCGCGCCTGCGCGTTTGATCGCGTCTTCCGAGAGTTCGGACGAATGTGCATAGCCCGTTGATTCACCCGCCACCGAGCGCAATCCGAAACCCTGCGTCGTGTCGAAGGTCGCCATTTTGAGGCGCCCATCGTCAAAGGCCAGCGCTTCCGACTGGCGGTATTCGAGGAACAGCTCGCCGTCATCTGTGCCGTGCAGCGCATCACCCACAAGGCTTTCGACGCGCGAACGATCAAGCCCGTGCTGTGAGAAGAAGAGATCGTCGGGCGCGTCGGTCATGGTTTTCCTGGGAGGCAAATGAGGGCGGTCAATTAGAGTTATGGTTGTTCGAGCCAATCTTCAACCGCCACCAGACGACGGGGCAGGGCAGAGAGGTCGCAACGGACGATCTGTGGGCTACAACTATAGAGCGGATATTGCACAAGGCGCAGGCGTTCCAGATCGACGAGGAACACGCCATTGATCCGCCCGAACCAACTGTCCCATTGCTGAAAGCGCCAGCTTGGCCAGTCGTCGGGCGGCGGCGCGACAATGTCGTCAACCGCATCGGGATGACAGGCGCAGAAGCCCACAACCGACTTTCCGGGGTTTTTGGGCGAGAGATAGGGTGCCGCCTCGCTGATGAGTTCCGCTGATGCGCCGCCATTGTGCCCGATGAGCAATCCCGCCGACATCTGGCGTCCGTAATGGAAGTGAATCAGGGCCTCATCACGCATCAAAACCGCCTATATTTGCGAGTGGTTCTTAATCTAGATCATTTTCGTCGGGATGAAAGCTGCAAGCGTCGCACGAGGCTCCAATAGAGCACAAAAATTGTGGCAAAACGTCGCAAAATTAGCCCGCGTATGTAGCGGCGGATGCTTGCCTGTCTATACTCCCCTGCACGAGTCGGCCTGGTCCGGCTCTGTCAGAGGATAGCTCAAGGGTTTCTGCCGCGAAGAGACCTTGCGGTGGGCATCGGTTTATGTTTTCTGACGCCAAGAATTTGAGAGCGGTGCGCGAGCGCCGTGGATTTGAAGTATAGGCAGGAGGCAAACGTGCGGATGCTCTCGGGGGGACACCTGAAGCAGGCTGTAACGGGATTGCCGATAGCAATGGAGCTGGGGAACTAGCATGCGGTTTCTGAACGGTTTAGGTCGCTTTGTCGGATTTGGAGCCTTTGCGCTCGTGGCATCGCTCATTCTGACAGCTACCGGCGCACACGCGACCGGTTTGGCGCAGCCGGGCCAGATGGGTTTTCAGGAAGCCGTCACGCCGGTCATGGAAGACATTGAGAGCCTCCATCATTTCCTGCTGATCCTGATCACGGTTATTGTCGTTTTTGTGTCTTTGCTGCTCGTCTATGTGATGCTGCGCTTCAACCGCAAGGCCAACCCGACGCCCTCCAAGACCTCGCATCACACATGGCTCGAAGTCGCCTGGACCGTCGTGCCGATTATGATCCTGCTCGTCATCGTCGTTCCCTCCTTCCGCCTGCTCTACAAGGAGCTGGTCGTGCCGACACCGGAACTGACCATCAAAGCCACGGGCAACCAGTGGTACTGGGGTTACGAATATCCCGACAATGGCGACATCTCGTTTGATAGCGTTCTCGTGCCCGACAATGAAATCAAAGACGGCCAGCATCGTCTGCTTTCAACCGATGAAGTGGTGGTTGTCCCCGTCGACACCACGGTCCGCGTCATCGTCACAGGTGCCGACGTGATCCATGCATGGGCCGTTCCCGCCTTCGGCGTCAAGGTCGACGCCGTACCGGGCCGCCTCAACGAAACATGGTTCAAGGCCACCAAGACCGGCACCTATTACGGCCAGTGCTCGGAACTCTGCGGTCAGGACCACGCCTTCATGCCCATCGAAGTGCATGTCGTCTCCAAAGAGGAATTTGCGGCCTGGATCGCTGAAAAAGGCAAGAAGGCGTCTTTGACGAATGACAATGTCAAACTTGCGCTTGCTTCGGAAAGCACCGCTCACTAACCCGCACTGATTTAAACGAAACACGTTCTAAAGCTTGAAGAGCGAAGGATTGAGACCAATGGCAGGCACATCTGCGGCACATTCGGATCACCACGAGGACCACCCCACAGGTTGGCGTCGGTACCTCTATTCAACGAACCACAAAGACATCGGCACGATGTACCTGATCTATGCGATCATCGCAGGTATCGTCGGCGGCGCCCTGTCGGTTGGTATCCGTATGGAACTGCAAAATCCGGGCGTCCAGATTTTCTCCAGTCACGATCTCTACAACGTCTTCGTGACCGGCCACGCGCTCATTATGATCTTCTTCATGGTCATGCCCGCCATGATCGGCGGCTTCGGCAACTGGTTCGTGCCGCTGATGATCGGCGCGCCGGACATGGCCTTCCCGCGCATGAACAACATCTCGTTCTGGCTCCTGCCCCCCGCCATCGGCCTGCTCATCATTTCGATGTTCGTGCCCGGCGCGGCAGGCCATCACGGCGCTTCAGGCGGCTGGACCATCTACCCGCCGCTCTCGACCTCCGGTTCGCCGGGACCGGCCATGGACTTCGCGATTCTCGCGCTCCATCTCGCCGGTGCTTCTTCGATCCTCGGTGCCATCAACTTCATCACCACGATCTTCAACATGCGCGCCCCGGGTATGACGCTGCACAAGATGCCGCTCTTTGTCTGGTCGATCCTTGTGACTGTGTTCCTGCTGCTGCTCTCGCTACCGGTTCTCGCAGGCGCCATCACCATGTTGCTCACCGACCGCAATTTTGGCACGACCTTCTTCGCGCCTGAAGGCGGCGGCGATCCGATCCTGTTCCAGCATCTTTTCTGGTTCTTTGGTCATCCGGAAGTCTATATTCTCATTCTTCCCGGCTTCGGCATCATCAGCCAGATCATCTCGACCTTCTCGCGCAAGCCCGTCTTCGGTTATCTCGGCATGGCTTATGCGATGGTTGCCATCGGCGTCGTCGGCTTCGTCGTCTGGGCGCACCACATGTACACAGTCGGCATGTCGGTGAACACGCAGGCCTACTTCCTTGCGGCCACCATGGTCATTGCGGTGCCCACAGGCGTCAAAATCTTCTCGTGGATCGCGACCATGTGGGGCGGCTCCATCGAGTTCAAGACACCGATGGTCTGGGCTATCGGCTTCATCTTCCTGTTCACCATCGGTGGTGTGACGGGCGTGGTGTTGGCCAATGCCGGTGTCGACCGTTCGCTGCATGACACCTATTACGTGGTGGCGCATTTCCATTACGTTCTGTCTCTGGGTGCCGTGTTTGCCATCTTCGCGGGCTGGTACTACTGGTTCCCCAAAATGTTCGGCTACATGTATTCCGACTTCATCGGCAAGCTGCATTTCTGGATCACCTTTGTCGGCGTGAACCTCATTTTCTTCCCGCAGCATTTCTTGGGGTTAGCCGGTATGCCGCGCCGCTATATCGACTATCCCGATGCCTATCACCTCTGGAACGAGATTTCGTCCTACGGCTCCTACATCTCGGCCTTCGGTGTGCTCGTCTTCCTCTTCGGTGTCGTTCAGGCCTTTATCCGCAAGGAAAAAGCCGCCGACAATCCGTGGGGCGAGGGTGCCACAACACTCGAATGGACGCTGTCGTCGCCGCCGCCGTTCCATCAGTTCGCCGATTTGCCGCGTATCAAATAACGTCAGGTATCAAGCGTTATGTCAGACAGCTCGATCATCACGGGCAAAGCCATCGGGTTGCAGACCATGCCGGATTTCGGCATGGCTGCTCCCGCTGACTATTTCGAACTGCTGAAGCCGCGGGTAATGTCGCTCGTGATCTTTACCGGTCTCGTCGGTCTCGTGGTGGCCCCCGGAACGATCAACCCGATCATTGCCTTCACGGCGCTGCTCTGCGTTGCCATCGGTGCGGGTGCGTCGGGCGCTCTGAACATGTGGTACGACGCCGACATCGACCTCAAGATGTCGCGCACCGCCAACCGTCCCGTGCCGTCGGGCCGCGTGACCTCGGGCGAGGCTTTCGGCTTCGGCATCACGCTCTCGGTCGGCTCGGTCCTCACCATGGGCCTTGTCGTCAACTGGGTTGCCGCCGGTCTTCTCGCCTTCACGATTTTCTTCTACGCCGTCATCTACACGATGTGGCTCAAGCGCTCGACGCCGCAGAACATCGTCATCGGTGGCGCGGCCGGTGCCTTCCCGCCTATGATCGGCTGGGCCGCCGTCACGGGTTCGGTCTCGGTCGAATCCATCGCGCTCTTTCTCATCATCTTCATGTGGACTCCGCCGCATTTCTGGGCGCTCGCGCTTTTCAGCAGCAAAGACTATGCAGCCGCAGGCGTTCCCATGTTGCCCAACGTCGCCGGTGAGCGCGAAACGCGCCGCCAGATTATGATCTATTCGCTTCTGTTGATGCCCATTGCGGCACTGCCCGTGCTGCTGGGCTTTGCGGGGCTCATCTATGCCGGTGTCACAACCGCGCTCGGCCTCGGCTTCCTTGCCCTGGCGTTCCGCGTCTGGCGCGATGCTGAAGGCGAATACAAAACGGCAAAGCATCTTTTTGCCTATTCGATTGCCTATCTCTTCCTCGTGTTCTCCGTGTTGCTTGTCGAGCAGGGTCTGCACCTTGCCGCGCCGCTTCCCGCGCTTATTCAGTTGTGAAGGTTATGACTATGCCGACAGAACTCGACAATGAAGCGCCGCTGCGCTGGACCGATGAACAACTGAAGCGCCGCCGCCAGCGCAACATCGCGCTTGCGCTGCTACTCGGGGGGCTGGTTGTATTTTTCTTCGTCGTTACAATCGCCAAGCTCGGCGGCAATGTGGCGAACCGGCCCTCTTACGGGTCGCTTGATATGAACATTGGCGGCACAATCGAACAGGCAGACGTCTTCGGACATATCGCCTAAACTGAATTTGGATAAGACATCCGGCAGACCCATTGCCGGTGCCTAAGTGGAGAAACGGGACATGGCTGACGCCCACGGCAAACATCACGATTATCATCTGGTCGATCCGAGCCCGTGGCCGGTCGTCGGTTCTATCGGTGCGTTCATTCTCGCCGTTGGCGGGGTGATCTACCTCAAGACACCGTTCTTCTTCGCGGAAGCCGCTGACGGAACAGCTCCGGCATCGTTCCCGTGGATCATGATCGCAGGCCTCATCATCGTGCTCTACACGATGTACGGCTGGTGGTCCGACGTGCTGCGCGAAGGCCGCAAGGGTGACCACACACCGGTCGTCCAGCTTCACCTGCGCTACGGTATGCTCCTGTTCATCGCATCGGAAGTCATGTTCTTTGTTGCATGGTTCTGGGCCTTCTTTGACGCCTCGCTCTTTCCCGGCGAAGCGATCCAGGCCAGCCGCGCCGCCTTCACCGGCGGTCATTGGCCGCCGCAGGGCATCGAAGTGTTCGACCCCTGGCACATTCCGCTCATCAACACGCTGATCCTGCTGGCGTCCGGCACAACCGTCACATGGGCCCACCATGCGCTCCAGCACAACGACAAGAGGGGTCTGAAGCAGGGCCTCGCCCTCACGGTGATCCTCGGCCTCATCTTCACGTCGTTGCAGGCTTACGAATATCAACATGCGGCTTTCTCGTTCGGCGGTAGCATCTATGGCTCGACCTTCTTCATGGCCACCGGCTTCCACGGTTTCCACGTCATCGTCGGCACGATCTTCCTCGCCATCTGCTTCGTGCGCGCGCTCAATGATGGCTTCGACGCCAAACAGCATTTCGGCTTTGAAGCCGCTGCTTGGTACTGGCACTTCGTTGACGTGGTGTGGCTCTTCCTCTTCGCCTCCATCTACATCTGGGGCGGCCACGGCGGCGTCATCCATCACGGCTAATGCGCCGATGAACTGAATACAAAAGGGCGGGTCCGCAAGACCCGCCCTTTTTGTTTCTTCGGTGCGGCAAAGATGGTTCCCCCGATCAAGTCGCGTGAAAGCGAAATGGAAAAGGCGCATAAAGAACCGCGCACCCCACACCCAAGGCTCCCGCATGACCGACACCCACGCTCCCCAATCATCCGTCATGGTCGGCCTCAAATCCTGCTGCCCGCGCTGTGGCCAAGGCAAACTCTTCACAGGTTTCCTCACCGTCGCGCCCTCATGCAGCGCCTGCGATCTCGACTATAGCTTCGCCGAAGCCGGAGACGGTCCCGCCGTTTTCATTATGATGATCGCGGGCTTCGTCATAGCGGGCCTCGCGCTTTACGTTGAGGTGAAATACCAACCGCCTTATTGGGTCCACGCGCTTCTCTGGGGCCCGCTCACGCTTATAATGACGCTCGGCCTTCTCCGCCCCTTGAAGGGCTGGCTCATTGCGCAACAATACAAACACAATGCGCGCGAACATCGGACAACTGATGATGGCAACTGAAAACCGTTTCTTCCGCCCGATGCTCGGCCCCACGCTGGTAACGCTCATCGGCCTCATCATCCTCTGCGGTCTCGGCACATGGCAGGTCGAGCGGCTTTATTGGAAGCGTGACCTGATGGCGACGATTGCCGCGCGCATGGACGAACCAGCGAGTGAAATCCCGCCGCAATCAGACTGGCCCTCGCTCGATCTGAAAGCGCTCGAATATCACCACGTCAAACTCTCCGGCCGTTATCTCAACGCCAAAGAGCTTTACTACTTCACGCAGGCCGAAGAAGACGGCACACCCGGCTTCAATGTCCTCGTGCCCTTCGTGCTTGAGGATGGCCGCACCCTCCTCGTTGACCGCGGCTTCGTGCCGGAAGACTTGAAATATCCGGCCAAGCGCGCGTCCGGCCAGATCGAAGGCCCGACCAAGCTCATCGGCGTTCTGCGTGCGCCCCAGCAGCGCGGCATCTTCGCGCCCGACGACGATATTGTCGGCAACATGTGGTACACGCGCGACCCCGCCGCGATGGCCGAAGCCGTCGCGCTGAAAGATGCCGCGCCCTTTTACGTCGAGGCCGATGCGACGCCCAATTCCGGCGGCTTCCCCGTCGGCGGCCAGACGCGCATCACCATCCCCAACAATCATCTGCAATACGCGATCACATGGTACAGCCTCGCGATTGTGCTGTTCGTGATCTATCTCGTCTATCATCAGAAGGCGGGACGCATCGGACGTCGTAAAGAGTGAGCCCAAATCCTGTTGAGCAAAGAGCCATGAGCGAACAAAACTCCACCACCGCCTACACAACCTTGAAGTCGCGCTTCCAGCGCCTCTCCGCTTTGGGTGGCGCGCAGGCCGTGCTCCATTGGGATCGTGCCACCATGATGCCGGAAGGCGGGGCAGAGGCGCGTGCCGAGCAGCAGGCGACGCTCTCTCTCATCGCGCATGAAACGCTGACCGCGCCGGAAACCTCCGATCTTCTCACCAGCGCCCGCGAAAGTGCCGACGCACTCCAGCCATGGGACCGCGCGAACCTCGCCGAGATGGGCCGCATCCATCGCCACGCGACCGCGACACCCACCGATCTCGTCTCGAAACTGTCCTACCAGAAATCTAGAACCGAAATGATCTGGCGCAAGGCCCGCGCCGCCAATGATTTTGCTTCTCTCGCACCCGAACTCACCAATCTTCTTGCCCTTGTCCGTGAGCAAGCCGCCGCTAAGGCGTCTGCCTTCGGCCTCTCGCTCTACGACGCGCTTCTCGACGGTTACGATCCCGATCGCCGCTCCTCTGATATTGATCGTCTGTTCACGGAGCTCGAAGGTTTCCTTCCCGATCTCCTCAAACAGGTGATGGAAAAACAGTCCTCCTTGCCGAAGCCTCTCCCCATCAAGGGCCCGTTCCCGATCCCCTTGCAGGAAAAACTCGGCCGCGACGTGATGGCCGTTCTCGGCTTCGACTTCGCGCATGGCCGCTTGGATGTGAGCCACCATCCCTTCACCGGCGGCGTACCCGACGACAGCCGCATCACCACGCGCTATGACGAAGATGATTTCATGGAAAGTCTGATGGCCGTTGTCCACGAGACCGGCCATTCATTGTACGAGCGCGGGCTTCCCGCCGACTGGCGCAACCAGCCCGTCGGTCGCTCGCGCGGCATGACCATCCATGAAAGCCAGTCGCTTCTCTTCGAGATGCAGGCGGGCCGCTCGCCGGAGTTCATCTCCTTCCTCGCCCCGCGTTTGAAAAAACTCTTCAACGGGGAGGGGGAGGCGTGGTCGCCGGAAAATATCCTGGCGCACTACCGCGAAGTCGGCCCCTCGCTCATCCGCGTCTCGGCCGACGAGGTGACCTATCCGCTTCACGTCATCCTTCGCTACCGTCTCGAAAAGGCAATGATCGCAGGCGACTTGAGCCCTGCCGATCTTCCCGCCGCATGGGGTGAGGGCATGAACACGCTCTTAGGGATAACGCCCCCTGACGACGCCGACGGTTGTATGCAGGACATTCACTGGCCGTCCGGTTCCTTCGGCTACTTCCCGACCTACACGCTGGGGGCGCTCACTGCCGCCCAACTCTTTGCTGCGGCCAAGGGCGAAGCCGCAGGCGCGCTCGCGCAAGGCGACTTCAAACCCCTCATTTCATGGGTGCGCACCCGCGTCCACGGGCTTGGCTCGTCCAGAACACCGGACGAGATTATCCTTGGCGCCACGGGTTCGCCCCTTGGCACGGCGGCTTTCAAGCGCCATATAGAATCAAGATATTTGAGCCAATAAACCGCAGAGTTCCGCCATTTTTACTCTTGGCGACGTTTCGGCTCATTGCCTCTTTTGCCTCTCAGGGCTAGGTTACCCCCAACCGGCGCGCCCTTTGCCCTGTCCGGCTATCCTGGAGATTATGTTGAAATACGTCAGCACGCGGGGACAGTCCCCGGAGCTTGAATTCGAGGATGCTTTGCTCGCCGGTCTGGCCCGCGACGGGGGTCTCTATGTCCCCGCCGAATGGCCGCAGATGTCCGAGCGCAAGATCAAATCGCTCGCCGGTCTGAGCTATGCGGAAGTCGCCTTTCGCGTCATGCGCCCCTATATCGGCCCGTCGATCCCCGACTTGGCCCTTCAGACGATGATCAACGAGGCCTATGCGAGCTTCGGCCACAAGTCCGTCGTGCCGCTTGTCCAGACCGGCGACAATGACTGGCTGCTTGAGCTGTTCCACGGGCCCACCTTGGCATTCAAAGACGTGGCCATGCAGATCCTCGCCCGTCTCTTCGATCATGTTCTGGAAAAACGCGGACGCCGCATCACGGTGGTCGGCGCGACGTCCGGCGACACAGGCTCGGCGGCGATTGAAGCCTTCCGTGGCCGCGACACGACCGACATTTTCATCATGCACCCCAAGGGCCGCGTGTCGGAAGTCCAGCGCCGCCAGATGACAACGGTGCTTGACGCCAATGTCCACAACATCGCGATCGAAGGATCGTTTGATGATTGTCAGGCGCTCGTGAAGCAGATGTTCAACGATCACGCCTTCCGCGATGACGTTTCGCTTGCGGGCGTCAATTCGATCAACTGGGGCCGCATCATGGCCCAGATCGTTTATTATTTTACTTCCGCCGTGGCGCTGGGCGCACCTGCGCGTCCCGTCGCTTACTCGGTTCCGACAGGCAATTTCGGCGATGTCTTCGCCGGCTATGCGGCGTCCCGCATGGGCCTCCCCGTCTCGCGCCTGCTGGTCGCGACGAATGTGAACGACATTCTCGCCCGAACGCTCACCACGGGCCGCTATGAAGTGGGTGAGGTGCAGCCGACGATCAGCCCGAGCATGGACATTCAGGTCTCGTCCAATTTCGAGCGCCTCGTTTACGACACTTATGGCCGCGACGGCGAAAGCGTGCGACGTCTGATGCAGAGCTTGAGCCAGTCCGGTGCTTTCGAGATAGACCGTCTCCGTCTCGAAGCCATGCGCGTGATCTTCTCGGCCCGTCGCGTTGATGAAGCCGAAACCTCGGCAACGATCACGCGCATGTTGAAAGAGACAGGCGAGCTGATTGATCCGCATACGGCGGTTGGTGTGGCGGCTGCCCGCCTTGATCGAGGCGATCTTTCGACCCCCATGGTGACGCTCGCGACCGCTCATCCGGCGAAGTTCCCCGACGCTGTGAAAGCGGCCACCGGCATCCATCCGGAATTGCCGCCGCGCATGGCCGATCTCTTCAAGCGCGAGGAACGCCTCGACGTGCTGCCCAATGATCTGGGCACCGTGCAACGCTATATCCGCAGTCGCGCCCGCGCGCTTGCTGCTTAATTTGTTTTAATACCTTTGTATTCGTGCGCGCCTGAGAGTATGGGCCGGACAGGAGAGTTGTATGGCTGTTGAAGTGACAAGGCTGGAAAACGGTTTGACCGTGGTGACGGATGCGATGCCGCACCTCCAGACGATTTCTGTCGGTGTCTGGGTCAATACCGGCGCGCGTCACGAAGGCACGCATCAGCACGGTGTCTCGCATTTGCTCGAACACATGGCCTTCAAAGGCACCGAGCGCCGCTCCGCCCGCGCCATCGCCGAGGAAATTGAAAATGTCGGCGGTCATCTCAATGCCCATACTGCGCATGAATCCACCGCGTATTATGCGCGTGTGATGAAGGGCGATCTGCCGCTCGCCGTCGATCTTCTCGCCGATATTCTTCAGAACTCCGTCTTTGAAAAAACAGAACTTGAGCGTGAACGCGGCGTTGTCATTCAGGAAATCGGCCAGTCGCTCGACACGCCCGATGATCTTGTCTTCGATCATATGCTTGAGGCCGCTTATCCGGGACAAGCGATGGGCCGCACGATCCTCGGCACGGTCGATACTGTGAACAGCTTTGACCGCGATGCGCTGCGCACCTATATGGCCGAGCGCTATCACGCGCAGGGCATGGTGCTCGCTGCGGCCGGTGCGATTGATCACGCCGAGCTTGTCGCTCTTGGCCGCGAACATTTCTCCGCCATGCCGACAATCCTGTCCAACGGTGCCGAGCCCGCGAAATTCTCCGGCGGCGAGCGCCGCGAAACGCGCGATCTCGAACAGGCGCATGTCGCGCTCTCGTTCGAAGGTCCGGCCTATAGCGATCCCGATTATTACACCGCGCAGATTTTCGCGTCGGTGCTGGGCGGCGGCATGTCGTCCCGTCTCTTTCAGGAAGTGCGTGAAAGGCGCGGCCTAGCCTATTCCGTTTTTGCCTATTCATGGTCCTTCGCCGACACCGGCATCATGGGCGTCTATGCCGGCACCGCGCCCGACGACCTCGCCGAACTCATGCCCGTGATCTCCAACGAGATCATGCGGCTCGGCACCGACGCCACCGAAGAAGAGGCCGCCCGCGCCCGTGCCCAGATGAAGGCAGGTCTCCTCATGGGCCTTGAATCGTCCTCATCCCGCGCCGAACAGATCGCCCGTCAGTACGCGGTGCATGGCCGCGTGCTGCCGATGGACGAGGTGATCTCCAAAGTCGATCAGGTTGATGCGGCCGCCCTTCGCCGCTTTGCCGGTCGTTTCCTGGGCTCCAACGCAACGGCACCGGCCATGGCCGCGGTCGGCCCGCTCAAAGGCGCAGGCGGCGGGCTTGAATCTTATGACCGTCTCGCGGCAAGATTTGGCTAAGGAGGCCGCTGCTTCGCGCCTCCTCATTAGGAGCGTGATTGTCTTATGGCCTTTCTCAGGTCCATTTCAAAGCCTGATCCCGCCTCGCTCGTCATGGGCGACGGCGTTTATTTGCGCCTTCCACAAATGTCGGACTTTGCCGAATGGGCGGACTTGCGCGACGAGAGCCGTGATTTTCTGACGCCGTGGGAACCGACATGGCCAACCGACGATCTGACGCGCACCGCCTTCCGCCGCCGCCTGCGCCGCTATCAGCGCGAGTTGCGCGAGGATCATGCCTATCCGTTTTTCATCTTCCGTGCGGAGGATGACGCGCTTGTCGGCGGCTGCACGATTTCCAATGTCCATCGCGGCGTGCAACAGGATTGCACTTTGGGCTATTGGGCCGGTGCGCCCTTTGCGGGGCAGGGTTATGTCACCCATGCCGTCCGTGCGCTCATCCCGCATGTGTTCGAGGAGTTGAAACTTCACCGCATCGTCGCCTCGTGCCTGCTTGAGAACGAACGCTCCAAAGCCGTGCTGCGTCGCTGCGGCTTCCGCGAAGAGGGCTACACGCGCGGTCTCTTGCGGATCAACGGGGTCTGGCGCGACCATGTGCAATTTGCCATCCTGCGCGACGATCCCCGCCCTTAGCCGGAAATGAATGACCACGCCCAAGCGCCCCCGCGCCATTGCGGATTTGGCCTCTCAACTCGGCGTTTAAGTCCAAACTGGCTTTACCAAACCGGCTTTCAACGTCACAAAGTGACGAAGTCTTTGCGAATCTAGTACAGAATGACCACTCAAGATCGGACGGGGGCGTCCGCTGCCTTTGGGCGCTCAAGTCGATAAGGGGATCGGATGTTTCGGACAGGCCAATCAACAGCCCGTGCTTTCTGGCTGGCGGGCGCATTTGCGACCTGCCTCCTGACCCTGCCCACGCCGTCGCACGCGCTCGACGCCATCATCATGGATGATGACCGCGCCGTCCTCGATCTCACACCCTTCACCGAGACCTATCACGAGCAAGGCCAGCGCCTCGTCATCGAAGCGCCCGATAGCGGTGATGGCAGCAGCGATGGCGGCACGGACAGCACAGTACCGGCAACAACACCAGACGCGACGCCCGATGCGGCCACATCCGAAGATGACAACGGCACGGTGCAGCTTTCCGACGGATCGCAAACCGCCAAGGGCATCTGGCTTGCTGCCGCGCTGCGCAACCGTGCCCAGCAATCTGTCACGCGTTATCTGGTGACAGACGACCGCGCGCACGGTTTCGCGCAATTCTTCTGGCCTGTGCCGTCATTGGGCGTTGACCGCGCCCTCGCCGCAGGCGCGGAAGACCCCGTCTTGTTGGCCGATGAAGCCCGCCCCGGTTTCTCCGTGCTAGCCTTTACCGTCGATCCTGTGGCGAGCGCCACTGTCGCGCTCCACGCCGAGCAACCCGCGCCGCAATCACTCTTTCTCTGGCAGCCCGAAGCATGGACGGCTTTTGTCCGCCGTCTCTCCGTCGTCGAAGGTGGCATGATCGGTGTCATCGCCGCGCTCACGATCTATCTCATTGCCCTTTCTGTTCTTACCCGCTCGCCCGCCGTGCGTGTCACAGCGGCGCTGCTCGGCTCCGGTCTTTTCGTCCAGCTTTCCGCCTTTGGTTATCTGGGCGCCATTGTCGGCGGCTCCGCCTGGTGGGACAACGTGCTGCTCACGATAGCGTTCACCTTCCTCGCGTCCGCAGTCTTCGCGCTGGAGCGCTTCTTTCTCGATTTACAACGCCAGTTCGCGTTTGCCTCCAAAGCCTCGCGTCTCTTGTCTCTCGCCGTCTTCGCCATCGTGCCAGTGGCCATGTTCCTGCCCGCCCTCGGCGGTCTTCTCGTGCGGCTGGCGCTGCTCGTCGCCTTTGGGGCTGGCGCACCGCTTATCGTGCTGGCGGCTTTGCGCGGCGTGCGTCCGGCGCAGCTTCTCATCCCGGGTGTCGGCCTCTTCGGCCTGTCGGGCTTTGCCGCCTCGCTCCTCACCATCGGTTGGCTTCCTGGTACTTTTGTCGGCGTGGTCTTTGTCGTCGGCCTCTTCACCATCTCGCTCGTGCTCTTTGCCTTCGCCGCCGCCTATCACGCGCAGGGCGGTCGCCGCCGCGCCGATATGGGCTCCATCCGCAGCGAACAGCGCCACGCTTTCGCGCTCACCGGCGCGCGTCAGGGCGTCTGGGACTGGGACATCATTGCCGACACGCTCTATGTCTCGCCTTCGGTCGAGGCGATGCTCGGCCTTGATCACGGCAGCCTCGGCGGCACCGAAGTCGCATGGCGCGAACAGATGCATCCCGCCGACCGCGAGACCTATCGCAATGCTATCAACGCCTATATCAATCGCGGTAATGTCTCCTTCAATCTTGAGTTCCGCCTGCGCCATTCCGACGGGGCCTACCGTACGCTGGCCTTGAGCGCGAGTTGCATCGCCAGCGGCGAGTCTTTTGCCACCCGCTGCATCGGCACGGTGAGCGACATCACATCGCGCAAACTTGCCGAAGAACGCCTGTTCCACGACGCCGTCCATGACAGCCTCACAGGCCTGCCCAACCGCGCCCTCTTCATGGATCGTCTCGACCGCGCCATCCGCCGCACCGGCCTTGTCGACCGCCCGCGTGCGGCGCTCCTGCTTGTCAACATCGACCGTTTCAAGACCATCAATGACAGTCTCGGCTATTCCGGTGGCGACGCGCTCCTCATCGCCGTGGCGCGCCGTTTGGAATCGCTCGTCACCCACGAAGACACTATCGCCCGCATCAACGGCGACGAGTTCGTCGTGCTGCTGGCCACCCGCACCCATCGCGACGATGCCATGGCCTTCGCGGAATCGCTCGCCGAATTTCTCTCCCAGCCGATCGAAATCGCAGGCAAGGAGGTCTTCCCGACCGCCTCCATCGGCGTCGCCATCTGCGAAGACAGCCACGAAGCGCCCGAATATCTGCTGACCGAAGCCGAGATCGCCATGTTCCGCGCCAAACGCGGCGGCAAGGCGCGGATCGAAATTTTCGAAGCTGACATGCGCAGCGATGCGGAAGATCAGGTCAGCGTCGAAAGCGACCTGCGCCACTCGCTCGAACGCAAGCAACTGGAAATGTATTACCAGCCCATCATGTCGCTTGAAGACCGCACCGTGTGCGGTTTCGAAGCGCTGGTGCGCTGGAACCATCCAGAGCGCGGCCTCCTTTCGCCGGATGATTTCATCCCGCTTGCCGAAGAGCTTGGCTTCATCAACGAGCTTGGCCGTTTTGCGCTGCGTGCGGCCAGCGAAGAGCTTGCGACATGGCAAAAACTCTTTCCCCTGGAAAAACCGCTCTTTGCCAGCGTCAATGTCTCAAGCCGCCAGCTTCTGCGTCACGACCTCATCGAAGACGTGAAGCGCGTCCTTCACCGTATCGACATTGTGCCGGGCACATTGAAACTCGAAGTGACGGAAAGCCTCGTCATGGAGAATCCCGAATTTGCAGCGCAGGTTCTGATCCGTCTGAAAAATCTCGGCGCCGGTCTTTCGCTCGATGATTTCGGCACGGGCTATTCAAGCCTGAGCTATCTGCAACGCTTTCCCTTCGACACGCTGAAAGTGGATCGTTCTTTTGTGGCGGGCATGTCCGCCGATCGCGAAACACCGCTCATCATCCGTTCCATGGTGCGCCTCGCGCATGATCTCGGCATGGAGATCGTCGCCGAAGGCACCGAGAGCGAAGAGCAGGCAAATGATCTTAGCCTTATGGGTTGCGATTTCGGACAGGGCTATCTGTTCGGCCAGCCGATGCGCGCGACAGAAGCGCTCGACTTCATTGCCAGACATATTCGGCGTTGAAAATTAAGCGTGGCCCGCTTCGCCTGACAGCAGCGAGATATTGACGCCGAGTTTCGCCAGCGCACAGTGATATTTCGCGGCGATGTTCTGGCCGAACAGAAGCTCGCGATCAGGATCGCAATGGAGCCAGCCGTTTGCCTGAATTTCCGCTTCGAGCTGCCCCGCCGCCCAGCCGGCATAACCGAGCGCCAGCAACGCGCGGTCCGGCCCGCGCCCGTCGGCAATAGCACGCAGAATATCAACGCTTGCCGTGAGGCCGATGTCGTCATCCACCGGCAGCGTCGAGTCCTCGCAATAGTAATCCTGCGAGTGCAGCACAAAGCCGCGTGCCGTTTCGACAGGCCCACCGGCAAGAACAGGGCAGGCGAGCACACGCTGAGTGATGTCCGCGTTCTCGCTTGGCACACGGATTTCAAGCTGTGTCAAAAGGTCCGGCATGGTGATGTTGGACGCGGGCTTGTTGACGACAATGCCCATCGCGCCTTCGGGATTGTGCACGCACATATATATCAGCGTGCGCGCGAACCTTTCGTCGCCCATCGTCGGCATGGCAATCAGCATTTTGCCTTCGAGGAAACTGTCCCCGCCCGGCTGGTAACTCAGATCTCCCGACATACGCCGCATGTCAAACTATCTGCCTCCACGCTAGGGTCAAATCCGACCAACACAACTGAAGCATGACCATCTTATGCTTCGTGAGCCCCGTGTCACGTAAAACTCATTTGCCATATCTCCGCCACTTCGATGGGGTTATCCTTTCGCCACACTCGAAATGGAAACGTCGATTTCAGAAATGAACCTCATGTCCCTCCGCATCCGGCATTTTCTGGCGGCTTTGTTTGCGCTTTTGGCTTTCGCATCACCGCTCGGGGCTGCCGAAGCGCCGGAGAGTGGTGCGGGCGAAAAAGTCACACTGATCTCAGGAAATACCATGAGTGCGGAGCCGGTGTTCGTCGGCGTCCGCATGACCATGCTGGAAGGGTGGCACACCTATTGGCGTGTGCCGGGCGATTCGGGGCTTGCGCCGACCTTCGATTGGTCGGCGTCAAAGAACGTCGCATCGGTCGAATTGCTCTGGCCCGCGCCGGAGAGGTTCGACGCGGAAGGCGACACGACTTTCGGCTATCGCGATGAAGTGATCTGGCCCGTGCAGGTGCGCGCCCTTGATCCCGCGCAGCCGCTCGTGCTCGATCTCAAAATGACTTACGGCGTCTGCAAAAATATCTGTGTGCCGAACGAGGCGCACCTCCCGCTGACGTTGCTGCCTCAAACCGCCGGTATTGATGAGACCGCCGCCGTCGCGATTCATAAGTTTCTCGCGCGCGTCCCCCATGCGCCGGAGCCGCCTGTCGCCGTGACAGCGAAACTGACCGACGACGAATTGCGAGTCATCTTGTCGAATGTTTCAGAAGTGCCGGTCCTCATTCCGGAAGGTCCGCGTGGCGTTTGGTTTGGCGAGCCTGAAATGAGCCAGCAAGGTAAAAACGTCATTTACAAAATGCCGGTGGAAATTGGCAAAGGACGCAAGCTCCAAGGCTCCGGCATTGTGCTGACTTTTTCCGGCCCCGACACGGCCATCGAAGCCAAAGTAAAAATTGAATAGCGACTGGCAGAACTATCTGTTTGGGTCTTTAATGCGGCCCAAGATGAAACGCCGCCCGTTGAAGGCGGCATGAACGAGGAGGCAGATATGTCTATTAATGTTGGCGACAAAATTCCTGAAGCGACCCTGATGAAACTGACGGATAAGGGTCCGGCACCGGTCAAGACCAGCGACTATTTCAAAGGCCGCAAAGTTGTGATCTTCGCGCTGCCGGGGGCCTTCACGCCCACATGCTCCAACCAGCATCTGCCGGGCTTCATCCAGAAGTCAGGCGACATCAAAGCCAAAGGCGTCGATGAAATCGCCTGCGTGTCTGTGAACGACGCGTTCGTGATGGGTGCATGGGGCAAAGCTCAGGGTGCGGAAGATAAAGTGACGATGTTGGGCGACGGCAACGGCGACTTCACCAAAGCGCTCGGCCTCGATTTCGACGGCTCCGGCTTCGGCATGGGCCGCCGCTCGCTCCGCTATTCTATGCTCGTCGACGACGGCATCGTGAAGTCTCTGAACAAAGAACCCAACCCCGGCGAAGCCAAAGTCTCCGGCGCGGACACGATCCTGACGCAGCTTTGATGTTTCTGGTTTCCCCTCCATCCTTTCTTTTCGCGCCTGTGCGCAAGGGAAGGGGGAGGGGGTGCCGCTTCATAAAACATCTGCCGCCTTCGCTCCCGTCCAACCCTCTCATCAAGGGAGCGAATTCACCCCTTCAGAAATGGCGCCATCCCCCGCCGTGCCAACTCGTCCGCGCGTTCATTGCCGTCATGCCCGGCGTGGCCCTTGACCCAGTGCCAGCTTACATCATGGGTCTCGATTGCCGTCTCGAGTCGCTGCCAGAGGTCGGCATTTTTCACCGGCTTCTTGTCTGCCGTGCGCCAGCCATTGCGCTTCCAGTTGTGAATCCACTTCGTGATACCGTCGCGTAAATAGGTCGAGTCCGTATGGAGCTTCACCTTTGTCGGACGTTTCAGAGTTTCAAGCGCGGCAATCGCGGCGAACAATTCCATGCGGTTGTTCGTGGTGAGAACCTCGCCGTCGTAGATTTCTTTTTCCGTGCCTTTATAGGTGAGCAACGCACCCCAGCCGCCGGGACCGGGATTGCCTGAACATGCGCCGTCTGTATAAATCTCGACAAGCTCTGTCGTACTCATAAATCGAGTCCATAACCCGCAGGTGATGAAACCCCGCGATGGAAACGCAACCGGCGGATATATTCGACAGGATTTTTCGGCGTCACCAGCGCGCCGGGCTGACGGTTGAGCCAGTCATAAAGCCGCGTCAGCAGAAAGCGCACCGAACTGCCGCGCGCGAGAAGCGGCAGCGCCGCAAGCTCGTCCGCATTGAGCGGCCTCACTTCATTATAGGCTTGCAGCAAAGCCCGCGCCTTGGTGATGTTGAATGCCGCATCGTGTTCAAAGCACCAGGCATTGAGACAGATGGCGAGATCGTAAGCGAGCGCGTCATTGCAGGCGAAATAGAAATCGAAAATCCCTGACAGTTTCTCGCCGATGAAAAACACATTGTCGGGAAAAGCATCGGCATGAATGACACCTTGCGGGAGAGTCTTGGGCCATTCGCGCTCAAGAAAATCAAGCTCCTTTTGCAATTCGCCGCCGAGACCGCTCATCACTTCATCGGCCCGTGCCGCGCTTTCCTCAAACAAAGGCCGCCAGCCGGACACGCTCAAAGCGTTCTTGCGCGACATGGAAAAATCGTGCCCCGCCAGATGAAACTCTGCCAGTGCCCGCCCCATCGCCGCGCAATGGCGCGGTTGCGGGCGGCGCACGGAAACACCTTCCAGATAGGAGATCAGCGCCGCAGGGCGCCCCGCCAATTCGCCCAGCATCACCCCGTTGCGATCACGCAAAGGCACAGGGCAGGCGATGCCCTTGGCGGCGAGATGGTCCATCAGGCCGAGAAAATAGGGCAGGTCATTTGCCGCAACGCGCTTTTCATAAAGCGTAAGAAAATAAATGCCCTTGTCCGTATGGAGCATGAAGTTCGAGTTCTCGACACCTTCTGCAATGCCCTTGTATGACAGCAGCGTGCCAAGCCCGTAAGGTTCGAGGAACGCTTCGAGATCATTATCGGCAACATCGGTATAAACGGCCATCCGCTCGCGCTCCTATTCGCTTCTCAGAGCGCGCGGCAATTTGAATTGCACATTCTCGCGCACCGTTTCGGCGCTTTCGAGCGTCACGTCGAACCGCTCGCGGAAAGCATCAATGACTTCATCAACCAGAATCTCCGGCGCACTCGCGCCCGCCGTGAGGCCGACCGTGCGCGGATGTCCGAGCGCTTCCCAGTCAATATCGGTGGCGCGTTGAACAAGCGCTGCATATTTGCAGCCCGCGCGTTCGGCCACTTCGACAAGCCGCATCGAGTTCGACGAATTGGGCGCACCGATCACAAGCATGGCCTCTGCGCGCGGCGCGATGGCATTGACGGCTTCCTGCCGGTTGGTCGTCGCATAGCAAATATCTTCTTTGTGCGGAGCGATGATATTGGGGAAGCGCTCTTTCAGCGCGGCTACCATGCTTGCCGTATCATCCACCGACAGTGTCGTCTGCGTGACAAAGGCAAGCCGGTCCGGGTCCGCAGGCACGAAAGCCGCAACGTCCGCCAGCGTCTCGACCAACGTCACCGCGCCGTCCGGCAACTGCCCCATCGTGCCGATGACTTCCGGATGCCCCGCATGACCGATGAGCAAGATTTGTAATCCCTGTTCATTGAGCCGTCCGGCTTCGATATGTACTTTGGAAACGAGCGGGCAGGTGGCGTCGAAATAGATCAGCTCGCGGGCTTGGGCGGCGACGGGCACGGATTTCGGAACGCCATGCGCCGAGAAGATCACCTTTCCGCCTTCGGGCACCTCGTCGAGTTCTTCGACAAAGATCGCGCCCTTGCGTTCCAGCGCTTCGACGACAAAACGGTTATGCACGATCTCATGGCGCACATAGACAGGTGCCCCGAATTTGTCGATCGCGTTCTCGACGATCTGGATAGCCCGGTCCACGCCCGCGCAGAAGCCGCGGGGGCTTGCGAGAATGAGGGTCAGGGCTCGTGCTTTATCGGACATGAGGGCTCGTTTGCGGTGCGCCTTAGCTTGTAGCATAGCGGACACTTCGATAAAGTGCGGCCACTGTGTGAGGTGACCCTTGCCGCCTAACACCATGAAATACAATGCTTTCAGCAGGTCTCTTGCCGGTAATAAAGGTGGGCGGGTCGTGAAAGTCAAGAAAGCCTGCCTCCATCCGCGTTTTCATCTTTCCATCCCGAACACGAGTAAGCCAGACATGCTGTTTTTGCCCCGTTCGTCATCCGTTCGTCGCGTCATCATAGTGGCATCGCTGTTGACCCTGCCTCTGGCGCTCGGTGGTTGCAGTATGCTGGGCCTCGGCAGCAATGAAGAAGACGATGCGATCGAGGCGATCAAGCAAGCCGCCCCGCAGCCTTGCCCGACTATCGGTGTGCTGGACGGTGCCGACAAGATTACAGTGTTCAACGGCAACGGACAGGATCTGACGGATGTGGTCGTGACGGCCGAGATCAGCAAGGCCGTGACGCAATGCGAATATAACACCAGCGACAACACGATTTCAGTCGATGTCGCCTTCAACGGCGGCGCCGAAATGGGCCCTGCCGCAACTTCGCGTGACATAACGCTCAAAGGCTTTCTGGCCGTCACCCGCATCGGCGGCACGCGTGTCAGCAAACAGGTCTATGACATTCCGCTGACCTTTGAAGATAACAGCCGCCATGTCCGCTTCCTGAAAAGCATCGACGAAACCATTGTGCCCTATACAGAGCGGATGAACGGCAGCCATTACGAGTTTCTGGTGGGTTTTCAGGTCAGCAAGGACCAGCTCGAATACAACCGGAAAACCTCCAACACAGAGGCCAAATAGTCAGAAAAGCGTGGAAAAAGGCGATTTTCCGCGCGCGCCCATCTGCCGCGATTGACTCAAAGGCGCATGTCCATATGATCGCGTCACCACCGATACAGAGCCATACAAATGAACTCTGCGGGAGAGACCGGAACCTTGAGTTCCGGCGCCGAAGGAGCAACCGCCCCGGAAACTCTCAGGCATAAAGGACCGCAGGGGGATGAATCTCTGGAAAGCAGAGCAGCCATAAAGGGTTGCTCTCACCGACGGGCGTAAGCGGCTCGACCTTTCTGGTCGACACCCGCGAAATCTCTCAGGTTCCGCGACAGAGGGGGCGCTGCTGGCAACATCAAGTTGTCCGGCGGCAGTCCTTAACGATTCGCGCGCGCCTGAAAGCCCTGATGAGCACAGATCACCCAAACGACGCCGGTCACATTGTCGAGACCCTCGAAGTCACGCCCTTGCACGCGCTCCATATCGAGCTGGGAGCAAAGATGGTGCCTTTCGCGGGCTATGACATGCCCGTTCAATATAAAGACGGCGTGCTCACCGAACATCTGCATACGCGTGCGGCCGCAGGTCTCTTTGACGTGTCGCATATGGGTCAGGCCTTCCTCGTCGGTCCCGATCACGCCACAGTGTCCGCCGCGCTCGAAGCTCTCGTGCCGGGTGATATTGCAGGCCTTACGCCCGGTGCCATCCGCTACACGCTATTGCTCAACGACAAGGGCGGCATCCGCGACGATCTCATGGTCACGCGCACCGAAAAAGACGGTACACTCTTCATCATCGTCAATGCCGCCTGCAAGCATCAGGACTTCGCCCATATCGAGGCTCGTCTTCCGTCGGGCATCAAACTCCACCGCATCGAAGACCGCGCCCTGATCGCGCTGCAAGGCCCCAAAGCCGTCGAGGTGCTCGCCCGTTTTGCGCCCGCCGTCGCGACGATGGATTTTATGACGTCGCAGGACATGGATGTCGACGGCATCCCCTGCTATGTTAGCCGTTCGGGCTATACCGGCGAAGACGGCAACGAAATATCCATCCCTGCCGACAAGGTGGTGGCCTTCACGAAGAAGCTGCTCGCCGAACCGGAAGTCAAACCCATCGGCCTCGGCGCGCGGGACTCGTTGCGTCTCGAAGCAGGTCTCTGTCTCTACGGTCACGACATTGACGAGACGACAAGCCCCATCGAAGGCGCTCTCGGCTGGACCATCGGCAAGCGCCGCCGCGCCGAAGCGAACTTCCCCGGTGCTGACATTATCTTGGGGCAGATCGCCAATGGCGTGTCGCGCAAGCGCGTCGGCATCCTGCCCGACGGCAAAGCGCCCGCGCGCGATCATACAGAGATCGTGGATGCGTCCGGCAAAATTATCGGCGAAATCACAAGCGGGTCATACGGCCCCACAATCGGCGGCCCGATTGCGATGGGCTATGTCGAAACGGCTTATGCCAAAACAGGCACCGATATTGAGTTGATGGTGAGAGGCAAGGGCCGCCCCGCAAAAATTGTGGCGCTGCCCTTTGTCGAAAAGCGCTTCCACCGTCCGGCCACGAAATAATTGAATTCTTAGAGACACAAGGAAACGAAACGAGATGAGCGAAATACGATTTACCGACCAGCACGAATGGGTCCGCGTCGAAGGTGACACGGCAACTATCGGCATCACCGATTACGCGCAGGAGCAGCTCGGCGACGTCGTCTATGTCGAGCTTCCCGAGGTCGGCAAGACGGTCGCAGCCGGTGATGAAGCCGCTGTCGTCGAAAGCGTCAAGGCCGCGAGCGAAGTCTACGCGCCGGTGTCGGGCGAAGTTGTCGAGGTCAATGCCGACCTCGAAGGCCAGCCCGGCGGCGTCAATGAAGATGCGATGGGTCGCGGCTGGTTCGTGAAGCTGAAGCTCGCCGACAAAAACGAATTTGCAAAATTGATGGACGAAGACGCCTACAAAGCCTTCGTCGAAGGTCTCGCGTAATATCTCTGTATTGGAACTTTCCCCATGCGCTATTTGCCGCTGACTGAAACCGACCGCCGCGACATGCTCGGCGTGATCGGTGCAAAATCCGTCGATGATCTTTTTGTGGACGTGCCCGCCCGCGCGCGCCGCAGCGGATTGGTCGATCTACCCAAACGTAAAGGCGAGCTAGATGTCGAGCGCGCGCTGTCTGCAATGGCGGCAAAGAACGTATCGGCGGGCTCTGTCCCCTTCTTCGTCGGCGCAGGCGCTTACCGCCATCATGTGCCCTCGACGGTTGACCACCTGATCCAGCGCTCCGAGTTCCTCACCTCCTACACGCCCTATCAGCCTGAAATCACGCAAGGTACGCTGCAATATCTTTTCGAGTTCCAGACGCAGGTGGCGATGCTCACCGGCATGGATGTGGCCAATGCCTCCATGTATGACGGCTCGACCGCCTGCGGCGAAGCGGTTCTCATGGCGCACCGCGTGACGAAGCGCAATAAAGCGGTGCTCTCCGGCACGCTCCATCCGCATTACCGTGCCGTTGTCGAAAACATTTCCGAAGTCGGCGGCTATGAGGTTGAAGCGCTTGGCGCAACCGTGTCCGGCGCGACCGAAGACATCATCACCCGCATCGGTGATGACACAAGTTGCGTCGTTGTGCAGAGCCCGTCCTTTTTCGGCGACCTCATCGACCTGCGCGCCATTGCCGATGCGGCGCACGCCAAAGGCGCGCTCCTCATCGCCGTCGTCACCGAGATCGTCTCGCTCGGCCTCGTCACACCCCCTGGCGACATGGGTGCGGACATCGTGGTGGGCGAAGGCCAGTCGATCGGCAATGGTCTTAATTTCGGCGGACCCTATGTCGGCCTCTTCGCGACGAAAACAAAATATATCCGCCAGATGCCGGGCCGCCTTTGCGGTGAAACGGTGGACGCTGCCGGTGAGCGCGGCTTCGTCCTCACGCTCTCGACGCGCGAGCAACATATCCGCCGCGAAAAAGCGACATCCAACATCTGCACCAATTCAGGTCTCTGCTGTCTCGCCTTCACCATCCATCTGTCTTTGCTCGGTGAGGATGGTTTCCGCCGTCTCGCCCGCATCAATCACGCCAATGCCGTAAAACTTGCCGATGCGCTCTCGGGCGTCAAAGGCGTAGACGTCTTAAGCAAAACCTTCTTCAACGAATTCACCATCCGCCTGCCGCGTGCCGCGTCGGGCATTGTTGATGCGCTTGTCGGAAAAAATGTGATCGCGGGTCTCCCCGCCAGCCGCCTCATTCCCGATGATGCGTCGGTCGAGAATCTGCTGATTGTCGCATCCACCGAAATCAACACGGATGATGACCGCGCCGCCTTTGTCGCCGCGCTGAAGGAGGTGCTGTGATGTCAGCCATGAACAATCAGGGCCGCCCCACCGGCACAGGCTCGGCCACATCCTCAAGTGCCATCCAGACCTACACAGGCAATCGTGGCCTTCGCCTCGAAGAACCGCTGATTTTCGAACTCGACAATCCCGGTGCCTGCGGCGTCGATCTTGACGAGCCCGAAGACTTCACCCCGCGCCTCGGTACGTTGGAGCGCAAAGCGCGCATCGGCCTGCCCGGTGTCTCCGAGCCCGATGTGATGCGCCATTTCGTGCGCCTCTCGCGCAAGAACTATTCGATTGATGCAGGGCTCTATCCGCTCGGCTCCTGCACGATGAAGCACAACCCGCGCCTTAATGAAAAGATGGCGCGTCTCGCAGGCTTTGGTGATGTGCATCCCCTGCAACCGCAAAAGACAGTGCAGGGCGCCCTGGAACTGATGGACACGCTCGCTCATTGGCTCAAAGAACTCACCGGTATGCCTGCCGTCGCCTTGTCGCCCAAGGCCGGCGCGCATGGTGAACTCTGCGGCATGATGGCAATCCGTGCGGCCCTTGTCGCGCGGAGTGAAGCCGGAACCCGCACGCGTATTCTGGTGCCTGAATCCGCCCACGGAACGAACCCCGCGACAGCCGCGCTGCTGAACTACAAAGTCGATGCGATCCCCGCCACCGCCGAAGGCCGCGTCGATCTCGCTGCTTTCAAGGCCAAACTCGGCCCCGATGTCGCCGCGATCATGCTGACAAACCCCAACACCTGCGGTCTTTTTGAGCGTGACATCATCGACATTGCCGATGCGGTCCATGCGGCAGGCGCTTACTTCTATTGCGACGGCGCAAATTTCAACGCCATTGTCGGTCGTGTCCGTCCCGGCGATCTCGGCATCGACGCGATGCATATCAACCTCCACAAAACCTTCTCGACGCCGCATGGCGGCGGCGGTCCCGGTGCCGGTCCTGTTGTTTTGTCCGCCGCGCTCGCGCCCTTCGCGCCGCTGCCTTATGTAGTGCACGGTGCCGACGGCTATAGCCTCGTCGAAACAAAGGGTGAGGCCAAAGCCGATGGCACAGCGCCTTTCGGTCGCATGGTCGCTTTCCACGGCCAGATGGGCATGTTCGTCCGCGCGATGGCCTATATGATGAGCCATGGCTCGGACGGTCTGCGTCAGGTCGCCGAAGACGCGGTGCTCAACGCCAATTATGTTCTCGCCTCGTTGAAAGACGATCTCTCCGCGCCGTTCGAAGGCCCTTGTATGCATGAGGCGCTGTTCGATGACCGGTTCCTCAAAGGCACCGGCGTCGAAACACTGGACTTTGCCAAGGCGATGATCGACGAAGGCTATCATCCGATGACCATGTATTTCCCGCTCGTGGTCCACGGCGCCTTGCTCATCGAGCCGACCGAAACAGAATCGAAAAAAACGCTCGATCAGTTCATCGGTACGCTGAAGCATCTGGCCAAAGCCGCGAAGGGCAACGACAAGGCGCTCTTCACCGGCGCGCCGCATTTCGCGCCGCGCCACCGCCTTGATGAAACGCTCGCCGCGCGCAATCCCGTGTTGCGCTGGGCACCTGCCGTCCCCAAACAAGCGGCAGAATAAAAAACAAACGGGGGAGGCTTTAATGCGTTGGTCCGCAAAGCGCATCGCGCTTGTCATTGTTGTCGTGCTCGTTATGGGCACAGCCATTGTCGGTGTTGCCAAATGGCGCGAAATCAAACGCGCGCAGTTTGTGGCATCCATGTTTTCCGGTGCGGACGAAGTTGAAAACTTCGCCAGTATGAACTCGATCTTTCCGACGCGGAACATCGCCCGCGCGGGCGATGCTTTTATGTTTCCCGAAGGCGAGGCGCTGGATTTGCCTGCGACCTATTCATACAAAGGCAAGGAGCTTGATGCGGGCAAACTCATTGCCGAGACGGACACGACCGCGCTCGTCGTCGTCCATCACGGCAAAATCGTTTCCGAGCAATATTTCCTTGGCACCGACAAAGCGACCCGCACGATCTCGTGGTCCGTCGGCAAGTCTTTTATTTCAGCGTTGGTCGGCATTGCAGTCGCCGAAGGCAAAATAAAAAGCGTTAATGATCAGATCACGGATTATGCGCCGGAGCTTAAAGGCACGGGCTATGAGGGTGTGACGATCAAGAACGCATTGCAAATGTCCTCAGGCGTCGGCTGGAATGAAGACTACAGCGACAAAAACTCCGACATTGCCCGCTTCGGCCGCACGCTTGCTTTCGGCGGTTCGATGGTTGAGTTCGCCAAAACGCTGAAGCGCGACAAGGCCCCGGGCACCTATAATCTGTACAACAGCATGGACGCGCAGGTGCTGGGCCTCGTGCTCAAAAACGCAACCGGCCAAACACCGTCCGATTATCTCTCCGATAAAATCTGGTCCAAAATCGGCGCAGAGCATGATGCCTATTGGGTGCTCGACGACGCTGGTGACGAGATGGCGGCAGGCGGCGTCAACGTAACGGCGCGCGATTACGCAAAATTCGGGCTTCTCTATCTGCATGAAGGCAGATGGGCAGGTGAACAACTGGTCCCCGCCGATTGGGTGAAGGCATCTCACACGCCCGATGCGGACTATCTGAAGCCAGGTCGCAACGACCACAAATCCGAAACCTCGTCCGGCATGGGCTATGGCTATTTCTGGTGGATTCCGGGCGCGGTCGATGGTCCCTATTCGGCCATTGGCATCTACAACCAGTTCGTCTATGTCGACCCTGCCCATGACCTTGTAATTGTCAAAACATCGGCCAATCACACATATGCCAGCGATGCGAGCGAGGCGAGCTACCGCGAAGGCGAAACCTTCGCGCTCTTCGAGGCCATCACAGCGACCCTGCCCGAATGAACGAAACGCAGTTTATCGAACATGCGCTTCAGAATTTTGTGAACAGTGAAATCCTCGCGCGCCTGCCGGAATTGGGCGTCAAAGATGGGTGGCTCGTCTCCGGCGGTCTGTTCCAAACCGTCTGGAACGTGCTGACCTATCGTGACGTGACGCATGGCATCAAGGACTATGATGTTTTCTACTTCGATCCCGACCCAAGTTGGGAGGCCGAAGATACAGTGATGCTGACGGTGATTACGCCTTAATCCGTCCGCAACTGCTCCACAAAACCCTAGGCTGCTTGCAGCCGTTCAACAAAGAATGCAATCACCCGCTTCGCCGCTTCCTTGGTCGGCTCGCCGTCCTTGTCGATCAGATCATTCGTCACAACGCTATGTGGTTGATTGCCGAACGACTCCGGATTGGCGTACTTGTCCTCAAGCTCGATGCCTTCAAAGGCCGACCCCAGTTCACGTCGCAGCACCTCGAACTTGCCAGGCGGAGACATCTTGTCGCCGTGAAAGCGCAGGCCCAGAACCTTCGCGCCCTTGGCGCAGCGATCCTTCACACATTGAAACTCCGCAGGTGACACATGCAGCGCCGACTTGCGTTCCTCGCCAAGCGGAAACGGCATCGACGGCTGACAGAGCACCGGCGCGAGCAGCGACGGCTCCATCATCATCGACAAAGCGAAGTTGCCGGAGAAACACATGCCGATCGCCCCGACGCCTTTGCCGCCGGCTTCCTCATGCGCGTGGCGGGCGAGCGCGCGCAGCCAGTCGGTGACGGGACTGGAGCTATGGCTTGCCAGGACATGAAACTCGCGGCTGATACAGATCGTGGCAATCGACTTCAGAACATAGCCCGCCGAGATCGGCGCGCCCGCTTTGCCGACGAGAAGCGGCATGTAAACGCGAAAGCCCGCATCAACAACCCAGTCGGCAAAGCGCACGACTTCGGGCGTGATACCGGGAATCTCGTGGATCACGATGACCGCCGGTCCATGGCCGCGCACATAGACGGGCTTCGTCTTGCCCTCATAGGTAAACTCGGTCGGTGTATAGTCGCTCAGCATTCCGTCTCTCCCCTTTGTCCGGGCTAAAGGCTATCGGATGCTTGAAGTGCCGACAAAGAAAAACCCCGCCGTGAAAGGCGGGGTTTTCATCTTGTCTTGCGTGGTGAAACTCAGTGCAGCTTGGTCGCGAGTTCCGAGATCGACTTTTCGATCAGTGTGCTGTCCTTGGCGGTGTCGACCTTGTCGGCGATGACGGCGCGGGCGGCGTTGATGGCGACCTCGGCGGCAGCAGCGCGGACTTCGGCAATCGCTGTTGTCTCGGCCTGACGGATCTTGTCTTCGGCCACCTGCTGACGACGCACAACCTGTGCTTCCATTGCGGTGCGGGTTTCTTCGGCGAGGCGTTCGGCCTCGACCTTTGCTTGGGCGATGATGGCGTCGGCTTCCTGCATGGCTTCGGCCTGACGGCGCTTGTAGGAGGCGAGCAGCGCTTCGGCTTCTTCGCGCAAGCGGCGGGCTTCGTCCAGTTCCTTGGCAATGTCAGCGGCACGCTTGTCGAGAGCGGCCGTCACCATGGCAGGCACCTTGTAGTAAAGGATCATCGCGACAAAGAGGAAAAACGAAACAGCGACCCAGAACTCGGCCGTTGCAAATATGGATGCGGGTTCTTCGTGCATAATGGTTCCTCAGCCCTTCAGAGCGGCGTCGACGGCACGCTCGGTTGCGGCTTTGTCGGCCTCTTCGCCGAGCAGGCGCGAGACGATGGCACCGGCGACATCAACGGCGACACTGCGGACATTCGACAGGGCCGTTTCCTTGGTCGCTTTGATAGCGGCTTCGGCTTTGGCAATCTTGTCATTGAGTTGGGCTTCAATGGCAACGCGCTTGGCTTCCGTTTCGGCCGCAAGCTGGTCGCGTGTCGCCTGAGCGATGGTGTGGGCCTTGGCGCGTGCTTCGGCCAGTGCCTTTTCGTAGGCCGCGATGGCAGCATCCGTCTGGGCTTTGGACTGTGCGGCTTTGTCGAGATCGGACGCGATACGGTCGCGGCGTCCCTCAAGCACAGAAGCAATGCGCGGCAACGCAATGCGCGACATCAGCACGTAAAGGGTCAGAAAAACAATCGCGAGCCAGGCAAGCTGGGGAACGAAAGTTGCAAAATCTAATTGCGGCATATGTCACGCACCCCTTTGCAGGGAGCCTCTCAAAAAATTCCGGATCAGGCCAGAGCAGGGAACGGATGCATCAGCACCCGTCCCCTATTCCGGAAGACGGACTGTTTCGTTAGATAACGAAGAGCAGGATGAGCGCGACGACGAGGCCGAAGAGGCCTGTCGCTTCGGCCAGCGCGAAGCCGAGAAGCAGGTTCGGGAACTGGGCCGGAGCGGCGGCCGGATTGCGCAGAGCGCCTGCGAGGTAGTTACCGAAAATTGTGCCGATGCCGACGCCTGCGCCTGCAAGAGCGATACAAGCAATGCCCGCGCCGATGAGCTTGGCTGCTGCTGGTTCCATGGTCCTTAGTCTCCGTCTTCAACGAGGCGCTTATGCGCCTCTTCCAGGTTGATAGTGTTGGGCGTGTTGCCCGGCTTCGTCTGTGCGCGACACAGGGCTTAGTGCATATGCAGCGCGTCGTTCAGATAGATGCAGGTCAGGATCGCAAACACATAGGCTTGCAGGAACGCGACCAGAATTTCGAGACCCGTGAAGGCCACCATGAAAGCCAGCGGCAGGAAACCGCCGAGCCAGCCCATCGCAATGACGAAACCGGCAAACACTTTCAGCATGGTGTGGCCCGCCATCATGTTCGCGAAAAGACGAACCGAGAGGCTGATGGGGCGTGTGAGGTAGGAAATGACTTCGATGACAACAAGGAGCGGCAGCAGCAGAGCCGGCACGCCCTTCGGAACGAAGAAGTGGAAGAAGTGGAGGCCGTGCACGGCAAAGCCGAGGATGGTCACGCCGAGGAAGATGAACATCGCAAGACCGAAGGTCACGATGATGTGGCTGGTGACGGTGAAGGAGTAGGGCAGCATACCGCCCATGTTGCAGAAGAGTACAAACATGAAGAGCGTGAAGACGAAGGGAAAGAAGCGCTTGCCGGCATCGCCTACGTTGTCGCGCAGCATGTTGGAGACGAATTCGTAGGAGAGTTCGGCAACGGATTGGAGACGTCCGGGAACCAGCGAGCGTTTGCCCATGCCGGAGATCGTCAGCAGGGTGATGGCGGTCGCCACAATCACCATCCACAGAGCGGAATTGGTGAAGGACACGTCATAGCCGCCGATATGGATCGGATAGATCGTGTTGATGTGGAACTGATGCATCGGGTCGATGGCAAGGCCGCCTGAGGGCGCTGCTGCGTGGGCGGCTGCCGCCACGCCTTCTGCTGCTACTTGTTCCGACACGTCTGTGTTCCTGTCGCTAGGCGGGTTCTCACGAACCCTGATTATCGCTCTTTGCGTCCAATTCGGCCTGGGCGCTCATCTGCCTTGCCGTCTTGAGCACGTTCAAAATCCCGGCTGCCATGCCGAGGAAGAAAAAGATCAGCAGGAACAGCGGTCCCGTGCCGAGCCATTTGTCGAGAAGAAGACCAATGCCACCGCCCACGATGATTCCCGCCACGAGTTCCGTGGTGAGCCTGAAGGCGATGCCCATAGCCGTCCCGCGGGCAGCGTTATTCACCGGCTGTTGGTAGGCTTTCTGCGTTTTCCGCAGCCTCGCCTCGAAATCCGCAAGATCGGATGTCGACCCGTCTCCTGCCTCCGGATCGCCGGGGAATTTGTCGCCGTTTGAGCCAGCCAAATCCTCGCGCTCCTCGTGCAAAAAGGCCCTGAAAACCCCAGACAGCCCCGCCTCAAGCCGTGCGCAACCTACTTGCGCCCCTCAGACCTGTCAAGAACCCGCTAACACTCTTTAAGCCATTGATAACAAATAATCTTTTGACGACTTTCGCCGCTGCGGCAATCCGCCCCGTCGGCAGGCGGAGTTGCGGGAAGAGAGTCGCGTCGCCCCATATGAAAAAGGCTCCTTCAAGAGGAGCCTTTTCACGCAATTATGGAGAGATCACGACGCTTCGAGATAGCGTTCCGCATTTTCGAGATCGACCGACACCAGCGTCGAGACGCCGCGTTCCTGCATGGTGACGCCGAACAGGCGGTTCATGCGGGCCATCGTCAGAGCATGGTGGGTGATGATGAGGAAGCGCGTATCGGTCGTGCGCGTCATTTCTTCCATGAGATCACAGAAGCGTTCGACATTCGCATCGTCCAAAGGCGCGTCCACTTCGTCCAGCACACAGATGGGCGAGGGGTTGGTGAGGAACACGGCGAAAATGAGCGACATGGCTGTCAGCGCCTGCTCGCCGCCTGACAGAAGCGACATGATTTGCAAACGCTTGCCCGGCGGACGCGCGAAGATTTCGAGACCGGCTTCGAGCGGGTCTTCCGATTCCGTGAATTTGAGATGTGCTTCGCCGCCGCCAAAAAGATGCGTGAACAGACGTCCGAAGCTCGCATTCACTTTCTCGAATGCTTCCAGCATCCGCTCGCGGCCTTCGCGGTTGAGGCTGCCGATGCCCTGACGGAGCTTTGCAATCGCGTTGATCAGGTCTTCGCGCTCGCTCGTCATCGTCTCAAGCTGCTCGGCAAATTCGCGCGCTTCTTCCTCGGCCCGCAGGTTGACGCCACCGAGGCTTTCGCGCTCGCGCTTCAGCCGTTCGAGCTTTGCGTCGATTTGCTCCAGCGTCGGCAGTTCGGTGCCGTCTTCCAGATTGGCCTGAGCGAGTGCTGCCGCCGGTTCGCATTGCAGCGCCTCGCGCACGCGCTCTTCCGCCTCGCGCAGACGCTCGCGTCCGCCTTCAACGAGACCGTCAATGCGGGCGCGCTCCTCGCGCGCTTCCCCCAGATGCGCCTGAAAGGTTTTGGCCAGACGTGCACATTCCGTGAGCCGCGCTTCTGCCATCGCCAAAGCATTCGCCGCAGTCGAGCGCGCCGCTTCCGCCGTAGCGATATGGTCGAGCAATCCGATGCGGCGCTCTTCGATCATTGCAGGCACAGCTTCCAGTTCCTGAAGCTCGCTCATGCCCTCGGCCTGCCGTTCTTCCAGCGTCGAAATCTGACGCTCGGCATTGACCGCGCGCTGCTCCCATGCGCCGCGCTCGTTGACGATGGCGCCAAGACGGCGCGTGCGGGCTTCCGCTTCGCGCTTCATGCTTTCATACCGTGCGCGCGCTTCGGTGAGTTCCACACGCAGCGTGCCCACCATCTCGCGCATTTCATTGGCACGGACGCGCAACTCCTCGTCCGGCTGCAAACCTTCAAGCGAAGCTGTCGCCTCTTCCAGCGCGCGCATCGCTTCGCCGCGATCACCCTGCAAGCGCTCCTCGGCCTCCGCGAGCGCCGCCACGCGCTGCAACAGCGCCGAGGCCGCGCGTTCCGCATGGCTCAGTTGCTCGCGGATCGTGTGATGCGCCACCTGCGCCTCGCGCTGCTGGCGTCGCGCATCCTGTTCCTGCGCCAGCGCTTCTTCGGCGGCGACACGGGCATTCTCGAAATGCGCACGCGCTTCATTGGCAAGTTCGCGCGCGCTGGCAAGTTCGACTTCAAGATCGGCCAGACGGTTGCGCTGCTCAAGGCGTCGCGCCGCAGCGGTCGGCGCATCGGCCGCCGCCGTGTACCCGTCCCAACGCCAGAGTGCGCCCTCGCGCGTCACCAGACGTTGACCGGGCTTCAACTCGGCCTGCAAACGCTTGCCGTCAGCGGCGTCCACAACGCCGATTTGGCTCAGACGACGCGATAGCGCATGAGGTCCCGTGACAAAATTCGTGAGCGGTGTTGCGCCTGACGGCAGCGCCGGTGTCACCTCGAAATCAGGCAAAGCATCCCAGTGGACAGGGGCCGCCACATCGCCCGGCACCGCAAGATCATCGCCCATCGCCGCACCAAGTGCGGTTTCATAGCCATGCTCGACATTGAGTGCGTCGATCATCGGCGGCCAGAGACCGCTCTCGTCAAGCGCCAGCAGATCGGCAATCGTTTTCGCCTGCGCCGCCAGATCGCCCGCCTGACGTTCGGCAATCTGCATCGGTTCGCGCGCCGCGCGTTCCGCCGTCTGTGCAAGCGTGCGGGCGTCTTCGGCCAGTATCGCGGCCATTTCCGCTTCGCTCATCGTTTGCGCAGCGGCATCAAGTTCCGCCGATTGTAGATCAATTTCGGCCTGCTTGTCAGCGGCGTCCGTCAACGTCGCCTGCTCGCGCGCAATCTCGTCAAGCTGGCCCTGCAAGCGTTCGATGCGCGTGCGACCTGCGTCGATCGAGCGCTCAAGGCTCTGGCGCTCTGCTGTCAGCACCGCGATTTCGCGGTTGAGCTGGTCGAGTTCCGCTTCCGACGTGCCAAGACGTGCCTGCGTCTCGTCCACCAGCATCCGCGCGTCGTCCTGCGCATCGGTCTGGCCGGCATCGGCCTCTGCAAGTTCGGCAGCTTCCTCGTCGAGCTTGGCAATCGCCGCGCGTGTGTCTTCGATAAGCACCTTTTCACGCGCAAGGTCCTGACCGATCTGGTCGAGACGGGCGGTCAGCCGCGCCGCCTGTTCGCGCGCGCGGACTTCCTCCGCATCAAGCTGGTCACGCTCGATCGTGAAGTGACGCAGCCGCGCCGATTGCTGCACTTCCGCATCGCGCAAGGCGGGCAACGTTTCCGCCGCTTCCGCTTCGGCAATGGTCGCCGCCGCGCTATCGCGGGTCAGCTCGGCAACGCGTGCATCCGTGTCGGCAAGGCGCGTCTCGTCATGGCGCAAGCCCTCAACAGCCTGCGTCCATTTCAGATGCAGGAAGATCGCCTCCGTCTCGCGGATCTGCCCCGATAGATTGCGGTAGCGTGTCGCTTGCCGCGCCTGACGCTTGAGGCTCGCAAGCTGGCTTTCCACCTGCGCCACAACATCGTCAAGGCGCGTGAGATTTGTCTCCGCCGCTTTCAGGCGTAGTTCCGCTTCGTGGCGGCGCGTGTAAAGACCGGTAATGCCGGCAGCTTCTTCCAGAATGCGGCGACGGTTGATCGGCTTCGATGCAATGATCTGCGCGATCTGGCCTTGCCGAACGAGGGCGGGCGAATGAGCGCCGGTGGAGGCGTCCGCAAACAGAAGCTGCACATCGCGCGCGCGCACTTCGCGTCCGTTGACACGATAGGTCGAGCCCTCGTCGCGCTCGATCTTGCGCGACACTTCGATCATGTCGAGATCATTATAGGCGGCAGGCGCAGTGCGGTCCGAATTGTCGATATAGAGCGTCACTTCGGCATAATTGCGCGCAGGCCGACCCGTCGTGCCCGCAAAAATCACGTCTTCCATGCCCGAGCCGCGCATGTTTTTGAACGAGTTTTCGCCCATCACCCAGCGCAAGGCTTCCAGCAGGTTCGACTTGCCGCAACCATTGGGACCGACAATACCGGTCAGCCCCGGCTCGATGATGAGATCGGTCGGATCGACAAATGATTTGAAGCCGGAAAGGCGCAGGCGATTGAATTTCACTTCGGGCGATCCTGTTTGGTCTTGCTGCTTGATCGGTATCGGTAGGGTAGGTCCGGGGCAGGGCGCTGGCCCTGCCCCGGTTGATTACTGCGGTGTCGCGGGCGTTGCCTCGCCTGCCGGTGCCGTCTTGTCGCCTTCACTGGCGACATAGCCCGGCAGATGTTTATTCAGGATAGGCGCAAATTCCGAGTACGGAATAGCGCCCTCGACTTTTTCGCCATTGATGAAGAAGGTCGGTGTCGAGCGCACGCCGAATGTCTGCGCGCCGCGTTCGGCCGTCTTTTTTACATGGTCGAAAACGGCTTCGTTCTTCATGCAGGCTTCAAACGCCTGATCCGAAAAGCCGCCCTGCCGCGCAATGCCTTTCAGCGCTTCCATCGGCGTTTCAACAAAGGCCCAGTCGTTTTGCGTGGTGAACAGCACGTCGACAAAGCCGAAATAGCGTTCCTTGCCGGAGCAATGGGCGAGCATATAGGCCGCCGTGGCAATCGGATCGAAGGGGAAATCGCGCAGCGTGTAATAGACCTTGCCCGTGTCGATATAGTCTTTCTTGAACGACGGGAACGTGTCCTTGTTGAACTCCGCGCAATGCGAGCAGGTGAGCGACGCATATTCATAGACGCGGACAGGGGCCTTGGGGTCACCCAGCGACATGTCGCCCATCGGACCGGCTACGGCCAGTTCCTGCTCGATTTTCGAACGGTCATCGTCTACGCCCGCAACGGCAGTGTTTTTGGCGGCGAATGTCGAATAGCCGAAATAGCCCAGCGCCATGATGGCGAGGCCAGCGGCTACTGCAATCGCAATAACTCGATTTTGATTCACTTGACGCGTTCTCCACTAGATGTAGTTGCATTATGGCGGCGGTGATTTTGCCGCTCAACCAAACCTTTGACTCGACTCTGACCCAGAATCGCGACTCGGAGCCTTTTTTGGCTGTTTTTGGTGCGAGTCACACTTTTGTTCTCAAAGTTCTCCCCAGAATTCGTTCGCCGAGCTTTGTCAGCGCCTCGTTCAGCCCCGGTTCCGTGACGGGCTGAAGCTCGTCTGCCAGCGCGCGGCGCTCCTGCGGCCCCAGCGCCCGGATCGGTCGCCGCCGCGCCTTGGGCCGCACAGGCAGCGGCCCTTGGGTGAGCTTCAGCCGCGACACGGCGGAATATCCATAATATGTGTTGATCCGTTCGACGATCTGCGGTTCGAGATGTTTGATCTCAAGTGCGATAGGTCCGTCCACGCGGATTTCGAGCGTGGCGGCAGGCGCAGGCCCCCGTTCATCACCGGAGCGGCGCGGAAAAACCAGCCGTTCCGGCGCTGAATAATCGGCGATCACATCGCCCGCAATATCGGGCCAATGCGCCAGAATATGCCCCTCCGCAAAGCCTCTTTTGCGAAAAAGCTCGCGCGTCAGCCCCGCCACCTGACTGCCGATGGGCGGCAGACTGAAGCGCTTGGGAGCGAGGCGATGATCGGACCCGTTGGACATGGCCCATTCTGCTTTGAATCAGGGCCGAGCGCGAGTCCGGTTGACGCCGGATTGGAATCCGTCAGAAGTCACGCCATGGGAACACTCGAAAAACACAAGGAAAACAGCAAGCCTGTCGCCCCCGCTTTATTGCGCTGGTACGACCAGCACGCCCGTGTTCTGCCCTGGCGCTTCCGTCCCGGCGAGACGGCGGATCCTTATGCCGTATGGCTTTCTGAAGTCATGCTGCAACAGACAACCGTGGCAGCGGTCGGACATTATTTCCGCGATTTTATATCCCGCTGGCCCAGCGTGACGGCGCTGGCCGATGCGCCGGTCGATGATGTGATGAAACGCTGGGCGGGCCTTGGCTATTACAGCCGCGCGCGCAATCTCCACGCCTGTGCGCAGATGGTCGCGAACGACTATAGCGGCATTTTTCCGTCTACAGAAGAAGAGTTGCAAAAACTCCCCGGCGTCGGCCCCTACACGGCAGCGGCGATCACGGCGATTGCCTTCGGCAAACGCGCCACCGTCATCGACGGCAATGTGGACCGCGTGGTGACGCGGCTCTTTGCGATTGAAACACCGCTGCCTCAATCGAAACCGGCGATCCGCGTGGCCGCCGAAACCCTGACGCCCGACAAACGTGCAGGCGACTTCGCGCAGGCGATGATGGATTTGGGCGCAACGATCTGCACACCGAAAAATCCGGCCTGCAACCGCTGTCCGGTGATTGAGATGTGCGATGCCAACGCGAAAGGCATCGCCGACACATTGCCGCGCCGCGCGCCAAAGAAAGCGCGACCGACGCGTCACGGCGCGTGTTTTTTTGTCACGAGGCCCGACGGAGCGGTGTTGCTTCGCAAACGTGTGGCAAAAGGATTGCTCGGCGGCATGATGGAAGTGCCGACAACGCCATGGGCAGACGCTGCTGCTGATGATTATGCGGAGTTCGCTCCGGTGAAAGCCAAATGGAAAAGGTGCTCGGGTGCGGTCGAACACACCTTCACGCATTTCCACCTTGTACTGACGGTTTTTGTGGGCGAAGCGAGTGTAGGTGTCGCCGCGAAGGCCGAAGGTATGTGGGTGGCGCCGGAAGACCTCGCCGATGAGGCATTGCCGTCCCTGATGCGCAAAGTCGTGGCCCATGCGGGTGGGAACAAGTTTATTTTGCGGGATAAATCCCGATAAGCCTCAGCGCATTCGAATCTGTCCCCGGCAGAGGATTATTCAGTGCGGCAGACACTCAGACCCTCGACGAACCAGTCCACGAACTCGACATGGAAAGGCTCGATCTCTTGCAAGAAATGTCGACTGTTTCGTGCGAGCGAATCTTAAGAGGGGTGCGGATTTACCGCTTATCCCCTTTCTTTTTTCGTCGTTTCAGGGCCTTGTTTTAAGCCGAAAAATTAATCCGCCAACAGATGAAATTCGCTCAGGCCGAACCCATTTCCGCGCGGACCTTCTGCCTCAGAATGTCGATCGGCTTCAGCTTCCCGTCGGTCTTGAAATGCCAGTAGGTCCAGCCGTTGCAGGCTTCAAGACCCTGCACATGTGCGCCGATCTTGTGGATCGAGCCCGTCGCATCGCGGCAGACGAGCGAACCGTCAGCGCGGACGCGCGCCGCGTGACGGCGCATCGGGTCGGTGAGGATGGTGCCGGGTTCGATCAACCCGCGCTCGACGATGGAACCGAACGGCACGCGCGGTTCCGCCTTCTTCGATGTCGTCACCTGCAAGTCTTCCGGTGATGACGGCAGCACTTTGGCGATGCGCGCTTTCGCGGCTTTGATATATTTTGTCTCGCGTTCGATGCCGATGAATTTGCGGCCGAGTTTCTTTGCCACAGCGCCCGTCGTGCCGGTCCCGAAAAACGGATCGAGCACTGTGTCACCTGCATTTGTCGTCGCCAGCAGGATACGGTGAAGCAGCGCCTCGGGCTTTTGCGTCGGATGTGCTTTGTCGCCTTCCTCGTCTTTCAGACGTTCGCCGCCCGTGCAGATCGGCAGCACCCAGTCGGAGCGCATTTGCAGGTCGTCGTTCAGCGCCTTCATGGCGTCATAGTTGAACGTGTATTTTTTCTGGTCCTCGTTGCGCGTCGCCCAGATCATCGTCTCATGCGCATTGGTGAACCGTGTGCCGCGGAAGTTCGGCATCGGGTTCGACTTGCGCCAGATCACGTCATTCATAATCCAGAAACCCAGATCCTGAAGGCTCGCGCCGACGCGAAAGATGTTGTGGTAGGAACCGATGACCCAGATCGCGCCCGTGTCCTTCAACACGCGGCGCGATGCTTTCAGCCATTCGCGCGTGAACTTGTCGTAAGTCGCAAAGCTCTCGAACTTGTCCCAGTCGTCATCGACCGCATCGACTTTCGACTGGTCGGGACGTGTTAATTCCCCCCCCAGCTGGAGGTTGTAAGGTGGGTCGGCAAAAATCAAATCAACCGATTTTTCCGGCAGCCCATTCATTGCTTCAATGCAGTCGCCCTGAATGATCTTTTCGTTCGGCTGTTTCGCCGCTTCGCTCGTTACGCGCCCCAACTTCGTCCCCTACTTTTACACAAGGGGCGGATCATGGTGTGCCGCGGAATCTGCGTCAAGAATCAAAGGCTTAACAGATTCTGACACACTAAATCGAGTCACTTTAGAATCGACGGACTCAACATATTGCGTACCGGCGCGAAGCTCCTGCGATGATGGATCGTCGGCCCCAGACGTTTCAGTGCATCAAGATGCATTCTGGTGCCGTAGCCCATGTGGCGCTCGAAACCGTAATCGGGATGCGTTTTTGCAATCTCAACCATCATGCGGTCGCGCGACACCTTCGCGGCAATCGAAGCGGCGGCGATGGAGAGAACGCGCGCATCGCCTTTGACGATGGCGCGTGCGGGCATTGCAAATTTGGGAACGCGATTGCCGTCGATCAGCGCAAAGGCAGGTGGCATCGCAAGCGCGGCGAGCGCGCGCGTCATCGCCAGCATGGTCGCTTGCAGAATGTTGATCTCGTCGATCTCTTCGACCGTGGCAATGCCGATGCCTATGTCGGCGGACTGCATCAACTCGGCAAAAAGCCGTTCGCGCATTTTGTGTGTGAGCTTTTTAGAATCATTGAGACCATGCGGGAGACGGTCCATATCAATGACGGCAGCACCGGCGACAACAGGACCGGCCAGCGGCCCGCGACCGGCTTCGTCAATACCGCAGACACGGAGGCGCGGAGCGCCGTGTTCGGTTTCGAAGGCATAGTCGGGAAATGAAAGCAGACGGGACATGAGCGAAGTCTTGCCCGCGCGGCAAACTTAAATCAAGTCCAGTTGCTTGCCCCGTCCCGGCACCGCGAATTTGGAACAGTCGACGTTCCACTTGCCGCGATTGAGGCCCAGACGTTTGCAGGCGATTTCGAAGCGGCGGCTGATTTGCCACGCATAGGGGCCGGTGCCGCGTCCGCGCTTGCCAAAAGTGGAGTCGTATAATTTGCCGCCATGCATCGAGCGGATGAGTGACAACACATGTTCGGCGCGACCGGGTTCGTTTTCTTTCAGCCACTCGTCAAAAAGGTCTTTGATTTCGAGCGGCAGACGTAACAGTACAAAGCCTGCCGATTGCGCACCGGCATAAGCGGCGCCTGTCAGAATTTTTTCCATCTCGCTATCGGTCAAAGACGGAATGATCGGCGCGACCATAACGCCGACGGGGATGCCCGCCTCTGACAGAAGTTTCATCGCCTCCATGCGGCGGGACGGCGTGGAGGCGCGCGGCTCCATCGTGCGGGCGAGCTTGGCATCAAGCGTCGTCACCGACAGCGCGACCTTCACGAGATTGCGCCTGGCCATGTCGGACAGAATATCCATATCGCGGGTGACGCGGGCCGATTTCGTGACGATGGTGACGAGGTGGTTGAAGTCCGACAGCACTTCGAGGACCGACCGCGTGATGCGGTAGGTCTGTTCAATCGGCTGATAGGGATCGGTATTGGTGCCCATCGCAATCGGCGCAGGCTCATAGCCTTCGCGTGAAAGCTCTTTGGCGAGAAGCGTTGCCGCATTGGGCTTGGCAAAGAGGCGCGATTCAAAATCGAGCCCTGCCGACAATCCCATATAGGCATGGGAGGGTCGCGCGAAACAATAGACGCAGCCATGCTCGCAACCCCGATAGGGATTGACGGAGCGGTCGAATGGCAGATCGGGCGAGGTGTTGCGCGTGAGGATGCTGCGCGCCGTCTCGCTGGTCACCTCGGTGCGCAGCGGCGGTGGTGCATCATTGACGCCCCATCCATCATCAATGAGGGCGCGCGACGTCGGCTCAAAGCGTCCGCTGTCATTGGTCAGCGCGCCCCGGCCACGGCGGCCGGACAGAGGAACCCCGATCGTTGCGAGGGAGCGGGAGTCCTCCGGGCGGTGGTTCGGCCGTGCGCCCGGATAGCCAATAGGGGAATTGGCCGGGGTGTGGGCGGCGTGGCCGGAGCGTGCTGTTTCGTGACGTGCGGTCATGGTCATTATCCTTGGCCCAAACCATAGCACACTATAAGAACATAACAAGAACATTCTTCATCCGCTTCCCTTCGCAATCGCAATACGTAAGATGCGGTTATGCTGAGTGTGATTGTCCCGACATTGAATGCCGAAGCGACGTTGCCGCGTGTGCTGTCGGCTCTAATTCCGGCTGCTGTTCACGGGCTGGTGCGCGAAGTCATTATTGTCGATGGCGGGTCCGACGACGGGACAGCGAATATCGCGGAGGCTGCGGGCGCGAAGTTTATCAAGGCTCCGCGCGGGCGGGGCGCGCAGATGCAGGCGGGTGCGAAGGCCGCCAAAGGCACATGGCTTCTCTTTCTTCATGCCGACACGGTGCTGGAACACGGCTGGGATACGGAAGTCGAAAAGTTTTTCGAGCATGTCTTGGCGGGACGGTTCGGCAATGCGGAAGTCGCGGCGGCTTTCAGATTTACACTCGATGATTTTTCCGGTACGGCGCGGTTTCTCGAACGGGTTGTTGCCATGCGGTGCGCGCTGTTCAAGCTGCCTTATGGTGATCAGGGCTTGCTGGTGAACCGGCGCCTCTTCGATAAGCTCGGTGGCTTCCGCCCACTGCCGTTGATGGAAGATGTGGATCTCGTGCGACGCATCGGACGCAGGCGTCTCGTGATGCTGCAGTCACAGGCCGTGACGAGTTCGGAGCGCTATCTCAAAAGCGGGTATCTCGCGCGGATGATGCGCAACGCCTTTTGCCTCACACTTTATTATTTGCATGTGCCGCCGCGCTATATTGCGCGGCTTTACGCTTGAATGATGGGGGCGGGGCAGCAGCTTGTTGTGATGGTCAAGCGACCGGCGCTTGGTCGCGTGAAAACCAGGCTTGCGGCGGGCATCGGCGCTGTTAGCGCCACGCGGTTTTATCGTCAGACAACGAATGATGTGATGCGGCACGTGGGCAATGATCCGCGCTGGGCGACTTGTCTTGCCGTCTCACCGGATGTGGCGGTGCATGAGCGGGTCTTTAACGATTATCGCGCGCCGGTCGTCGCGCAGGGCGCGGGCGATCTGGGGCATCGCATGGGACGCCTGATGCGCGGTTTGCCGCTTGGCCCTGTTGTGATTATCGGCAGCGATATTCCTGATATTTCGGCAAACCATATCGCGCAGGCATTCAGGGCGCTGGGGCCGCATGACGCCGTGTTTGGTCCCGCCGCCGACGGCGGCTACTGGCTTGTCGGGTTGAAGCGGTTTCCGCGTGTCGTCGAAATTTTCGGGGACGTGCGCTGGTCATGCGAACACACGCTGGCCGACACATTGCGCAATGTGACGCGTACGGGGCTTTCGGTGGCGATGCTCGAAACGTTATCTGATGTAGATACGGCGGAGGATTATCTCCTCCGGAAAAACAGATGACGCCTCATCCGTTCAATTATTCCTGCGATGCGCATCTCGATCTGCCGGCAACGGCCACAAGCGACATTTGACGAGACGGAAGAGGAAATCACCGTCTTTGAGAAAAGCGCGGGTGATTCCTCTTTTGTTTTTTATATTCTGAAACGCCTTTAAGCGCGGGCCTTCAGCAGATCGCGGATTTCGGTGAGCAGAACTTCCTGGACGGGCGGGGCAACGGCGGCGGGTTCTTCGCCTTTGGCAATGCGCTGCTTCAGATGGTTCATCTGACGGATGACGATGAAGAGCGCGAAGGAAACGATCGTGAAATTGATCACGGCGTTGATGAACTTGCCATAGGCGAGCACGGGTATGCCCGCAGTTTTGGCGGCTTCGATGGAAACAGGTGCGGCGTCCGTGGTGGTGAGTGCGAGGAAGTAGTTGGAAAAATCAACGCCGCCCAGAAGCACGCCGATGGGCGGCATGATGATGTCGTTCACAAGCGACGTGACGATGGTGGTGAAGGCCGCGCCGATGATGATACCGACGGCGAGATCCAGCACATTGCCGCGCAGGGCAAACTCACGAAATTCTTTCAGCATGGGGGTACTCTCTTTTTATCTTTCCTGAAGACGAGGCAGTATCTCGACAAAGTTACAGGGCCGGAAGCGATTGTCGAGTTGATGAATGAGGATTTCATCCCAGCCGTCTTTGCAGGCTCCGGGCGAGCCGGGCAGCGCGAAGATATATTTGCCGTGAGAGACGCCTGCGGTGGCGCGCGACTGGATGGTCGACGTGCCGATCTTGGCAAAGCTCACAGCATGGAAGATGGCGGAAAAGCCTTCAATCTCTTTGTCATAGACGGACTTGAAGGCTTCGGGTGTGACGTCGCGACCGGTGAGGCCGGTGCCGCCGGTTGAAATGACAATGTCAATTCTGTCATCAGCGATCCAGGCAAGGAGCTGTTGGCGGATCATCTGCATATTGTCGCTGACAATCGTGCGCGCGGCGAGGTTGTGGCCCGCGCCTGTGATGCGGTCAGCCAATATGTCGCCGGACGTATCGGTTTCGGAGGTCCGTGTATCGGAAACGGTCATCACAGCAATGTTGAGCGGAATGAATGGGCGTGTTTCGTCAATGCCGGGCATGGAGGGGCTTTCGCTGGGGAGGGAAAGGAAAAGTTGCCGGTGAGACAATGCGCCGATTAGCGCGGCGTTTCAAATGCGTCATAGACCGGCCAGTCGCCGGACGCGCTGACATCGAGCGATTGGGAGGTCTGGCCGAGACGGGCGCGGTAGATCCAGAAGTTCATCACGACGCGTTCAATATAGGAACGGGTCTCGGAGGCAGGGATGCTTTCGATAAAGAGGAACGGATCGCCCTTGAAGTTGATCTGATCCAGCCAGCGCGAAAGATTGCCGGGGCCGCCATTATAGGCAGACGTCAACATGAAGAGATTGCCACGCGGCTCGGCGGACGCCATCAGCATCTCGATATAATTCTGGGCAAGCGTGAGATTGAAAGAGGGGTCCAGCAGCTTGTCCTTGTTGCCGCTCGCGAGCGAGCGGTCGGACGCGATGATCGAGGCGGTCGCGGGCATGATCTGCATGAGGCCGCGTGCGCCCGCGCCGGATGTGGCATCGGGACGGAACTTACTCTCCTGACGCATTACGGCATAAAAGAGTGCGGGGTCCACACGAAAACCGTTTTGCGGTTTGTAATTGGGGACGGGATAGAGACCGGCATTGAGCGCGATGGAACCGTTGCGCAGGCGCGCTTGCGGCAGGTCGGCACTGCTGGCGGCCTGAAGCTCGACAGCGGGCAGGCGGAAGGTCGCGGCAAGCGCGATCAGCGCCTCGTCGGTCGAGGGATCAAGCCAGCCGTGGGCGCGGACGAGTTCCTGTTCGGCAGCATCGCGACGGCCGATCTGGACCAGGGCTACCGCGCGGGCGACGGCAGAATCCTGAACAAGTGTTTCATAGCCCGCCTGTTCGAGCCTCGGTTCGACCCAGTCGATCTTGAGCGGGCGGCCAAGTTGGCGCGATGCGATGAGGCCATAGAAAGTCGCGCCGGTGTCGGATGCCATTTCAAGCATCTCTGTAACGCGTTCGGGCGAATGGTTGGCCAGATAGGCGCGTGCGGCCCAGAAGCCACCGGCGGCACGCGTCCAGTCCGACACATGGTTCGCGCGGGCAAGGCGCTCGAAGTGACGCGCGGCATCGCTGTAGCGCTCCATGCGCCACGCGGCAAGCCCCGCATACCAATCGGCCATTGGCACATCACGGGCATGGTCGCTGGCGATCTCGGCGGCGGTGAGATAGGCGTTCTCGTTGTCGTTCTCGATGAAATATGATGCGGCAACGCGTTCGCGCGCCTTGTCATATTCAACATCGGACAGCGAGCGGCGGATGGTGGTCTGGTTGAGATAGGACAGCGCATCACGCGCTTTTTGTTCGCGCACAATGTCGCGCACACGCGCATCGACCTTGGCGAACTGGTCAGAGAAAGTCGCAAGTTCGCTGCCATCTGGTCCGTAATTGATGTTGGTGGGTTGACGGAACTGGCGGACCTGCGGACGCGCGGGCGCGGCGGCTTTGCGGGTCTTCTTTTTCAGGGCGAGTTTGTAGATGCGGGTGGCGTCGGGAAGATCGGAATACTCGGCCATCCAGCCGCGCAGGTCGGCATAGCTCGTCCGGAATTTCGGATGGAGATAGCGGTCAAACAGCACATAGCCCATGAGGCGTTTGTCGGCGAGCTCGGCAATTTTCTTGTCAGCGAGTTTCCATTTGGCTTTCTTCTGGAGACTGAAGATTTTGAGATAGTGCTCGCGGTCGGCACCGCTGAGAATTTCCGGGCTCCAGATTTTAGCCCGCGCGAGGATCGGCGCGGACTGCGGCATCGAGGTGGCAATCGGCGGCGAGAGCGGCGAGTACATCGGCTGGAGGCCGGGGACGAGACCGCTCGGCGTTTCGTCATTGCCAGCGGTAGCGCTCGTATCTTCGTCGGTTGCAGTTCCGTTGATCTCGGGCTTGGTGGCGACGGCCTTTACAGGTTTCTGGCTTTCCAAAGTGTCGCGTTTGAGCGGTGATGCGAGCGGCATCGGCGCGGCGGCGAAAGAGGTCTGCGCGAACGTCAGGCCGAGCGCAAGGAACGCGGCAACAAGAATGCTGCGACGCAGATGGTTTTCGTCTCTCTTATCAGGCCCCCTGTGCATGGGGTCGCATTCTAGCCACGGTGACGGCGATGCCAAGCAGCGATTAGCCCATATCATGCCAAAGCGGCGGGAATTGGTGTTGAGGGTTAATTGCGGGGCTGTAACGCGGCGATGCGGGCCTGTAGTGATTGCAGGTCGCGCCATGCCAGACGCTTATGGGCGGGATGACGCAACAGGTAGTCGGGCGAAAACATCGTAAGCGCCGGAATCTGCGCCCCCGTATCATAGATATAGTTTTTCCACTCGCCTCTGAGGCGGGGCAGCGGCGTGTGCACGTTAAAGAGCTGTTTGGCCGCCGCACCGCCGAAACATACCAGAATGTCCGGATGACAGAGTTCAATTTGACGTGTGATGAAGGGCAGGCAGATGGCTTCTTCGCCCGGTAACGGCGGACGTTTGCCCGGTGGCCGCCACGGCAGAAGATTGGTGAGATAGACAGATGAGCGATCAAGACCGATGGCGGCGAGCATCCGGTCGAGCAAGAGACCGGCTTCGCCGGAAAACGGTTTGCCTTCGAGATCATCATCGTCGAGCGGTGCTTCGCCGACGATCATGATGCGCGCGGTTCGGTTGCCATCTTCGAAGACGAGATTTTTTGCTGTCGCGCTGAGAGCGCATCCCTCGAAGGAGACAAGCGCATCGCGCAGGGCGTCGAGCGTCCGGGCATCAGCGGCAAGGGCGCGGGCTTTGGCGATAGCAGCCCCATCATCAAGCGCCATCGGAGCGGCTTCGCGGAACACGGGCGCGGGTGACGTGCGGGACACAGCGATGTGCGATCTCGTGGACTCGCCGATTCCCTCGGTCACAGACGGAGCGCTTCGCGCGTCACTTTTCTGATAAGAAGACGCGTCTTGTTGATAGCGATTATTAACTGCCTCGGTGAAAACGTCCGCAACACCTGCCTCGATATAAAAAGAGAGCCGCGCCAAAGCCTCTTCGCGTGTCAAATTATCGTTGGGACCGTCGAAATGCGTCATCTTGGGCAGTATTGATCCATGCGGGGGCGTGTAGTTTCGCCTATCCTAACATGAGGCTCCGGATATTGACCAAATCCGGATGAGGCACCATAAACGGCCACGGTTTGAAGCCGGAATAGAATGACGGGCGACATACGCCTTGAGGAGTTAGATGAGATGAGTGACCTGCCTGAACGCGAATTTATGGAATATGACGTGTTGATCGTCGGCGGTGGACCTGCGGGCCTGTCGGCTGCGATCCGTCTGCGTCAACTCGCGGCGGAACAGGACTTTGATATTTCCGTCTGTCTCATCGAAAAAGGATCAGAAGTCGGCGCACATATTCTGTCGGGCGCGGTGTTTGACCCTATCGGCCTCAACAAGCTGATGCCGGACTGGAAAGAGCAGGGCTGTCCCCTCGATACCCAGGTGACGGCGGATCATTTCCTTTATCTCGGGCCCGCCGGTTCGATCCGCATTCCGAACATCATTTTCCCGCCCTTTATGTCGAACCATGGCAACTACATCGGCAGCCTTGCCAATGTCTGCCGCTGGTTGGGGACAAAGGCGGAAGAAGCGGGCGTCGAAATCTATCCAGGCTTTGCAGGCGCGGAAGTTCTCTACAATGAGGACGGTTCGGTGCGCGGCGTAGCCACGGGCGACATGGGCATCGGCAAGACTGGCGAGCACAAGGACAGCTACACGCGCGGCATGGAACTGCGCGCCAAATACACGCTGTTTGCCGAAGGCGCGCGCGGATCGCTGACAAAGGAACTCACACGCAAATTCAAGCTGGATGAAGGCCGCGATCCGCAGAAATACGGCATCGGCCTCAAGGAAATCTGGGAAATTGATCCGAAGAAGCACCGCAAGGGTCTCGTCCAGCATACATTCGGCTGGCCGCTGAAGAATGATACGGGCGGCGGCTCGTTCCTCTATCACTTCGGCGAAAACCTTGTGTCAGTGGGTTTTGTGATCCATCTGAACTACAAGAACCCTTATCTGTCGCCCTTCGACGAATTCCAGCGTTACAAGCAGCATCCGGCGGTGCGCGATACGTTCGAAGGCGGCAAGCGCATTGCCTATGGCGCGCGTGCGATCACCGAAGGCGGCTTCCAGTCTGTGCCGAAGCTCACCTTCCCCGGCGGCGCCCTCATCGGCTGCTCGGCGGGCTTCGTGAACCTGCCGCGCATCAAAGGCAGCCACAACGCGATCCTCACCGGCATCATGGGCGCGGAAGCGGTCTTCGATGCAGTGAAGGGCGGTCGCGCGGCGGATGAAGTGACGAGCTACACAAAGGCTTATCTTGCAAGCCCCGTTTACAAAGACCTGAAGCGTGTGCGCAACGTCAAGCCCTTCTGGTCGCGCTTCGGTTCGATCCTCGGCCTGCCGCTCGGCGGCATCGACATGTGGATGAACCAACTCGGCATCGGCCTGCCCTTCACGCTGAAGCACGGCAAGGCTGACCACGAGACTCTGAAGAAGGCGGCAGATTGCAAGCCGATTGATTATCCCAAGCCCGACGGCAAGATCTCTTTCGACAAGCTTTCGTCCGTCTTCATCTCGGCAACTAACCACGAAGAAGATCAGCCTGCGCATCTGAAGCTCAAAGACCCCGCAATCCCTGTGGCTTACAATCTGCCGACATTCGCAGAACCCGCGCAGCGCTATTGCCCTGCCGGTGTCTATGAAATCATCCGCGAAGCGGACGGCAGCAATCCGCGTTTCCAGATCAACGCGCAGAACTGCGTCCATTGCAAAACCTGCGATATCAAAGACCCGACCCAGAATATCACATGGACGGTGCCGGAAGGCGCAGGCGGACCGAACTATCCGAACATGTGATTTGATTTTGACGTCGCATTCCGCCCTGTCGTCCTCCCTCTGTTGGGGGGAGGTGGGATTGGAGAGTGAAATCGCATTTGTAATTCGTTTGCTTTACTTCGCCATAGATATCGCTAAGTGACCGAAATGAGATAAGCTCACTCACAAGGGGCCGGTATTCAGAGGCAGGATACCGGCCTTTTGTTTGCACCCGTATTTGGGTGACGTTTCGGTTCAAAGGCAGACGAGATTGATGGCGTTGAATTACGTGTCCGGATTTTTGCGGGTGGTGCTTGTCGCTGCCCTGCTTCCGGCGCTGGCCGGATGTGCCGGACTTTCTGATTTGTCAGGTATGGGCTCCAACGAGACGCCTTATGGCGATTATCTCTCGGCGCGTTATGCGGCCTCGGTGAACGATCCGAAGGCGGCTGAGAGATATTTTGACAAGACACTTTCGGGCGGCGGCAACAATCCCATCGTGCTTGAGCGCGCCTTTATGACCGCGACGAATGCGGGCGACATGAGCCGCGCGGTGAGCCTTGCACGCACACTCATCAAGACGGCGCCGGATCATAGCATGGCGCGTCTCGTGCTGGCGCTTGATGACATTCGCGACGGTGACTACGTCGAAGCTCGGGCGCAGATCGGCACTGCCGATCCCAGCGCTTTTGCGGCCCTTGTGAGCACTCTGACGCAGGCCTGGGCAGCGGCGGGCGCGGGCGACCGCAACGGCGCGGTCGCCAAGCTCGACATGTTCAAAGGCAAACCCGCCTTTGATTTGTTCCGTACGTTCCACACCGCACAAGTGCTCGACATGCTGGGCGACAAAGCGGGCGCGTCCAGCGCTTACGAAGAGGCGATAGACGCCAGCGGCTCAGGCTCGATCCGCGTGGTGGAAGGCTATGCCAGTTTCCTGTCGCGCGAAGGCAAGATGGATGACGCCAAAAAAGTGATAGGAGAATTTCTCGCCCTGTCGCCACGTCATCCGATGGCGCTTGCCGACAAGGCAACGCTTGACGCTGGCAAGGCAATGAAACCGCTGATCGACAATGCCTCTGAAGGCGTGGCCGAAGCGCTCTACGGGCTCGGCAGCGCCTTGGCACAGGAAGCAGGCAGCGACATGGCTGTGCTCTATCTGCGCCTTGCAATCTGGATGCGGCCCGACTTTGATGTGGCACGTACACTGCTCGCCGATACGTTTGAGCAGAAGAAACAATGGGGTGACGCGATTGCCTCCTATAGCCATGTGAACTCGTCCTCACCGCTCTATACCAATGCGCGGATACAAACGGCGATTGATCTTGATCATCTCGACCGCGAGAAAGACGCGATTGCCGTGCTCGCCGACCTGTCGGACGACAATCCGAAAGCGCTGGAGCCGCATGTGGCGCTTGGTGACATCTTCCGTGCCAAAGAAAAATATGGCGATGCAGCCAAACAATATGACCAGGCGATTGCGCTCGCCGGTTCCGTGCAACCCGAACACTGGTCGCTCTTTTATGCGCGTGGCATCTGCATGGAACGCATGGGCAAGTGGACGGATGCGGAGCGCGATCTGAAACTGGCGCTGAAACTTTCCGATGATCATCCTCTTGTGCTGAACTATCTCGGCTATTCATGGATCGAGCAGGGTACGCATCTCACAGAAGCGCTGGCCATGATCGAGAAAGCGGTGGAAATGCGTCCGACGGACGGGTTCATCGTCGACAGCCTCGGCTGGGCACAATACCGTCTCGGCGACTATGAACATGCCGTGCAGGTCTTGCAGCGTGCCGTTGAGCTTGAGCCGTCAGACAGCACGATCAATGATCATCTGGGTGATGCGTTCTGGAAAGTGGGCCGCAAAATTGAGGCGCGTTTCCAGTGGAGCCATGCGCTTGAAATGAAGCCCGAAGAAGACCGCATACCGGTGCTGAAAGCGAAGCTGCAATTCGGCCTTGAGGCGGCGGAAGCGGCAGACATCAAAAAGCCGGTGACGGCGACAGACTCCTGATTTCCGATGAGACCGCTCATCGAAAAAGCGCCTGCTAAAATCAATCTCTCATTGATCGTCAAAGGTCGCCGCTCGGATGGTTACCATGAACTCCATAGTCTCGTGGTCTTTGCCGATTGCGGCGAGACCTTGAGGGCGGAGCCTCATGCGGCGCTGAGCCTGCGTATCACGGGAGCATTTGCACCTGCGCTGGCGGACGAGCAGAACAATCTCGTGCTTGAGGCTGTGCATCATTTTGACGAGTGCGCGGGCTTTACGACGAAGATGGAACTTGTCTTAGAAAAAACTTTGCCGGTGGCATCAGGCATTGGCGGTGGCTCGGCGGATGCGGCGGCAGCGTTGCGGCTGCTGTGCCGCTTGCATGATCATAAGGTAGCCCCGCAGGCGCTGGCGGCGCTGGGGCTCTGCATCGGGGCCGATGTGCCGGTGTGTCTTGAGACGCGTCCTGCCTTGATGTGGGGCAAGGGCGAGTTGCTCATGCGGCTCGACGCGTTGCCGCCGTTCTGGCTGGTGCTGGTGAACCCCGCAGTGGCGGTCTCAACGGCGCAGGTGTTCAAAGCGCTCGATGCGCCCGCGATGCCGGAAAAAGGCAGAAGACCGGATGTGCCGGTCTTTGCTGATCTCGCAGCACTCATTGAATGGCTCAAGGCGAACGGCAATGATTTGCAGGCCCCTGCGACTAGGATCGCACCGGTGATCGGCGATGTTCTGGCGGCGCTTGGCGTCACGTGCGGCTGCTTGCTCGCGCGCATGTCGGGATCGGGCGCGACATGCTTTGGCATTTATGCTGATAAACAATCGGCTACACGCGCGGCATCTGCAATACGCGTGACGCATCCCGGCTGGTGGGTCGCTGCGGCTGCGCGGATTTAGCTGACTCTAATTCAGTAAGTTCTGGCGATGCAGAAATCGACGAGGTCGATCAGCGCCTGACGATAGGGTGTGTCAGGGAAGATCGCCAACGCGTCTTTGGCTATCGAGCCATAGTGGCGGGCACGTTCAATCGTGGCGTTAATCGTGGCGTGGCGCGACATCAACTGTGTGGCGTGTTCAAAATCGCCCTCGCGCTGATTGCCATCCTGTAGCACGCGCTGCCAGAAGGCGCGCTCCTCTGCATCACCACGGCGGAAGGCGAGGACCACGGGCAATGTAATTTTGCCTTCGCGGAAATCATCGCCGACGTTCTTGCCGAGTGTTGCGGCGGTGGCGGAGCGGCCACCGTAGTCGAGCGCGTCATCGACAAGCTGAAAGGCGATTCCGAGATTGCGGCCATAGGATTCGAGCGCTGCGGCCTCATTGGGCGCACGTTCGGCAATGACCGCGCCGACTTCAGCGGCGGCAGCAAAGAGGGCTGCGGTTTTGGCCTGAATGACGCGCATATAGGCGTCTTCGGTTGTGCTCGTGTCCTTGGCGGCGGCAAGCTGCATCACTTCGCCTTCGGCGATGATGGAGGCGGCATTCGCGATAATCTCAAGCGCACGGAGAGATTTGGTTTCGACCATCAGGCGGAAGGCGCGGCCCAGAAGAAAGTCACCGACGAGCACGCTCGCCTGATTGCCCCAGAGCATACGGGCGGTCTTTTTGCCACGGCGCAGGTCGCTCTCGTCCACTACGTCATCGTGCAGAAGCGTTGCTGTGTGCAGAAACTCGACACTGGCCGCAAGCTTGATATGGTCCGCTCCCTTGTAGCCGCAGATGCGCGAGGCGGCGATGGTGAGCATCGGGCGCAGGCGCTTGCCGCCGGAATTGATCAGGTGGCTAGCAAGCTCGGGGATCATCGGAACTTCCGAACCCATCCGCTCACGGATAAATTCGTTGACGTCATCCATGTCTTTGGCGACGAGCGATTGCAACTGGGCCACTGCGTTATGGCCGCGACCGCGTTCGTCATCAAGGGGGACTACAACACCCAATTTTCGCTCCTGAAAACATGGTCGGCAATGCCATGACTTGGGCCATACTTGTGTTGCGGCCCCGATTGAGGCGAGCATAGGAGCAAGGGCCGGAGGCGGCAAGTCTCACGCCGGAAATCGCCGCGACATGGAGTCTCAGATTTTGCTGCTTTGCGTTGATTTGAAGGGAATGCCACAGGTGCGTAGCAGGTTTGCCACATGAAAGAATTGATCAGGTCCAATGACATGGTGCTCCTGTCCTTTCTGGAACATTGCCTCAATGAAGAAGGCATTGAGTGTCTTAAGTTTGATGGTCATATGAGTATTCTGGAGGGCTCCCTTGGTGTGCTGCCAAGGCGTATGATGGTGAGCGACGACGACCATAAACGCGCTACGGAAGTTCTTGATGAGGTCCGGCGCGATAAGGGAGACGGACTATGAGTGAAACATTTGTGCCGGCAGAAGGTGCGGACGCGATCAATGCGGCGACGCGGTCCGACGACGGTTTTCTCGGCAATCGTTTGCAGATATTGCAGCCGCTGAAAGGCTATCGCGCCGGGATCGACGCGGTGCTGCTCGCGGCTTCCATCACCGCGCGCAAGGGTGAGCGTGTGCTGGAAGCAGGATCGGGCGTCGGCGTTGCCAGCCTGTGTCTCGCCGCGCGCGTTGCAGGTCTCGATGTCGTCGGGCTCGAAGTGCAGGAAGAACTTGTCCACCTTGCGCGCGAGAATGCACGACGTAATGCGCTTCAGGGCCGCGTCACATTTCTTGAAGGCGATATCGGATCGCATGTACGCGATCTTGTCGTGATGGGACTGGAGCCGCAGAGCTTTGATCACGTTTTTGCAAATCCACCTTACTATGATCCGACGACGGCCTCTGCCTCGCCCGACGAGAGCAAAGCGCAATCGCATCTGACGCTTGGCTCAGATCTCGATGACTGGGTGCGGTTTCTCTGCACGATGGTGAAACCCAAGGGCACGGTGAGCTTTGTGCATCGCGCCGATGCTTTGGGGGCATTGCTCGTCGCATTGCAGGGTCGTGTCGGCGGGATTGAAGTTTTCCCGCTGTGGCCTGCCGCCGGAAAACCGGCGTCTCGCATCATCCTGCGCGGCATCAAGGGATCAAACGCACCCTTTACATTGCGTACAGGCCTTGTGCTGCACGCTCTCAATGGCCATTTCAGTGAACAGGCCGAAGCGGTATTGCGTCACGCGGGGTCTTTGCGTTTTGATCAACCCGCCTGAAAGAGACTTGATGAGAAATATTATCGCGCGCTTCCTGCCAACTCCGCTCCGTCGTCGCTTTGCACCAGGCTATGAGCGCGCACCTGTTGTGGCGGTGGTGCGGTTGAATGGCGTGATCGGCGCGGTGTCGCCTTTGCGTGGCGGGATTGATCTTGCCTCGGTTGCAGGCATGCTGGAAGAGGCGTTCAACCTCAAGGGCGTGAAGGCGGTGGCCCTTGCCATCAATTCGCCGGGTGGTTCGCCGGTGCAATCGGCACTGATCTACAAACGCATCCGGGCGCTGTCGGCGGAAGAGAGTGTGCCGGTCTATGCCTTTGCCGAAGATGTGGCGGCATCGGGCGGCTATATGCTGGCCTGCGCGGCGGATGAAATCTATGCCGATGACAGTTCCATTATTGGCTCCATCGGCGTTGTCTCGGCGGGTTTTGGTTTCACCGGCCTCATCGATAAGCTCGGCATTGAGCGCCGCGTCCATACCTCGGGCGAAAACAAAGCGACGCTTGATCCGTTCAAGCCAGAGAATCCCGAAGACGTGAAGCGGCTTCTTGAACTTCAGGCGGAAGTGCATGAAGGTTTCAAGACCCTTGTGCGGGCCTCGCGCGGCGAACGACTCAAAGTCACCGACGATCTTTTTACTGGTGCCTTCTGGGCGGCGGCGGGCGCGAAGTCGCGCGGGCTGATCGACGGGATCGGCGACCTGCGCGGAGTAATGCGGGAAAAATTTGGCGAAAAGGTCAAATTAAGGGTTGTTGGCGCGCGCAGGCCTTTCTGGCGGCGCGGTATCGGGCTCACGGAGGGGCGGGGCGGAGAGCCGTTCGGCGGAGATTTTGGTATTAATTTGGCCCAAGGCTTGCTGAGTATCCTTGAAAATCGTTCCCTTTGGTCCCGTTTTGGCCTTTAATGACATGATGTCAGGTATGAGGCGGGTTTGTTCGATAGTGAGACCCGTCACTTGTGAGGTGGAAACATGACGAAGATCGTTTTCGCAGCTGTTTTATTTGTGGCCTGCTACTCGGCCTATAAAGCTCTTGCGCGCGCCGCTGAACGACAGCGCGAAAGCATGGCCTATGCGCGCAACCGTCAGGGCCGCGTGGAGCCGCGCGATCTCGGCACATTGCGCGAGACCGACGAAGGTTTCTACGTGCCGGAAACGCGCCGCTGAGGTTTAGCGCTTCGCAATAGAACCGAGGATCGAGCGGAAAATCGCCCGCCCTACCTGTGTGCCGATGGAACGGGCCGCAGACGATGCAAGGTTCGTTATCACACGCTCCGTTGAGGAAGCGCCCTGACGTTTCGTCGGGGCTTTTTCTTGTCTTGTTTGTTCTTTAGCTTCGGCTTTCGCGTCCGCCGCATCACGCGCGTCGGATTGCTCCTTGTCCTGACGTTTGTTTAATAGCTCGTAAGCTGATTCCCTGTCGAGCGCTTTGTCATAGCGTCCGCGCACCGGACTTGCGGCCATGATCGCCTTGCGCTCGTCGGGCGTGGCGGGTCCCACGCGACCTGACGGCGGTGCGATGAGCGTGCGCTCGACCATCGACGGAGCGCCCTTGGGGCCGAGCGTCGAGACAAGGGCTTCACCGACGCCGAGTTGCTGGATCGCGTCTTCCGTATTGAAGGCCGGATTTTGCCGGAAGGTTTCAGCAGCAGCGCGCACGGCTTTCTGATCGCGCGGGGTGAAGGCGCGCAATGCGTGCTGCACACGGTTGCCGAGCTGCGCGAGCACCGTGTCGGGAATATCAAGTGGGTTCTGTGTGACGAAATAAACACCGACGCCTTTGGAGCGGATCAGGCGCACCACGCGTTCCACGCTTTCAATCAAAGCCTTTGGCGCCTCATTGAAGAGGAGATGCGCCTCGTCAAAGAAGAAAACGAGCTTCGGTTTATCTAGGTCGCCGACTTCGGGCAGTTCTTCAAAGAGTTCGGACAGCAGCCACAAAAAGAACGTCGCATAGAGACGCGGATTATCCATCAGCTTGTCGGCTGCAAGGATATTGACGATGCCGCGTCCGTCGCGGTCTGTGCGCATGAGATCGGCGATTTCCAATGCGGGCTCGCCGAAGAAAGACGCGGCGCTCTGGTTTTCGAGAACGAGAAGCTGGCGCTGGATGGCACCGACTGATTGCGCCGACACATTGCCATATTGGGCGTTCAGTTCTTTGGCATGTTCGGAGACGAAGGCGAGCATGGCGCGCAGATCTTTGAGGTCGAGCAGCAGCAGACCCTGTTCGTCAGCAACGCGGAAGGCAATGTTGAGGACGCCTTCCTGCGTGTCGTTGAGATCAAGCAGCCGCGCGATGAGCAAAGGCCCCATTTCGGAAATGGTTGTCCGCACCGGATGACCCTTCTGGCCGAACACGTCCCAGAAGACGGTGGGGAATCGGTCGGACACATAGTCCACGCCTATGTCGGCTGCCCGCTTCACAAACGGCGGGGCGGCGTCACCGGCCTGTGAGATGCCCGAGAGGTCGCCCTTGATGTCGGCGGCAAAGACGGGGACACCGGCGTTAGAGAACCCCTCGGCCATGACCTGAAGCGTGACCGTCTTGCCGGTGCCTGTGGCCCCCGTGACAAGCCCGTGGCGGTTGGCGAGTTTCAGCAACAGCGTCTCGGGCTTTGTACTCTTCCCGATCAGGATTTCGCCGTCTGCCATGTGGAACCTCATTTGCTCATTTAAAGAGTCGCCGGACCCCTTATCCGCCGACTATAAAGGGGCAAATCCCAAGCGGCCATAAGGGCTCACTTGCCCGACCCAAACCTTGACCCTGAGCGGCCCCTCCCGCTAGGTTGCGCCCGCCCCGTAAAGCTCATCCTGTCCTGATTCCGGACGGGGCGTGATGACATTAAGTTGAAAGTCCCGGTTTCCATGACCTCGGTTCCCATGACGGCCAAGCGCGATCTGTCGTTTCAGTCACTGATCCTCAAGCTCCAGATGTTCTGGGCAAGGCAGGGCTGCGTCATTCTCCAGCCATATGATATGTCGATGGGCGCAGGCACGTTTCACCCCGCGACCACGCTGCGCTCATTGGGCCTCAAGCCATGGAAGGCCGCTTACGTGCAGCCCTCGCGCCGCCCGACCGACGGGCGCTATGGCGCTAACCCGAACCGCTTTCAGCACTACTACCAGTTTCAGGTGATTCTGAAGCCGAGCCCCGACAATCTACAGGAGCTGTACCTGCAAAGCCTCTACGACCTCGGCATCGACCCTAAAAACCACGACATCCGCTTTGTCGAGGACGATTGGGAAAGCCCGACGCTGGGCGCATGGGGTCTCGGCTGGGAAGTCTGGTGCGACGGGATGGAAGTCTCGCAATTCACCTACTTCCAGCAGGTCGGCGGACAGGAACTCAACATGATCTCCGGCGAGCTGACCTACGGGCTTGAGCGCCTCGCCATGTATATTCAGGGCGTCGATAACGGCTATGACCTCGACTTCAACGGTGCGACAGGCGCGGACCGCGTGACCTATGGTGATGTGTTCCTGCAAGCCGAGCAGGAGTTTTCCGCACATAATTTCGAGCACGCGAATACCGAAATGCTATTTCGTCATTTCGAGGATGCGGAAAAAGAATGTGCGGCACTGCTTGCGCAGAGCTTGCCGCTGCCTGCTTACGATCAATGCATCAAAGCGAGCCATAACTTCAACCTGCTCGATGCGCGCGGCGTGATCTCGGTGACCGAGCGTCAGGCCTATATCGGTCGTGTACGTGCGCTGGCCAAAGACTGCGCTGAGGCTTGGGCGATTACGCAGAAGGGGAGCGCCGCATGAGCGAGCTTCTCCTCGAATTGTTCTCGGAAGAAATCCCGGCGCGTATGCAGAAGCGCGCGTCCGAGGATTTGGCGCGCCTTGTGACTGACGCATTGAAGGCGGCTGGCGTTGAAACAACGAACGCGCGTGGCTTTGCAACGCCGCGCCGCTTGACGCTCGTCATCGACGGACTGCCGGACAAAACACCGGAAGTCAAAGAAGAACGCAAAGGCCCCAAAGTCGGCGCGCCGCAGCAGGCGATTGACGGCTTTCTTCGCGCGGCCGGTCTCACGTCGATTGATCAGGCGACAGTGCAGGACGACAAGAAGGGTGCCTTCTATATCGCCGTCACTGAACGCGCTGGCCGCGCGACGGCTGATCTCATCGCCGAGATTGTGCCGGACGTGATCCGCAACTTCCCATGGCCGAAGTCGATGCGCTGGGGCACGGGCACATTGCGCTGGGTGCGTCCGCTTCATTCAATTCTGTGCCTGCTCGGCGGCAAGATCGTGCCGATTGAATTTGAAGGCTTGAGCGCCGATGATATGACCTATGGTCATCGCTTCATGGCACCCGATGGTTTTTCGGTTTCGTCATTTGCGGATTATCAGGTGAAGCTTGAAAAGGCTTTTGTCATTCTTGATCCGCTGAAACGCGCAGACGTGATCAGGTCGGGCGCGTTGAAACTTGCGGGCGACGCGGGCCTCAAACTCTATGACGACGAAGCACTGCTGCATGAAGTGGCGGGGCTTGTCGAATGGCCTGTGCCGCTGATCGGCAAGATCGACGATGACTTTATGACCGTACCGCAGGAAGTGCTGACGAGCACAATGCGGGCAAACCAGAAATATTTTGCGCTGACGGATGCCAACGGCAAGCTCGCGCCGCGCTTCATCGTGGTGGCAAATCTCGTGGCGGCAGACGGCGGCAAGGCGATTGTGAACGGCAACGAACGCGTGCTGCGCGCGCGCTTCTCCGATGCACGCTTCTTGTGGGATCAGGACAGGAAGCACACGTTGACGAGCTGTTTGCCGAAGCTGACGGAAGTTGTCTTCCACGCGAAGCTCGGCACTGTACACGACAAGGCGATGCGTATCGGCAAACTCGCGCGTGAATTGGCGCAGGTGTTGGGTGTTGATGCCGACAAGGCGCAGATCGCGGGTGAATTGGCGAAAGCCGATTTGACTTCGGGCATGGTTGGCGAATTTCCCGAATTGCAGGGCCTGATGGGGGCCTATTACGCGCGGAATGACGGGCTTGGCGATGATGTGGCCGACGCGATTGCGGAACACTATTCCCCTGTAGGTCCGACGGATGAAGTGCCTTGCAGTCCGTTGGGTAAAGTCGTGGCGTTGTCAGACAAGTTGGATACGCTTATCGGATTCTTTGGCGTGCAAGAATTGCCAACCGGATCTAAGGATCCGTTTGCGCTTCGACGAGCAGCGCTCGGCGTAATTCGAATTGTATTGGAAGGCAATGTTCGGTTGCATTTGCGGAATGTAATAATTTCACACGCGCTGAGTTATAAGAATAGGCTTGCTACAGGCGGTCCGATTGGTTCCCCATTGGAGGGAATTAACGGGCCGCGAACAGCAGAATGGCTGATGCCGTTCTTTGTTGATCGCTTGAAAAATTATCTTCGCGATTTTGGTGCGCGCCATGATTTGGTTGACGCAGTTTTTGCCCTTGAAGCCCAAGACGATCTTGTGCTTGTTGTTAAACGCGTTGAGGCGCTGTCCGCTTTCCTCGCGACAGAAGATGGGGCTAACTTACTCGCGGGCTACAAGCGTGCGGTGAACATTCTCAAGATTGAAGAGAAGAAAGACGTCAAGCCTTTTAACGGTGTGCCGGATCGCGGCGCGCTGCCGGAAGAACAGGCCTTGTTTGATGCTATTGAAGTGGCGTCGAAAGAGGCCAAGGCGGCGGTAGCAGCCGAGGATTTCGCTGCGGCAATGGGCGCTCTTGCGCAACTACGCGCACCGGTAGATGCCTTCTTCGACAAAGTGAAGGTCAATGATGAAGGCTTCCGAGAGAACCGCCTGAAGTTGCTCGCGCAGATACGCGCGGCGCTTCATACGGTGGCGGATTTTTCGAAGGTTGAGGGATAGACCCTCACCCAATTCTCTCCCGGAGCGAGAGGATTGGATAAGTTTAGTATGCGGCCGAACTAGAGGCGAGAACATGACGACGAAATGGGTCTATTCCTTCGGTGACGGCAAGGCGGAGGGCGCGGCGTCGATGCGCAATCTGTTGGGCGGCAAGGGGGCGAACCTTGCCGAGATGTCCAATCTCGGTCTGCCTGTCCCCCCGGGCTTTACCATCACGACCGAGCTTTGCACGGCTTACTATGACAATGATCGTCAGTACCCTGCCGATCTCGCAGGTCAGGTCGCTGCGGCGCTTGCCTCGATCGGCAAGACAGTCGGCGCGACATTCGGCGACAAGGTGAACCCGCTGCTCGTTTCGGTCCGCTCCGGCGCCCGCGCCTCGATGCCTGGCATGATGGATACGGTACTGAACCTAGGCTTGAACGACGAGACAGTGCAGGGCCTTGCCACCCGCGCCAAGGACGAGCGTTTCGCCTTCGACAGCTATCGCCGCTTCATCCAGATGTATTCCGACGTGGTGCTGGGCGTGGACCATCATCATTTCGAAGAAGTGCTTGAATACTATAAAGAAGAGCACGAACTGAACCTCGACACCGAGTTGAAGGCCGATGACTGGCGCGATCTCATTGGTCGCTACAAGGCCATCGTGCTGGAAGAATTGGGCAAGCCATTTCCGCAAGATGTGAACGAGCAGCTTTGGGGCGCGATCAGCGCTGTCTTCGGCTCGTGGCGCAACCAGCGCGCGGAAACCTATCGCCGCCTGCACAACATTCCCGAAAGCTGGGGCACCGCCGTCAACGTGCAGGCCATGGTCTTCGGCAATATGGGCGAGACGTCGGCGACGGGCGTGGCTTTCACGCGCAATCCTTCGACGGGTGAAAACGCAATCTATGGCGAGTTTCTTGTGAACGCGCAGGGCGAAGACGTGGTGGCCGGTATCCGCACGCCGCAATCGCTGACGAAGGTGGCGCGTCTCGCCGCGAGCGACAAGCTGCCGTCGATGGAAGAGGCCATGCCCGTCGTTTATGCCGAGTTGCTGGCAAACTTTGGTCGCCTCGAAAAACACTATGCCGACATGCAGGACGTCGAGTTCACCGTGCAGAACGGCAAGCTCTGGATGCTCCAGACGCGCGCAGGTAAGCGCACGGCGAAAGCGGCGCTGAAGATTGCCGTGGAAATGGCCGCTGAAGGGCTCATCACGGAGAAGCAGGCGGTGCTGCGCGTGGACCCCGCCTCGCTTGACCAGTTGCTTCATCCGACACTTGACCCTGATGCTGCGCGCGAAGTCATCGCGTCGGGCCTTCCGGCCTCGCCGGGTGCCGCATCCGGCGAAGTGGTGTTCTCGTCGGATGAGGCCGCCGCCGCCAAAGGCGAAGGGCGCAATGTGATCCTCGTGCGTATCGAAACCTCGCCTGAAGACATTCACGGGATGCATTCGGCTGTTGCGATCCTCACGACACGCGGCGGCATGACGAGCCATGCGGCTGTAGTCGCGCGCGGCATGGGACGCCCTTGCGTCTCCGGCGTCGGCTCGATCCGTATCGACTACAAGGCCGAGCATTTCACCGTGATGGGCCAGACGGTCAAAAAGGGCGACATCATCACGGTGGACGGCTCGACCGGTCAGGTCATCAAGGGCGAAGTGCCGATGCTCCAGCCGGAACTGTCGGGCGATTTTGCCAAGCTCATGGGCTGGGCCGACAGCCACCGCCGTATGAAAGTGCGCACCAATGCCGAAACGCCGCTCGACGCCGCCACGGCGCGCAAATTCGGCGCGGAAGGCATTGGCCTCTGCCGCACAGAACATATGTTCTTTGACGAAACCCGCATTGTCGCCGTCCGCCAGATGATCCTGGCCGATGACGAGGCGGGCCGTCGCGCGCCTTTGGCCAAAATCCTGCCGATGCAGCGTGACGATTTCCGCCAGTTATTCGTCATTATGAAGGGCCTGCCGGTCACGATCCGCCTGCTCGATCCCCCGCTGCATGAATTCCTGCCTAAAACGCCCGAAGAGATTGATCTGGTGGCTCAGGCGACCGGCATCGAGGCGGGCAAGCTCGCCCGCCGTGTCTCGGACCTCCACGAGTTCAACCCCATGCTCGGTCATCGCGGCTGTCGTTTGGGGATCACCTACCCCGAAATCTACGAAATGCAGGCCCGCGCCATCTTTGAAGCCGCCCTTGAGGCCGCCAAAGAGACGGGAGAAGCTGTGATCCCCGAAATTATGATCCCGCTCGTCGCGATGAAAGCCGAGCTTGATATGTTGAAAGCGAAGATCGTGGCGGTGGCCAAGGCGGTCGAACAGGAGCAGGGCGCGAAGCTCAGCTATCAGATCGGCACCATGATCGAGCTGCCCCGCGCAGCGCTTCTGGCCCGCCAGATCGCCGAATCGGCTGAGTTTTTCTCCTTTGGTACCAATGACTTAACGCAGACGACCTATGGTATCAGCCGTGACGACGCGGCCAATTTCATCAATGACTATATCTCCAAGAAAGTGATCTCGCAGGACCCATTCGTGTCATTGGACACCGAAGGCGTGGGCGAATTGGTCCGCATCGCCGCCGAGCGGGGCCGCATCACGCGCCCCGACATCAAGCTCGGCATTTGCGGCGAGCATGGCGGCGACCCGGCTTCCATCGCCTTTTGCGAGGAAGTAGGGCTTACCTATGTCTCCTGTTCGCCTTACCGCGTGCCGATTGCGCGTCTGGCCGCTGCCCAGTCGGCCCTGTCGGTCAATACCGAACGCGACGTCTGAGGCGCTGAATTTCCCGAAAACACCTGAAAAGGGGCCTTTTACGGCCCCTTTTTGCTGTCTGGATTAACCAAACAGGGGGCGGTTTTAACCATGACGGGGGAGGTCGGCAGAGGACCAAAACGGGGGTGACGGGGAGACTGAATCACGTCCGATTTGACATGAATCCGTCAACAGAGTTTCTGTATTTAATCTTTATACAGATTATTTTTAGAAAACAAACATCAAATACATGATCTGTATACAGATTATATAACCTCGACACAAAAGCGGGGATAAAGTTTCACTAAAATGAGCGATGACTCATTTGTGCGGAATCAAATGATCGCTGGGGCATCGGCATCTTTTCGCCACAATGTATGATGGGGTGCATTATTCATTCTATCGCGGCGCAATATGTAAAATTGAATCGGTATACATCCGAATGCATAAACTGCGACGATTCCGCACAATGTATTCAGGAAAATCGCAGCGTTTCTGCCAATTTTTTTCGAGGTGTTAACGGTAAAAAATGAGGCAAATCAACATCATTTCGATTTGGCAAATATTATGGGTCAACAAATCATTGTCGCTTCAAAAATCCTGTGCTACTTCCGGCATCAGTTAATGAATGTGTGAATGCCCAGGTGTCGGGAAAGGCATCGGGCTCCTGCACGAACAGCAGAGCTGTGACGCAGTGCTTCGTAAGGCTCCTCAAAGTTGGGGGGCACCCTTCGAGAGAGGGGATCAGGTGAACCCGCGATAAGGCGTGGGGCACTCCGAGGACTGAGAGAACAACTAGAGCGGTCGGATTGGAGAACGATGCGTAGACTTTTAGAATGGCTCGATGTGAGCCATATCATTTCTGGCACGGCACATGTCGCGGTTGGTTTATTTTGCCTTACCGCGGTCGGCGGCGTTCTGGCTGCCAACCTCACAAAAAGTTCCGCGCTCGCCACACCGGTTGTTGCCTCTGCTGCGGCGCCCGCGAGTGCTGTCGCGTTGAAAATCGACCTCGGCGAAAATGCCATGCGCGCGGCGGCTTATACGCTGCCGACGAATGTGTCGAATAGCGGTGCTCTCATGGTCTCGGCTGTGTTTCGCGCGGATGACCGGATGATCCTGCAAGAGTCGGTTGTGAAACCGTCGATTGAAATCAAGCTGTCCGACCTTGAGCGCGAGCGCCGCTGCCTAGTTGAAGGCATCTATTATGAAGCACGCGGCGAACGCGCGGCAGGTCAGCGCGCTGTTGCTGAAGTCGTGCTTAATCGCGTCGTGTCCGGCCGCTATCCCGATACGATCTGTGGCGTGGTCTATCAGGGCGTAAAGTCCGGTCAGTGCCAGTTCTCGTTCGCTTGCACCAATGTGATGACGAAGCCGCGCGACATGACGGCATGGCGCAAGGCGCAGCGCATGGCGCATTATGTGCTGTCGGGAAAACTCCGCAGCTCTATCGGTGCGGCGACCTTTTATCACGCGTCTTATGTGAGCCCTTATTGGGCCCCGCATATGGTTGAAGTCGCCAAGATCGGCCAGCATGTGTTCTATCGCAGCACGGCGGACAAGGTGGCAGGCGCTGATCCCGAAAGCTGATCAGAGATCACAAGACATAAAGTAATGAGTAGACGGAATCCGATGGGTTCCGTTTTTTCTTGAGCGCTCGGGCGAAATTAATTTCCGCGAGCTTGCTCCCTTCTTCTTCAATCGCCTTTGTGAGAGGACCTGTCGTGCGGGTTGAGCGGAAGGTCGTTAACTGGTGGTCAGCGCGTCGAAATCGAGGCCGAGATCGAGGCAGGGGGCGGAGTGGGTGATCCAGCCGCAAGAGATGAGATCGACGCCGGTTGCGGCGATGGCAGCGGCGGTCTCGGCTGTCACGCGGCCCGAGGCCTCGGTGATGGCGCGACCGGCGACGATGGCGACGGCGCGGCGCAGCGTGTCGGGCGACATGTTGTCCAGCAGCACGACTTCGCAGCCGATGGACATAACCTCTTCGAGCTGGTCGAGTGTGTCGACTTCGACTTCGATCTTGACCATGTGACCGGCACGGGCGCGGGCCCGCGTGATCGCGTTTTTGACGCCGCCTGCCACCGCGATGTGATTGTCTTTGATCAGCACGGCATCATCGAGGCCGAAGCGGTGGTTCATGCCGCCGCCCGCCCGCACCGCGTATTTTTCCAGTGCGCGAAGGCCTGGCGTGGTCTTGCGTGTGCAACAGATGCGGGCCTTTGTGCCTTGGACCACGCGAACAAGTTCGCGCGTGGACGTGGCGATGCCTGACAGATGCCCCATGAAGTTGAGGGCCACGCGTTCTCCTGTGATAATCGCCCGCGCATTGCCTTCGATAGCAGCGACAATATCGCCGGGCAGGACATCCGAGCCGTCGGGCCTTTCGACGGCGACACGAAGGTTCGGGTCCATCAGACGAAAGGACGTGCGGGCGCAGTCGAGCCCTGCGATGCGACCGTCTTCGCGCGCGCGGATGACGACGCGGGCTTTGGCGGAAGCAGGAATTGTCGCTTCGGTTGTGATGTCACCGGCGCATCCGAGATCTTCGACAAGCGCGGCGCGGACCGCCGGTTCGATCAGAAGCGGCGAAAGCGGCTCAAGGTCGGGAAGTGTCATGCGCAGGAGCCTTTTTGCGTCGTCGTGATCGTTGCCTCATGCGCAATTCTGTTCGCATCTTCCAGCGTCATAAAGGTGCGGTGACGCCATGTCTCGCGCGGCTCCGGGTAGTCGCTGCGGAAATGCCCGCCGCGGCTTTCTTCGCGCGCCAATGCGCCCGCTGCGATGAGCTTGGCGGTGGTGACAAGATTGGAAAAAAGATTTTTTTCGCCGACCGTCACTTCAAGTTTTGTCAAAGTGCAGAGCGCATCGACCATCGCATCACGGTTGCGGATGACGCCGACATTGGCCGTCATCATCTGGCGAAGCTGCATGACGAGAAGTGGCGAGACAGGCATGGAAGGATCAAGCGCCGGAGCGGGCACATCGGCATTCACATCTTTCAATGCAACGTGCGAAATATCATCCGCGATGCGTGCGCCATAGACGACGGCTTCGAGCAGCGAGTTCGACGCCAGACGGTTTGCGCCATGCGCACCGGTTGACGAGACTTCGCCGCAGGCCCAGAGACCTTTGAGCGATGTGCGTCCCTGCTCGTCTACCTTGATGCCGCCCATATGGTAATGCGCGGCGGGCGCGACGGGGATCGGATTGGTGACGGGATCAATGCCCATGCTGACGCAATTCTCGTAAACCGTCGGGAAGGCTTCCGGCAGTCGTGAGCCAAGCACACCCCGTGTGTCGAGAAAGACGGAACGGCCCGCAGCAATTTCGCGGTAGATAGACCGAGCGACAACATCGCGCGGAGCGAGTTCAGCGTCGGGATGGACGGCAGGCATGAAGCGGCGACCTAGTCCGTCGATAAGGATTGCGCCTTCACCGCGCAGCGCTTCTGTCACCAGTGGCGCGGGATCGCGTGTGCCCGCAACCGCGGTCGGATGAAATTGCACAAATTCGGGATCGGCGATGACGGCACCGGCACGCGCGGCCATGGCGATGCCCTGACCTTGTGCCTGCACAGGGTTTGTCGTGACGCTGAAAAGCTGGCCTGAGCCGCCGGAGGCAAGCACGGTCGCACGGGCTGTCACAGAAATTACTTTGCCGCTGACGTCATGGGCATGAACACCGGCGACGCGGTCGCCTTGTTTGATGAGTTCGAAGGCTGAAAACCCCTCAATGACTTTGATCGACGGCGTCGCGCGCACGGCGGCGACAAGGGCCTCCATGATGGCACGTCCTGCGCGGTCGCCTTTGACACGGACGATGCGGCGATGGCTGTGCGCGGCTTCGCGGCCAAGCGAAAATTTGCCTTCAAGGTCGCGGTCGAAGGGTACGCCGAGGCGTAACAGATCACCGATGCGCTCGCCCGCTTCTCCGGCCATGCGCAGCATGACGGCTTCGTCCACGATGCCAGCGCCCGCGGCCACGGTGTCGGCTGTATGTGACGCGGCGGTGTCGCCTTCATCGACGCTGGCAGCCACACCGCCTTGCGCCCAGGCGCTTGATGCCCCGTCGCCGATGGGAGCCGCAGCCAAGACAGTGACGACACGCGGCGCGAGCTTGAGCGCCGTGAACAGACCGGCAAGACCTGCTCCGACGATGAGCACGTCACCGGCATCAATGATTTGGCGTTGAGACATGGAAGCCTCTTGAAACTTGTTCGTCAGTTCTTGAGATTGATCATCCGCTCGACGGCGAGACGCGCACGGTCTGCGATCAGCGGATCTACGGTCACTTCCTCACGCATATAGACGAGGCTGTCGAGAATGTTGCGCAGCGAGATGCGCTTCATATGCGGGCAGAGATTGCAGGGGCGCACGAACTCGACATCAGGGTTTTCAACGGCGACGTTGTCGCTCATCGAGCATTCCGTCACCATGACGACACGGGCGGGCTTGTTCTTCTTCACCCAGTCGATCATGCCGCTGGTCGAGCCTGAAAAGTCGGCTTCTGCGACAACGGCGGGCGGACATTCGGGATGTGCGATGATGACGATGTTCGGGTCGTCCTTGCGGTACTGGCGCAATTCTTCGGGCGTGAAGCGCTCATGCACTTCGCAATGACCTTTCCATGCAATGACTTTTACATCTGTCTGCTTGGCAATGTTTTGCGCGAGATACTCGTCGGGTATGCAGAGCACACGGTCAACGCCGAAGCTTTCGACGATTTTAAGTGCGTTGGACGATGTGCAGCAAATGTCGCTCTCGGCTTTCACCTCGGCGGACGTATTCACATAAGTGATGATTGGCACGCCGGGATAGGTTTCGCGCAACAGGCGCACGTCGGCTCCCGTGATGGAGTCCGCCAGAGAGCAACCGGCTTTGACGTCGGGGATCAACACGGTCTTTTGCGGGTTCAGCAGTTTTGAAGTTTCGGCCATGAAGTGCACGCCGCACTGGATGATCGTGCTGGCTTCCACCTTGGTGGCTTCTTTCGCAAGCTGGAGGCTGTCGCCCGCAATGTCGGCAACGCAATGGAATATTTCCGGCGTCTGATAATTATGCGCGAGGATGACGGCGTCGCGCTCTTTCTTCAGGTGGTTGATCGCGTGGATATAGGGCGCGAAGAAGGGCCATTCGATCGACGGCACCACGTTCTTCACTTTTTCGTAAAGCGGGGCCATCTCTTTGGCGAGACCGGGCGTGTATTCAAGCTCCGGCATATCGACCGGTTTGAACACGCGTGCTTTCGGCTTTGCGAGCGTCGTTGTTTCGCGCTTCAGTTCGCCTGCCATTGCCATCTTCTCGTCTCCTAATAATGCTCAACTTGAGCATATTATCGGGACCAAAAACACCGACACCTCCAACGAGGGTCGGCCTCCATTGAGAGATATGCTATGCTTGAGCATTATCAAGCGTCAACCACGAATATGAAGATGCGACGACAGGCCATAGGGGACTTCCGGAGCTTGACGCAAGGGAATGAGCCATTCTTTTGACCAGCTAACTAGACCGGTCAAAAAAATCATGTCTGAATTTCAAGTCTCCGAAGCCAACGCCACATTTTCAGCCCTCCTCGGTGCCGTCGAGCGGGGAGGGACAATTCCGATCACGCGGCATGGTCCGATCACGCGGCATGGGATGTCTTATGTGCTCGCACGGCTTTTCGACGGCGCGAGGCGCAGGCCCGGCGCAGGGCGTTCGTTCAGCACTTCGCGGCGGAAACGGAATTGCTCGGCGGGGCGACCGCCGGTACGTGTTGTCATCTTGCCGGTGCGCTCGACGAGTCCGCCTTTCTCGACGAGACGGCGGAAGTTTTGCTTGTGCACATGAAGGCCGAGCAGCGCCTCGACGGTACGCTGCAATTCATAAAGCGTGAAGACAGGCGGCATCAGCTCGAAGGCGACGGGGCGGTATTTGAGCTTGGCGCGCAACCGGCTCATAGCGGTAGCAAGAATGCGGCGATGGTCAAACTGCATCGGCAGTCCGATCATCAGATCGTGGCCCGTGCCTGCATGAGCGGTGAGCGCATTGCGCCGCCCGTCGCGTGCGGCTTCGCGCAAGAGTCCCGCCTCATAAAGAAGTTCATAGCGCTCCAGCACTTTTTCGTCATCCCAGTGCACGCCGTCGAGTCCGAAATACAGCCGCATCCGGTCGCGGCGTTTGCCGCGCGTGAGTTCTTCCGGCGTCGCATCGGTTTGTCCTGCCGCCCAGTCGCGCAGCAGCGGCGCAATCGTTTGTTCAATGATGGCGGGCTTGCCAACGCGCCAGTCTTCCCACGGGAAGAACTGATACCAGTCGCGCCAGGCGGCACCTTCCTGCTCGCTCTCATGCGTGCGTGTCAAAGCGAGATAACCGACAGAGACGACATGCGCCCCGTCTTCGTTGACCTCCATCGCGTTGCGGCCACGATCACCGAATGTGTAAAGCTGTTCGACATAGCCCAGCGCCAGATGCGTTTGCTCCTGCACCCAGTCGCGCAAGCCGATGTCGAGCGTGCGGTGACGCAGCGGATCGAACGGACCGAAGGGCAGCGCATCCCAGCTTTCCGATGCGGCAGCATTGGCACCCGCCTGCGGCACGACGAGAATTTTCGGCAGATCTTCAGACACGGTGACAATCGCGGCATTGAGGCCCATGACAACGGCCTTGCCCTGCATATCATTGTTGCTCAGATCGGTGCCTGTAACGGCTCGCTTCGGTTTCGTGTCCGCCAGTTTTGCCATGGCGCTCACACGTCCGGATGAACGGGAAGCGCGAATGTGACGCCCTCCCACGAGACGGAGGCAGGCCCCATCGCTTCGATGGCTGCGCGCATACGGCCCTTGCGGCGTAAAAGATCATCAGCAAGGCGCACCATCAACCGGTTCGGAAAAGCATGGGCGCCGCGTCGGCGCAATACTTGCGCGAGCGCGCCCTCGTCGTAATTTTCATTGAGCGTGCAGAGCGCAATATAGGCGGCGGCAGTGGACCGGCTGATGCCCGCCCAGCAATGGACAAGCATCGGATTCTTCTGGTCCCAGTTCCGCACAAAAGAAATGAGCGAGGCGACATGGTCTTCGCCCGGTGCGGTGAGGTCGTCCGCCGGTGTCGCAATGTCATTGACCGAGAGTCGCAAATGCTGCGCGGGTGTGATGCCGCCGGGCGTACCGATCATGCTGTCGGGGTCAAGCAAGCTTACGAGATGCGACGGTTGGAACGACCGGATCGCGTCTTCAACACCGCTCAGGGGACAAACGTAAATCATCACCAATCAATAGCACGAATCTGTGAAAAGCGCGTCTGAAATGCCGACAGAGATGCATCCTATCAGATTCGGTGACGGTTTTATGCCACTGACAATTCTCCGAAGCGGGTCAGAAATTTTGCCTGTGCATCTTTGGTTGGCAGCGGCTTGAGCCGCACCGGCGTCAACCCGCGTGGGCGACCGAAAATCTCGGCGCCCTCCGCGTCTGAGAATCCGGCGATCTGGGTCGCCTCGAAAAAGGCTGACGCTTTGTCGGCGCGTTTGATAATCTCTTCGACCGTGGCGGGCAATTCGGATGGCAGGCCGAAGCGCATATGGATGGCGGCGGCGAGGCGATGCTCGAAGGATTTGTAATCGAATCCCAGTGCCGCTTTGAACGGGCTGATCATGTCGCCGATCACATACTCGGGCGCGTCGTGCAAGAGCGCCGCGAGACGCCATTTCATCGGCCAGCCCGGACGGATCAGCCCGCATATGTCGGAGACCAGCACGCAATGTTCGGCGACAGAATAGGCATGGTCGCCAACCGTCTGGCCGTTCCAACGCGCAACACGGGCAAGACCATGCGCGATGTCTTCGATCTCTATATCGAGCGGCGAGGGATCAAGAAGGTCAAGGCGGCGACCGCTTAACATGCGCTGCCACGCTCTCGGTGTTTTGGCGCGGGGTGTCTTTTGTTTGTCACTCGCCATGCGGTCTCTCTCCGGTTGGAGGTGCAATCTAGACCAAACAATCCAACGCGGGGCGCAAAAAATCGCGGGGCGATGCCGCCGCTGTAAACACTCGCACCGACGCTGAGCGAGCCGCCTTTTCTCATCATGCATGAGGCGCTGCTTTTGCTGGTGCGTTTGCCCTGAGGCACATGGCGCACTAGACTTCGGCCTTAACAGACCGACCGGAAATGCCGGTCCGAGATGCAGGTTAGCGATGGCAGTCGATCCCCTCTCCGCAGAGCTTCTCTATCGCGCCTGCGACACGGGCCCGTTTGAATTTGAAACGACAGCAGAACTTGAAGACCTGCCGGGTCTCGCCGGACAGGACCGGGTGCTCGACGCTTTGCGTTTTGGCACCGGTATCCGTCGTCACGGCTATAATCTTTTTGTGCTGGGGCCTGATGCGGTGGGCCAGCATGAAGCCGTGTCGCGTTTCCTTGCCGACATTGCAGGTCGCGAACGTGTGCCGTGCGACTGGGCCTATGTCATGCGCTTTGCGGCACCCCATCGCCCGATTATGCTGGAATTGGCGGCGGGCAGCGGTGCGGCGCTGAAAGAGGCGATGGCGCAACTCGTCACAGAGTTGAAAGTGACGGTGCCCGCCGTTCTCGAAAGCGAGGACTATCAGAACCGTGCGCAGATGATTGCCGAAGAGTTCCGCGAGAAGCAGGAACAGGCATTCGACGACTTGCGCGCCCGTGCCGAGGACGAGGGGCTTGCCCTGTTGCGCACGCCGTCGGGCTTTGCGCTTGCGCCGGTTGCGGGCGAAGGCGCGAACAAAGGCGAGGTGCTGAAGCCTGAAGTGTTCAACGCCTTGCCGGAAGTGGAGCGCAAGCGTCTGGAAGCGGCGACGATCGCATTGCAGAAAGAACTGGCCGACACGCTGGAACGTATGCCTGCATGGGAGAAAGATCATCGTCAGCGGATGCAGGCGCTGGTGAGCGAAGCGGCGACGCGATTGGTTGAACGCGCGATGCGCGATCTGCGCAAGCGCTTTGATACGAGTGCCTCGCTGCGCGATTGGTTGAATGCTGTGGCGCGCGACCTTGTGGAAAATATCGCGCTCTTTGCGGGCACTGTACCCACGCAACAAATGCAGATCGGCGCGTCAGGACAAATCGCCCCGATGCAATTCGGAGCGGTCGATCCCTTCCGTCGCTATGAAGTCAATGTGATTGTCGGGAACGCTCAAGCAAAGCAAACCAAGGGCGATTTCATCGGCGGTGGTGCGCCGATCATTTATGAAGATCATCCGACATTGCAAAATCTCGTGGGCCGCGTCGAGCATGTGCCTCAGATGGGTGCGCTCGTCACTGACTTCACGCTGATCAAGGCAGGTTCGCTCCACCGCGCCAATGGCGGCTATCTGTTGATCGACGCGCTGAAGCTGCTGCGTGAACCGCTGGCATGGGAGGCGCTGAAACGCGCGTTGCGTCGTCGCAAGATCATCATCGAAAGTCCCGGCGAGTTTATGAGCCTCGTCTCGACAGTGACGCTGGAGCCTGATGCCGTGCCGCTTGATGTGAAGGTTCTTCTGTTCGGCGAGCGGCATCTTTATTACATCTTGTCCAATGCCGATCCGGAATTCGGCGAACTTTTCAAAGTCGCCGCCGACTTTGACGACGTGCTCGACCGCGAACCGGAAAACGATTTGCTCTATGCGCGCTTTCTCGCCGGTCTCTGCCGCAGCGAAGACCTGTTGCCGCTCGATAAATCCGGCGTTGCGCGTGTGACAGAGCGCGCCTCTCGTCTCGCGGAAGACGCCGAAAAAATCACGACGGCGATGCGACCTGTCGCGGACCTGTTGCGTGAAGCGGACTATATCGCGCGGATAAAATCATCAACCGTAATGACGGCATTCCACATTGACGCCGCCGTCGAAGCGCAGATCGCGCGCGCCGACCGGATGCGCGAGAGCAGTCTCGAACTCATCACGCGCGACATCATCACGATTGATACGGAAGGTGACTGCGTCGGACAGGTAAACGGTCTTTCAGTTCTTTCGATGGGCGCGGTTTCATTCGGGCGTCCCTCGCGCATCACGGCACGCGTGCGCATGGGGCTCGGCTCCGCGCGTGTGCTCGACATCGAGCGCGAGGTCGATCTCGGCGGTCCCATTCATTCCAAGGGCGTTCTTATATTGTCTGGATACTTGTCGGCAACATTCCTGCCGGAAATTCCCTTCTCGATGAGCGCGAGCCTCGTGTTCGAACAATCCTATGGCGGCGTTGACGGCGACAGCGCGTCGTCAGCCGAACTTTACGCGCTCATCTCCGCGCTCGCAGAAGTGCCTGTGGCACAGGGCTTTGCTGTGACGGGATCGGTTGATCAGTTGGGGCAGGTGCAGGCCATCGGTGGCGTTAATGACAAGATCGAGGGCTTCTTCGATATTTGTATGCGCCGTGGTCTTACGGGGGAACAGGGCGTTCTTATTCCTGCCGCAAATGTGAAGCACCTTATGCTCCGGCAGGATGTTGTCGATGCGGTTGAGCGCGGCGTCTTCGCGATCTATCCGGTTGAGACCATCGAAGAGGGCGTCGAGTTGCTGATGGGTGTGCCCGCGGGTACGCGCGGAACGGACGGAACATTTTCTGCCGGTTCTGTCTATGCCAAAGCCGAAGCGCGGCTTGCAGCCTTTGCCGATAATCAGCGCCGCTTTGCGCAGCGCGTCGACGATAACGGGAAAAGAAAGTGAGCCGCCATGGCCGCACATGATCCTGTCGTAAAACCGGTGAATGCCGTTCAACGCCGCGTTATTGTCGGCATCGACACGGACCGCGCGGCACGTGAAGCGCTGGCGCTTGCCGCGCGCATGGCCGCGAGAGTTGATGCGGGATTGAGCGGCGTCTTCGTCGAAGATGAAAATCTCCTTTCGCTGTCGGCCTTGCCTTTCGTGCGCGAAGTGTCCTTGTCGGGTGCTGTCGCCGAGATTGACAAAGCCGCGCTCCTCCGCGCGATGCAGGCGCAGGCACAGATCGCCAAGCGGATTTTGCAGCGTGTTGCAAGTGAAGCGAATGTAGATTGGAGCTTCCGCGTGGCACGCGGCACTCGTCTCAGAAGTCTTGTGGAAGACGCTGTGCAATCCGACACGCTGATTTTGCGGGGCCAGAATATCAGCCGCCACGAGCTTGGCCGCACGGTACGTGCCGCGACGCAAGACGCGCGGGCCGATGTGTTGCTTGCCGCGCGGGGTGTGGTCTTGAATTCGGCGTTCGCGGCGGAGACACCGCAACCGCTGAACCGTGTGATGAAAATGCCGGAGCGGCCCTTGCTTGCGATTGATGAAGGCTCAAGCCGCGGTGAGGCTTGCGTCGGCTTCTCGCAATCGCTGGCGGGCCGCATTGCGATGCCGTTCAAACGCCTTTTCGCGCGCGGATTCTCGGTAAGCGATCTCGGCATTGCCGCGCGTAAAGCCCATGCGGGATTGATCGTTGTCAATGCGGGGTCGCTCAAAGATGACGATGATGCCGCGCGTCTCTCCGTCGCTGCGGGTTGCCCCGTATTGTTGCTTGGGTCCGAGCGTGCAACGCTCGGTCCGGAAATTCGCTAGCTCAGAACAAAGACAATAATCGAGTGCAAGGAGTTGAGATCATGGCTGTTCGCAAGATACTCGTTCCCCTGTCCGGCATGGCCGCCGAAGCCGCTGTGCTGGGCACGGGCATGACCGTTGCAAAGACATTCGGCGCACAACTTGTCGGGCTTTTTGTGCGGGCCGATCCGAGCGAGGCTTTGCCTTTTCTCGGCGACGGTGTGTCGGGACAGGTGATCGAACAACTGATGCAGTCGGCAAATGAAGGCGCTGACAAAGCATCCACCAAAGCACGGCTGATGTTTGCCGATGCGGCAGCGAAGGCGGGGCTCACACTTGATCAGAGTGGTGCCGTTGCGGAGCTTCCGTCTGCACGCTTTGTCGATGTGCAGGGCCATCGAGATGATGTGGTGGCCGCGCATAGTCGGCTTTCGGATATAGTCGTCTTCGGTGAAAGCAATGCCGGTGTCGCGGGCGGCAGCACGCTTGAAGCGGCGATGATGAGCGCGGGACGGCCTGTGCTGATCGCGCCCAAGGCCAGCGCCCTTCATGTCGGTGGCGTGGTGGCGATCGGTTGGGACGACAGCGCGATGGCCGCCCATGCGGTGACCGCCGCTCTGCCGTTTCTGGAAAAAGCAAAGAGCGTCACAATACTTTGCATCGGCGCTCAGATCATGGAAGGGGCGCCCGGACAGTTGCTCGCGGACTATCTGGCGCTGCACGGGATCAAGGCGGACATTGCGCTGGTGGAACAACCGGCAGCACGTTCAGTGGGCGGATCATTGCTCGACCAGAGCGAGAGGATCGGCGCGGATCTGCTCGTTGTTGGTGGTTACGGACACTCGCGTTTGCGGGAGTTCATCGTCGGCGGCGCGACGCAGCACATCCGGTCCCATGCGACGATACCGGTGCTGATGGCGCATTAATTCGTGCTTTTCGGGCGGTCGGAAAAGCGGGGATAGTCCCCTTATCCAGCAAGATCGAGGCTTGGAAAACAAGCATTTCTTGCAAGAGATCGAGCGTTTCCATGTCGAGATCGTCGATTTCGCTATAGCTCATCGCTCGTGCATTTTCGAAAATTGCGGGAAATGTATTTATTTTGCGCGATGGACGAAAATAAAAAAGATGTCCTCACTTGAAACCAAAACTGTCACCTCGTGACAAGCACGGGCTGACAGATGCGGTTTGGATCAAGCCAGTTTGCGCAGCAGGACATTGCCGGCCGAATAGCCTGCACCGAAACTACAGATCAGGCCAAGGTCGCCGGGGTTCAGATCTTCGCTGTGCTGGCTGAAGGCGATGATCGAACCCGCCGAGCTGGTGTTTGCATATTCGCTGAGGATGTTCGGCTGCTCATGCGGTTCGGGCGTGCGGCCCAGAACTTTGCGGCCGATAAAATCGTTCATGCCGATATTGGCCTGATGGAGCCACATGCGTTTGAGGTCAGCGGGGTCGAGGCCTTCGGCTTCCATATGGTCGAGGATGAGTTGCGAAACCATCGGCACGACTTCTTTGAAAACCTTGCGGCCTTCCTGCACGAAGAGTTTGTCTTTCGCGCCGACGCCTTCAGGTGTGGCGCGATTGAGGAAGCCGAAATTGTTGCGGATATTGTTCGAGAATTTCGTAATGAGTTTCGTGCCGAGAATTTCCCATGCACCTTTGGCGGTGCATGTCTCGGCGCGTTCGAGCACGATCGCGGTGCAGACGTCGCCAAAAATGAAATGGCTGTCGCGGTCACGGAAGTTCAGATGACCCGTGCAGATTTCCGGATCGACAATGAGGACCGCGCGCACCGAGCCAGAGCGCAGCATGTCGTAAGCGGTCTGGATGCCGAAGGTCGCGGACGAGCAGGCGACATTCATGTCGAAGCCGAAGCCTTCGATGCCGAGCAGGTCCTGCACTTCAACGGCGATAGCGGGGTAGGGACGTTCGAGATTGGAGCAGGCGACGAGCACCGCGTCGATGTCGGCGGGCGTCTTGTTGGCGCGGGCAAGCGCTTTCTTCGCGGCATCGACGGCCATTTCGGCAAGGATCGACGGCTCGTCATTGGACCGCTGGCGCAGGCGCGGTGTCATAAACGCGGGGTCGAGAATGCCGTCCTTGTTCATCACGTAACGCGCTTCGATGCCCGACGCCTTATGGACAAATTCGGCGCTCGATTCAGCCAGCGCCTCAACCGTGCCTTGGGCGATGGCATCGGCATTGTCCTTGTTGAAGTTGCGGACATAGGCGTTGAAGCTGTCGACAAGTTCTGCGTTGCTGATTGAATAGGGCGGCGTGAACACGCCCGTTCCGCTGATGACTACTTTGGTCAATGGCTCACCCGAATATTGTGTGCATCAACGGCGCGCGCTTTTGGTTTTGTATCTTCGCGCCGTTCCGGCCTTCTCCCCCCGAGGTTTTTTAACCACTGTGGCCGGAGCACTAAATTAGGCCAGTGTGCAGGCAGTTTCCACTCCCTTAGTCGGATCGGGGGCGGACGCGGCCAAACAAAGAGCCGGACCCGTCGTTCGGGGTCCGGCTTTGTCGTGAAATATAAGCCCGACGTTGCGGCAAGCGGGCCGCAGGGGAGGGCATTTCAGGGGCGGCTTCAGGCCCCGGCGGCGGCGGTTTCGGCCGGACGGCTGGCGCTGTCGGAACCGGCAACCGGCGTGTTGGCCCGCAGGCTCGAGGTGATGGCGCCGTTGCCTTCGACGGCTTCGACTTCACCGCTGATCTTGCCGCCTTGCTCCACCTTCAACTCGCCATAACGGATGATGCCGGTGATCCGGCCGGTGGCATTGACGGTGAGACATTTCTTGACGATGAGCGTGCCGTCGAATTTGCCGTTGATTTCGGCCATCTCGACGGTGGCTTCGCCGCGCACTTCGCCGGTTTCGGAGATGGTGAGAGTGCCGCTCTCGATGGTGGCTGTCACATCGCCTTCAATGACGAGCGTATCGCAGGACTGGATGCGTCCTTCTAGTTTCAATCCGCGCCCGACGTGGAGATTAGCGGGGGTGGCGTGGCCGGAGGAGGATCCGAAGGAGGGGGCATGGGTCTGAAGCGTTCGCACGGCGGGCTTCCTTACTTCATATGAGGGGGTGACTTGGCGTTGAGGAGAAACAGCAGCGGGCTCGGCACCTTCGCCCTGTATCGCGCTTTGGGCAGTGCGTTCGATCAGGCGCGAGCCCGCACCGGTTTGAGGGGTCTCCCCAATCGGCAATTCCTGATCGGATTCTTTTGTACGTTTGAACATAGTCTCGGACTCCCAACGCGTGAGGCTACAGGAGAAAGGGGGTATCGCACTTCAGCCTGCATATGCTCGCAATCCGGCTGAACAAGTCTGGTTCAACCCATACGGCGCGGAAATGAATCTGCGGTCCCGTCTGTTGCGAAAGTTCTAAGCGCGGGACCGTTTTGCAGGTGTCTTCGCCAGCTTGGAGCAATCTCTGTGTCGGGGGCAGCTGACCATGTGATCATTGACCATTCCGACCGCTTGCGCAAATGCATAGACGATAGTGGGCCCACAAAATTTGAACCCTTTGGATTTTAATGATTTCGACAGGGCTTCACTCATCGGCGTGGACGCGGGAACAACGCTCATGCGGTCCCAGTTATTCTGCACCGGTCTTCCGTCCACGAAGTTCCAAAGATAGTCGGAGAAGCCTCCGTATTGGTCCATAATGTCGAGCCAGGCGCGTGCATTGCCGATCGTCGCTTCGATTTTGCCGCGATGACGGATGATGCCTTCATTCTTTAGAAGTTTTTCGACGTGCGCAGGCGTATAGCGCACGATCTTTTCCGGCTCGAACCCGTCAAACGCCTCACGGAAACTTTCGCGCTTTCGCAAAATCGTGATCCATGACAACCCCGCCTGAAATCCGTCAAGGACGAGCTTTTCAAACAGCGCCCGGTCGTCATATTCCGGCACGCCCCATTCGGTGTCGTGATAATGCACGTAAAGAGGATCGGTGCCCGGCCATGTGCAGCCGGTGGCGGGCCCGTCGGGCGCTGTTTTTGCCGGAGCTGCTGTCTTGGCGGTGGTTTTTTGGGTCGAGGCTTTTGTCGCTTTTCTTGTGTCGCTCATCGTCCTGCTCCGGTTGCGCCATCAATCTGACATATTTTTTAAAAATGCGAAGGCGAGGGTGTAACCTTTGTCCGCGTTACAGCGAATTAATGATCGTGACGTGTGAAAACCTGATCATGTCAAAATGGCGGTAATCGCTCCTTTATGCTTTGATGGAACGGTTGGGCGTGTGCAGCATCTACCTGATGCTGCGAATTGGTCAGGAACTTTTTCCCTTGTCGTCAGAGCGTGAAGGAACAGACGCGCCCTCATCCTCCGATGAGCGCTGGTCCGGTTTGATGGTCGCGGCGCAGGCCGGTGACCGCTTGGCTTATCATTCTGTCTTGCGCGAGATCGTGCCCATGATCGAGCGGGCGGCGCGTCGTAAGGGCGTGACCGGCGTGTCGGTCGACGATGTGGTGCAGGAGGTTTTGTCGTCCATCCACAATGCGCGTCATACCTATGATCCGGCGCGCTCCTTCACCGCCTGGGTCACGACGATTGCGCAGCGTCGCGCGCTGGACCTGTTGCGCAAGCAGACGCGGCAGGGCTCGCGCGAACGCCACGCGCCTCTGGCTTACGAATCCTATGCCGAACCCGATATGGCAACGGATCGCGGGCTCGACGAGAGCGACAAGGCGCGGATTTTGCGCGAAGCCATTGCCGAACTGGGCGAGGGCCAGCGCGAGGCGGTCGAACATCTGGCTTTGCGCGAACTTTCGCTTGCAGAAGCCTCCCGACTTACGGGTAAATCGACCGGCGCGCTGAAGGTCAATCTGCACAGAGCCATGAAGGCGCTGCGGACGCGTCTCGGTGGCCAGATATGAAGGAAGGAGGCGGAGCAGAGAATGAGCAGTAAGCAACATACAAACCTGATTGATGCGCTGGCCGCCGACCTCGTGCCCGTGCGCCGTTTGCATTCGCCGGGTCTTCGCGCGGCTTTCTGGCTTGCCGTAGTCTCCGCCTTCGCGCTCGGGCTTTACCTTGCCTATGACATCACCAATCTGCTGATCCGCATGGAACACGTGCCGGGAACAAAGATCGCTCTGGGTGCAGCGATTGCAACCGCTGTGCTCGGTGCCATCGCCGTTTTCCAGCTGAGCCTGCCTGATCGCAGTCCGCGCTGGGGCTTTCTGCCGATACCCGCGCTTGCCTTCTGGCTCGGCGCAAGCGGGCTGGGCTGTGTCAACCGTCTTGAGGCATTGCCTGAAATGCGCTGGTATACGCTGCTCGAAGCCCCCGATTGCCTTATCTATATTGTCGCGCTGTCGATTCCGCTGTCGACGCTGCTCATTTTCATGCTGCGTCGCGGCTATACGCTCTATCCCGGATTGACGAGTGTGGCTGGCGGCATCGCGGTGGCGGCGGCGGCGTCTGCCCTGCTCGAAATTTTTCACCCCTTTGATGCAGCCGGCACGGACATTCTTGTGCACGCGTTCGCCATCGCGCTGGTGATTGGCGTCAACCGCTGGCTCGGCGGTCGCTTGCTCAACAAGCAGGGCCACCTCTGAATTTTTTTCAGCAATTTTTTATGGCCCTGTAACTCCAGCGGGGGTCGAAACGTATTCCTTGTATAGCGCGGGGTTTTCCATTCCCGCGCAGAATCCCAAAACGAGGAAACTCACATGTCTATCCGCACAAATATCGCTGCCGCCGGTCTCGGTCTTGCTGTCATCCTTGGTGGCGTTGCCACCGCCAATGCCGCTGCCGCCACCCCCGCCAACACCACCGAAATGGCAAAGCCCGCTGCTTCAAGCGCCAAGAAGCTCCACAAGGCCAGCGCCATGAAGAAGCACAAGAAGACAACCACGACTGAAAAAGCCAAAAACTCCACGGAAACGGCTCCGAAATAACCGCTTACTCGGTCGCGTACTCGTTGCGTTTTGTTACGTGACTGAGTTGGCCAACCGCCTCTCCTGTGTGAGTGGACCCCCAAAGAATACTGATACATAGGGGAGGCGGTTCGGTCGGCTCTTTTATTTTTCAAAGTTTAAAATGAAGGAACATCACATGATCGTCCGCACAACATTTGCTACCGCTTTTGCCGCTGTCGGCCTTTCGCTCGCTGTTTTGACCGTTGCCGTGTCCGGCGCTTTTGCTGACGAAATGTCCAAAATGGCACCGACCAAAGAAAATATGGCCAATCAAGACATGATGAAAAACGACATGGCGAAAGATGCCATGAGCAAAGACGACATGGCCAAGGACGAAATGGCTAAAGAAGGAATGGCCAAGGACGGAATGGCCAAAGACGAAATGGCACATGACGCCATGAAAAATGAAACGAAAGATGAGATGAAACCGTAACGCGGCCCCCTGCGACGGTTTTATCTCAACGCTGCCGCTTCTCCCGCGTCATGCCCTCCATACGGCTCCGTGAGCCGTTGCGGGGGAAGCGGCTACTCCTCTTCTGAATCATCTTCCGCGCCGGTCATTTCAAATTGCGCCCAGACCGGCTTATGCGGCGTCAAGATTGTCTCGCCGATTTCGAGCGGCGCGCCGTTGAGCAGATCAAGCCGCAAGAGCGCCAAAACGCGGCCACCGACCTTATCCACCGAAAAAACCGTACCTACCTCGCGCCCGACCGAATGAACCGGCGTGTGCGGTTTCGGCATGGTCTCGCCTTCGACCTCGCAGGGGATGAGGCGTTTGCGCACATTGCCCCGCCGTTTGGTGCGCGAGGTGACTTCCTGACCGATGAAGCAGCCCTTCTGAAAATCGACGCCGTGCATTTCCTCGAAATTCATTTCGAGCGGAAAGCTGCGGTCGGGTTCAAAATCATGGGCCGCATCGCCGACGCCGAGTGCGATGCGATGGGCATGATAATCGGCAGGGCTGGCCGCTTCTGCACCTGCGACTTTCGGATCAGGCGAAATGAGGCGGGCGCCCATCGCGGGCAATCGCGGATCGGCCAACAGGCCCAAAGAGTCCGCGCCCGCAGGCGCATCGCCGCCCCAGACCGCCATGACCTTCAAGCTGTCGGAGAGATTTTCAATCGTCACGTCGGCGCGCAGCTTGTAAAACGTCAGGCGCTTGACGAGATCGGCAGCGCGCGCACCGTCGCAATCGAGCAGCAGCGCCTCGGAGGCGGCGTCCTTGCTGATGAAGAAGTCGAACAGGAACTTGCCCTGCGGCGTCAGCAGACCCGCATAGACCGACCTCGTCCCGTCGGCCAGATCGACATTATTGGTGATGAGATTTTGCAAAAACACCCGCGCTTCGGGACCACCGAGGCGCAACACGCCCCGATCGGGCAGGATCGACGCTTTCAAACTCATTCTCAGGCTCTCAAATCCATCAGGGCCGGGCCTCGTTATGCGTGGTCTCAACATGCGTGGTCTAAACCGGTTTCACTCTGCCACATTTAAGCCTGCCCCGTCCGTGTCGCAAGAGACACAAATCTGTGACGGGGCCAACTTGGCAGTTTCTCTTCCTCTTCCTATACTCCGCACCCTTTTGCATTTCCTCGCAAGCCCTCTCTTTGTCTTTCTCAAAGGCTCGCCCCACGCTCATGCGTATTCTTTTCATCACCTCGAACCGCATCGGCGACGGTGTGCTCTCGACGGGCCTTCTGGCAGGCCTCATGGAGCGCTACCCGACGGCGAAGTTCTGGGTCGCCTGCGGGCCGCTGGCCGCTCCACTGTTTAAACATGCCCCGCGTGTGGAACGCATCATCGAGATGCAAAAGCTGCGCGGGTCGCGCTCGGGCCATTGGCGGAAACTTCTGCGCGCGACCATGTTCCGCCGCTTTGAAGCAGTGGTGGACCTGCGCGGTTCCGCCACCGCTTTTCTGCTCTGGACGCGCAAGCGCCATGTCCTGCGGGCAAACCACACGCTTCACCGTGTCATTCACAATGCCTCGGTCGCGGGGTTTGATCCCGCACCATGGCCGCGCATCTGGCCGGGCGACGAGGCGCGCGCACGGGCAAAAGAACTGATCCCAGATGGTCGCCGCGTGCTGGCCTTAGGACCGTCTGCTGCATGGCCGCGCAAGATGTGGCCGATCGAGCGCCATGTCGAACTGATCCCGCGTCTTGTCGGCAAAGGTGGGCCGCTGGAAGGGGCACATGTCTTGATTGCTGCCGCGCCGGGCGAACGCGATCTTGTGAAGCCGATGACCGACATCGTACCCGACGACAGGCGCATTGAACTGATCGGCGAGGACCTTAATCTCGTCGGCGCCTGTTTTGAGCGCGTCTCGCTCTATATCGGCAATGACAGCGGCCTGATGCATCTCTCCGCAGCGTCGGGCGCGCCGACGCTCGGCCTCTTTGGTCCGACGCCGGACGGGCGTTATGATCCTTGGGGCACAAACACGGCGCAGGTGCGCGGCCCCCGCTCGCGCGAGGAAATCCTCGCCGATCTCGGCGATGGATTTGCGGGCGAAAACGCGATGCAGGATTTGACCGTCGATAGGGTCTTTGACGCGGCGTGTGGCTTGCTCGACCGTATCGCTCACGAAAAACAACCAACCGAAAAGGCTCCGGCATGAGCGCGACATTCGACCTCATCATCAAAGGCGGCACGGTCGTCAACACGGATGGCATCGGCCTGACCGACATCGGCGTGACAGGCGGGCGCATTGCCACCATCGGCGATCTCACGCAGGCCACTGCCGGTCAGGTGATCGATGCCAAAGGCTTGCATGTGTTGCCCGGCGTCATCGACAGTCAGGTCCACATGCGCGAGCCCGGCAACGAGCATAAGGAAGACCTCGAAACCGGCGGTCGCGCGGCGGTGCTGGGCGGCGTCACGGCGGTCTTCGAGATGCCGAACACATCGCCGGCAACGACGACGCCGGACGCGATCACCGACAAGGTGCGGCGCGCGCATCACCGGATGCAATGCGACTTCGCTTTTTACGGCGGTGCGACGGTCGAGAACACCGACCTGCTGCACGATATGGAAAACACCGTCGGCTGCTGTGGCATCAAGGTTTTCATGGGCTCGTCCACCGGCACGCTCCTGGTCGCCACCGACAAGGACGTGGCGCGACTCCTTAAAGTCATCAAGCGCCGCGCGGCGTTTCATTCGGAAGATGAAGACCGGCTGATCGAGCGCAAGCCTCTGGCGCTCGCCGGACAGCCTGAAACGCATCCCGTCTGGCGCGACGTGGAAAGCGCAGTGCGCTGCACGACGCGACTCTTGCGCCTCGCGCGTGAAGCAGGCAAGCGTATTCACGTTTTGCACATCACGACCGCTGATGAAATACCGTTGCTTGCAGCGAATAAAGACATCGCGACAGCGGAGACGACGCCGCAGCACCTCACATTGTCAGCACCCGATTGCTACGAGCGGCTTGGCACCTATGCGCAGATGAACCCGCCGATCCGCACCAGTGAGCATCGTGCAGGCATCTGGGCCGGTGTCGCGGCGGGCGTTATCGACGTGATCGGCTCGGATCATGCGCCGCATACGCGCGAGGAAAAGGACAAGCCCTATCCGAATTCGCCATCAGGCTTTCCCGGCGTGCAGACGCTGGTGCCGGTGATGCTCGATCATGTGAATGCGGGACGCTTGTCATTGCAGCGTTTTGTGGACCTCACATCGGCAAGTCCGTTGCGCATTTTCGGCATCGCCCGCAAGGGACGTATTGCGGTGGGCTATGACGCCGACTTCACGATTGTCGATCTCAAGGCCCGACGCACTATCACGAACGAGTGGATTGCCACGCGCGCAGGCTGGACGCCCTTCAACGGCATGGACGTGACGGGTTGGCCGGTGGGCACAATCATTCGCGGGCGCCGCGTCATGTGGGAGGACGAGATCACGGGTGCTGCGCAGGGCGAGGCGATGACGTTTGTGGAGAACCTGCCGAAAGGCTAGTGCAGCACCCCCATAAATTCCGCATACGGAAATTCTGACGGTGTGATCACGCGCTTGGTGGCGATGCGCACGGAATGGAGCGGACCGTCGAGGTGCTTCTCCCAGTAATCCAGAAACTTCGTCAGCGTCGGATATTTGGGCTCAAGGTCATAATCCTGCCAGACGAAGGTCTGGAGGAAGGCGGGATGGTCGGGCATCCGGTAGAGGATTTCCGCCGTCACCAGCCGGTAGCCATCAAGCATTTTGGCGAACTCGTGCGTGTCTCTCAGCATCAGTCACTCCTGCTGTATTTTCATACAGTCAGCGCGAGAGAGCCTGTCAGCGACTCGAAGGTCCGGCTCAACGCGCCGACAAGAGAATCTTGAGCGAAACCGGTGGGTCCGGCGAGCAAAAGCGTCAGCGACCGTGACATTTTTTGGTGAGTGTGACTTAAATTCTGGCACTCGAAACGGCGGAGTGCTGCAAGTGGCTTTCCGAGCCTTGACCGGGCGGCAGAATTAGGCTCGTTTGTGCCCAGCAACATTAAAAATACGGGCAAAATGCCCGGCCTATTCGCCTTCAGGGATATGAAATGACTGACCAATTCCGCGCGATCCGCGTGTCCAAGACCGATGCAGGCCAGAGCGTCGACCTCGTGATGCTGACAACAGCCGACCTGATGGATGGCGATGTGACGGTGAAGGTCGATTATTCGACCGTGAACTACAAAGACGGTCTGGCACTGACCGGTGCCGCTCCCATCATCCGCTCATGGCCGCTGATCCCCGGCATCGACTTTTCAGGGATCGTCGAAAGCTCCAGCCATGCAGGCCTCAAAGCAGGCGACCGTGTGGTGCTGAACGGCTATGGCGTCGGCGAGAGCCATAATGGCGGCTATGCCCAGAAGGCGCGGGTCAAGGGCGACTGGCTGGTGAAACTCCCCGACAGCATTTCCAACGCGCACGCCATGGCCATCGGCACGGCCGGCTATACGGCCATGCTCTGCATCCTCGCGCTCGAACATGGCGGCGCGACACCGGACAAGGGCGACATTCTCGTGACCGGTGCGGCAGGCGGCGTCGGTTCGGTCGCTATCGCCATTCTTGCCAAGCTCGGCTACCGCGTCATTGCGTCCACAGGGCGCGCTTCGGAAGCCGACTATCTCAAATCTCTCGGTGCGGCTGACATCATCGACCGCAACGAGCTTTCCGCCGCCGGTCGTCCGCTCGCCAAAGAGCGCTGGGCCGGTGCGGTCGATGCGGTGGGCTCGCATACGCTGGTGAACGCCATAGCGGGCACACGCTACGGCGGCACGGTGGCAGCTTGCGGTCTGGCACAGGGCATGGACCTGCCCGGCTCGGTCGCGCCCTTCATCCTGCGCGGTGTCACGCTTGCAGGCATCGACAGTGTGAACGCGCCGATGGCAAAACGCGTTGAAGCATGGTCGCGTCTGGCCCGCGACCTCGACCTCAAGAAGCTCGATGCGATGACCACGCGCGTCACGCTTGCCGATGTGCCCCCGCTCGGCGCGGAAATACTGGCGGGTAAAGTGCGCGGCCGCATTGTTGTTGATGTAAATGCCTGAGTATTTGAGCGGGAGCGAGTGATATGGATATGGACAGAGCCGCGCCAATGACACCTGAACTGACGAAACCTGCTTTCCGCAACGCCAATTATCTCGAACGCAAGATCGATATTGACCGCCGCGCCGACGGCACGATCGTCATGCGCAATCTCAATCCGCTGCCGCCCGTACCGAAAAACCTGATCGCGCCCATCCGCAAATGGGCTGCTGAAGTGCCGGACCGCACCTGGCTGGCGATGCGCGGACCCGCCAAAGACGGCGTGCTCGGCGCATGGGTGCGTCTGTCTTACGCCGAAGGGAGCAAGCGCATCAACGCGATTGCCGAAAGCCTGCTCGCGCGCGGGTTCTCGCAAGCGACACCCCTGATGATCCTGTCGAACAACTCGATCGAACATGCGCTGATGACATATGGCGCAATCCTCGCGGGCGTGCCGGCGGTTCCCGTCTCACCCGCCTACAGCACGATGAGCACGGATTTCGACAAGCTGAAACATGTGGTCGGCCTCATCGAACCGAAAATGTTCTTTATGCAGAATGCCGCGCCCTTCATGCGTGCGCTGGCGGCGATTGACACGAGCGGCATCGAGCTTGTGACGACGGATGCCTCGCTCGGCACGGCTTACGAAGAACTCGTGTCCACGACGCCGACGGACAAGGTCGAGCAGAGTTTCAAAAATCTCAACCACGCTCAGGTGGCGAAATATCTTTTCACGTCAGGGTCCACCGGTATGCCCAAGGCCGTCATTACGACGACGGGCATGATGTGCGTGAACTCGGTGATGCCGAAATCGATGACCTCGACGGATGAGGCGGCAGAACCGCCGGTGCTGCTCAACTGGTTGCCGTGGAACCATTGCTTCGGCGGCAATTCCATTCTGAGCAACACGACGGTTTCAGGCGGCACACTCTATATCGACGGTGGCCGTCCCGTGCCCGGCGCGTTCAACGAGACCGTGCAAAACCTGCGCGAAATCGCGCCGACAGCCTATTCGACCGTACCGTCGGCCTATACGTTGCTGGTTGATGAGCTTGAAAAAGACGACGCGCTGGCCATCAGTTTTTTCTCCAAGCTCCGCACGCTGGCCTATGGCGGCGCGGCGCTCAGTCAGGACCTCTATGACCGCTTGCAGAAAGTGGCTATCCGCCTCACCGGCGAGCGCATCGTTTTCAGCTCCGGCTATGGCGCGACGGAAACAGCACCCACCATTATGAATGTGCACTGGGAAACCGAACGCATGGGCTTGCTGGGCCTGCCGCTTCCCGGCGTCGAGATCAAACTCGCGCCGGTCGGCCAGAAGATGGAAGTGCGTGTGCGCGGGGCCTGTATCACACCGGGCTATTACAAGAATCCGGAAAAGACGCGTGACGCTTATGACGAGGAAGGCTTCTACTGCCTCGGCGACGGCGCGCGCTTTGTTGACGATGCAAATCCCATCGAAGGTATCGTCTTTGACGGTCGCGTGGCGGAAGACTTCAAACTCTCCACCGGCACATGGGTGAGCGCAGGCAAGCTGCGCGTTGATGTGCTGGCGTCGGTCGGCACCGTCTTGCAGGACGCGCTGGTCGCGGGTCTTGATAAATCCTATATCGGACTTCTCGGCTTTCCGAACATTGCTGCCTGCCGCAAGATTGTCGGCGATGACAAGCTGACGCCGGAGGAGATTGTCGTGCATCCTGACATTCTTGCGCAGCTTGCAGAGGGCCTGCGGGCACACAACAAGACCAATCCCGGCTCCAGCACACGCGTCGAACGCGCGCTGCTGATGACCGAGCCGCCGAGTGTTGACGGTGGCGAACTCACCGACAAGGGATATATCAATCAGGCTGTGGCGCTTGGTCGTCGTGCCGACCTCGTTAAAAAACTTTATGCTGAACCCGTCGGCAATGATGTCGTCGTTGCCTGATCGGAAACAGGGTTAAATGCTTGATATTGGTCTTGTAGCAACTGGGATAGGGATAGGCCTCGCTGTCGCCGCGCCCATTGGTCCCGTCAATCTTGTGGTGATCAAGCGCACGCTGCGCTTCGGCAAGATCAATGGTGTGATCTCGGGCGCGGGAGCGGCCATTGGCGATGGCGTCTTTGCTGCGATGGCGGCCTTCTCGCTGACAGCGGCGATTGATTTCTTTGTGAGATACGAGCTTTGGCTGCAAGGCATCGGCGGCATCTTTCTTCTCGTGCTTGGCTACCGCACGCTCATCACGCATCCGCATCTTGATTCAAGCGAAGGCGAAAACCTGTCGGGCGCTGTCGCGCGCGTTTTTCTCGCGACCTTTGTGCTGACGATCACGAATCCAGCCACCATGCTCGGCTTCATCGCCATTTTCGGCAGTGTCGCGAGCCTCGGCGGCGGTTCGGGGCAGGGGGGCGTCTCTCACGCGCTGGTGCTGACAGGCGCGGTCGTCGCGGGCTCGATGCTCTGGTGGATCGGCCTCTCGCAATTCGTCAATCTCTTCCGCGCGCGCATGTCGGACCATCTGCTTGGCATCATCAACCTTGTCTCCGGCGGCCTCATCATGGCCTTCGGCGCGGCGGTTCTTCTGCGCGTGGCGTTTAAGTTGTTTTTCTGATCTCGCATAGAATACCACTCCGCTTCCGGCTCGCGGCTCTTGCACCCCCAAGAGCAGGACGACAAGCGAGGGCAGACGGCAGCAATGCTTGTCGGCATCCCGCTTGCCCTCTAATCTCCATCCCAATTCAAAACGACCAAGAAATCCGGGAGACTTACATGTCAGACGCAAAACCCATGAACGGTGCCGAGAGCCTTGTGCGCACCCTTGTCGCCTCGAAGGTTGACGTCTGCTTCACCAATCCCGGCACGTCGGAAATGCATTTCGTTGCAGCGCTCGACAAAGTGGACGGGATGCGCGCGATCCTCGGTCTGTTTGAAGGCGCGGTCACCGGCATGGCCGACGGCTATGGCCGCATGGCAGAAAAGCCCGCCTGCACATTGCTCCATCTCGGACCCGGCCTTGCCAATGGTCTTGCCAACCTGCACAACGCGCGTCGCGCCCAGACACCCATCGTCAATATTGTCGGCGACCACGCGACCTATCACGCGCAATATGATGCGCCGCTCGCCTCCGACATTCAGGGCTTTGCGCGACCCGTGTCGGGCTGGATCCATTCAAGCCCCAGCCCCAAGACGGTCGCCGCTGACGGTGCCCGCGCCGTGCAGGCCTCGATGCAGGTGCCGGGTCAGATCGCCACGCTCATTCTGCCTGCGGATACGGCGTGGCTCGATTCAGAAGGTCCCGCCGCAGCGCTGCCGGTCAACGGCCCTGCGCCCGTTTCGCAATCGGCCATCGACATCACGGCGAAGGCACTGAAATCCGGCAAGAGGGCCGCTATCATCATTCGCGGGACCGCACTCAAAAAGCGCGGCCTCATCGCGGCGGGTCGCGTTGCGGCGGCGACCGGTGCGCGCATCCTGTGCGACACGTTTGCGCCCCGTGTTGAACGCGGCGCCGGCCTCGTCATGGTCGAGCGCATTCCTTATTTCGCCGAGCAGATCGTGGAGACATTCGCCGACGTCGAGGAATTGATCCTTGTCTGCACCAAGCCGCCCGTGTCCTTCTTTGCCTATCCCGGCAAGGCAAGCTGGTGCACACCGGAAAGCGCCGCAATCCATTATCTGGCACAGGCGCATGAGGACGGCGTGCAGGCGCTGGAAGCACTGGCGGATGCTTTGGGGGCCCCCAAGGACCCTGCTCATGTCGCGCCGCTGAAGCTCGTCGATGCGCTACCGACCGGTCAACTCAACCAGTTCACGGTGGGCGAGATCGTCGCCCGGTACCTGCCCGAAGGCGCGATCATTTCCGACGAAGCGGCGACCTCCGGCCTCGGTTCCCTGATAGCCACCGCGACCGCCGCGCCGCATGACTATCTCTCGCTCACCGGCGGCGCCATCGGTCAGGGTCTGCCTGTTGCCACGGGCGCGGCGGTGGCCTGCCCCGACCGTAAAGTCGTTTGTCTCCACGGCGACGGCGGCGCGATGTATACCCTGCAATCGCTCTGGACGCAGGCGCGCGAAAAACTCGATGTGGTCAACATCATCTTCGCCAACAATTCCTATGCGATTTTGAATATCGAACTCTCCCGCGTCGGTGCCGAAAATCCGGGACCGAAAGCGCTCTCGATGCTTGATCTGCACAATCCGGAACTGAACTGGGTGCAGCTTGGTTCGGGCATGGGCGTCGAGTCTGTGCGCGTGACCACGGCGAAAGAATTGGTCGATGCTTATCTTTCAGCGCTTAAAACCAAAGGGCCGCGACTGATCGAAGTGATGATCTGATTTTTTAATTTGTGATGGCCGGGCTGATCGCTCGGAAAATCACTGCATCACACGGTTCAGAGTGAACTCGCCCTGACGTACACGGTCGGCAAGACCGGCGGCCATTTCGGCGACGGGTTCCTCACCATAGGCTTCGACCATGTCGGAGAGCGCTGCGAAAATCGCGGTGGTGGCGAGAATGTCGGCGCCGACGCCTTCGGCGAGCGCTTCGTCCCACGCATCGAGGATGGATTGCAATGCCAGACGGCGCTGGTCGGTTTCGGTCGGAACGAGGCCGTCGTCATCCATCGTCTCGTCGTCCATGAGATCAACGGACGTATCGCCCGGCATATCGAAATCGGCCATCATGCCCTCTGCTTACTCCCCCGGACGGGGGCCACATACAAAGTCCCGTCGCTGGAACCGGAAGGCAGCGAAAGCATGAGCCCAAAACTCTGCTTTCATTCGTCCCCCCACGACTTGACGCCCACTTGTACCATATGGCGCGGGCTTGTCTCGCGTTTCGTGTAAAAAGGGTTAACGGTTCGGGCCGAAATGAGCCGCCGGAAATACAATAAAGCCTGCAAAATAGGCTTTTCTTAAAACAGGGATGCGGCGTTTTTGCGCTGGTCCGACAGGCTGGAAGCAAGGCGCTGGGCCTCGTCAAACAGCATATTGGCACGTTTTGCCGCCTCGTCCGAACATCGGGGAAAGCCCGTGCGGGCGTCATAGTAAGCATCATTGAAGTGCGTGATCAGGGCCTGCCGCTTGTCTGGATCGAGCTTGGCCGCGTTGATCATGTCGATCATCTTGTTGCGCCAGAGCGAACCGTCATTGGCCCCGCAAATATCGCGCAGATGATGGATCGTGCCGAGGATTTGCGACAGGCGCGTCAGCCCGTCATCAAGGGCGTCGGCGCGGACAGGGGCGAACGAAAGCAGCGCCAGGAAGGCACTGATACGCAACAACGTCCCGACTCCGGACAAAATCTGTCCCATTCCACGCCACATAGACTTTCTCCACCGGCAAAAAGCCGGTCAGGAGTTCAGTCCTGCATAGTCTACGCCATGCGCGTTCTAGTCATCAAAATTAGATCAAAACAAAAATTGTCACCCCGCCCTTGTCGGGAGCGACAAAGCAGGGCAGGCCTCAGAAAATCGCATAACCGCCGTCGATCACGAATGTATCGCCGGAGTGATAGCTTGAGGCATCCGACGCCAGATAAACCGCGACGCCGCCGAAATCGGCAGGCTCGCCCCAGCGCCGCGCGGGCACGCGGGGGATGACTTTTTCGGTAAAGGCTTTGCTTTCCTGCGCATTGGCCGTCATGTCGGTGGCGATCCAGCCGGGCAGGATGGAATTGGCGCGGATGCCGTAGCGGGCAAATTCAACGGCGCAGGATTTCATCATCGAGATGACCGCGCCCTTCGTTGCTGCGTATGCCTGATTGCGGGCCGCGCCTTCAATCGCTGCAAGGCTTGCAACACCGACGAGCGAGCCGCCGGTGTCGCCTGACTTCGCGCGGTCGACCATATGCTTGGTCGTTTCGCGCAAGGTCCAGAAGACACCATCAAGATTGACCGCGAGTGTCTTGCGATAGGTTTCCGTTTTCATTTCTGTAAATGCCGGCGAACCGAAGCCGACGCCCGCATTGGCAAACACGCTGTCGATGCGACCAAGCGCCTTCAGCGTTTCGCCGATGCCATCGATCACCTGTTGTTCGTCGGCGACATTCACCTTGCGCGCATAGACCTTGACGCCATGCGCTTTGAGCTTGGCTTCGGCTTTGGCGTTTTTATCTTCGTTCGTGCCCCAGATGGCGATCGCCGCACCCGCCTGCGCCATGGCGTCTGCCATGCCGAGGCCGATGCCGCCATTGCCGCCTGTCACCAGCGCCACTTTGCCCGTCAGATCAAAAGGTTTGTAAGCCATCACATTCTCCCTGAATTTTATTTTGATTTTTGATTTTATGGCCGCGCGATGATTCAGTACTTCGGCTTTTCCATTTTCAGGCGCGGCACCTCCGGCACGGGTGCCATAAACGGCTTGGTCGCTTTGCTCGTCGGGCCCGCTTGTTCGTCGAGTTCCGAGCAGACGAAATAGCTGCGATAGCTCATATGTTCGGGATCGGGCGGAATGCTACAGGAAAAAACCGACGGTCCTTTTTGCAGGATCAGCGCATTGCCGAGATTGGCTTTGATCTCATAGCCGTTCTTCGTGAGCTCACTGAGCGAGCGCTGCGTGACCACGAAAGGTCCATTGCGCGTACCTGCCGCATAAGGATCAACCGGCGCGGCAGAGGCGGCTGATACCGCCAGCGACGCACTGAAAATTCCGCCGATAAGTGCGCGCTGAAATGCAAATGACATGAGTTCCCCGAAAGTCCCGAAATTATGCGGTGAAGTGTAACGCAATGAAGTCCTGTTTCACACGCTCTCACAGAGCCCTGACATTACAGAGATTGGCAACGCGCACAAACACCGGCGATCTCGACCACTTTGCGTTCTACCGCAAAGCCCGAGCGTTTCGTTGCGGTATCAAGCGCTATGTCGAGCGCGTCATCGACGATTTCTTCCGCCGTGCCGCAGGAACGGCAAATCAGGAACTGGCTTTCATGCGTATGCCCCGCCTCGCCGCAACCCAGATAGGCGTTGAGCGACTCGATCTTGTGGATCAGCCCCTCGGCCATCAGAAAATCGAGCGCGCGGTAAACGGTCGGCGGTCGTGCGGCCTTGTGCGTGCGGGCCAGCGTGTCGAGCACATCATAGGCGCCGACGGGTTTGTGGCTGCGCCAGACGATCTCCAGCACCTTTTCGCGGATCGGCGTCAGCTTCACCTCGCGCGCACCGCAAAGCTCACGCGCCCGCGTCAGCGCCGCGCCGATGCATTTTTCGTGATTGTGCAAATGGGGCTCATGCTCATGCAGATGTGCGTTTCCGTCAGTCATGGCTTGATGATACAACATAACAAACGCGATTGACCACAAAACTGACGAGCCCCTTTCCATGTGCGGACGCATAGCCATCACCACGGCCCCAGAAGATATGCGGACCCTGTACAAATATCGGCAACAGCCGAATTTTCCCGCCCGTTTCAACGTCGCGCCGACCCAGCCTGTGCCGCTTGTCCGGCTCGATCACGCAGGGCAGCGCGAATTCGCGCTGGTCCGCTGGGGCCTCGTGCCCTCGTGGTCCAAGGGCGTGCCGACGACACCGCTTATCAATGCCCGCGCCGACACCATTGCCGACAAGCCCTCTTTCCGCGGGGCCTTCCGTCACCGTCGCGGACTGATGCCCGCTGACGGATTCTATGAATGGCGGGTTATGGGGGCGGGGCCGCGCCAGCCTCATTTCATCCGGCGCCGCGACCGCGCACCCTTTGCCATTGCCGCCATCTGGGACAGTTGGCTGCCTGCGAACGGGTCGGAGCTTGAAAGCTGTGCACTGATCACGACGGAGGCGAACGCGACTCTGATGCCTGTCCATCACCGGATGCCGGTGATCCTGGCGGAAAAAGATTTCACCCTTTGGCTTGATCCGGCGACACCTCTGAAAGATCTCCACGCGCTGCTGGTGCCCGCGCCGGACGATCTGATGGAGGCTTTCCCCGTGAGCCTCGATGTGAACCATGTGGCGAATGACGGCCCGCATTTGCTCGACCCTTATCTCGCGCCGCTCGAAGCGCCTGCGCCGAAGAAAAAAGCAAAGCCTGCGGACGACCGGCAGGAGAGTTTGTTTTAGTTTCTATAGAGACCTAGCCGCTGGCCCTGTCCGCGACCTCGGCGGACCGGAACCGGATTGATTCTCCCGCCGCCGCCTCTGCGGGCCGTGCAGAGCGAGGTTGGTCGGTCATGGGCACCCTCCGGCACTATTCGTCACGGAAAGCGTGTGAAACCAGTAACTTCGCCAGTAACTTCGCCAGTAACTTCGTATGCAAAACCCCAAGAAAAAAAGGTCAAAAAGGTTCTTCGCGTAAAGCACCGACCTCCCTATATACTGAAGATCGACCTGATGCTGGGAACGCAATGCTCTCCGACATAATCATCCTGCTCGTGCTCATTCTGCTGAACGGGTTCTTCTCGCTGTCCGAAATGGCGATTGTCTCGTCGCGCCGTCAGCGCCTACAGGCTTTGTCCTCCGCGCGCCAGCGAACCAACGCGCCAACAGCGGGGTTCGACACCGCTTTGGCGCTTCACGCTGAACCCGGCCGCTTCCTTTCTTCCGTCCAGATCGGCATTACGCTGGTCGGTGTCTTCACCGGTGCCTTCGGTGGCGCGACGCTGTCTGTGCCCGTCGCCGACCTGCTGAAGCAAATCCCATGGGCCGCGCCCTATGCCGAACCCATCGCGCTGACGCTCGTTGTCGTCATCATCACTTATCTCACGCTCATTCTCGGCGAGCTGGTTCCCAAGCGCATTGCGCTGACCAACCCAGAAGCGATTGCCGCCACCATCGCGCGTCCCATGTCGGGCCTTGCGCATATGTTGAGCCCCTTCGTCACGCTGCTGTCGTGGTCAACGGAAGCGGTCGTAAAAATCTACGGCATCACCGGCCAGCAGGTGCCCTCCGTCACCGAAGACGAAATCCGTCATATGCTCGAAGAAGGGGCCGCGTCCGGTGCCATTGACAGCGTCGAGCGCGACATCGTGAACCGCGTCTTCCGCCTCGGCGACACACGTGTCAGCGAAATTATGACGCCGCGCGTGCAAATGGTCTGGCTCGATACGGATTTCACGGTTGAAGAAAATCTGGCCCTGATCCGCGCTGAACAAAAGATGCGCTACCCGATCCGGAGCGGCAGCACGGGCGAGCCTCTGGGCATGATCCGCGTCGAAGACCTCTTCCTCACGCCCAAAACCAATGAAGAACTGCTGCGCAAGAAGTCTCCGCCGCTTTATATCCCGCGCACGGCCTCGGCGCTGAAGGGCCTCTCGATCCTTCAGTCCGAGAGCATGTTCATGGCCTTCATCATCGACGAATATGGCGACGTCGTCGGCACGCTCTCCATGAGCGATATTTTCTTTGCGATGATCGGCGACATTTCCGACCATGTCGGCGATGCACATCCCGGTATCCATATCCGAGAAGACGGCACGTACATGATCGACGGTTTTGTCTCGGTCGACGAGGTTCGCCGCGCGCTGGAACTTACCAAACTTCCCGGCGACGAACAGGCTGAAGTCAACACGCTGGCCGGTGTCATGTTCAACTGGTTCGGGCGCCTGCCGCGTGAAGGCGACTACTTCGGCTGGAACGGTTACCGCTTCGAAGTCGTCGACATGGACGGCCCCCGTATCGACAAGGTGATGATCGTGCCCGCGCAGAACATCCCCATCGGCACGTCGCTGGCCCGCATCGCGGATTAAAGAACCTTTCCCGGATTGAGAATGCCTTTCGGGTCGAGTGCCTTTTTGACCGCGCGCATCAGCTCCATCTCGACAGGTGATTTCGTCGCCGCGATCTCGTCGCGCTTCATCTGTCCGACGCCGTGTTCGGCGCTCACCGAGCCGCCCAACTCGCGCACGATCCCGTGCACAATCGCGCTCATCTCATCCCAGCGCGCAATGAAAGCCGCTTTGTCTGCGCCCGCAGGCTGCGAGAGGTTGAAGTGAATGTTGCCGTCCCCGACATGGCCGAAGGGTACGGGCCGCACGCCTGTCATCACGGCACGGACCGCCACAACTGCGCGTTCGATAAATTCAGCAACCCGCGACACCGGCACCGATACATCATGCTTGATGCTGCCGCCCTCAAGCCGCTGCACCTCCGACATGCCTTCGCGCATTGTCCAGAGTTTTGTCCGTTGTGTGTCCGACGTCGCAATCACCGCGTCTGTGATCTCGCCCGCCTCGACGCCCGCTTCCAGCAACGTTTCCATCACGCCGCGCAAATGTCCCTCGCCTGCATCCCCCCCGCTGAGTTCCATAAGCACATACCAGAGCGACGGCGCAGAGAGCGGATCAACCGCTCCCGCCTGATGCTTCAATACAAATTCAATGCCGATGCGTGGCAGCAGTTCAAAGCCCGTGACAAGCCCGCCGCTCACCGCATCCGCGCGGCGCAGCAACGCAACCGCCGAGGCCACGTCGGGCACGGCGACAAAAGCGGTCTCGACAGATTTCGGCAGCGGAAAAAGTTTCAGCACTGCGCCGGTGATAATGCCGAGCGTGCCTTCGGAGCCCATGAAAAGACGCTTTATGTCATAGCCCGTATTGTCTTTGCGCAATCCTTTGCGTCCGTCCCAGACATCGCCATTGGCGAGCACAACCTCAAGCCCCAGCACCAGGTCCCGCGCATTGCCATAGCGCAGCACGGCGGTTCCACCGGCATTGGTTGAAAGATTGCCGCCGATTTGCGCCGTGCCTTCCGACGCGAGACTCAACGGAAACAGCCGTCCGCCCGCCCGTGCTGCGTCCTGTGCTGCCGCAAGCGTCACGCCTGCTTCCACCGTCAGCGTATTGTTCAGACTATCCAATGCGCCGATGCGGTTCATCCGTGTGAGCGACAAAATGATTTCATCGCCGCTTGTGTCAGGGATTTGTCCGCCGACAAGCCCCGTGTTCCCGCCCTGAGGCACGATCTTCGTGCCGGTCTCATACGCGATTTTGAGGATTGCCGAAACCTCCGCCGTCGATTGCGGACGGAGCACAAGTGCCGCGCGACCCTGATAAAGATCGCGCCGCTCGACGAGATAAGAGGCCATCCCGCTTTCGCTGTCGATAAAACCTTTGGGGCCGACAACGGCCTTCAGCCGCGCAATCGTCTCGTCGTTTGGCTTCACGGCGTCACCCGCCTATGCGCCCGCACGCCGGAATGAAGATATTTCGCGCGACCCTGCGCGTCGGGCTTCAGAAAATGAAAGGTTGCCGTCTCCGTATAGCCGGGTGCAACACCGACAAACAATTCCTCGTTCACCGGCTGAAGCGGCACGCGCCGCGTGCCCGCAATGATGGAAGCCGCAGGCGTGGGGATGATCGTCGCCACCAGCGCGCCGTCTTCTTCGGCGATCTCCACCGTCTCCATCATATTGGCGTAAGCGCCAACATAGCGGTTCGCGTCAAATTCCAGATCCGGCACCGGCAGCGGTGCTTTGGGCGGCTTCACGCCCGCATGGACGCCGAAAAACTCGTCCATCAATTCATGTGCCAGCCCCTTGCCGTTGCCGCCGTTCGTCAGCAACGCAAAGACCGAGCCGCTTGCGGGGTGATAGCGCAGCCACGCCGCCTGTCCGATGGTCGAGCCGTCATGTCCGAACGTATCGGCCACGCCTTCATGGTCCCAATCCCACATGAACGAGGCAAGTCCCACTGCATCAATATGCATATGCTTCGGGCAGACGACATTGCTCATGTGCATCGCCTTCACGCTGTCCTCCGACAGGATGCGTGTGCCGTTGGGGGCGGTTCCCTTATTCATCAACATACGTCCGAATGTCACGATGTCACGGGCCGGTGCCATTTGCATCGAGCCTGCGGGCGCGTTTGACTGCGCGAGATAGGTGACAGGCGTGACAGCCAGACTGCCCGGCGCGCCGAGATGGCCGATGGCGGTGAGATAGCGCATCGCCTGCTCCGGCAATGTCGAGAAAGCAGGCGTGCCGAGCGGCTTTGCCATGCGGTTGCGCACGGCCTTGTCCCAGCCTTGCCCGCCCGCCACCTCGATGAGCCGCCCGGCCAGCACAAAGCCCGTATTGCAATAGGAGAACATCTCGCCGAGGTCATGCACCTGTCCGATCTTCGGAAAGAAGCTCACAAACCTTGCGATCCGGTCCTCGCCGCGACCGGCATCCTCGAAATAATCGCCTTCGATGCCGCTCTGATGGGAAAGCAGATGGCGCAAGGTGAGCCGCGCGGCAACGCTCTCGTCCGCCAGAGCGAAATCCGGCAACCAGCGGCGGACGGGATCATCCAGCGTCAGCTTGCCTTCATCGACCAGTTGCAGACACATGACCGCGACATAGAGCTTGGTGATCGAGCCGATCTGAAAGAGCGTGTCGGTGCTCACCGGCACCTTGGTGTTGAGATTGACGACGCCCGCGCTGGCCTCCTGCGCTTCGCCGCCTCCCCAGACGGCCAGCGATGCGCCGGGCACACCGTAATGATCCAGCCGGTCCTTCAAAAGCGTGGTGAGAATACTCATATCATCTGTCTCGGGGCTCTATATTTTTGCAGGCTTCGCAATCAATGACATAAAGTCTACCATGCCAAGAAACATAACAAGTTTGCAAAAGCAGCCCGTCTCACGGAAGAGATAATGTCAGAAAAGATGCCCACCGACCCGCATATCGTCAGTCCGGCTCCGCTCGTGACGGCTGTTGACCGCATTACAATTGCGGTCCGTGACATTGATGAGGCGGAAAGCATCTATATGCGCCTGCTTGGCCGCCATCCGTCATGGCGGCGCACCGACCGCTCCGGCGGCACGGATCATGTGCATTTTGATCTCGACAATATCTCGGTTGAACTCGTGGCCTCGATCGGTCCGGGTGTCTGGGGTCGGCAGGTCCAGACGTTTCTGGAGCGGCGCGGCGAGGGCATGCTGGCGCTCTTCCTGCGTACCGATGATGCTGTAGCCACCGCCAGAGGTCTGACCGAGCGCGGTCTCAACACAATCGCCATGCCGGAAGGCGAGGGCATCGGTCTCGACGGCAGCCGTCGTCGCTGGCGCAACACGATGATGCCGCGCGAGGCGAGCCGCAACATGACGGTCATCGCCTGCGAGCATATTGCCGGTATTGACGAGACGTGGCCGTCGCCGGTCTGCGCAGGCGTGGCGCGCGACACGGTCATCTCGGCGATGGATCATGTCGTGGTGATGACGTCCGACGGCGATGCCTGCAAAAAATTGTTCGGCGAGCAATTCGGCATCCGTCTGGCGCTTGATCACAGCAAACCCGAATGGGGCGTGCGCCAACTGTTTTTCCGTCTGGGCGGCGTCACCATCGAAATTGTCGAACCGCTGGATAAAACCAAAACCCCCTCTTCCGATTTCCTCTGGGGCGTCGCATGGAAAACGGCTGATATTCGAGCGACTCGTGAGCGCCTCGTAGCCGAAGGCGCAGACGTTACAGAAGTTGCCCGAGGCCGAAAGAAAGACACTGAAGTCGCGACCATCCGGCCCCCCACTTGCGGTATCCCGACATTGCTGATCGGCACCGTTACGACAAACGAAAGATCCAAATGAAAGCCGTAGAACTTCTTATTGAACGTCTGATCCTCGGCAGCCGCTGGATCCTTGTTGTCTTCTATCTCGGCCTCGCCGCTGCACTGGCGCTTTATGCGGCGAGTTTCGTGCTCAAGCTCGCCAAGGTTTTCATGGTTGCGCTCACGCTCGACGAAAACCAGATGATCCTCGCGATGCTGGGCCTCATCGACGCGGCGCTGGTCGCAAGTCTGCTACTGATGGTGATGATCTCGTCTTACGAAAATTTCGTCAGCCGCTTCGATGAAGGCAAGACGGACCTGACATGGCTCGGTAAACTGGACAGCGGCAGCCTCAAGGTCAAAGTCGCCTCCGCCATCGTCGCGATTTCCTCGATCCACCTGCTCCAGATTTTCCTCAATGTCGATCAGTATACAGAGCAGCAGATCATGTGGCTGACCATCATGCACATGGCCTTCGTCGTCTCCGCCGTGGCACTGGGGGTTCTGGATCGTATTTCGGGCAAGAAATAAAAAACACTGCCGCGACTGGGTGCGATCAGATAGCGGGTGCTGGTAGATGAAAGAAGGCTTGGCGGAGTTTTTAATACCGCATAACAAAAAAGCCCGGATGGGATACGCACATCCGGGCTTCTTGTTTGCGTCAAAGCTGCAATCAGGCGGCTTTCACACCGGCAAGGAATTCATCCACTTCCGAAGACAGGTCGTTGGAGTTGCGGGCAAGCTCGCCCGCCGCACCGAGAACCTGAGCAGACGCAGCGCCCGTGTCGGTCGAAGCCTGTTTTACGTCGATGATCGAGCGTGAGACTTCTTCCGTGCCTTGCGCGGCCTGCTGCACATTGCGCGAGATTTCGAGTGTCGCCGCGCCCTGTTCTTCCACAGCGGATGCAATAGCCGCCGCGATTTCGCTCATTTCCTGAATGGTCGTGCCGATGCCGTTGATGGCGGTGACGGCCTGACCTGTGGCGGTCTGGATCTGCGTGATCTGGGCCGAGATTTCGTCGGTCGCTTTCGCGGTTTGCGTGGCGAGCGACTTCACTTCGGATGCGACAACAGCAAAGCCCTTGCCTGCATCGCCCGCCCGCGCCGCTTCGATCGTGGCGTTGAGGGCGAGAAGGTTGGTCTGACCGGCAATGTCATTGATGAGCTGAATGATCTCGCCGATCTTCTGCGCACCGACAGCAAGCTCCTGCACCACGGCGTCTGTGGCGCGGGCATCTTCGACCGCCTGATTGGCGATGCGCGAGGACGTTGCCACCTGCTTGGAGATTTCCTGAATGGAGGCGGAAAGCTCTTCCGTCGCGGTCGCAACCGTCTGCACATTGGCCGATGTCTGTTCAGAGGCGGTTGCCACCATCATGGCTTTCGAATTGCCCTGCTCGGCCAGATCCGTCATCGACGAAGCGGTCGATTCCATTTCTGTGGCGGCCGCCGAGAGCGACTGCACCAGAGCGCCGACTTTCGTTTCAAACGACGAGGTCAGAGCTTCGAGACGGGCAGCACGTTTCTGCTTGGCTTCGTTTTCAGCGGCCTGTTGCGCGGCCAGTTCGTCGCCTTTGATCATGTTGTCTTTGAAGACCTGCACGGCATCGGCCATTGCACCCACTTCATCCTTGCGACCCACAAACTCCACTTTCACAGTCGTGTCATGGTCGGCCAGACGCTTCATTGTGGTTGTCGTGGCAAGGATCGGCATGGAGACCGTCACGATGATCGTGAAGCCCGCCAGCGCGCACAGTGTCGCGGCAATGGCGAGCACGATGTAGATCCACAAGCGTGCCGATTCAAACGTATTCTGACCGAGAGCGGCGGCTTCGTCGGCGCCCTTGTCCTGGAAGGCAAGATCCTTCAACACACTATCGCGGAAATTGCCGAACTCTTCGCGGGCGTCGTTCATGTAGAACGTGGTTGCTTCCGGATCGTTGCGGTCCGACATTTCGAGGAGTTTTTTGGACATCTCAAGATATTGCTGCCAATGCTTCTGGATGTTATCAGCCAGCGCACGTTCTTCGTCATTGACGATCAGATCGGCATAGCTCTTCCATTCGACGTCGATATCTGCAATGTTTTTGCCCATTCCCGCCAGTTCATTCGCCTTCTCTTCAGGCGTCGTCACCAGTAGATGCGCGGCTTCCTGCTGGCGATAGCGGTTGGTTTTCGCGTTGAACATGGTCAGATGTGCGGTTGCGGGCAACCAGTTGGTGCGCAACTCGACCGCCGCATCGTTGACAACGCCGATGCGCTGGACGGCAAAGAGACCGAGCGTGATGGTCAAAGCCAGAACGACGGCGAATGCACCGATGATTTTGACTTTGATCGAGAGATTGTTGAGAGACGTCGTAAGCGATGCCATTTTATTCCCCAAAATTCCGTAAGCCTGTCAAAGGCAGGTTTTTCTGGATACTGACGTAACGCTGCTAAATTGCGGGCGCTTTAAGCTGTCTCCTTAGGAAGATTCACCTCTTGTTAACGACCGGATGCGATATGGCGAAAAAATCTATGTTTTCCGCCAGTGTCGTGCGGTTGCCCCATAGCAAATTATTCGCAGATTTTTTTGAAAAATAATCCGCACAAAGAAAAAGCCCGAACGCGGGGGGCACGTTCGGGCTTTGCCCGTATCGTCGCCGCATTGAAAACAGCGAAACATCCGGGTGTCGAGGGCGCGTCCACACATCGGGGGGAAAGTGGTGCGCACCCTGTCAGCGGATATTTAAGGCCGCTGCCGTTGCAGGCGCTTTAAGAAAATGAAAATTGGTCGTCAACCATTTGCTTACTTCTCGTGTGTCAGCGCGGTGCGGCAGCACGGAAAAGCCTGTCATTGATGGCTTCCCCTAGCCCTTCGCGCGGGATGGGGGCCACCGCAATCGCGCTCACACCGGCTTTTGCATCAAGCTGACGCAGCATCGCAAAGAGATTGGCTGCCGCTTCCTTGAGATCACCGGAGCGCGACAGATTGAGTGCCGCACGGTCCTGATCGCGGCCAAAACCGAGCCAAGCTTCGTCGTTGCGCGGCTCCAGCACATCAAGCCGCAGTCGAGCCCGTGGTGCATAATGGCTGGCAAGCTGTCCGGGCGATGAGCGCCCCTCTTCGCCCGACGTCATGTCAGCGTCAAGAAGCGCCTGACCGATCACGGTTTCAATGTCGGCGCGAGGAACAGCGCCCGGTCGCAGCAGCGTCGGACCGGCGGCGGGAAATCCGATCACGGTGGATTCAAGCCCGAGCGCGCATGGACCGCCGTCGAGTATCATCGCTAAAGTCTCCGCATGGCCGAGCGATTGGGCCACATGCGCGGCAAGCGTCGGGCTCACCTCGCCGGATGTATTGGCCGACGGGGCCGCAATGGGTCGTCCCGCCGCTTTCAGCAAGGCTTGCGCAACGCGATGGGCCGGTACGCGCATGGCCACCGTATCAAGCCCCGCACTCACCAGCAGAGAGAGCGGCGAACTCGACAGGCGCGGCAGTACAAGCGTGATCCCGCCCGGCCAGAACGCATCCGCAAGCAGCACCGCCTTGGCCGTGAACAGCACATGCCGTTCGGCTTGCGCAAAATCTGCGACATGCACGATCAGCGGATTGAACGTCGGTCTGCCTTTGGCCGCAAAAATATCGGCGACCGCCCGTTCATTCGTCGCGTCCGCGCCGAGCCCGTAAACGGTTTCGGTCGGAAAGGCGACAAGCTGCCCGTCGCGGATCGCTGCGCCCGCCGCTGCAATCGCCGCTTCGTCCGCCGCACGAACCTCGACACTCACTTCGCTCTGACTTTCGCATTGCGTTGATTGCCTGCCATCAGTTTGCGCATCGGCACCTGCGGCAAAACGCGGGCAAGCCATGCCAGCACATTGTTCAAACGTCCGTTGATGATCACAGGCTTGCCGGCCATCACCGCGTCATAGGCCTGCCGTGCCACCACATCGCCGTCCATCCACAGCACCTTGGGGAATTTGCTCACCTCCGCGCGGTTGCCCGCGACATCGTGAAATTCCGAATAGGTGAAGCCGGGGCAGAGCGCTGTCACATGCACATTGTTGTTCTGATATTCGAGCGACAGGCTTTCCGACATCTTGATGACAAAACTTTTCGAGGCGGCATAAAGCGTGCCGCCCGCAGCACCCGGCAAATGTCCGGCAAGCGAGGCCACATTGATGATGCGGCCATAGTTGCGTGCCGCCATGCCCGGCCCGAACAGGTGGCAAAGCTCGGCCACCGCCGTCACCATCACCTGAATGAGCGCGGCCTGATCCACCCATTTCGTGTCGCGGAAAAATCCGCTCACCGTATAGCCTGCATTATTGACGAGCGCGTCGATGCGGATATGGCGCTCCGCCATTTCGTTGAACAGGCGGCGCGGCGTTTCGGGATCGGCAAGATCCGCGACCACGACATGCGCTTCGACATCGAATTTCTGCTTCACCTCGTCGGCGAGTGCGCGCAGCCGGTCCTCGCGCCGCGCCACCAGCACCAGATCATGTCCGTTATGGGCAAAAACAAGCGCAAGTTCGCGCCCGATCCCCGCCGACGCGCCGGTGATCAGCGCCATGCGCCGTTTGTTGCTGTTCTGAGCCTGATCCATAATTTGTTCCTGTGGTTCAATCACGCGAGAGAATAGAGTAAAACCGCAGAAACGTCAGACCCCCCATCCTGTTTAGAGCCGGAACCCCTGAATGACCTATCGTGCCCCTGTCCGCGACATGGCTTTTCTTCTCAACGAAGTCGTGGGGCTCAAATCCCTGATGGGGCAGGGGGCTTTTGCCGACATCTCGCCCGATCTTGTCGAGGCTGTGCTGGAAGAAGGCGCAAAGCTCGCAAGCGACGTGCTCGCGCCGCTGAACCAATCGGGCGACAAGGAAGGCGTGACGCTGGAGGCCTATGGCGTCAAAACCGCTCGGGGCTTCAGCGCCGCTTACAGGCAATGGGTCGCTGGCGGCTGGGGCTCGGTTGCCGCATCGGTCGATCACGGCGGACAGGGCCTGCCGCTCGCCGTCGCCACCGCCGCACAGGAGATGTGGAACGCCGCCAACATGGCCTTCGGCCTTTGTCCCATTCTCTCTCAGGGCGCGGTCGAGGCCATTGCCGCCCACGGCACCGACGAGCAGAAAAAACTCTACCTGCCGAAACTCGTCTCCGGCGAATGGACCGGCACAATGAACCTCACCGAGCCGCAGGCAGGCTCCGATCTCAACGCGCTGAAAGCCAAAGCCGTGCCGCAAGGTGACGGCACCTACAAAATCACCGGCACCAAAATCTTCATCACCTATGGCGACCACGACATGGCGGACAATATCGTCCATCTCGTTCTCGCCCGCCTGCCCGACGCGCCAGCAGGCACCAAGGGCATTTCGCTGTTCCTTGTGCCGAAATTTCTGGTCAATGCCGATGGGTCTCTGGGGCCGCGCAATGATGCGAAATGCACCGGCCTCGAACATAAAATTGGCATCCATGCGAGCCCCACCTGCGTCATGGCCTTCGGCGACGACGGCGGGGCCATCGGCACATTGATCGGCGCGGAAAATCGCGGGCTGGCCTGCATGTTCACGATGATGAACAACGCGCGGCTTCTGGTTGGCACGCAGGGCGTGGCGATTGCCGAACGTGCCTATCAGCACGCGCTCGCCTTCGCGCAGGAGCGCAAGCAGGGCCGTCCCACCGGCTCAACGCTCCCGCCCGGCGAAATGGCCCCGATCATCGTCCATCCCGATGTGCGCCGTAATCTGATGCTGATGAAATCGCTGACCCATGCCGCCCGCGCCATCTGCTATGCCAATGCTGTCGCCATCGACACGGCGCATCATGGGGCGGACGATGCCACCCGCGCGGCAGGTCAGGCCCGCGCCGATCTCCTCACTCCGATTGCCAAATCTTTCTCCACCGACATAGGCTGCGAAGTCGCCTCCGTCGGCGTGCAGATCCATGGCGGCATGGGCTTCATCGAAGAGACAGGCGCAGGCCAGTATTACCGCGATGCCCGCATCCTGCCGATCTATGAAGGCACCAACGGCATTCAGGCCATCGACCTTGTGACGCGCAAATTGCCGCTGGCAAACGGCGACGTCGCCCGCACCTTTATCAACGAGATGAAAGACACGGCCGCCGAAGCCCATGCGTCCAACAATGCCGACATGATCGCGGTGGGCTCCGCGCTAGACGCCGCGCTCAAAGCGCTGGACGATGCAACCGCCTATATGCTCGCCAATCTCAAATCCGCGCCCGATGACTGCCTCGCCGGTGCCACGCCCTATGCGCGCCTCTTCGGCACCTGCGCCGGTGGCCATTTCCTCGCCCGCGCGGCGCTCGCCAAAGCCGAAGGCGCCGCGCCCCGCATCAGCCTTGCGCGCTTCTATGCCGATCAGGTTCTGCCCGCGAGCCTCGGCCTTGCCGGTCCGGCGACAGCGGGTGCAAAGGCGCTTTATGCGCTCAATGTGGATGCTCTTTGACGCCGGGTTTCCCCAAGGAATCCTTGAGGGTTCATCGCTTCGTTTGACGCCGCCGCGTGACGCGCCTATCACAAAAGGGTGCGCCCTCTTTGATGCGCCAGACCGAAAGCAGTAAAAAATGTCCGACGTTTCGCTTGCCACAAATGACGCTCCCGCGCTGCGCTATCCGTTCTCGCGCATTCCGGAGCCCGGCGAAATGATGGAGACCGCGCCCGGCATTTACTGGGTGCGAATGCCGCTGCCTTTTCAACTGACCCACATCAATCTCTGGCTGATCGAGGAAGACAACGGCTGGACACTGGTCGATACGGGCGTTGACACGGTCGAAGTGAAAACCCTGTGGGAGCAGATCTTCGCGTCGGGCCTCAAAGGCAAGCCCGTCACGCGCGTCATCGTCACCCATCTCCATCCCGATCATGTCGGACTCGCCGGTTGGATCTGCCGCAAGTTCGGCGTCGAGCTTCACATGTCGCGCACCGATTTTCTCATGTGCCGCAACCTCGTGCTCGACACAGGCCGCGAAGCGCCGAAAGAAGCCATCGACTTCTACCGCGCCGCCGGCATGGGCAGAGGCGGTCTTGAAAGTTATCTCAAACGCTTCGGCGGCTTCGGCTCGCATATCTCGCCCCTGCCCGACACATTCCGCCGCCTGCGCGAGAATGACGAACTGACCATCGGCAACCGCCAGTGGCGCGTCGTTGTCGGCTCCGGCCACGCACCCGAACATGTCTGCCTCTACAGCGCCGAGGCAAAGGTTCTGATCTCCGGCGATCAGGTGCTGCCGCGCATCTCGTCCAATGTCTCCGTCCATCCGACAGAGGCGCATGACAATCCGCTACAGGACTGGATCGACAGTTGCCATCGTATCCGTGCAAACGTACCGGATGATGTGCTGGTGCTCCCCGCACATAACGAACCCTTTTACGGCCTCCATGAGCGCCTCACGCAACTGATCGAAGGCCACGAAGACGGGCTTGCAAAACTTCACGCGCTGATCAGCGAACCTAAACGCGCGATCGACGTCTTCCCCGCCCTCTTCAAACGCGAAATCGGCCCCGAAGTCTTCTTCATGGCCACCGGCGAAAGCCTCGCGCATCTGAACTGCCTGCTGGGCCGCAAAACCGCCAAAGTCACCCGCAACGAAAAAGGCGTCGACTGGTACGAGCAGGTGTAGCGATTTGCGACCTGGAAAAGTCGTCATGGCCGGGCTTCGGGGCTTGGCCCCACTTTAAAGTCTCTCCCGTGCTACACTCGCCGTCAGCCCATAACCACCACGCGTTGCGTATCCATGGAAACCCTCCTCGTCACCCATTCGGCCTGCCTCGCACATGAAGTGCCCGCAGGTCATCCCGAATGCCCAGACCGTCTCCGCGCCGTCCTTGCCGCGCTCGACGCCGAAGAGTTCGCCTTGCTGATCCGCGCCACCGCGCCGCTTGCATCGGTTGAGCAGATCGCCCGCGTCCATGATGCAGCCCTCATCGACTATCTGATGCAGGCCTCGCCATCCGCGGGCTTCCACCGCATCGACGCGGACACGGCCATGTCGCATGGCACGATGGAAGCGGCGCTGCGTGCCGCCGGAGCCGTCGTCCATGCGGTTGACGAAGTCATGGCGGGCAAAGCGCGCAATGCCTTCTGCGCCATCCGCCCGCCGGGCCACCATGCCGAGCCAGGTCAGGCCATGGGCTTCTGCTTTTTCAACAATGTCGCCATCGGCGCGCTTCATGCCCGCGCCGTGCACGGCGTCTCGCGCCCCGCCGTCATCGACTTCGACGTCCATCACGGCAACGGCACGCAGTCGGCCTTTGAGGGTGACGCGTCGTTGTTTTATGCCTCGACCCACCAGTCGCCGCTCTATCCCGGCACAGGTGCCGCACATGAAACCGGCATCGCCAAAAATATCGTCAATGCCTGCCTCGTGCCGGGCGCGGGCTCTGAGCAATTCCGCGAGGTCTTCACCGGAATCATCATGCCCGCTCTCTCGCAATTTGATCCTGATTTCATCTTTATTTCGGCGGGTTTTGACGCGCATATGGCAGACCCTCTCGCCAATCTCAGGCTCACAGAGGATGATTACGGCTGGGCGACATCCGAGCTTGTGCGCTATGCCGAAAAGCATTGCGAAGGCCGCGTTGTCTCAACGCTCGAAGGCGGCTATGACTTAGGCGCATTGAACGCGTCCACAAAAGCGCATGTCCGTGCGCTTCAATGTACGCTCTGAAACTCCGGGGAACCGTTATGGCCGCAAGCAAAGCCGACATTGAGAAACTGAGTTTCGAAGAGGCTCTCGCCCAGCTCGAAAAAATCGTGGCCCAGCTCGAAAGCGGCAATGCGGCGCTTGAAGATTCGATCGACCTTTACGAGCGCGGCAATCTCCTCAAAGCGCATTGCGAAGCGCGCCTCAAGGCTGCCGAAGCCAAGGTCGAGAAAATCAGGCTGTCATCAACCGGTGCGGCGACGGGCACAGAGCCCCTCGACGTCGAATAACGGGGCACGCTTTGCAGGACGCCGTCGCCAGACAATTTGATGAGGCCATCGCCAGAATACAGGCCGATGTCGAAGAACTCATCGAGACCGTCCTGCCGCGCGGCGAGGGGGCAGAGATCCGCGTCTTCGATGCCATGCGCTATGCCGTCATGGCAGGTGGCAAACGCTTCCGCCCCTTTCTTGTTTGTGAAAGCGCGCGTCTCTTCGGCGTCGACCCTGCCGCTGCGCTGCGCGTCGCCGCGGCCATCGAATGCGTCCATACCTATTCGCTCGTGCATGACGATCTCCCCTGCATGGACGACGACGATCTCCGTCGCGGCAAGCCGACGGTCCACCGCGCCTATGACGAGGCGACCGCCGTGCTGGCGGGTGACGCGCTGCTCACTTTCGCGTTTGAACTCCTCGCCGACCGCGACACGCATCAGTTGGCGGAAGTCCGCGTCGAACTTCTGCGCCGCCTTGCGCTCGCGGCAGGCGGGCAGGGCATGGTGGGCGGTCAGATGATTGATCTGGCGTCGGAAGGCGAGGCGCTCGACATGGGTGGTATCTCGCGTCTCCAGCGTCTCAAAACCGGTGCTTTGATCGCTTTTGCCTGCGAAGCGGGTGCGGTGCTTGGTCGCGCCCCGCGTGAGCGCCGCCACGCCCTGCGCGCCTATGCCCATGATATGGGCCTCGCTTTCCAGATCGCCGATGATCTCCTTGATGTAGAAGGCAAGGCGGAGACGGTGGGCAAGGCCACAGGCAAGGATGCGGCGGCGGGAAAAGCCACGTTTGTCTCCATTCTGGGGGTTGAGCGCGCCCGTGCCCAGGCCGCCATGCTGTCTGAACAGGCGATCCAACATCTTGATTTATTTGACGAAAAAGCCGACCTTTTGCGTCAGGCGGCGCGCTTCGTTATAACGCGACGCAGTTAAGTTCCTCCCCGTTTTCGGCCCATAATTCTGACGAGGCCGAGGTAGTTAGTTTTGAACACCAAACCGCAAACGCCCCTTCTTGACCGCATTCACGAGACGGCCGATCTGCGTGCTCTGCCCGAGAGTGACCTTCGTCAGGTTACGGATGAATTGCGCGCTGAAACCATCGACGCCGTTTCCGTCACAGGCGGTCATCTCGGCGCAGGCCTCGGCGTCGTCGAACTCACAGTGGCGCTCCACTATGTCTTCAACACCCCCGAAGACCGCATCATCTGGGATGTCGGCCATCAGGCCTATCCGCACAAAATTCTCACCGGACGCCGCGACCGCATCCGCACATTGCGCATGGGCGGTGGTTTGTCGGGTTTCACCAAACGCGCCGAAAGCAAATACGATCCCTTCGGCGCGGCTCATTCGTCCACGTCGATTTCTGCCGGCCTCGGCATGGCAGTCGCACGTGACCTGAAGGGCGAGAAGAACAACGTCATCGCCGTCATCGGCGACGGCGCGATGAGCGCGGGCATGGCTTATGAGGCCATGAACAATGCCGGCGCGATGGACAGCCGGTTGATCATCGTCCTCAACGACAATGATATGTCGATAGCGCCCCCCGTCGGCGGCATGTCGGCCTATCTCGCACGTCTGATTTCCGGCAACGCCTATCACTCGGTCCGCGACTTCGCCAAAGAGATCGCCAAGCTCTTCCCCAAGAGCATCGAGGAGCGCGCCCGCCGTGCCGAAGAATATGCACGCGGCATGGCGACGGGCGGCACGATGTTCGAAGAACTCGGGCTCTATTATGTCGGCCCCATCGACGGTCATAATCTCGACCATCTTCTGCCTGTCCTGAAAAATGTACGCGATGTCGGCGAAGGCCCGATCCTCGTTCATGTCGTGACGCAAAAGGGCAAGGGCTATGCGCCCGCCGAAGCCGCCCCCGACAAATATCACGGCGTCAACAAATTCGACGTCATCACCGGCGCACAGGCAAAAGCCACGCCCAACGCCCCGCAATATACGCGCGTCTTCGCCGACGCCCTGATTGCACATGCCGAACATGACGACAAGATCGTGGCGATCACAGCGGCCATGCCGTCGGGCACGGGGCTTGACAAGTTCGGCGACAGGTTTCCGACCCGCACTTTTGACGTTGGTATCGCCGAACAACACGCGGTTACTTTCGCGGCGGGCCTCGCCACCGAAGGCTTCAAGCCCTTCTGCGCCATCTATTCGACATTTCTGCAACGCGCCTACGATCAGGTCGTCCACGACGTCGCGATCCAGCGCCTGCCCGTGCGCTTCGCCATTGATCGCGCCGGTCTCGTCGGTGCCGACGGGCCGACCCACGCAGGCTCGTTCGACATTGCCTATTTGGCCTGTCTGCCGGACTTCGTGATCATGGCGGCCGCCGACGAAGCCGACCTCATGCACATGGTCGCAACATCCGTTGCGATTGACGACCGCCCCTCCGCTGTGCGCTACCCGCGCGGCGAAGGCATTGGCATCGACATGCCTGCCATCGGCACAGCGCTCGACATCGGCAAAGGCCGCATCATCCGCGAAGGCACGAAGGTCGCGATCCTCTCGCTCGGCACGCGTCTGGCCGAAGCGCTGAAGGCGGCAGACCAGCTCGCCGCGCTCGGTCTGCCTACAACGGTCGCCGACGCGCGTTTCGCAAAGCCTCTCGATCACGACCTGATCACGCGCCTTGCCCGCGAGCACGAAGTTCTGCTCATCGCCGAGGAAGGCTCTATCGGCGGCTTTTCGTCCCATGTGCTTGAGTTCCTCGCCAGTTCCGGCGCTTTGGACCGCGGCCTCAAGGTCCGCCCGATGCATCTGCCGGATGTGTTCATCGACCATGACAAGCCCGAAAAAATGTACGAGCTTGCCGGTCTCTCTGCCGCCTCCATGGTCGGCGCGGCGCTGACGGCATTGGGTATGCAAAACGAGATCGCCGAGCTTGCCGCCCGCGCTGCTGCGCAGAAACCGCTCTGACATATCATGCACATCCCCCGCAAGCGTCTCGATCAGGTGCTGGTCGAGCGTGGCCTGATGCCAAGCCGCGCCCGCGCCCAAAGCGAGATCAATGACGGTCACGTTCTGGTGGCAGGCGAAGTCGCGCGCAAACCTGCCCAGATGGTGAGTGACGAGGATGAAGTCACGCTGACCTCATCCGTACACGAATATGTCTCCCGCGCCGCGCTGAAGCTCGTTCACGCGCTCGATCATTTCGACATAGATGTGCGGGACAGGTTTTGTCTCGACATCGGTGCTTCGACAGGCGGTTTTACGCAAGTCTTGCTGGAGCGTCATGCCGCTCATGTGACAGCGGTGGATGTCGGCCACGGCCAGCTTGCCCCCGCTTTGGCGGATCACCCCCGCGTGACACTCTTTGAAGGTCTCAATGCCAAGGATCTGATCCCCGAACATTTTGCAGGCAGGATGGGGATCATCACCTGCGACGTGAGTTTCATCAGCCTCGCCAAAGCGCTCGATCCCTTGCTCGATCTCTGCGCGGAAACGCCCGATCTCCTGCGGGACAACGCGTATCTCGTTTTGCTGATCAAGCCCGAATTCGAGGTCGGCAAGGGCAATCTCGGCTCCGGCGGCATCGTCCGCGACCCCGCCCTTCACATGCAGGTTTGTGATACCCTGTCGGCATGGCTCCGTTCCAAAGGGCAATGGGAGGTTTTCGACGTCATCGAAAGCCCGATCCACGGCGGTGACGGCAACAAAGAGTTCTTCCTCATCGCCCGCCTGAAATAAATCGTCATGGCCGGACCTGATCCGGCCATCCAGCGCTTCTCTATAAAGTCATTCTTTATGTCAAATGCTCTTTCTACTGACGAACTCGACGTCACCATCGACACGCTCGGCCACCTCGGCGATGGTGTCGCCGATGTCAACGGCGTGCAGGTCTTCGTCCCCCTCACGCTGGCCGGAGAGCGCGTCACCATCCGCCCGACCACAGAAGGCCGCGCCGACCTGCTGCGCATCCTTGAGCCATCGTCATCGCGCATCAAGCCGCCCTGCAAACATTACGGCCAATGCGGCGGCTGCGCCCTCCAGCATGTCGCGCCCGCGCTCTATGCCACATGGAAGCGCGAACAGGTCATCGCTGCTTTGTCGTCTCGCGGCATCGACGTCGAAGTTGATCCGCTCGTCACCGCCAACGCCGCCACCCGCCGCCGCGCCGCCTTCGCCGCCACCCGCACCAAGAAGGGCGTGACGCTTGGCTATTATGGCCGCGCCAGCCACAACATTATTTCCATCGAGCACTGTCCGCTTGTCACGCCGGAAATCGAAGAGAGTCTTGCCGCCCTTGCCGAAGTCGTGATGCCGGGCCTCTCGCGCAAGGGCCGCGCCTCGCTTCTCGTCACGTCCACCGAAACCGGATTGGATGTCGCTGTGACAGGTGGCAAGGAAGCGCCCGACGGCCCCTTGCGCTCTGACCTCGCCCAACGTGCCGCCTCGGCCGATCTTGCGCGCCTCACATGGGACGGCGACATCCTGTCGGAACGCCGCGCGCCCGTCGTCTCCATGTCCGGCATCAAGGTCACGCCGCCGCCGGGTGCCTTCCTGCAAGCGACACAGCAAGGTCAGGACAATCTCACGCGCCTCGTATTGGAAGGCGTGGGGGAGGCCAAACGTATCGTTGATCTTTTTTCCGGTTGTGGCACCTTCACAGCGGCGCTTGCCGTCAAAGCCTCCGTGCTCGGCGTCGAGAGCGAAGTAAAATCCGTCGCCGCCATCGACCGTGCGATCCGCGAGCAGGGCCCCGCAAAGAAACTCAAGCCCGTCTCGTTCCTGACGCGCGATCTCTTCCGCCGCCCGCTCCATATGTCCGAGCTGTTGAAAGTCGATGCGGTGGTGTTCGATCCGCCGCGCGCCGGTGCCACCGCCCAATGCGAAATGCTGGCCCGCTCCTCCGTACCGGTCATCATCGGCGTTTCCTGCAATCCCGCAACCTTCGCGCGTGATGCCCGCACGTTGATCGACGGCGGCTATCGCCTTGCCCGCGTCACCCCCGTTGATCAGTTTCTCTGGTCGCCCCATATTGAACTGGTCGGAACTTTCATCAAAGCCCCCTCGCAATAAAGAGACATGCGCATGGCGCGTCCGCTTTCGAAGTTGGGATTCGGGATTTCGCAGGGCGCACGCGTCGCGTGGTATGCGGGCCATTACCTCGCCCTCAGCCGTATGCGCGGGCCTCTCGTGCCCGAAGGCGAGGCACCGCCGAAAATTAACGGACGGTTCCCGAACTGGCAGGCCGTGACGCGCGGGATGCTGTCGCTCTTTGAGCGCGATTGGGCGAATGTCGAAGCCGGTCTCTATCGCGCCCCTGCGGGTTTTGCCTCACCCGCCGACGCGCTGAAATCGAGTCTGCGCTTTTTCAAAGATGCCCGCGTCGTCGACGAGCGCCGTTTGAACCGCCGCCATTCCGAAGTGATGAGCGATGAGCTGCACGACCACTTCCCGCGTTACTACCTGCAAAATTTTCACTATCAGACCGATGGCTGGCTCTCCGAAAAATCAGCCAAACTTTACGACACGCAGGTCGAAGTCCTCTTCGCCGGAACAGGCGGTGCCATGCGCCGTCAGGCCTTGGTGCCGCTCACCAGAGCGCTGCGAGGTCGCGACCAGCGCCAAGCCGCGATGCTCGAAGTGGCCTGCGGCACAGGCGGTTTCCTCGCCGACGTGCTCGCCAATTTCCCGCGCCTCAATGTGATGGGCCTCGATCTGTCGCCTGCCTATATCGCCGAAGCAAAGAAACGTCTCGGCGCGCGCCGCAATCTTACTCTGCTGGATGGGAACGCCGAGAGCCTCCCCGTCGCTGACGCCTCGCAGGACATCGTGACCTGCATCTATCTCTTTCACGAACTGCCGCCGAAAATCCGCCAGTCCGTCGCCGCCGAAATCGCCCGCGTGTTGAAGCCCGGCGGCACGGCGATCATCATGGATGCGCTTCAGACAGGCGACACACCGGATTTCGACGGGCTCCTTGAAGTCTTCCCTGTCGGCTTCCACGAACCATACTTCACGTCCTACCTCGCTGAAGATTTTTCAGAACTCTTCGCCGCGCAAGGGCTCACGCAGACAGACGCGACGTCCGCCTTCCTCTCCAAAGTCATGGTATTCGAAAAGACCTAACCGACCTGCGCGCGATGACGCATCAGGTGGTCGGCCAGCACACAGGCGACCATCGCTTCGCCCACAGGCACCGCGCGGATACCGACGCAAGGGTCGTGACGCCCCTTGGTCTGGATGTCCGTATCCGCTCCCTCCTTGGTCACGGTATGGCGCGGCGCAAGGATCGACGATGTCGGCTTCACGGCAAAGCGGGCGACAATGTCCTGTCCCGTCGAAATCCCGCCGAGAATACCGCCTGCATGGTTCGACGAAAATGTGGGGCCGTTATCGCCCGCAAACATTTCGTCTGCATTCTCTTCGCCGCTGAGTGCCGCCGCCGCAAAGCCGTCGCCGATCTCGACGCCCTTGACTGCATTGATGCTCATCAGCGCGGCGGCAATGTCGGCATCGAGCTTGCCGTAAATCGGTGCGCCAAAACCGACCGGCACACCCGACACAACAATTTCGATGATTGCCCCGCAGGACGAACCCGCCTTGCGCACACCATCAAGATAATCTTCCCAGTTCGCCGCCGCCTTCGCGTCAGGACACCAGAACGGATTGTTGCCCGTCTCGCCCCAGTTCCAGTTGGCGCGGTCGATCTTGTGCGGCCCCATCTGCACCAATGCGCCACGGATCGTGACGCCGCTCAGAACCTTGCGCGCCACGGCGCCCGCCGCCACACGCGCAGCGGTTTCCCGCGCCGACGAGCGCCCGCCGCCGCGATAGTCGCGGATGCCGTATTTGCTCAGGTAAGTGTAGTCGGCGTGACCAGGCCGGAACTTCTCTTTGATGTCGCCATAGTCTTTCGAGCGCTGATCGACATTCTCGATCATCAGCGAGATCGGCGTACCCGTTGTCACTTCTTCGCCGGTTGCTTCGTTGATGAACGTGCCCGACAGGATTTTCACTTCGTCAGGCTCGCGGCGCTGCGTCGTGAAGCGCGACTGGCCGGGCTTGCGCATATTGAGCCAGTGCTGGATGTCGGCGGCCTTCAGCGGCAGCAGCGGAGGTGCGCCGTCGACCACGCAGCCGAGCGCCGGCCCGTGGCTTTCACCCCAGGTGGTTACACGGAAGAGATGGCCGAACGTATTGTGCGACATGCTTTTTCTAACTGGGCCTCAAACGATGCTCATATCCGGCGCGTCCTCGGCCTTCATGCCGACGACGTGGTAGCCTGCATCCACATGATGCACTTCGCCGGTAACGCCGGAGCCGAGGTCGGAGAGAAGATAGAGCGCTGTGTTGCCCACTTCTTCGATCGAGACGGTGCGCTTCAGCGGCGCGTTCAATTCGTTCCACTTCAGGATATAGCGGAAATCGCCGATGCCCGATGCGGCCAGCGTCTTGATGGGACCGGCGGAAATGGCGTTGACGCGGATATTGTTGCGGCCGAGATCGACCGAGAGATAGCGCACACTCGCCTCAAGCGCGGCTTTGGCCACGCCCATGACGTTATAATGCGGGATCACTTTTTCCGACCCGTAATAGGTCAGTGTCGCGATCGAGCCGCCATCCGTCATCAGCTTTTCCGCCCGCTGGCACAGAGCGACGAAGGAGTAGCACGAGATCGCCATGCTCGCCGTGAAGTTGTCGAGCGAGGTATCGACATAACGTCCGGTGAGTTCGTCCTTGTTGGAATAGGCGATGGCATGGACAAAGAAATCGATCTTGCCCCATTTGGCTTTGAGTTCGGCAAACACCGCATCCATGCTCTCGGCGTTCGTCACATCGCAGGGCAGGATGACCGTCGAACCGATGGATTCAGCGAGCGGGACCACGCGCTTTTGCAGTGCGTCGCCCTGATAGGTGAAGGCAATTTCCGCGCCATGATCGGCACAGGCTTTGGCGATGCCCCAGGCGATAGAACGGTTATTGGCAACGCCCATGATAAGGCCGCGCTTGCCTGCCATCAGGCCGGTGCTGCGTACGGGTGGGGTTGCTGTTGTGGCTTCGCTCATCGCCTGCCTCGTTTTATCGCGCGGAAGAGGGCCCCCTGCGCCGGTTTTTTCGTCAAATCAAATCGCGCGCATCCTACACAATAGCCCCGACGGGTCCATCGAAAAGCCGTTCACGTATTCTTTCAAAAAGGCACATTCAGCGCGTTTTCCGGCGTGGATCATGGGCAAGACCGGGCCCCCATCCGGCCAAAAAATCACGCAGAGCCTGATCCTGTTCATCCGGCAGCGAAAGGGTTAGGCACACAATGAGATCATTTGGCTGAGAGCCGTTCTCAAGTTGAATGCCGCGCCCTTTGAGGCGCAGCTTGGTGCCGGTGTTCGACCCTGCCGGAATGGTGAGCGATACAGGCCCCGTCAGCGTCTCGATTTCGAGCTTTGTGCCGAGCACAGCTTCGGGCAGCGAGACGGGAACATTCTGCAAAATGTTAAGCCCCTCGCGCGTCATCGTCTCGTGTCGTTCGACGGTGACGGTGATGATCGCATCGCCCGCCGGTGCGCCGCCATAGCCTTCGCCGCCTTGACCGCGCAGACGGATCTGCTGGCCGTCTTCGATACCGGCAGGCACTTTCACATCAAGCTCGCGACCATTGCCGAGGCTTAGGCGCTGCTTGCCACCGCGTGCGGCATCCAGAAAAGAGACGGTGAGGCGATAGGTCTGATCGTCGCCCTTGGCACGAAAGACGCGCTTGCCCGCATCGCGAAGTCCTCCGAAAAGTCCGGTGAACATGTCCGCGCCGACGTCGCCTGTCGCCCCCATCGGGTCCGCCTCGAATTGCGTGCGGCCCGCGCGGGCGCGCGCATAGGGTGCCTCTTCAAATGCCGGATTGGGCCTGCTGTTGTTGCGTGACCAGGTGCGCATTTCGGCTTCTGCGGCTTGGCCTGCATCAAAGCGTGTCCGCGCTGCCTTGTCCTTCAGCAGATTATAGGCCGCCGTCACGTTCTGAAAACGCGCCTGCGCATCAGCGCTGGGCGAGGCACCTTGTGCGTCGGGATGCAGTGTCTTGGCCAGACGCCGGTAGGCCGCTTTGATCGCGGCTGTGTCGGCGTCGGGCTTCAGGCCCAGAATGGCGTAAGGGTTGCGCAACGGGTAACTCCGGCAGAGGCAGAACGATCTAGTTTAGGCGATGTGCCGATACAAATTGGTTAATTGAAATCAGGGTTCAAGGCGTTGCAGGCACAGAGGCAGGCCCCGTTCCCGCGGGCTTTGTTTCTTCCGCAGGTGTTGCCGCGCGTGGCTCTGATTCCAGTGCCGCGCGCACATCGTCTTCAAGTTTTGTCTCGGGCTTCGGCGCAACACTTTCAGGTGCTGTCGGTGCCGCCGGAGCAGTAGGTGCCGTCGCATCGGGCAGGGGCTGCGCCACAACCCGATCCTGCGGCGAGGCCTCCGTCCGCTCCGGCGCTTTCGGCCCTTCCAGTTCCGGCACGAGTTTTGTCAGGCGTTCGACTGCGAGTTTGCTGCCGTTGCGTGCGGCAATCGCATACCAGCCGAGCGCCATGCCGATATTTTTTTCGACGCCTTGCCCGCTCTCGTAAAGCACGGCGAGATTATATTCCGCGATAGGGCTGCCCGCGAGCGAGGCGGCATGAAACCAGAAGGCGGCGGCTTCCAGATTTTTCGGCACACCGTCGCCCTTCATATGCATGAAGGCGGCGTTGACCTGCGCCAGCGTGAATCCCTTGGAGCCCGCTTCCTCGTAAAACCACAAAGCGCGTTTGGGGTCGCGTGCCGTGCCTTTGCCTTCGCGCAGCATCAGCCCGACATTGCGCATGGCGGCAAGGTCGGCTTGTTGTGCAAGCGGCAACCAGATTTTGAAAGCGGTTTCAAAATCGCCTTTGTCGTAGGCCACAACGCCGCGCTGAAAAAGCTCGCTCTTCGGCGGCGGAGTATCACTGGGATTGGAAAGAACGGTGGCAGGGGCAGCCAGCGCAATACCTGTCATCGGCACCAGACCTAGAGCCGAAACGACCAGAACCCATCGCAACAATCGCAAACTTGAACTCAAAGGATCATCCTCCCGCATCAAACCGATACGGGAGGATGCCAGATTGTTCAGCTATTGACGATCTGCCATGAGCCGTCGGGCTGACGGCAGGCTGTGCCATATGCGCGCTCGGTCTTGCCGCCCACAACGATGTTCTGCGAGTATTCGCGGCAATAGGTGTTGTTCTGCTGATAGGCCTTCTGCGGAACGATCGTGCCGGAATTGCCGCTATCGGGGTTGTTCCACTGCACGGGCTGGCCCGCGCGGCCAGATTCCAGCGCCTGTTGCGTCGACTGGGACATATATTGCCGGTCAGCGCGGTCGAGCGACTGGCCGATATTGCTGCCGAGCAAGCCGCCGAGCAGCACGCCCGCGCCCGTCGTCCAGAGCTGGCCGGAGCCGCCGCCGAACTGCGAGCCGGCAAGGCCGCCGGCCAATGCGCCGCCAAGCGTGCCGATCTGCTGCTTCGGCCCCGCGCCGTCCTGACAGGCGGCAAGGGAGAGCGCGACGGCACCAATCATCAAACCTTTGAGAATTTTCATGTTTTTAGTCCTGTTTTTCGGCCAGCATCGTTGAAAAATGGCCGTCGGTGAGACAAATCCCATGCGGACCACTATACGTTATGACCTGATACTTAGACCGCAAATGTGGCAGGAAATAAGGCGGAACTTAAAGCCTTATCTGGTTTGGAAAACTTTGATCTATTTGAGGGTTTCCGGTCGCATCGAACAGTTTGGAGATACAAAGTGCCCCCCGCGCCAGACCACCCCGATCTGCAAACCGACACGCCCGCGTGGATTGAGGCCAAAGACCCGTTTGCGCTTTTCGCCGAATGGCTGGCCGACGCGACGAAGAGCGAACCGAACGACCCGAACGCCATGGCGCTTGCCACCGCCGATCCCGACGGCTATCCCGATCTGCGCATGGTGCTGCTGAAAGGCGCTGACGAGCGCGGCTTTGTTTTTTTCACCAATTATGAAAGCGCCAAGGGCCGCGAGCTGATCGCCAATCCCAAGGCCGCGCTCTGCTTTCATTGGAAGTCGCTGCGCCGTCAGATCCGTGTGCGCGGGCTCGTCACCCATACAACAGAGGCCGAAGCCGACGCCTATCACGCGACCCGCGCTCGCGACAGCCAGATCGGCGCATGGGCCTCGCGTCAGTCGCGCGAACTTGCCTCGCGCTTCGAGTTCGAAAAAGAAATCGCGCGTTACGCCGCCAAATTCGGTCTGAGCAAAGTGCCGCGCCCGCCCCATTGGTCCGGCTTCCGCATCGCGCCCTTGCAGATCGAGTTCTGGCGCGACCGTCCGTTCCGGTTGCATGACCGTCTCGTCTTCACCCGCGCCGATGCAGAGACGGCGTGGACCACAGCAAAGCTTTTTCCATGATGACAGAGGTCAAACACAAGACCACAGAAGCAGATCACCGGCTGATGCGGCAGGCAACTTACGCCGCCGTCACTGTCGCCGTGTTGCTTATCGTCATGAAGTCTGTGTCTTTCTATCTGACAGGCTCGGTCGCAATGCTTGGTACACTGACGGATTCCGTGCTGGACGGGTTTGCCTCGCTGCTCAATCTCGTTGCGGTGCGCTTTTCACTCACGCCTGCTGACCACGAGCACCGCTTTGGTCACGGCAAAGCCGAGGCTCTGGCAGGGCTTGGCCAATCCTCTTTCATTTTCGCGTCATCCTGCTTCATCATCTGGCAATCGGTCCTGCATATCATTCATCCGGTGCCGCTGGAAAATTCCATGTCGGGCCTAATTGTGATAGGGACAGCGCTTGCCCTCACATTGTTGCTCGTCGCCTTCCAGCGCCGCGTTGTCGCGCGCACCGGCTCGCTCGCCATTGCCGCCGACAGTGTCCACTATCGCGGTGATCTGCTGATGAACCTGTCTGCGCTTGCCGCGATTTTCATATCCGGCTTCATGGGGTTCCATATGGCGGACGCCATCGGCGGCCTCTTTATCGCGAGTCTCATCGCCTTCAGCGCAGGCCAGATCGCTTATAGCTCATACAATCAGTTGATGGACGCCGAGTTGAATGATGTCGACCGCGACCGCATCATCGCGATTGCCAAGACCAATAATGCGGTCGTCGACATTCATGATCTCAAAACGCGCAAATCGGGGATGCAGGTCTTCATCCAGTTTCATCTGGAGCTTGATGGTTCCATGTCTTTGAGCAATGCCCATATCATCTCGGACGAGGTTGAAGCGAGCATCATGGCAGCCTTCCCCGATGCCGAGGTTATTATCCATCAGGACCCGGCAGGCGCGGAACTGGTCCCCGTCGCGAGCCGCATTTGATCTCCGTCCCTATTTGATCCGTAGCGTAGCCTCAAGCTTTGCCCTAGATTGCCCCCATGACCCAATCCGCCAATGAAGACCGCAAAACCCTGATCCTCACCGGTGCCAGCCGTGGCATCGGCCACGCCACCGTGAAGCGTTTTTCGTCCGCAGGCTGGCGCGTCATCACCTGCTCGCGTCATCCTTTTCCCGAAGACTGCCCGTGGGATGCCGGTCCCGAAGACCATATTCAGGTCGATCTCGCCGACCCTGCCAACACACTTGCCGCCATTGCCGAAATGCGCGAGCGCCTCAAGGCGCAGGGAAGTCGCCTCAATGCGCTCGTGAACAACGCCGCGATCTCGCCCAAAGGTCCGGGTGGCTCGCGCCTCGGCGTCTTCGAGACCGATCTCAACGTCTGGCAGAAAGTCTTTCAGGTCAATTTCTTCGCCTCCGCCATGCTCGCGCGCGGCCTTGTCGAAGAATTGCGGGCAGGGCAGGGCTCGGTGGTGAATGTCACCTCCATCGCAGGCGAGCGCGTGCACCCCTTCGCAGGCTCGGCCTATGCCACCTCCAAAGCGGCGCTTGCAGCCCTCACCCGTGAAATGGCCTCCGACTTCGGTCGCCTCGGAATCCGCGTCAACGCCATCTCGCCCGGCGAGATCGACACAGCCATCCTCTCGCCCGGCACCGAAAAAATTGTCGCCGAAATCCCGATGCAGCGTCTGGGAAAGCCCGAAGAAGTTGCCCGTACGATCTATTTTCTGTGCACAGAGCAATCCAGCTACGTCAACGGCGCCGAAATCCAGATCAATGGCGGCCAGCACGTTTAAGCGAGAAAAATCACCGCGCTCTGGCTGTCGCGGATTTGCGCGTCCTCGCTCACGGTAAAGACCGAGGTGATGGTGCCGCTCGCGCCCGCAAAAGCGCCTGTGCCGTTTTCGATGCGCCAGATCGCTGCGCCCTGCTGACGGGTCGGATCGGCGCAATCGCCGATATGGCCTTCTCCGTCGCTGACAAAGACAAGCGTGCCACCGCCGAAAACGATCTCGCCGCTTTCGTGGAACCCGCCATGATCGTTCGGCTCGACACTGGAGGTCAACACAGCCTGCGGCGCACCGAGTGAAAAAACATCATCCATATTTGGACCAAAAGTCGCGCGCGCCTCGACGCGCATGATGGTTCCCATCTCGTCTTCCGGCGAAACCTTGCCTTCAAAAATAAGCTGATAGCGGACTTCTCTCATGTCGGCTTGCGCAAGCCCTCCTTGGTGACAAAGGCTTCCGTCTCGTCCAGCGCTTTCGTGGCGCGGTCAAATATGTCGTCAATGTCGGCTTCCTTGACGATCAGCGGCGGGCAGAAGGCGACCGTGTCGCCGATGGCGCGCAGGATCAGCCCGTTGGCCTCGCAGGCACGTTGCAAGACTGCGCCCATACCGGCCTTCACATCGAAATTCGTCTTCGACGATTTTTCCGCCACGAGTTCCACCGCGCCGATCAGACCCTTGGCGCGGGCCTGCCCCACCAGCGGATGATCGTTGAGCGCCGCCATACGTGCCTCGAAGCGCGGCGCGACCGAGCGCACATGGCCGACAATGTTGCGCTTTTCATAAATCTCAAGCGTCTTGGCCGCCACCGCCGCCGCAACAGGATGCGCGGTATAGGTAAAGCCGTGCCCGAACGTGCCGATCTTTTTGCTCTCGTCGATCATCGCCTGATACATGTCTTCGCCGACCGTCACAGCCGCAATCGGCACATAGGCCGACGACAGGGCTTTGGCCACCGAGATCGAATCCGGTTTGATACCGAAGGTCTGGCTGCCGAACATATTGCCCGTGCGCCCGAAGCCTGTGATGACTTCGTCAGCGATGAAATAGATGTCGTACTTCTTCAGCACCGCCTGGATTTTCGGGAAATATCCCTCCGGCGGAATGATGACGCCGCCCGCGCCCATGATCGGTTCGGCAATGAAAGCGGCCACCGTGTCGGGGTCTTCTTCGAGGATCATCTTTTCCAGGTTTGCCGCGAGACGCGTCGAGAACTCTTCTTCTGTCTCGCCCACTTCCGCATAGCGATAATAATGCGGGCAGTCCGTATGCAGCACGCCCGCAATCGGCAGATCGAAATCGCGGTGATTGTTCGGCAGACCGGTCAGGCTCGCCGACGCGACAGTGACGCCGTGATAAGCGCGATTGCGCGAAATGAATTTCTTTTTCTTCGGACGGCCGATCGCATTATTGTAATACCAGACGAGTTTCATCTGCTGGTCATTGGCTTCCGAGCCTGAGCCGCAGAACAGGATTTTAGACGCCTTATGCGGCGCGATGGCTTTCAGACGTTCGGCCGCATCCGCCGCGCGCTCGTGGCTCTTGCCGCCGAAGACATGCGTGAAGGGAAGCTGGCGCATCTGCTCCGTTGCCGCGTCGATCAGTTCCTGCTCGCTATAGCCGAGCGACGTGCACCAGAGCCCCGCCATGCCTTCAATATATTTGCGCCCGTCGGCATCCCACACATGAATACCCTCACCGCGCTCGATGATCATCGGCCCGCTCGTGCGGAATCCATCAAGATTGGTGTAAGGGTGGATCACCGTTTCGATGTCACGAACGGCAGCATTGCTCAAACTCGGCATATGGATATTCCTGATCGCTATCGCGCGGGCCCATACTCACGACCCGCCAGAAGGGCCGTAATATGAGAGCGATGTGGGCCTCTGTCAAAGAGCCAGTCAGAACCCCGGCGGTGCCTTGAATCCGCCCAGCAAGTCCTCAAGCATCCCCGCCACCGCAATCGTCGTATGGTCGCCCAAATGCGGCCCGATGATCTGCGCACCCACGGGCAGGCCTTTGGATGTAAGCCCCACAGGTGCGACCGATGCAGGCAGATAAGACACAACCGCAGGCCCCGCCCAGATCAGCACATCCATATACTCGCGCGCCACACCGTTCACATCCATGCGCCGCTTGGCCCAGTTGCTTTCGTGATCATGCGGAAAAGCGGACCGCATCAGCACAGGCGACAGGACCACGTCATAATCTTTGAAAAAATCGACCCACTTGTAACGCAACTGCGCCTGCCGCTCTTCCCAGCCCATCCGCTCGGCATAGGTGAGCGTCGTGCCGACGATCTGCAAAGCGCGATGGCTCTTGTCGTCCGCCGCAAGGTTCTTTTTATCTTCGAGCATCCGCGCGCGCAGGCTGTCGGGAAAGCCCGCGCCCGTGCAGGAATGCAGGAGGACAAGATAGACTTCCGAAATTTCCGCAAGCGTGAACTGGGGCCGCGCGTTCCAGCTCACATGCGCGCCCGCATCGGCCAGCGCCTTGGCCGCATTGGTCAGCAGCCCGACACTCTCCTTGTCGATGTCGCAATAAGGGTCTTCGATCCAGACCGCAACGCGCAGGCCCTTGACGCTTTTTACGCGTGACGGCGGCAGGTCGAGCCTTCATGCTTCGGCGCGGTCCCAGTCCGGACCCGCCGTGACCCCGAGCATGAGCGACAGATCTTCCGCGCTCCGTGCCAGCGGCCCGCCGACCGATAGATCGCCCTCGCGCAGGCAGCCGGGCGGCGGTCCGAGATGGCCGCGCTTGGGCACAATGCCGAATGTCGGCTTATGTCCGAACACGCCGCAGAGATGCGCCGGTGTGCGGATCGAGCCGCCGATGTCGGAACCGAATTCCAGCGCCGTGAATCCGGCGGCCAGCGACGCCGCCGACCCGCCCGACGATCCGCCCGGCCCGCAGTCGAGCGCCCACGGATTATTCGTCGTGCCATAGACATCATTGTAAGTCTGCAAGTCGCCCGACATGAATGGCACATTGGTTTTGCCGAATACAATCACGCCCGCCCGCTGCAAGCGCTCGACCGCCGTCGCGCTGCGTGTCGGCACGTGGTTGGCCCAGACCGGTGCGCCGCCCGTCGATGTAATGCCCTGAACCTCGTATGCGTCTTTGATCGTCACGGGCAACCCGTGCAGCGCGCCGAGCGATTGCCCCCGCGCCTGCGCCGCATCGGCCTCGTCGGCCAGCCGCCTTGCGCGCTCGATGTCGCGCGCCACAACGGCATTGAGCAAAGGGTCCAGCGCCTCCACGCGCGCCACATAATGATCAAGCAATTCGCGCGAACTGATGTCGCGGCGGGCGATCATGCGGGCAAGCTCCGCTCCGGAGCAGAAATGGAGGTCTTTTGACATGAGGCTTCTCAGGTTCTGAAATATTCGCGGTTCCAGAATTCTAAGCCGGGAAGCCCTCCGTTTATCAAGGAAAATGACAGCTCGATACGCGGTTTTCTCATGGTTGTGAGGATCGGTTTTAGCCATTACACTCCACCAAAACCAAGTAGGCCCCTGCGTTCACACGCAGCAGGGCTCAAGCGACTACCAAATAACAACCAAATAATGCCGGGGGACCACAATGAAAGGCTTGATGCAGGATTGGCCGTTGCGCGTGTCGACACTGATCGACCACGCGGCGCGTTTCCATGGTGACCGCGAGATCGTGACGCGTTCGATTGAAGGCCCGATCACCCGCACCAATTACAAGGCGGTTCACCTGCGCGCCCGCAAAGTGGCGCAAGCCCTTCAGCACCTCGGCATCAAAGAGGGCGACGTCGTCGCCACAATGGCGTGGAACACGGCGCGCCACTTGGAGGCATGGTACGGCATCATGGGCCTCGGTGCCGTTTGCCACACACTCAACCCGCGCCTCTTTGCCGAACAGCTCGTCTACATCATCAATCATGCTGAAGATCGGGTGATCTTTGTCGATCTCACCTTCGTCCCCGTGCTCGAAGCGATCTGCGCTCAACTCCCGCGCGTCAAAGCCTATGTGGTGATGACCGACCGCGCCCATATGCCTGCGACGAAACTTCCGAACGCGCTCTGCTTTGAAGAGATAGTTGAAGCCGAGAACGGCGATTTCAAATGGGTCACGGGCGACGAAAATGCCGCTTGTGGTCTGTGCTACACCTCGGGCACAACGGGCAATCCGAAAGGCGTGCTCTATTCGCACCGCTCCAACGTGCTGCACTCGATGGCCGCCAATGTGGGCGATGCGCTCGGCTTGAAAGCATCCGACACCATCCTTCCCGTTGTGCCGATGTTCCATGCAAACGCCTGGGGCATCGCCTTTGCCGCGCCTGCGGTCGGTGCCAAGATCGTCATGCCAGGTGCCAATATGGACGGCGCAAGCATCTTTGAACTTCTCGACACAGAGCAGGTGACTGTCACCGCCGCCGTGCCGACTGTCTGGTTGATGCTGCTGCAATCTCTCGAAAAAACCGGCGCCATGTTGCCCGCGCTCGAACGCGTCGTCATCGGCGGTTCCGCCGCGCCGCGTTCGATGATCGAGATCTTCGAAGAGAAATACGACGTCAAGGTTTTCCACGCTTGGGGCATGACCGAAATGTCGCCCATGGGCACGCTCGGCGCATTGAAGGCGGGCATGGAAAAACTGCCACTCGCCAAACAGATCGACGTGAAACAGAAACAGGGCCGCGCTATCTACTCGGTCGAAATGAAAATCACCGACGACGAAGGCAAAGAGCTGCCGAGCGACGGCAAAGCCTTTGGCCATCTGATGGTGCGCGGTCCGGCCATTGCGGGCGCCTACTTGAAAGGCGAGGGCGGTAACGTCCTCGATGCCGACGGCTGGTTCGACACCGGCGACGTCGCCACGCTCGACGAGCAGGGCTATATGCAGATCACGGACCGCGCCAAAGATGTGATCAAATCAGGTGGCGAATGGATTTCATCCATCGAGATCGAAAACCTCGCGGTCGGCCATCCGAAAGTCGCCGAAGCTGCGGTCATTGGTATCTTGCACCCTAAATGGGACGAGCGCCCCTTGCTGATCATCGTTGTCAAGGACGGCGAGACCGTCACCAAGGAGGAAATACTGAAATATATGGAAGGCAAGATCGCCAAATGGTGGATGCCCGATGACGTTGCCTTCGTGAAGGAAATCCCCCACACAGCAACGGGCAAAATCCAGAAGCTCACGCTGCGCCAGCAATTCAAGGACTACAAACTGCCGACCGCAACAGCGGCAGAATAACAAAACCGTCGGGGAGCAGAGTATGGGCGATCAATCAAAGACGGCGCGTTGGGGCCTGCGTATTGCGGTTCTGGCGCTGGCGGTTCTGGCGCTGTCCATCATCGCCTTGCGTTACGATCTGCTCGCCTTCCGCGTACCCCTTCTCGGCATCGCGGTGGCGGGCCTCGTCGGCCTCGTTGCGCTCATCCTCTCGCTCATCGGCCTCATCGCCACGCTCACCGGCAAGAAATCAGGAACGCTCACCGCTGTTCTGGGCCTCGTGATCGCCGTCGTGGCGATGGTGCCGCTCTCGACCTCGGTCATCAAAGGCCGCACGGTGCCGCCCATTCACGACATCTCGACCGACCTTGCAAACCCGCCACAATTTGTCGATGTCGCAGCCCTTCGCGCGGATGCAAATCCGCTTGACCGCAAAGAACCCGCAAACCTCGCCGAGCTTCAGGCCAAAGCCTATCCGGCGCTTGTGACGCAGGAATTGAACGTCCCCGCAGGTGTGGTGTTCGAAGCCGCGCGTGACGTGGCGCGCGACATGGGTTGGCAGATCGTGGCCGCCACGCCCGAAACCGGCCTCATCGAGGCGACAGCGATCACAGGCCTGCTGCGTTTCAAGGATGACGTCGCCATCCGCATTGTCGATAACGGCACCGGCAGCAAGCTGGACATCCGCTCGGTGTCACGCGTCGGCATGTCCGATCTCGGCGCGAATGCGGCGCGCATCGAGACATTCCTCGCGGCGCTGAAAGAAAAACTCGCGGTTTGATTGATCCGTCTCATCGTGTGGCGCGGGCCAGACAATGATCAGTTACAAAATTGAAACTCAAACCAGCCGCAACTTGCTATCCATGCGTGGCTCGCCGTCCACCGCAATCCGCCCGTCCTCGATCATGCCGAGCACATGCGCATAAACCGACCGTGCGGCAGCGGGATAAAGTTTCGGATCAACCGCCGCATAGATCACCGGCACCATATCTTTGATCCGTGCGTGTCCCGCTTTGATCTGCGCCACAATCGACGCCTCGCGCTCCTCGCGGTGCGCAATGAAGGCCCGCACAAAAGGTTTCGGATCGGTGATGGCAGGCCCGTGCGTCGGCCAGTAGATTTCATCATCGCGGTTGAGCAGCAGCCGCAGCGACTTCATATAGTCATGCATATTCCCGTCCGGCGGGCTCACGATGCTGGTTGACCAGCCCATCACATGATCGCCGGTAAAAAGCGCCTTCTCTTCCTTCAGCGCAAAGCAGATATGGTTCGATGTGTGACCGGGCGTGTGCACACATTCGATCGTCCAGCAGTCACCTTCAATAATATCTCCGTGGCGCAGTTCGACGTCAGGCACGAAGTCCATGTCGCCGTCTTCCTCGCCCGCGCCGCCGCCATGCGGCCCATAGCCATAGGTCTTCGCGCCCGTGAGTTTTTTAAGCGGCTTTGCAGCGGGCGAATGGTCGCTATGTGTATGCGTGATGAGAATATGGCTGACCGTCTCGCCGGTCAGCGCGCGCATGATGGCGTCCACATGCGCGTCGATCATCGGACCGGGGTCAATGACAGCAACCTGTCCGTGCCCGATGATGTAAGTGCCCGTGCCCTTGAACGTAAAAGCCGAAGGGTTGTCCGCCACAACGCGACGGATCAGCGGCGATACCTCGTCGGCGTCACCATAAGTGAATTCGATCTCGCGGACATAGGGAATATGAACAGCCATGGCGCACCTCCGGAAACTAAGGCTCACACAATGTCAAAACTTGAACGTTCAGTCCATCACGGCGTGTTTGGCCGCTTCTTCCATCGCGGCGGGCGTCATCTCCGGACTGCGCAAGAGATAGACGAGTGGCACGATGAGCGCCGTCATATACATCATCAGGCGGAAATCGTTGAGATACGCAATCGCCGCCGCCTGCCGCGTTATCTCGCCGTCGAGAAAAGCCATACCCATCGGTGAGTTCAGTGAGAGCCCCGCAGGCATCGCCGCTGAGCGGAAGATCGGATTGGTCGGATCGACGCGCTCGGCCATGTTGGCATGATTGATCTGTGTATAGTTCGCAACCAACGCTAACGCCGCCGAAATGCCGACGCTGGAGCCGACATTGCGCATCAGGCTGTAAATGCCCGTACCGTCAGCGCGCAAATGCGGCGACAGCGTTGCAAAGCTGATCGTGGTCAGCGGCGCGAAGATGAAGCCGAGACCAAAGCCCTGCACAATGCCGGTGATGATGATTGTCCGCTCCGAAACGTCGAGATTGAACTGCGCCATCTGATAGAGCGAGAATGACGAGAGCGCTAGACCGAAGGCGATGATGTGGCGCATGTCCACGCGGTTGATGATGCGCCCCGCCAGCATCATCGCTGCCATCGTGCCGATGCCGCGTGGAGCGAGCACCAGACCCGTCGTCGTGACGGGATAACCCATCAGCGTTTCGAGATAAGGCGGCATCAGCGCCATCGTCGCGTAGAGGACAAGACCGACAATGAACATCATCGTGACGCCGACCACGAGATTGCGGTCTTTGAAAAGGGCCAGATTGATAAAGGGTGTCTGGGTGGTGAACGAGTGTGTGATGAAGAGATAAAAGGCGAAGGCTGAAAGCAGCGCTTCGAAAATAATCTCGTTCGACGAGAACCAGTCCTCCAGACTGCCACGGTCGAGCATCAACTGCATGGATGCGACCGCGATGCTGAGAAAGGCAAAACCCATCCAGTCGAACTTGCGTAGAAAGTCGAGTTTCGATTCTGTCAGTGCAACCATGACGCCGATGAAAGCGAGAATGCCGAAGGGCACATTGATATAGAAAACCCAGCGCCAGCTATAGCTGTCCGTGAGCCAGCCGCCGAGCGCGGGGCCGACAATCGGCCCCACCATAACGCCGACGCCCCAAAGCGCCATCATCTTGCCGCGCTGGTCCATCGAATAGCTGTCGAGCATGATCGCTTGTGAGAGCGGCACGAAAGCCGCGCCACATGCACCCTGCAACAGACGGAAGATCACGATCTCCTCCAGCGTCTGCGCCGCGCCGCAGAGCATCGACGTGAGGGTGAAGCCGATAATGGAAATTGCGAGCAGACGTTTGCGCCCGAAGCGCTGCGACAGGAAACCCGTCGCGGGCGTCGCGATGGCAGCGGCGATAATATAGGAGGTCAGCACCCAGGCGATCTGGTCCTGCGTCGCCGACATCGTGCCTTGCATATGCGGCAGCGCGACATTGGCGATTGTGGAGTCGAGTGTCTGCATCACGGTCGCGAGCATGATCGAGCCCGTGACAATGGCTCTCTGGGTGCGGGCGTTCATTTTGTGTCAGAGCCCGCCGTATCTTTATCAGGGGTAGCCGTATCTTTATCAGGGGTAGCCGTATCTTTATCAGGGGTAGCCGTATCTTTAT
>JAZJXO010000005.1:201746-219206 GCA_040390855.1 Pseudomonadota bacterium
CAGGGGTAGAATGCGTGTCGACGTTCACTTCCACGCTCATACCGGCGCGAATATCAGGATCGCCGTCTTTGTGGATAATCGACAGGCGCACCGGCACGCGCTGCACCACCTTTACCCAGTTGCCGGTTGCGTTCTGTGCGGGCAGCACCGAGAACTCGGAACCCGTCGCCTGCGAAATGCTCGCGACGCGTCCCTCCCATGGATGATCGGGATAAGTGTCGACGGTGATTTCCGCCTTCTGGCCGGGATGCACATTTTCAAGGTCGGTTTCCTTGAAATTGGCTTCCACCCAGACATTGTCCTGCGAGACAATGCTCACAACCGGCGTGCCGACACTGATATTGTCGCCCACCTGCGGCTGGCGGCCAAGCACACCGTCAAACGGTGCCCGCACTGTTGTCCGCGTAAAGTTCAGCGCTGCGTCATCGCGCAAGGCTTTGGCGCTGACATAGCTTGAATGGTCTTCCACCGGCGCGTCCGGCTTGCCGTCAAGCGCGGCAATCGACTGGTTGATCGACTGCTTCAGCACCTCGCCGAGCTGCACGGCGGTATCAAGATTGTGCCGCGCGGAGTCGAGCTTCGATTGGCTGGCCACATTCGTTCTGGCGAGCGAGGCCTGACGGTTGAATTCGCGTGTGTAGAAATCGACATTGGATTTGGAGAGGTTGAGTTGCGCCATCGTCATCTGATATTTCGCCTGCATGGATTTCACATTGCTCGCCGCCGCCTGTAGCGCGGAGTCCGCTTCCATCAGTTTCAGTTTGTAAGGTTCGGGGTCGATCTGGAACAGCGGATCGCCAGCCTTCACCGCTTCGTTCTGCTTGACGAAAACCTCGACAATGCGCCCGCTGACATCGGGGCTCACCGAAACCATGTCGGCTTTGATATAGGCATTGTCCGTGCTCGCCCAGCGCCCGCCGGTCAGATAGACAAAGGCGATGATGAGGACCGCAATCGCAGGGATCACGATCATCAGAAACTGGCGCAGCGAGACACTATCGCCCGTAATGCTCCGCAAGGCACCGGATACCCGTTGGAAGATAGGGGCCTGCCTGAGCGCAGACGCCTCCTGAGAGAGATTAGACATCTTGATTACTCACTTGGAACGCAGCGGGGAGATCACTTGCCGTTCTTGTCGTTGGGATAAAAAGAGTTCGTCAAGCTGACGGAATGTGTCGGCTGCAACGTGCCGGTATTGGTCCGGATGCGCGTGAGAAGTTCGATCAGCGTGTCGCGTTCCGTTTCGGTGAGGCCCTTCAGCACCACGGCATAGGTCTCGTCGGCCACATCCCATATCTGTTCGAGCACGGTCTGCGCCTTCTCGGCGAGGAACAGTCGCTGCGCGCGCCGGTCGTTCGGATCGGGGCGGCGATGCACGAGGTTCGCTTCCACGAGCTTGTCGATGAACCGCGCGACTGTGATCGGCTGCACATCGAGAAGATCGGATAGCGTCACCTGATTGATGCCTTCATTGCGCGACAGATGGGCCAGCGCCCGCCACTGCGCCTGCGTCAGGCCGAGATGCGTCAGCCGCGCATTGAAGATTCGGCGCAACATGCGGGACGTGTCGCCGACAAGAAAACCGATATTGAGGCCGGGGTTTCGTGCAGGGGTTGTGTTCATGCAATCCACTCATCATTTGCGGTTAAATATATGATTTAACAGGCATTTCACCATTGCAAGCTACACTTGTAATAATGAAAGCACTTTATAAGCATTACTTAGTATATCGGGTAAAAAGAAACGCCCGCAAGAGGGCGGGCGTTTCGAAAACATGCAAAATGATAGGCTTTTTGTCGCAGGTTATGTCCCTGCGGGGGCGCGTCAGATGCTCCGCCCCGCCGCCTCCCAGAACGGTGCTCTGAGCTTGCGCTTGAAAATCTTGCCGGAATCCTCGCGCGGCAGATCGGTGTGAAACTCGACGCGCTTGGGCACTTTGTATCCGGCGATCCGCTCGCGCAGGAAGGCGCGCACGTCGGCCTCACCAATGTCGGACCCCGGCAATCGCTGCACCACCGCGCAAATCTGCTCGCCATATTCATCGTCGGGAATGCCGAACACCGCGCAATCGCTCACGCCGGGCATCTTGTGCAACTCCGCTTCGATTTCGGCGGGATAGATGTTGACGCCGCCAGAAATAATCATGTCCTTGGCGCGGTCGCAGAGATAGAGAAAGCCGTCTTCATCCAGATAACCGACATCGCCGAGCGTGAACAGCCCAGCTTTTTCCGCTTTGCGGCGCTTTTCATCATCGCCATGGTAAGTGAAGTCGGGCAGCGAATGCATTCGGCACACCACTTCGCCGGTTGCGCCTCTGGCCAGTTCCTTGCCGTTCTCGTCCAGCACGCGCACATCCGCCGCGGCAAAAGCCTTGCCGACAGTGCCGGGATGTTTCAGATATTCTTCCGACGTGCAGAAGACGACAGCGCCCGTTTCCGTGCCGCCGTAATATTCAAAAATCACCGGCCCCCACCATTCGATCATCGCCTGTTTGACATGAACAGGGCAGGGCGCCGCCGCATGAACCACAAATTTGAGCGACGACAGATCGTATTTTTTCTTCACATCGTCCGGCAATTTCAAAAGCCGCACAAACATGGTCGGCACCATATGAAGATGCGTGACCTTGTGCTTCTCGATCAGCATCAGCAATTCTTCCGGATCAAAGCGCGGTTGCAAAATCGCACTCGCGCCGACGCGGAAGGCAAAGAGCCCGTAGCCGTTCGGGGCCGAGTGATACATCGGTCCTGTGATAACAGTCACCATCTTGGTCGGGTCGCCGTAAGAGGGCGCAAAGCCCATCACATGCCCGATAACTGTCTGCCATGCCAGCGCCTGTTCCGCGTTGGGCCGCGCGCGCCGCACGCCTTTGGGTTGCCCCGTCGTGCCGGACGTATAGATCATCGTGCCCGGCGCTTCGTTGGGTCCTTTGAGCTTGGGTTGAAACTGCGTCAGCCACTCGCGCCATAGCGGCACACCGGCGGGCAGTGCGCAGGCCTCTTTCGATAATCCGTAGGCCGACATAATTTCGTCAGGCGTCTCGACCACAAACACAGGCACACCGGCAGGCAGCGCCTTTTTTATCGGATGATACAGGTCGGCATGGATGACAATCGCCTTCGCGCCCGAGTTCTGAAAGATATATGATGCTTCGTCGGACGAATTGTGCCAGTTTGCGGGTGTCGAGTACGCGCCGACAAGGCCCGCTGCGACCGACGCTTCAAAAAATGGAAAGTCATTGCGCAGATAAATTGCAACGACGTCGCCCGTGCCTATTCCAAGATTTTCAAAACCGCTAGCGGCGCGCGCCGCATTTTCATTCATTTTCGCAATGTCGGCCCTCCGCGTACCCGACAGCATCATACCACTCATTCGTTCGTCCTCCCCGATCAGCCTTTGTTCTTTTGCAGAACTGTAACAGAACAAGACGTCGGAGAAACTGGAAAATCCATATGTTCGTCATTTCACGGACACATTCTGAACACACCGCGCCCTGAATATTCTCCCAGGCGAAACGGACAAAAGTTATTTTGCTTTCACAGCGGGGCATTAATAGCCCGCAACACCAATGCGATTTCAACAGGAGTTCACCATGCGCCTGCTCGTTATAATTTTGCTTGTTCTCATTGTTGTCGGTGCGCTGCCGCATTGGCCCTATAGCGCGAATTGGGGCTACTACCCCAGCGGCGGTCTCGGCACAGTTCTCGTGATCATTCTCGTGTTGCTTCTGCTCGGCGTCATATGACGTTTGCTTTCCACCTTGGCTTTAAATTAGGAGAAAATATAATGCTTCGTAAAACATTGATCGGTGCGGCTCTCGTCCTTCCGCTGTTCGGCGCGCTTGCCGCCTGTGACGACAAACCCAAAGGCGCGGCGGAATCGGCGGGCGAGAAGCTCGACGAGGCCGGTCAGGCGATGAAAGACGCGATTGATCCGCCTGGCCCGGCTGAAGAAACAGGCCGCAAGATCGACGACGCTCTCACCCCTGAAGACAAATAAAACAAAAGAGCCCGCTTCTCGCCGAAGCGGGCTCTTCTCATTTGTGCAAAATCTTTAGCTGTAACGCGCTTCTTTTGTCTCGCCCGCTTTGCCGCTGCGCACTTCATCCAGCGCCCATTTCAGATCGGCAAGATAAGTATCAACGACCTGCAAGTGGAACGGCGACAGCATCAGATGCAGCGACGGCGGTTCCGTTGTGACGCTCGTAAACCAGCCGCGCTCGTAAATCTTCGCCCAGACGGCTAGTGCATCAACCTCGTCATGCGTGAAGGCGACGAGGCCAAGCTGCGGCTTGCCCAGCACGCGAAAGCCGAGCGCTCTTACGCCCGCTTCGATCTTCTCGCGCGCCTCCGTCACTTGGCGGTGCTTGGCGCGATAGCCCTCGACGCCCAGATAACTCATCACCGCCCAGGCCGCCGAGATAGCGCCGCCCGGTCGCGTGCCCGCCAGCGTCGGCGTCACCATGCGCCCGCCCGGCCAGTCGCGCACATCGAAGATCATATGCTTGCGCAAGGCGTCCGTGCGGAACAGAACCGTTGACGCGCCCTTGGCGCAATAGCCGTATTTATGCAGATCCGCCGACATGGACGAGACGCCCGCCACCTCGAAATCAAACGGCGGCACATCGCCCCCGTTCATCCGCACGAAAGGCGCGATATAGCCGCCGACACAGGCATCCACATGCAGCCACAGTCCCCGTGCTTGGGCGAGGGTACCGAGCTTTTCAATCGGGTCGATGAGGCCATAGGGAAATGTCGGTGCGGAGCCCGCAATCATAATCGTGTGATCGTCTGCTGCCGCGCCCATCGCCTCGACATCGGCCATATAGTCCGGCATCAGTGCAATGCGTCGCACTTCGATTTCCATTACCTTCGCCGCCTTGTCGAAAGCCGGATGTGCGGAGCGCGGTAGCACGACATTGAGTGGACCGGTGAGGCCCTTCACAGCACGCGCATAATCGCGCGCCGTCTTCATCGCCATAGTGATCGAATCTGTGCCGCCCGATGTGATGTTGCCTGCCGCCCCTTCGGGCGCGTGCAGCAGCGAGAGCCCCATGCCCACCACTTCATCTTCCATACGTTTCAAACTGGGGAACGCCGCAGGCCCAAGCCCGTTTTCCGACATGTAAAGCGTATAGGCTTCCTTCTGCACGCGCTCGACATCAGGTCCGGCATTGAACACATAAATCGCCGTTTTACCGTCTCTCCATTTGGCGTCCTTGCCGCCCCGTGCTTGCATATCGGCCCTCAGGCTGTCCCAGTCCGTTCCCTTGTCGGGCATCTTGATCGGGGGAAGTGTCATGTCCGGTATTCGTCCTGAAAAATGAAGGCGCCAAAAGTTGGTTGAACTTAGTAAAGTGTCGCCCAAAAGCAGAAATGCGCAAGGTATAAGGGGAGAGAAAAAGTGAGCCGTTACGAAGACATCACTTATGAAGTGAAGGGCCGCACAGGCCTCATCACATTGAACCGTCCGGATAAACTGAATGCTTGGACGGTCGCGATGGAAAAAAGCATCAAACGCGCACTTCATGACGCGGTGGAAGACGATACAGTCCGCGTCATCGTCATCACAGGCGCAGGCCGCGGCTTCTGCGCGGGCGCAGACATGAAACTCCTTCAGTCGATCCAACCGACGAACAGTGAAGGCCGCGAAACAATCGCCGCCGTCCGCGAAGAAACATATGATTTCAAAAGCGGTCTGGGGCCGGATGTAAGCCCGCATTACGGTGGCCGCTTCGGCTATTTGTTCCAGATTAGAAAACCGATCATCGCCGCGATCAACGGTCCCGTTGCAGGCCTTGGGTTGGTCTTCGCACTTTATGCCGACATGCGCTTTGCCGGCTCTGATTCAAAATTCACAACCGCCTTCGCCCCGCGTGGTCTCATCGCCGAACACGGCATCTCATGGCTCCTGCCACGCCTCATCGGCCCCGCCCATGCCCTCGACCTGCTGATGTCGGCTCGCAAATTCACGGCCACCGAGGCAGAACGCATCGGCCTCGTCAACAAAGTCTTCGCGCAGGACGATTTGATGTCTGCCGTGATGGACTATGCGAGCATATTTGCCGAAACCGTCTCGCCCCGCTCCGTGGCCGTGATGAAAGCCCAGATCTGGAAAGCTCTCTCCCAGAACTTTGACGAGGCCATGGAAGTCGGCGACAGTGAAATGCAAAAAAGTTTTGCGACTACCGACTTCAAAGAAGGCGTCGCCCATTTCGTCGAAAAACGAAAAGCGAATTTCACAGGGAGGTGAGTGTCTCTTCGGCCCGCCTCACCCCTCCATCCTGCGGGAGAGGACGACCGGATAACTTGGAAACAAATTTCTATCCCCGCCTGATTATTTCTCGGCCCGCCGCATCCTTGGAACCTGTCAACGAAAAACCAACGATCTCGACATGGAAACACTCGATCTTTTGCAAGAATCGCACGGAATCCGAGCCCCGATCTTGATGTATAACTTGCCTGTCCCCGCTTTTGCGAGGGCACAAAAAAGGGCACGAAGGTCCAACCCCTCGCGCCCTTTTTCATTCGTCGTCTGACGATCAGAACGTCACGGCAAGCCCCGCCAGAGCCTCGATACCTGCGGCTTCAAAACCGTTGGCGGGTTCATATTCCTGATCAAGCAGGTTGTTGACACCCGCTGTCAGCGTGAGTGCATCGGTGAGTTTCTGACTCAGCGCAATGTTCACGACCGTATAGGGCGCGGGATCGACATACGTGATCGGCCCGAACTGATAGGTACGCGGAATATCACGATAATTGTCGATCCATTGCGTGTTGGTTGACAGAACCGTGCCGTCAATCGGCGTCCAGCTCGCGGTGAGCCCGACCTTGTGACGTGGACGACGAACCATCGTGGTTGTGAAGGCATCCGAGTCGAGTTTCGTATAGGTGTAATAAATCCGTGTGCTGATGTCTTTGGAAATGTCATAGGAAACGAAAGTTTCAAGACCTTCCGTTGACAGGTTGTCGGCGTTCTTGGTGGATGAGTTGACGCCGAAGAAGTAAACGACAATCGCGTTCTTGATGTCGGAGTTGAACCATGTGGCTCCGAGACGCAACTTATCGTTGAGCAAGCCTTGCTCGACACCAATGTCCCAGCTCTTGCTTGTCTCCGGCTTCAGGTTCGGATTGCCGGTGAAGGTGGAGGGAGGAACGCTCGATGACACATCATAGCCGAATAGCTGATAGAGCGATGGTGCCTTGAAGCCCGTTCCATAGCTTGCTGTAAAGCGTGTGTTGGTCGCGTCGATCTCATAGGCCGGCGCAATCGTATAGGAGAAGCGATTGTCGAAATCTTCCGGCATGTCGAAGCGTCCCGACAGTGTCAGGAAAAAATTGTCGGCAAGCGTGATTTGATCACCGAGATAGGCTGCGGTTGATGACGTGTCAGCGTCCGCGTCCTGCACGATGATAAAGGGGAAGCCGACAGTGCTGAGATCGCGATGGCCCGTCGAACGATAGGTGTCTTTCTGATAGGAGACGCCGAACGTAAGCGTGTTGTTCTCTGCGATGTCGTAGGCGTTGTCGAAGCCAAGCGTCGTGGTATCGCCCGAATAGCCCAATTCATAGGAGTAAATCGAGTCATTTGCTCCCGCGTAGTCATACGAGTTTGAGACGGTACGGACGAGACCGGCGGACAATTTCGGGCGGTATTTTCCATCAAAATAGGAGCCGCTAATGTCGCCACCGAGCAGCAGACGCGTTGTCTTGATCTGGTTGTAATAGTTCTCATAGGTCGGAGCGAAGAAAGCATCCGAGCCCGAGTCATCGATGTCCGTATTCGCGCTCGTATATTCGATCGAGAGGTTCGATTTAGCGATGTCGCCGATGGGAAGACCGAGCCTGCCCGAGAACCCGTAAGCCTCGTTCCCGTCTTTTTCTTCCGGCTGGGCACCACGCAGAGACGCGGGCGTCACGTCATTGCCGTCGGTCGCATTGCGCGAGGCGGAGAGGAAATACTCCGTACCCGCTGCATCGCCACTGGTGCTGGCGCTCGTGTTGATCGTACCGAGCGTTCCCGCTTCCACCTTCAGGGTCGAGATCGGCGTGTCGCCGCCCGACTTCGTGATGATGTTGATGACACCGCCCATGGCCTGACTGCCATAGAGCGCGCTCTGTGCGCCGCGCACGACTTCGATGCGCTCGACATTCTCCATCGGGATATTGGCGAGGTTTGCAGCACCACCGGGCGAGGACGGATCATTGATAGCAAGACCGTTCAGCAGCACGAGCGTCTGGTTGGAGTTCGCGCCGCGCGTAAAGACAGATGTTTGCGCGCCGCGTCCGCCCGATTCCACGACAGCAAGACCGGGCACGGTCTTCAGTGCGTCCACCACCGAGCGATACTGATAGGTCTCGATGTCTTTGGCGGAGATGATGGTGTAGGAGCTTGCCACTTCTTTCGTCGGTCGCGCTTCCGTGCCGCTGGTGATGAGCAATTCCTGCGTGGTCGACGCAGCGTCGTCAGCGAGAGCAGGCGTGATAGAGAGTGCAAGCAGAAGAGCAGGGACAGACAATGTCCCGAAATGTGAGTTGTTCATAAGAACCCCCGAAGTCGATCGCGGCCAACCCCGGCCGCAAGGACCGGTGACGCGATAGGGAGTTCGTGGGGGGATGTCCGGATGAGCGGATACCGCCCCGTTGACACACCCCGGCCACCGGCAGTTGACGCGCTCAGTGGCAGGTCTCCTGACTCGCGGGTCGTCAGTCGCGTTCCGCCTTCCCGCCAACCCGTTTGAAAAAACGGATACAGCAGTGGCTTAACTGAACGGGACCTCGCCGCTTACAGTTGCGGGGGCAGTCAGGGCATTGATTTCGTATCGGGAAATCGCACCCTGTTCCCTCTTGCCTCCTTCGATCACGAGCCGAAACCCGCGCCTCAGGAACCATCAAGCAGGGCGCATAATAGGGAGAGAGGGGGGCATGTCAAATAGGGACAGTGGCGCATGAGCCACAGGACTTAATGCGTTCGTCAATCACAAGAATATGCAGGAAATTCGGGAAATGCCGATGGGTGGCATCATCAAGTTGGTCGGAGTGAGAGGATTCGAACCTCCGACCCCGTCGTCCCGAACGACGTGCGCTACCAGACTGCGCCACACTCCGCTCCAACTGGAGGCGGCGTTATAGCCTCCGCGCTCAGACCCCGCAAGCCCCCGCTTCAGCCCTTTTTTGCCGCGCTTTTTCACGCGCCGCTTGGTTGCTTTAGAACCATGATGCCGCTATCTTCCGCCGCGCTTTGAACGGCAAATCCGCTTTGCCTCAAGGGCCTGTTGGGGCGTCGCCAAGTGGTAAGGCAACGGATTTTGATTCCGTCATTCGGAGGTTCGAATCCTCCCGCCCCAGCCAATCAGTCCGGTCTCACCTGTGATGATGCCCATAAGTTGCGAATTTCGCATGGAGCCGACGATTGTTCGCATAAGATGCGAATAACTCGAAAAATCGCCCCATAAGATGCGAATAGCCTCCAAAAAGCGCCCATAAATTGCGAATTGGGCAACGGAAAACGCCCCATAAATTGCGAATTGCGTGTCTTTTACGCTAACTCCCGGGCGCCAAAATCATTTGGATTTGGATGATGTGATGGTCCGTCATAACGGATGTGTGCATTGATGCGCTTCTGGCCGACTATGTTTGATGCGTTCAAGGCCGCGATCAAAACCCAGAAATCTATTGAGGCAAGTAACTCTGTTGCCGTGGTGATCTCAACTTCAGTCGGATTTGCTCATACAGAGCTGTTGGCTCTGAGTCCCGCCAACTATCATCCATATTTGAAAGTCAGTAGGCGAATGCAGCCTTCTAAATGCCCGCAAGTAGATATTTTTAATGAGCCGTTTGATCTCAACTTTTTTTAAAAGTAAGAGTCATTAGAATCGATGAAGTAAATTATTGTGTTTCTCGGACAGTAGCCCAGCATCCGGATTGCACAATGTCACGTCGAGCCAAATACACTGATTCCGACATCATTGAGGCCGTCAGAGTTGTAATGACAGGGGGTGGAAAGCTATCGCCCCATAAAGTTCAGCAACAGCTTGGCGGCGGCAATATTAAAAGGATCACTGCAGTTATTAAGTTGGCGGCTGGCGAGATATCCGCATCTACAGAAACAACGATACCAATGCCTTTTCCGCTGTCTGATGAGATCAAGGAAGCGTCTCAGCAGATGGCAGCGCAGATGCTCGTTGTGGCACAGAAATGCTGGTCTATAGCTTGCGGTAGCGAAACAGTAATGAGTGCGAAAAGCGAAAAAATGCTGATCTCATTCAAAGAACTCGAGAGAAATTTTCTAGCCTCATCTATACGCGTTGCGCAATTGGAGAGCGATCAAAACGAGAAAGTTCTCGCGTTGAAAGAGTCTGGTCAGTTGGTGGCTGAATTAAATCAGCAGTGTTCTAATTTTAAAGAGGCGCTGAGGGGCGCCGAAAGTGATCTGCGTGCCGCACAAAAGATCGCAGAATCTTATGAGCGTAATCAGCGTCATGATCGAGACGAGATTAGTCGTTTGCACAGCAAGATTGAAAATCTCGTAGCGGAGCGTGCGGCTTTAGAAGTTCAAGTGGGGGCGATCAATGCTTCTCGCAATTTTGCTGTTCGGAGCAAAGGTTAGATGCTTTGATTGGTGCTCATACTGACGATCTCGGCATCACAAATTCCCAATATGTACCCCGTCAGGGCCTATGGCACAGATTTGAGGTTATAGGTGCTGACGGGGAACACTTGATGCTCTTGGGAACGAAATACCCATTGGAGCTCATTTCCCGATCAGTCAATCCGCCCTCAGACGAAGCTGAAATTTTTAGCCAGAGCGTCCAAGCTTACAGCTAATTTCAAGCTCAACAGCTTGGCAAGCGTAGAGATGACACTGGTCCGCCCTTCAATTTTTCATTCCGAGTTCAAAAATGGCGCTGCGCAGACGTCAGCTACTCTAAAATATGAACTAAGTAGGATTTTTGAGAAATTGGTTGACCGGTTCCGCACGGCGAGAGGACATTTTGAATAGAAAGTAGCTTTGTGTACAGATAGCTTTGGTGGGTGTGTAAGAGTCCTCACTTTATCGGTTCTATTCGGATTCCACAGTGACATTCATTCGCATTACATCACTATACGGTCTTTATTTCTTTGCTTGCATGTTTGTTGTCGTGATCCTTCTTCGAAGTTGGTCCGACGGATTTCAGATGCTGTTTGCCCTTGTTGTTCCGGGCCTATTGGTTTGGTTTGGCGAGCGTCGGCGATCGGCAAAGAAAAATGCAAAATCGATTGGATCAATGCGGCTGCCAAAAGAAATATCAAGCGAGGGGTCGCATTCGTCGACCCATGGCGCTATTGCAAAGAACGCTGGTTGGCTTAAGCCCAAAGGTCCGACGGAGTGGGTTCCTAAAGGGGAGGTCGTCAATGTCGGTGGCCGCAGTCTCATAGGTATGATCTATGTCGGCACGCCTCCTCAATTGAGTTCGGTTGGATACAACAAGTGCCGGGCATATATTGACCCTTCGCTGTCTGTCGCCAGGGTCGGCGCCGACAAAGAGGGGAAAGCACTTCCCTATTGGCCGGGATATTCCGACATTCCCGCGGTATGCCGTGCCACTTATCTGGATTGGTTGGCGGGGGGGAGTTCTGATGCCTCCTACGACGCCGGATATATGTTTCTTTATTTCTATGGTCTCGAGCGGCGATTTTTGGTCGATCGTCCATCCAATGATGAAAAACGCGAAATCCTCAACGAAGTTTACCGGCTTCAAGACTTATATGGAAGCAACGGGTCGGGCCGGCGTTATCTCGGAAGTTTCATTGAAGTTGCAAAGCTGGACCTGAATGAAAAGGCGCTTCAAGAACCAATCTTCGAAAACTCGGGATGGGAAATTCCGCTTTCTCTCAAGGTTGCTTTAGGCACCAGTATCGTCACAGGGGAACCGCTTTCATCCCAATGGGTGCTCAGTTGGTTAATGTGTTACCCTGAGCGTATCCTCCGCACTCCCGCAACGCGGTGCCCAGACGAATTCAAAGCCCTGTTTAAGCTTCGCTTCGATGAGCAATTTCCGGGTGGGTTGAAGGTTCAGGCACCTAAAAAGATATTGAGTGAAAGCTACCGAGCCGCCTCCAGCGAATTTAATGTGGAAATCAGCCCCACATGGAATGGTCAGCCGATCCCCGATATCTCCAATCTAAAAAAACCAATCAATATCGCTCAGAAGATCGCCGACCAAGTGATGGACGAACTGGATAAGTTCTCGCGTTTCATCGGTCGGAAGCCGGATGGAAGAGGCGCTCTGGAAGCCCATGCATTGCTTCCCGCGGATCTTCGCCAACTCTTTCCTTCCGCTGAATTGGAGAAACTCAGGGCTTGGGCTCGCTCTAGGGTCGATGCCGGCGGGCTTACGCCTGTGACGGATGTCATCGCCAGACTCGAGGAGGGAGAAAATGGCAAGATAAGCAGACGCCAACTGAGGGATGCTGCCGACGTACTTGCGCGCGTCGGGTTCGGCATGGCACCCGATCCGCGCTTCGCATTGCGTGCCCCAAAGGCCGAAGAGCCCGTCGTCATATTCGAACTCGGCGCGGAGGTCGAACAACTCGAAGAAGTCTCTCCGCGGTTCCTGGAATCACTGATGGAATTGACCATCGGGACATTCGTTGCCTATGCCGACGGACATGTTGCCGAAGCTGAGCATTCGGCCTTGCGCAATCGCATCGTGAACACGAAAGAGCTGAGCGCACAGGAGCATAAAAGGCTTCTTGCCAATCTTGACTGGCTTATCGCGGTGCCACCCAACATGTCGCTTCTGAGGCAGAAGCTGAAAGACATCGGCCTCGAACAGCAGGCATCAATCCGGGCGGTGGTGATTGCCATCGCCCATGCGGATAGCGTGATCCAGTCGGATGAGGTGGCCGGGATCGAAAAAATCTACAAGGCTTTGGGCATTGATCCGTCTACTGCTTACAGCGATTTGCATGCTGGTCGCATTCTTGACGGACCAATCACCATGCGGGACGCTGAGCCAGGCATCCCGGGAGAGAGTATTCCACGAGAACCCACTGTGGTGGCCTCCAGGCTTGACCCTGAGCGAATTGCGGCCATCAGGTCTGATACAAAGCGTGTTTCATCGGTTCTGGGCGATATCTTCTCGGTCGATGAACCTGAAGAGACCGGCGAGGAAGCGCCGCACGCTTTGTCTACAGCCCTGACGGGTCTAGGTGCGAAGCATGCTGGCCTTGTCCTAGAGATCGTCGAGCGGCAACACTGGTCAGAAGAAGAGTTTTCGGAACTCTCCAGAAAGCATGGGTTTATGCCCTCAGGCGCGCTAGAAACACTCAATGAGTGGGCTTTTGAGAGATACAAGGAAGCCCTGCTAGATGAATATGACGGATATGATGTGTCGCCGGAAATAACGACCGCGCTGAAAAAAGAAGTGGGAGCATGAGTATGACCAATATCAAGCCGCGCGAGCGGGATGCAATTATTCAGGCTCTGCGCGCGGGCGTTGTCCCGAAACAGGGGCTTCGACACATCCAAGTCGGTCGTGTCATGGAAATTGAACAGCTCGTTAAGGATATCGATCATATAGCAGATGGAGGGGCGACTATCCGTTTCATTATCGGCGAATACGGATCTGGCAAAACCTTCTTCATGAACCTCATCAGGCTCGTCGCCTTGGAAAAGGGTTTAGTTACGATGTTTGCCGATCTCGCTCCGGACAGACGTATTCATGCCACTGGCGGACAAGCGCGAAGTCTCTACGCCGAAATGGCAAAAAATATGGCAACGAGGACAAAGGCCGAGGGAGGTGCCCTTGCGAGCGTCGTCGAACGCTTCGTCAGTCAGGCGCATCATGACGCGGAAAAAGAAGGCGTCAGGGCGGGGGCCGTCATTCACGAGCGGCTATCTCATATCCAAGAATTGACGGGCGGCTTTGATTTCGCAACGGTCATTACGCGCTACTGGGAAGGACACGAGGCCGGAGATGAGGAACTTCAGACCTCGGCTCTGCGATGGCTGCGTGGCGAGTTTTCAACCCGAACGGATGCGCGTAAGGCGCTCGGCGTGCGCACGATTGTTGATGATGCCAGCATCTACGATCACCTGAAGCTCATGTCGTCATTCGTTAAGGCCGCAGGCTACAAAGGCTTGTTGGTTGGCCTGGATGAAATGGTCAATCTTTACAAGCTCAGTTCGGCTCAGGCGCGAAATGCGAATTACGAACAGATCCTGCGCATTCTGAACGACGTGCTTCAGGGTAGCGCCAGCCATATCGGTTTTCTCATGGGAGGGACACCGGAGTTCCTGATGAATACGAGGCGCGGGCTCTACAGCTACGAGGCGCTTCAGAGGCGGCTTGCCGCCAACAGCTTCGCCCGGGATGGACTGGTCGATCTGTCGGGACCGGTCATTCGCTTGGCAAACCTCACTCCAGAAGATTTGTTCATTCTGTTCTCGAACATAAGAGCGATAATGCAGAACAGCGGCAATATCCTGCCTGATGAGGCGCTTGAAGCCTTCATGTCCCATTGCGCCGAGCGCATTGGTGAGGCGTACTTCCGGACCCCAGGAAACACCATCACGGCCTTCGTTAACCTCCTGGCCGTTCTCGAGCAGAACCCCGACGTCAATTGGCCGGATCTGGTGTCGGATGTCGATATCGGTGCGGACGGTGGTGAAGACATGAGCGATGTCGATGAGAGCGTTGGCGGAGCGCCCCCGGAGGGTGGTGAAATGGTGAGCTTTCGATTGTGACGTCAGCATTCGACAAGCTTGCCAGGCCCGTTCAGAAATGGATTCGTGCGCAAGACTGGCGGGAATTGCGCGAGATACAGGCTCTCGCAATTCATTTCCTAGCCGAAGATAAGGGGGACCTTATCATTGCGGCGTCGACGGCCGGCGGAAAAACCGAGGCCGCATTTTTGCCGCTCATCTCGCAGGTGCTTGATGATTCGGCGGCGGGCTCTGGCTTCGACCTCCTCTATATCGGCCCTCTCAAGGCGCTGATATCTGACCAGGCGCGAAGACTCGAGGATATCTGCCGGGAAGCAGAACTTCCCGTCGTGCCTTGGCACGGCGATATTGCCGCCTCGTCAAAATCGCGGGCGATCAAAAATCCGCGCGGCATTCTACTTATTACACCTGAATCGCTGGAAGCCCTGTTCGTCCGGCGCGGTCTGGAAGTTCCGCGTCTCTTCAAGAATGCCCGTGCGGTCGTCATCGACGAACTCCACAGCCTTCTCGATACTGAGCGCGGTATCCAGGTTCGTTCGTTGCTTGCCCGCTTGGAGCTTGCCGTCGGGAGACCCATCCGCCGCATTGGCCTTTCGGCGACCCTTGGCGATATGGCTCTCACCCGCCAATATTTGCGCCCCGCTGCCCCCGACGACGTCCACGTCATAAAGGTGGACAAGGGCGGTTCGGAACTGCAGATACAGCTGCGCGGATATGTTTCCGGCGACAAGGATGAGGATGTTCCGGCGCCAGTTAGGGCTATTTCGGACCACCTCTTTACGCATTTGCGCGGGAGTGACAACCTCGTTTTTGCTGGCACACGCCAGTCGGTCGAGATCTATGCGGACAGGCTTCGAACGCTATGCGAGGAAGCGCATCTGCCGCAGGAGTTCTACCCCCACCACGCGAACCTCTCCCGCGAACACCGCGAGTTCGTGGAGCGCAGGCTCAAGGAAGGCAAGCTACCGACCACTGCCATTTGTACATCAACGCTCGAGCTGGGGATCGACATCGGAGATGTGACCTGTGTCGCGCAGATAGGTGCCCCTTTCAGCGTAGCCTCTCTTCGTCAGCGATTGGGACGCTCCGGACGAAGAGAGGGCAAACCCGCCATACTGCGGCAATACGCTATAGAAACCGGACTGCGCGCGGACAGCAATGTTCTAGACGGGCTTCGACTTGGCCTCGTGCGCGCCGTTGCGATGATCGAGCTTCTCCTCGAGGGATGGTGTGAGCCGCCGCAGCCTGGCGCGCTTCATCTTTCCACCCTGGTTCATCAAATTCTCTCAGTAATATCAGGGTGGGGTGGCGCAAAGGCTACCGATATCTACAAGACCCTTTGTCAGCATGGCCCCTTCCGATCCGTTTCGGCGGCAATGTTACTCGATGTGCTTCGCGCAATCGGGCGTCCGAGTATAGCGCTCATCGAACAAGGTGAGGAGGGTATTCTGCTGCTTGGCGAGGCTGGCGAGAAGTTGACGGATCATTATAGCTTCTTCGCCGTTTTCGAGACGCCGGAAGAATACCGGATTGTGGCGAATGGAAAGACACTCGGATCAATCTCAATCGACAATATTCTGGCACCCGGCATGCAGTTGATATTTTCCGGGCGGCGATGGCATGTTCAGGAAATTCACGATCTAGAACGTGTTGTCGTTGTCACACCCACGAAAGCAGGCGTACCGCCAAGATTTAGCGGTGACCCCGGTATCATTCACGACCGGGTCATCGAACGTATGTTCGAGCTTCTGGAGTCCCAGGAACGGCCGGGTTACATGGACCGCACCGCGCTCGAGCTTCTCGATGAGGCACGTGGCAATTATGCCCAGATCCGCTTCGATACTGGCGGCATTGTCCAAGCTGCGGACAGCGAATTCCTCATCGCAACCCGCCTCGGAACCATCAAATCTGAAACACTTGCACTTGCTCTCCGCTCGCAAGGATGTCGCGTTCATGTGCATGACGGCTTTATCGAGGGGACATTTAGCGAGGCGCAGTCAACGCCAGCCGATACATTGAAGGCCATCGCGAGAGGAGAAAATATTGACTTGTTCTCATCCGACCCGAATTTGATTTCCGAGAAGTTCCATCCTTATTTGACAGATGACCTTCTTCGGTTGGATATCGCATCAAGCAAGCTGAATGCCGAGTCTTTGCCGCGTATTTGCAAGAAAATCCTTGAGGCGTAATGGCGATTTTCAGCTCGACTACTGAACGACGTCACAAAGACTTATGCCAATCAACGCAATAGATCGTCGATACAATCGACGTCGACGGACAAATCGCTTCGCACTGAAGTGAAACGTCGGTGCCTCTCACCACAATCGAAATTGACCTGCCACTGAAGTTTCCCCCATTGGGGATTAAAGTCACGGCATGATTATGCCCTCTCGGGCGGTTTGAGCAACAGGCTGGCACACGGTGCCATCACCAAGCGCAGGGTGACAGGCTGTTGCGGTGAGTTTGGCGGCGAAGTCTGCCGGTGTCTGGTAGCCGAGCGCCGAATGCGGTCGACCTGCGTTGTAGTCGTCTGCCCATTCGACGATGGCCTGACGGGCATGTTCGATGCCGAAGAACAGAGCTTCGTTCAACAACTCGTCCCGCATCCGCCCGTTAAAGGACTCCACGAAGCCATTTTGCATGGGCTTGCCGGACGCGATGTAATGCCAGTCGACAACATGGTCCTTTGACCAGGCAATGTTCGCCGTCAGGGCCTATGGCGCAGATTTGAGGTTGTAGCTTAAGGAGTAT